>NZ_JBITDP010000126.1:0-1052 GCF_044454405.1 Streptomyces sp. NPDC051555 | reverse complement strand
AGGCCCGACAAGCCACCGATCAAATGACACCGATCAGGCGAGGGGTGGGGGAATTACGCGAAGTTCAGACGGGGGAATTACGCAATCGTCCACAGACCGACAGCGCGGGAATCAGGACCCGCCCGCCGCCCCGCGAGGACTCGATGTACAGGCCGGTGAAGAACTCGTCCGCCCGGTACAGGGCGGCCAGTGCGGTGTGGTCGAAGACGGCCGCCAGGTTCACGCGGCCGCGCCGCCCTGGTGAGCGCGCACACGCTCCCAGGCACTCTGGCCGGCGGCCTGGACCTGCTCGGTGTACTCCAGGCCCAGCTCGGCGGCCGCTTCCTGAGCGCGCCGCTCCTGTTCGGCGGCAGTCAGCTGGCTCGCGGCCAGCTCCTCGAGGAGTTCGGTGATGGTCGTGCCGCGTTCCTGCGCCAGGATGCGCAGGCGGTCTCGGACGGCCTCGGTCGTCTTGACGCTCGTCGCTTTGCTGCCCATCACACGATTCTACCGCCGGTAGAATCGTAGCGCCAGACTCCCCGGGGCGGTCTACGCGCCGCACGGGGCAGGCCGCCGCGCATGTCCGGTGGCCTGGCCCGGTGCCCGGTGCGGCCCTCGGGTCCGTCTCGGGATGCGGTCCCCAGGGTAGGCGTCGGCGGGGTGCCGCTCTTGCCGCTTCGGGGAGCCTGCAACGCTCCGTTGCTGAAGATCGACCAGTGTTGCAGCGCAACACTCTGGCAACGATCAACAGCGCTCGGCTCTCGACCAGCATGGATGCGCTGACAGCAGGCGTACGCAACGGGGGCGATCGTTGCCTCTGTACTCCATCACGTACTGCAACATCCCGAGGGTCATCCATTCTGATTGTTCCTCCCGGAATCCGCCGAGAGGGCGCTACTGACCTTGTAGTCGTGGTGTCGTAAGGGTGAGTCCGGTGCCGGTGAGGCATCCGTCGATGATGTCGCTGCGGTACTGGACCTGGCGGAGGCCGTGTCGTAGTCGGCGGATGAGGTGGTCGGGGTCGGTGAAGTCGGTGTTGGCCTGGCTGGTCCGGCGGAGGACCGACCAGATGC
>NZ_JBITDP010000125.1:0-1200 GCF_044454405.1 Streptomyces sp. NPDC051555 | reverse complement strand
TGATGAGTTTTCGCAGGTTGCGGTTCATCGACTCGATCGCGTTGGTGGTGTAGATGACGCGGCGGATGTCCTGGTCGAAGTCGAGGAAGGGGATGAACTGTGCCCAGGCGTTCTCGAACACGCTGATCGTGCCGGGATACTGCCGGCCCCAGTCTTCGCGGACCTGTTCGAGGGCTTCGAGGGCGGCGGTCTCATCGACGGCGGTGTAGACGGGTTTCAGCGCCGCGGCGACCTTCTTGCGGTCGGTGGAGCTGACGTACTTCAGCGCCGACCTGATCAGGTGAACGACACAGGTCTGGGTGATCGCGCGGGGCCACACGGCCTCGATGGCCTCGGGCAGTCCCTTGAGCCCGTCACAGCACACGATGAGCCCGTCCGTGAGGCCGCGGTGCTTGAGCTGGGTGAGGACGTGGAGCCAGAACTTCGCGCCCTCGTTGTCCTGGAGCCAGATGCCCAGGACGTTCTTGATGCCCTCGGTGTCGACGCCGATGACCAGGTGGGCGGCCTTGTTCACGACGTGTCCGTTGTCGCGGACCTTGATCCGGATCGCGTCGATGTAGAGGATCGGGTAACACTCGTCCAGGGGACGGTTCTGCCAGCTGGTGACCTCGTCCGCGATCACGTCGGTCACCTTCGAGATCAGCGCCGGGGACACGTCGGCGCCGTAGACCTCGGCGAGGTGGGCGGTGATGTCGCGCGTGGTCATGCCGCGTGCGTACAGCGACAGGATCATCTCGTCCACCTGCCCCAGGCGGCGGGTGCCCTTCGGCACGATCCGCGGCTCGAACTCGCCCTTACGGTCGCGGGGCACGTCGATCTCCACCGGGCCGGCCGTGGTCGTCACCGTCTTGCCGTAGTGGCCGTTGCGGTTGTTCCCGCTGCCCCGCCCGGCCGGGTCCCCTGCCTCGTAGCCGAGGTGATCGGCCATCTCGGCCTGCAGGGCCCGCTCGATGACCTGCTTCATCATCTGCTGCAACAAACCGCCCCGGCCGTCCAGCGGCACCCCGGACTCCCTCGCGTCCGCGATCAGCGCGTCGATCGCCTCCGGCGACAACGCCCGCGCCACCCGCTCCGCGGCCTCGCTACGGCCTGCCTCAGTATCCTGCCTCGATATCACTGTGCGTCACTTTCCGTTCAGGGCAGGAACCGGACCAGATAGGAGCAATCATCCCCTACTCACACAACCTGGTGTACACCCTC
>NZ_JBITDP010000124.1:0-1247 GCF_044454405.1 Streptomyces sp. NPDC051555 | reverse complement strand
TCGGGAGTGTCATGAATTAGGTGGGTTCCTTCCTCGAAGGAGTCATCTGATGGGTATGACGACGGGTCACTCGATCGGGATGGCCGGCGGTGTGTCGCTTGCCAGCGGCGGCGAGAGTGCTGAGGGTTCTGGTGTGAAGGCGATGCCGGTATCCGAGAACGGTCTGTCGGTCGAACTGCTGGAAGAACTGGCCGTGCTCGCGGCGGAGAAGACCGCGGCCGGCGGTCTTCGACTGATGGGCGAGGGCGGCATTCTTCCCGAGCTCGCTCAGCATTTGATGCAAGCCGCGCTCGAGGCGGAGATGGATCTGCATCTGGCCGATGAATCGGTGCGGGTGGGCGGCCGGGGATCGCGTTCGGGCGGAAACATGCGTAACGGTTACCGGGCGAAGAAGGTGATGACCGAGGTCGGCCCGGTGGTGGTGAACGTGCCGCGTGACCGGTTCGGAACCTTCCGCCCGGGACTGGTGCCGAAGTACGCCCGCCGGACCGGCGCTCTGGATGAAATGGTCCTCTCGCTCACGGGGAAGGGGCTGACGTCCGGGGAAATTGTCGCGCATCTCGCCGAGGTATACGGAATGACCACGTCGAAGGAAACGGTCTCGACGATCACGGACAAGGCGCTGGAATCGATGGCGGAATGGCGGACCCGTCCTCTCGATTCGGTGTATCCGGTGGTGTTCATCGATGCGATCCATGTGCGCATTCGGGACGGCCAGGTGGCCAACCGGCCTGTCTACGTGGCGATCGCGGTCACTGCGGACGGCTACCGGGAGATCCTGGGACTGTGGACCGGGCAGGGTGGCGAGGGCGCCAAGTACTGGCAGACCGTGCTGACGGAGATCCGCAACCGCGGCGTGAGGGACGTCCTCATGGTGGTCTGTGACGGTCTCACCGCGCTACCCGAGGCCGTTACCGCGATCTGGCCCCAAACGGTCGTGCAGACGTGCGTGGTTCACCTGATCCGGAACAGTCTGCGTTACGGATCGCGTCGCGATACGGCCGAGATCGCCCGGGATCTCAAGCCGGTCTATACGGCCGTCGATGAAACACAGGCCCGGTGCCGGCTCACAGAGTTCAAGGAGAAGTGGGACAGCCGCTATCCATCGATCGGCGGGATCTGGGAACGGTCCTGGAACGAGTTCGTCCCGTTCCTTTCCCTGCCGCCTGCGATCCGGCAGGTCGTCTACACAACCAACGCGATCGAGAGTCTGAACGCGCGCTACCGGAGAGCGGCACAGGCTTGCG
>NZ_JBITDP010000123.1:0-1262 GCF_044454405.1 Streptomyces sp. NPDC051555 | reverse complement strand
AGCGGCTCGGCTACCTCAGCCCCATCGAGTTCGAGGAGAAGCACTACGCCAACCAGGCAGCGACCGAACAAGCGAACCTGAAACCACGTAACCCCACCCTGACCAGCTAGTCAGCACCTCCCGCACAGCGGGGGAACCTCAGTGAGCGTGCGGACCGAGCGGGTCTCGCGGCGGCCGTGCCCGGCCGCACGGTCGTAGCGGCGGGCGGTCACCTCCTTCCACGGCAGGGCCTTGATCGCCGCGTGGAGGTTCGGCTGGTTGCCCTTGACGACCATCAGGTAGTGGGCGTTCTTCGTCTCCACCAGCCATTTCGCGTGTTCGCGCTGGGTGTGCAGGGCGTCGGCGGTGACCACGGTGCCGGTCAGGTCGAACGGAGCGAGCAGGGCGGTTAAGCCGGTGATCTCGTTGGTCTTGTCCGGCACTCGGAGCTGGCTGACGGTGTGGCCGGTGGCCGTGACGGCGGACAGGAGGTGGGCGGCCGGGGTGGTATCGGTGCGTGAACCGCGGGCGCTCTTGCCGTCCACCGCGAGCGACTCGGTGCCGGTCGGGCCGTGTCCGAGGAGGTCGGCGAGGCCGCCGGGGCACACTGCGACCAGCACCCGGCGCACGGTCGAAGGCGAGGCCGCGCGGCGCACCCCGAGGGGGGCCGCGCGTGCGAGACCCCAGGCGGGCGAGGGTGTCCTGGGGTGCGTGGCGGGCCCACTGCCCGATCGCGGCGTAGGAGCGGGCGCCGGCCAGGACCGCGCACGCGGCGGTCAAGAGCACCGAGACGAGGCTGTGAAGCCGACCCCGCCGGGCGCGTGGATCCGGCAGGGCGGCCAGCCGCGCCGCCGTGCCGGGAAGCTCACGGAGTCCACGCGAGGGCGACTTGAACAGACAGACGGTGTCAGACTGACGGCACCTCGGAGCTCCGGTGATCGGGTGACTTGGTCGGTCCCCTTGATCATCGGAGCTCCGGTGCATGTGCCAATGCCGTACTGAAGGTTCGTCACATCCCTGTGACCAGCAGGTTACCCGGGCCATCAGGACTATGAATCAGCCCTGACCGGACGCTACTGACCCGGCTTCTTCGGAACGAACCGGTGCGCCGGCCGGAACGCCCCCACTCCCCGAAAGGACCACCTGCAACTCACGGCAACCAACCGGATTGAGGCCGTGCACGGCGCCGCGGGGATGTCAACTGGTCTGTGTGTGATCGGTGTTGTGCTCTGTGGTCCTGGTTCCTGCCGTGGTTACTGTCGGTTGATGTTGGTCAGAGCGGG
>NZ_JBITDP010000122.1:0-1317 GCF_044454405.1 Streptomyces sp. NPDC051555 | reverse complement strand
TGTCAAGCCCCGGGTTTTGTGGAGACTGAGTTAGCTGGTTTTCTGGAGTGACGCTGGGGGTTCGGTCATGTAGTGGGCGGCTTCGTGTTCGGCGGGGGTGATGTGGCCGAGTTCGCCGTGGAGGCGTCGCTGGTTGAACCAGTCGATGTACTCGGCGACGGCGATCTCGACGTCGTTGATGCCGGTCCAGGGGCCCTTGTTGCGGATCAGTTCTGCCTTGAACAGGCTGTTGAATGCCTCGGCGAGAGCGTTGTCGTACGAATCTCCCTTGGAGCCGACCGAGGCGACGGCGGCTGCCTCGTCGAGGCGTTCGGTGTAGCGCAGGGCTCGATATTGCACTCCTCGGTCGGAGTGGTGGGTGAGGCCGGCGAGGTCGGCGTTGGTGTGCCGGCGGCGCCAGATCGCCATCTCGAGTGCGTCGAGGGCGAGGTCGGTGTAGAGGCTGGTGGCGACCTGCCATCCGATGACCATGCGGGAGAAGACGTCGATGACGAACGCGGCGTAGACCCAGCCGGAGAAGGTTCTGATGTAGGTGATGTCGGCGACCCACAGTTGGTTGGGGGCACTCGCGGTGAACTGCCGCTCGACCAGGTCCGCCGGGCGGCTGGTTTCGGGGGCCGGCCGGGTGGTGCGCGGGCTCTTGGCCCGGATCACTCCGCGAAGGCCTGCCTTGCGCATCAGGCGCTCGACTGTGCAGCGGGCCACCTCGTGGCCTTCGCGGACCAGGACGGCGTGGACCTTGCGGGCCCCGTAGACGCTGTAGTTGGCCTCGTGGATCCGGCGTATCTCCTGGGTGAGGTGCTCGTCGCGCAGGCGGCGGGCTGACGGCGGGCGGCCCTGTGCCGCGTAGTAGGTGCTCGGCGCGATCGGCGCGTCGGTCTCGGCGAGGACGTCGCAGATCGGCTGGACGCCGAACAGGTTCTTGTGCTGGTCGATGTAGGCGACCTTCATCGCAGTGGACGGTCCAGCTCCGCGGCGAAGAAAGCCGACGCGGACTTGAGTATCGCGTTCGCCCGCCGCAGTTCCTTCACCTCCCGCTCCAGCTCCGTGATCCGGGCGGCCTCGGCACTGGTGCTACCGGGCAGCAGACCGTCGTCGGTCTCAGCGCGCTTGACCCACCCCCGCAGAGCCTCGGGGTGCACGTCGAGCTGGTCGGCGATCCGCTTGATCGCGCCGGCCCGGCCGACCGGGTCCTTACGGGCCTCGACCACCAGACGCGTCGCACGCTCACGCAGTTCGTCGGGGTACTTACGGGGAGCAGCCATGATCGACATCCTTCCGGGTCTTCGATGTCTCCATCAAACCCGGGGCGGTTCA
>NZ_JBITDP010000121.1:0-1319 GCF_044454405.1 Streptomyces sp. NPDC051555 | reverse complement strand
TGTCAATCCCCTCGGGCTGTGGAGATCTTTCAAGCGGCCAGCTCCACGGTGAGGCCGGCCTGGTGTTCTCGTTCGTAGTCGATCGGGCTGTGGTATCCGCATACGCTGTGTAGCCGTCGGGTGTTGTAGAAGCCGGTGATCCAGGTCGCGATCCTCAGCCGGGCCTCGGTGCGGGTGGTGAAGGTGTGCCGGTGGACGTACTCGACCTTGAGCACGCTGTTGAACGCCTCGCTGACGGCATTGTCGAAACACGATCCGACGCGGCCCATGGACTGGGTCACTCCCAGGCGGCGACAGGCCCGGCAAAAGCGCCCGGAGCCGTACTCGCTGCCTCTGACGCTGTGAAAGATCACGCCCCTGACCTCACCACCGCGGGTGGCCGCGGCCATGTTCAAGGACGACACGACCAGCTCGGCGTCGTGACGGGCGCCCATCGCATAGCCGAGCAATCGACGCGGGAACAGGTCGATGACGGTGGCCAGGTAGAGCTTGCCTTCATCGGTGGTGATCTCGGTCATGTCGCCGCACCACACCTGGTCCGGAGCGTCCGCGGTGACGTCACGGCGCACGAAGTCCGGCGCCGCCGGCCGTTTGCCGGGCCGGGTCAGCCCCCGCCGGTGGCGGACCTTCCGTCCGGCCAGGCCGAGTTCGGCCATGAGGCGGGCCACGGTGTTCACCGAGACCCGCCAGCCCGCGCGGACGAGCAGGACCCAGACCTTCGGGGAACCATACGTGCCGCCGGAGGCCTCGAAGATCCCCGTGATCGCGTCAGCCAGCTGTCCCCGCCGGACTTCACGCGCAGTGGTGGGCTTGTCGCGCCACTTGTAGAACCACGACTCCGACACTTCCAGGATCTGGCAGGCCAGACGGTGCGGGACGCGGTGCTCGGTCCTCTGGTTACCGATGAACGCGGCCAGGGCGGCCGGGTCCGTCCCGGTCACTTCACCCAGAGGACCATGCATCGCTTGAGGACATCACGCTCCATCTCCAGCTCGCGTATCCGCTTGTTCTTCTCCGACATCTCCCGCCGTAGCCGCTCCAGCTCGGCACGCTCGGCTTCGCGTATCCGGCCGCCCGGCGCGGGCTCGGCCGGCCGGTCGGACGACGCCGACCCATTGCGCCGCCATCGCGACACCCAGCTATGCAGCGTGCCGGAGTGGACGCCGAGCTCCTCGGCGACCTCCGCGATCGGCCTGCCCGTCTCGATCACGATGCGTACAGCACCCTCACGAAACTCAGACGTGTACGTCCGTTGCTTGGAACCCATGAACCCCAACATCCCCTGCAATCACGGACTCCACGCTACGAGGGGAGGGACA
>NZ_JBITDP010000120.1:0-1327 GCF_044454405.1 Streptomyces sp. NPDC051555 | reverse complement strand
TGAGGTTCCCCCGGGATGCGGAGAGTGTTGACATCGGGTCAGATGGGACTCATGAGAGGACCAGTGGCCATGGCTGCACCCCGGAAGTACTCGCTCGAGTTGCGTGAGCGTGCGGTGCGGATGTATCGCACCGCGGAGCCGAAGCCCCAGATCAAGAAGCTGGCCGTCGGCCTCGGCGTGCATCCCGAGGCCTTGCGTGGCTGGATCCGCCAGGCCGAGGCGGACGCCGGCGAACGCGATGACCGGCTCACCACCGACGAACGCGCCGAGCTCGCGGCCCTGCGCAAGGAGAATGTCCAGCTCAAGCGGGCCAACGACGTGCTGCGGACGGCCTCAGCGTTTTTCGCGGCGCAACTCGACCCGACCCGGCCCAGGTGACGGCGCTCGTTGACGAGCACCCGCGCCTGGGAGTCGAGTGCGTACTTCGGGAACTGCACATCCCCTCCTCCACCTACTACCGCTGGCGCCGTGCGGAGACCGAGCCGTGCGAGCGAAGGCGCCGTGACGTCGAGCTGACCGAGAGGATCAAGGAGATCCACGCGGATTCCGGCGGCAACTACGGCTCGCCGCGGGTACACGCCGTCCTCAAGCGTGAGGGCGTCCACGTGGGCCGCAAGCGGGTCGAGCGACTGATGCGCGATGCCGATATCGCGGGGGTGAGCCCACGCCGCAAGGGCTTCACGCGCCGGGACCCGAAGGCCACCCTGGCCCCGGACCTGGTCAACAGGGACTTCACCGCATCGGCTCCGAACCGGTTGTGGGTCACCGACCTCACCATGATCTCCACCGGTGAGGGGCCTCTGTGGCTCTCAGCGATCCGCGACGCCTTCTCCCGCAGAGTGGTCGCCTGGGAGACTTCCGCCCGCGCGGACGCCGACCTGGTGCTGACCACCCTGGAGTACGCCCTCGCGTCCCGCGAGGTCGAGCCCGGCCAGCTGATTCATCACGCGGACCACGGCTGTCAATACACGTCGATCAAGCTCACAACCCGGCTAATGCGAGCTGGAGTCGAGGCGTCCATGGGCTCGGTCGGCGACTCGTACGATAACGCTCTCGCGGAGAACCTCTGGATGCTCATCAAAACCGAGGGCCTCCGTGGCCGGACCTTCACCACCCGGGCTGAGGCGAACCTCGCGCTCTTCGAGTACATCGATGGCTTCTACAACTCCCGTCGCATCCAGGAACGGCTCGGCTTCCTCAGCCCGATCGAGTACGAGGAGAAGCACTACTACGCCGACCAGGCGACGGCCGAACCAACGAACCTGAACACCCGCCAACCCCTCCTGACCAGCTGATCAGCAACTCCCGAACAACGGGGGAACCTCAG
>NZ_JBITDP010000119.1:0-1331 GCF_044454405.1 Streptomyces sp. NPDC051555 | reverse complement strand
GACCTCGCCCCGGAGCCCCTCGGCCACGGGCTCAAGCAGCGCCATCTGACCATGCTGGGCCTGGGCGGCGTGATCGGCGCCGGGCTCTTCGTCGGTTCGGGCGCGGGCATCACCATCGCCGGTCCCGCGATCATCGTGTCCTACCTGCTCGCGGGCGTCCTGGCGATGCTGGTGATGCGGATGCTCGGCGAGATGTCGGCCGCCATGCCCGCCTCGGGCTCGTTCTCGGTGCACGCCGAGCGGGCGTTGGGCCGTTGGGCCGGATTCTCCGCGGGCTGGCTGTACTGGTTCCTGCTGGTCGTGGTCCTGGCCGTGGAGGCCACCGGCGCCGCGAAGATCGCGAACGGCTGGGTGCCGGAGATCGCCCAGTGGGCCTGGGTGCTGATCTTCATGGTGGTCTTCACCGCGAGCAACCTGGCCGCCGTGCGCAACTTCGGCGAGTTCGAGTTCTGGTTCGCCACCCTCAAGGTCGGCGCCATCGTCCTCTTCCTCGTCCTGTCCACCCTGGCGATCTTCGGCCTCCTCCCGGACACCGACCCCATCGGCCTGACCAACCTGAGCGGCCAGGGCGGCTTCGCACCCCACGGCTTCAGCGGAGTCATCGCCGGCATGCTCGCCGTCGTCTTCGCCTTCGGCGGCCTCGAAGTCGTCACCATCGCCGCCGCCGAGTCCGACGACCCCGCCCGCTCCGTCGCCCGCGCCGTGCGCAGCGCGGTGTGGCGCATCCTCTTCTTCTACATCGGCTCCATGCTCGTCATCGTCACCCTGCTCCCCTGGGACTCGATGAAGCCCGGCGAGAGCCCCTACGTCGCCGTCCTCGACTCCATCGGCATCCCCGGCGCCGGACAGATCATGAACATCGTGGTGTTCGTGGCCCTCCTGTCCGCCCTGAACGCCAACCTCTACGGCTCCTCCCGCATGGTGTTCTCCCTCGCCGAGCGCGGCGAGGCGCCCAAGGCACTCCTGACCGTCTCGCGGGGCGGGGTGCCGCGGCGCGCGGTCTTCGCGTCGGTCACCTTCGGCTTCGTCTCCGTCGTCCTGAACCTGCTGTGGCCCGACACCGTCTTCCTCTACATGCTCAACGCCGTCGGCGCGGTACTGCTGTTCGTGTGGGCGCTGATCGCCGTCTCACAGCTGAAGCTGCGCCGCCGGATCGAACGGGAGATGCCGGACAGGCTCACCCTGCGCATGTGGTGCTTCCCCTACCTGACCTGGGTCGCACTCGCCGGCATGGCGGCCGTCCTCGTCCTCATGCTCTTCGACGACGACGCACGCCCCCAGCTCCTGTGGTCGGGCGGTGCGGCCCTCGCCGTCCTCCTCGTCGCGGGGGC
>NZ_JBITDP010000118.1:0-1347 GCF_044454405.1 Streptomyces sp. NPDC051555 | reverse complement strand
AGTACCGCTTCCTGTACTTACTTCCCACCTGGCACTACTTCCTCTGGAACCACACGTCCCAGTCTCCAGGTGTCCAAGACCAAGGGGAAGCTTCATGCCGTCGGGTCGGCGTATCTCACCGGCAAGTCGGTCCTGCACGTACTCACGCAAACGGTCGTTGTCCACGAGCTTCGCCGTCTTTGGCCGCTTCGCGGCCTGCTGCGCCTTCCACTGGGCCACCACGGCGCGGTAGACCGGCTTACCGCCCCTGGTCGCGGCGTTGCGACGCAGCTCGCGAGAGATCGTTCCAGGGGCGCGCCCGATCGTGCGGGCGATCTCACGCACGCCCTTGTCTTGAGCCTTGAGCAGTGCAATCTCCTCGCGTTCGGCGAACGACAGGTAGCGGCCCGGGGGCTCGTTCAGACTCAGCGGTGCCATCCCGCCAGCGTGTCGGAACCATCGAATCCCGACCGGTGCCGACACCCCGACCCCCTCGGCGGCCTGGACAGAGGTGATCCCGGATGCGATCAGGCGCCAGAACTCTCGTTGCACAGCACGCGATGGCTCAGGCCGGCCCGGTGAACGCATCGGCGGCCGCATCGCCCTATCCGCGGCCCACTGCCGACGCACACCGGATGGCGCCATCGACATTTGCTTCCTCGGCAGTCCCATTGCACACCTCCGTGATCAAAGGTGTTGCGACGACCAGTTGAACTCACCTTCCGATCCGCGGTCGCTGTGGATCACGCAGCCGGGCTCCAGGCGGCCCAGCGCGGCGGCCATGTCCAGGGCGTCGACGACGAGGTCGGCGCGGTGGTGACCGGCCATCGAGTACCCGATGATCTCGCGTGTGGCCAGGTCCAGCCACGAGGCGAGGTAGAGCCAGCCCTCGGCGGTGGGGATGCAGGTGATGTCCCCGACGATCTTCGTTCCGGGGCGGGTGGCGGTGAAGTCCCGGCCGATCAGGTCCGGCGACGGGGCGGCCTTGCTGTCGGCCTTGGTCAGGCTGCGGCGTCCGGTGTGCCGGCTGTGCCCGGCGATGCAGTGTTCCCGCATGATCCGCTCCACCCGTTTGCGGTTGACCACCCGGCCCTGCCGGCGCAGTTCGGCGGTGACGCGCGGGACGCCGTACTTCCGCCGGGAGGCGATGTGGATCACCGTGATCTCGTGCGCCAGGGCCTCGTCCGCCCGTCGCCTCGCTTCGCGGGCCTCGGCTCCGGCCACCCACGCGTAGTACGTGGAGCGGGCGGTCTTCATCACCTTGCACAGCAGCGTGAAGCTTCCCCTTGGTCTTGGACACCTGGAGACTGGGACGTGTGGTTCCAGAGGAAGTAGTGCCAGGTGGGAAGTAAGTACAGGAAGCGGTAC
>NZ_JBITDP010000117.1:0-1382 GCF_044454405.1 Streptomyces sp. NPDC051555 | reverse complement strand
CGGGCCTGTCCAGTAAACGGTGGCTTTGGTTGCTGGATTCGTTAGCGCCGGCCGATGGAGAGTCGGCCGTCGAAGGTGATGTCGAAGGCTTGGAGAGCGTCTTTCCAGCGCATGGTCCAGCGTTTGCGTCCCGCCCCGGTGGGGTCGAGGCTCATGACGGCCATGTAGACGCACTTCAACGCCGCTTGCTCGTTCGGGAAGTGTCCGCGGGCCCGGACGGCCTTGCGGATGCGGGAGTTGACGGACTCGATCGCGTTGGTTGTGCATACGATCCGGCGGATCGCGGGGTCGAACTGGAGGAAGGGTACGAACTCGGCCCAGGCGTTCTCCCAAAGGCGCACGATGGCCGGGTACTTGGTGCCCCAGGCTTCCTGGAAGTCGAGGAATCGGTCCTCGGCGGCCTTCGCGGTCGGGGCCGTGTAGACGGGTTTGAGCGCCTTGGAGATCTTGTCCCAGTCCTGGCGGGCCGCGTATCGAAAACTCGCGCGCATCAAGTGAACGACGCAGGTTTGGGTGATGGCCTGCGGCCAGACGGTCCCGATCGCGTCGGGCAGGCCCTTGAGGCCGTCGCAGACAACCATGCAGACGTCGTCGACGCCGCGGTTCTTGAGTTCGGTCAGGACCTGGAGCCAGTACTTGGCGCCCTCGCCGCCATCGCCGACCCACAGGCCGAGGATGTCGCGGTGCCCGTCCACGGTCACCGCGAGGGCCACGTAGACCGGCCGGTTGGCGACCTGTCCATCGCGGACCTTCACGTGGATACAGTCAATGAAGATCACCGGGTAGACCGGGTCGAGGGGCCGGTTCTGCCACTCGGACATGCCCTCCATCACCTTGTCGGTGATCGTGGAGATCGTCGTCTTGGAGACGCTCGCGCCGTAGACCTCGGCCAGGTGCGCGGAGATGTCCCCGTGGGTGAGGCCCCGCGCGGACAACGACAGCACCATCTCGTCCACGCCGGTCAGCCGCCGCTGCCGCTTCTTGACCAGCTGCGGCTCGAAGCTCCCGTCACGGTCGCGGGGCACCTCGACCTCGACCGGTCCGACCTCGGTCAGCACCGTCTTGGACCGGGTCCCGTTGCGGGAGTTCCCGCTCCCGTCCCCGGCCGGGTCGTGCTTCTCATAGCCGAGGTGGTCGGTGATCTCACCTTCCAGAGCACACTCCAGCACCCGCTTCGTCAGTTGCTGCAGCAGCCCGCCCTCGCCGGTCAGCTGCAAGCCGCCGGCCCGGGCCCGATCGACCAGCTGACCGATCAGCTGGTCGTCCAACAGGTCCGCCGACAGCTCGACCGGTCGGCTTTCCTCAACCGCCTCAACAGAGACGATCACGTCACTCATCAGGTGTTCCCTTGATCAGGTTTACACCGCTGACCGTACAGGCCC
>NZ_JBITDP010000116.1:0-1406 GCF_044454405.1 Streptomyces sp. NPDC051555 | reverse complement strand
GATGGCGTCCCACGGAGTGGTGTAACGGATCTTGGCTGGGAAGTGCGCCGCTTGTGTGCCCTCGCGTGCATCGGCTGCTGGTGAATGCTCCCTGAAACGGGGCAGGCCACCGTGCAACTGTCCTTGGTGAACTGCCAGTTCGTTCCAAGGGGGTGCCCGGTGGCCTTGTCCCAGCATGACCTACTTCGCCTGCTTGAGTCACTACGTTCAGCGGATGGTCTTGAACTCGTCCGCGAAGTCGCCGAAAGGCTGCTCCAGGAACTGGTCGAGGCCGAGGCCACCGCCCGGATCGGTGCGGAGTGGGGCGAGCGGACCGACACCCGCACCACCTGGCGCAACGGCCACCGGGAGAAGACCGTGACCACACAGGCCGGAGACCTGGAACTCGCGATCCCCAAGCTGCGGGCCGGGAGCTTCTTCCCCAGCCTGCTGGAACGCCGGCGCCGCATCGACCAGGCTCTTTACGCGGTCGTCATGGAGGCCTACGTCCACGGGGTGTCGACCCGCTCGGTCGACGACCTGGTGAAAGCCCTCGGCTCGGACACCGGCATATCGAAGAGCGAGGTCTCCCGGATCTGCGCCGGCCTCGACGAACAGCTCGACGCCTTCCGCAACCGGCCGCTGGACCACCTCCGGTTTCCGTACGTCTTCCTCGACGCCACCTACGTCAAGGCCCGCGTCGACCATCAGATCGTGTCCCAGGCCGTCGTCATCGCGACCGGTGTCACCGAGGACGGCGGCCGTGAAGTCCTCGGCGTCATGGTCGGCGACAGCGAGACGGAGGCATTCTGGACCGAGTTCCTTCGCTCGCTGCGCGAGCGCGGTCTGAGCGGTGTCCGCCTGGTCATCTCCGACAGCCACAGCGGCCTGGTCAAGGCCATCCGTAAAGTCATGCTCGGTGCGGCCTGGCAGCGCTGTCGTGTCCACTTCGTCCGCAACGTCTTCTCGGTGATCCCGAAGGGGTCCGCGGAGATGGTCGCCGCGACGATCCGCACGGTCTTCGCCCAGCCGACCGCCGATGCGGTCCGGGCCCAGCTCGATACCGTCGCGGACATGCTCAGCCGCCAGTTCCCCAAGGTCAAGGAGATGCTGCTGGGGGCGAAGGAGGACCTGACCGCGTTCGCGGACTTCCCCAACCAGCATTGGAAGAAAATCCAGTCGACCAACCCGCTCGAACGTCTGAACCGGGAGATCAAGCGACGCTCAGATGTCGTCCAGGTCTTCCCGAACACCGCCGCCGTCACCCGCCTGGCCACGGCCGTCCTCGTCGAGCTCCACGACGAGTGGATCGCCTTCCCCCGGCGCTACCTCTCCATCGAAAGCATGGACAACCTCTATCCGGACAACAGCACCTGCCTGCCCGGCACTGCCGAATGATCAGTTACACCACGTCAAGGGACATGACC
>NZ_JBITDP010000115.1:0-1422 GCF_044454405.1 Streptomyces sp. NPDC051555 | reverse complement strand
CACGCTCACGCAGTTCGTCGGGGTACTTACGGGGAGCAGCCATGATCGACATCCTTCCGGGTCTTCGATGTCTCCATCAAACCCGGGGCGGTTCAAGTGGGCGACCGGCAAGCCGCTGGCCCACGCTGTTGTCAACGGCCATTGAGATGCCCAGGTGGGTGGCCGTGGGGTGTGGTCGGGTGGCCCCGGGCAATTCCGGTGGCCATCAGCCTGGACTCGACTGGCCGCACACCTGGACTTTGCCACGGCCGCCGTCAAAAGAAGAGGGCGCTCTCGTGACGGTGGATGCGGTGCTGGGCAAGCGTGGTCGGCAGGGTGGGGATTTCCTCCCGGTCTCCTCGTGGAGAGGGGCAATCCGGCGGGATACGGTCGCACCATGTCTGAAGCCCGGCTGACCACAGCCTCGTTCCTCGTCCTCGGCATCGTCGACAAGTTGGGCGAGGCCAGTCCCTACGACGTGAAGGTCGAGGCTGCGGGCACGGTCGCGCCGTTCTGGTCGGTGCCGCACGCCCAGGTGTACGCCCAGTGCGACCGCCTGGTGGAAGCGGGCCTCCTGTCGGAGGTACGGCAGAAGGGTGGGCGGAACCGCAGGCTGCTGAAACTGACCGAGGCGGGCAGGAGCGCGCTGCGGGACTGGCTGTCCGACTCGGCGTTCATACCGGTGGAGGCCCGAGAACGCGGCATCCTCAAGCTGTGGTTCGGGGCACGACCGCAGGACTTGTCCCCCGTGCAGGTCGAGGAACACCGCCGCACCCTGGCGGGCTATGAGGAACTCGCCGAGAGCGTCGGCCCCCTCCTGACTCCGGGGCAGCAGGGCGCGCTGGAGTTCGGCATCCGGTATGAGCGGATGATGGTCGATTTCTGGGAGTGGGCGCAGCACCGGGACACCTGAAGGCTCGAACTTCTTTCCGGTACAGCCTTGTTGACGGCGGCCGGAGGCACCTCTACCTTCTCGATAGTCCAGATAGGACTATCGGGTTTCGATGGTGGAGGGGAAGACCCCGTGAACCGTCTCAAGGACGTGTCGTGGGCACGTGTGGTGACCATCGTGGTGGTGACGGTTTGCGTGCTCTACGCGCCGATCGCCATGACCGAACTGTGGCCCTACGCCAGTCCTGAGGTTCCCCCGAGATGCGGGAAGTGGTGACAGGCTGTCAGATGGGTCGTATGAGAGGAACCCAGACGATGTCCGCACCGAGGAAGTACCCGCTGGAGTTGCGTGAGCGTGCGGTGCGGATGTATCGCACCACCGAGCCGAAGCCGGTGATTCGCCGCATGGCCGAGGAACTCGGCGTGCACCACGAGGCCCTGCGCAACTGGATCCGTCAGGCCGAGGCCGACGCCGGTGAACGAGGCGACCACCTCACCACCGCCGAGCGCGAGGAACTGGCCGCCCTGCGGAGAGAGAATGTCCAGCTCAAG
>NZ_JBITDP010000114.1:0-1442 GCF_044454405.1 Streptomyces sp. NPDC051555 | reverse complement strand
GGAGCTTCCCAATGCTGATGTCAAGCCGCTGCCGTGACCGGTGGTATGGCTTGGTAGCACGCTCCGTCGCGAATCATGGCCCACAGGACGTTGACGCGGCGGCGCGAGAGCGCCAGCAGGGCCTGTTTGTGGCCCTTCCCCTCGGCGCGTTTGCGTGTGTAGAACGCCTGCGAGGCGGGGCAGGACTTCAGGCTGGCGAACGACGAGAGGTAGAAGGCCCGAAGCAGCCCTCGGTGGAACCGGCGAGGACGGCGAAGGTTGCCGCTGACGCGTCCGGAGTCACGCGGGGCGGGCGCGAGGCCGGCGTAGCCGGCGAGGCGGTCGGCGCTGCCGAAGGCGTCCATGTCGCCGCCGGTGGCGGCGAGGAACTCGGCGCCGAGGAGCTTGCCCATGCCGGGCAGGCTGAGGATCACCTCGGCGTGCGGGTGCTCTCGAAACCGGGCCTCGATCATTGCGTCGAGTTCGGTGGTCTCCTGGTCGAGGGCGATCACCCCCTTGGCGAGGCGGACCACCATGGCGGCGGCCAGCTTCTCGCCGGGCAGAGCGGTGTGCTGGGCCTCGGCGGCTTCCACGACGGCCTTGGCCAGCGCGGCAGCACCGTAGACCTTCCGGTTTCGAAGCCATGTCTCGATCCGCTTCACACCGGCCCGGCGGATCGCCGCCGGGGTCTGGTAGCCGGTCAGCAGGACGACCGGGCCCTTGTTGGTCAGCTCCAGTGCTCGTTCCAATGCCGGGCAAATTTCGAGAAGTTGGGCCCGAAGCCGGTTGATCTGCCTGGTCCGGTCGGCCACGACGTCAGTGCGGCGAGTGGTCAGCGTGCGGACATCGATGGCGATCTCGTCGCCGGGCCGCAGCAGGCTCAGGTCCTTGCGCATGCGGGCCTGGTCGGCGATGACGAAGGCGTCCTTCGCGTCGGTCTTGCCCTCGCCGCGGTAGGTTCCCGAGGCGCGGTGGATGGCCAGGCCGGTGAGGTAGGCCAAGGGCTGGTCGTGGCTGACCAACAGGCCGATCAGCAGTGCGGCGCCACCGTGGTTGAGGTCAACCGCCCACAGCACATCCTCGTCGAGGGCCAAAACGTCCTGGATCAGCTCCAGCAGGGCCGTCTCGTCGTTCAGGACCCGGCGGGACAGCAGCCGTTCGCCGTCCCTGTCGATCACCACGCAGTGGTGATGTTCCTTGCCGATGTCCACTCCGGCCCATATCTGGGGCACGGCCACCTCCGTCAGCTCGTCGCGTGTTCACAGCCCAGCAGACGACCTCGCCGACGTTGCCCTACAAAGCGATCGAGTCGCATCTCCCAATTGGCGGTCGAGTCGTCGCGGGGTTCCGGGCGGCCAAGCTCCTTGAGCCATTCACGGCGACACCATGGCAGCCATACCCGGAACCCCTGGGTCCACCGATCTTACGAATGACCAGTTCAAACCCACAAAGAAAGGTAGGGC
>NZ_JBITDP010000113.1:0-1479 GCF_044454405.1 Streptomyces sp. NPDC051555 | reverse complement strand
GAGGATGTCAACTGAGTTGTGTGTGATCGGTTTTGTGCTCCATCGGTTCTGGTTCCTGCCGTGGTTACTGTCTGTTGATGCTGGTCAGAGGGGGAGGCGGTCGCCGAACCGGATCTTGAACTGGTTCATCGCACGGGTCCAGCCGAGGGTCCCGGTGCCGCGGATACGGCCGGCGGGGACACGGCCGTCGCCGTCGATGTGGCGGCCTTCGACGTTGCGGATACCGAGGTAGAGCATCTTGAGCGCCGCGTCGTCGGACGGGAAATGCCCGGAGGTCTTGACGAGTTTGCGCAGATTGCGGTTCATCGACTCGATCGCGTTTGTCGTGTAGATGACGCGGCGGATGTCCTGGTCGAAGCCGAGGAACGGGATGAACTGCGCCCAGGCGTTCTCGAACACGCTGATCGTGCCGGGATACTGGCGGCCCCAGTCCTCGCGGACTTGCTCGAGCGCCTCCAGCGCGGCGGTCTCGTCGACGGCCGTGTAGACGGGCTTCAGTGCGGCGGCGACCTTCTTGCGGTCGGTGGAGTTCACGTATTTCAGCGCCGACCTGATCAAGTGAACGACGCAGGTCTGCGTGATCGCCTGGGGCCAGACGGCCTCGATCGCCTCGGGCAGGCCCTTCAAGCCGTCGCAGCACACGATGAGCGCGTCCGTGAGGCCGCGGTGCTTGAGCTGGGTCAGGACGTGGAGCCAGAACTTGGCCCCCTCGTTGTCCTGGAGCCAGACGCCCAGGACGTTCTTGACGCCGTCCACGTCGACGCCGATGACCAGGTGGGCGGCCTTGTTAACGACGTGTCCGTTGTCACGGACCTTGATCCGGATCGCGTCGATATACAAGATCGGGTAGCACTCGTCCAGGGGACGGTGCTGCCAGGCCTGCACCTCGTCGGCGATCACGTCGGTCACCTTCGAGACCAGCGCCGGGGAGACCTCGGCCCCGTAGACCTCGGCGAGGTGGGCGGTGATGTCGCGGGTGGTCATGCCGCGGGCGTACAGCGACAGGATCATCTCATCGACCTGTCCCAGCCGGCGGGTGCCCTTGGGCACGATCCGCGGCTCGTACTCGCCCCTGCGGTCGCGGGGCACGTCGATGGCGACCGGCCCGGCCGTGGTCGTCACCGTCTTCGGATACGAGCCGTTACGGTTGTTCCCGCTGCCCCGCCCGGCCGGATCCCCCGCCTCGTAGCCCAGATGATCACTCATCTCGGCCTGCAGGGCCCGCTCGATGACCCGCTTCATCATCTGCTGCAGCAGCCCGTCCCGGCCATCCAGAGGGACCCCGGAGTCCTTCGCGTCCGCGATCAGCGCGTCGATCGCCTCGGGTGACAGCGCCCGCGCCACCCGCTGTGCCGCCTCGCTGCGGCCCGTCTCAGTGTCCTGCCTCGATATCACTGTGCGTCACTTTCCGATCAGGGCAGGAACCGGAACAACCAGGAGCAATCATCCCCCACTCACACACTCAGGTGTACACCCTCG
>NZ_JBITDP010000112.1:0-1507 GCF_044454405.1 Streptomyces sp. NPDC051555 | reverse complement strand
TAGAAGCCGTTGTCCTATCGATCATGAGCGCGATGTGATCGAACGCGGGGGCCGGGGCGGGTGAACCTTGCCGTGACGTGCATGAAGACAGGGCCTCTGGTGCAGCACGAGGGTTGCGAAGCCAACTCGTGAGCCCGGGAGGCCCTGCTGATGCAGTTCTACGCTGTCACGCCGATCGCGTTCAACTCGCCTGCTCCATCGTGTGATTGTCTAGCGCATCGGTTCGGGAACGCGGGCGACCGTCCGAACAGGATGCGCAGGTATTCGTCGGACATGACGGACGCGCAGTGGGCGGTGGTGCGTGACGCGTTGCCGGTCCCGGCGTGGCTGGAGGGCCGGGGAGGGCAGCCCGAGGGCTACTGCCACCGGCAGATGTTGGATGCGATCTTCTATGTCACGGACAACGGGATCAAGTGGCGGTCGATGCCTGCCGACTTTCCCGCCTGGGACCGGGTGTATGCCTGTTTCCGCAGGTGGCGGGAGCAGGGCCTGGCCCGGGAGTTCCACGACCGGCTGCGCGGCCAGGTCCGTCTCGCGGAGGGACGCGCGGTGGAGCCGACCGCGGCGATCATCGACTCGCAGTCCGTCAAGGCGGCCGCCTCGGTCCCGGCGGCCACGCGTGGCTATGACGGCGGAAAGAAGATCAACGGGAGGCGCCGGCACGTCGTCACCGACACGCTCGGCCTGCTCCTGGTGGTGCTCGTGACCGCGGGCGGCATCACCGACCGGCAGGCCGCCCACCTCGTGCTGCCCGGGCTGCGGGCACGGTTCAGGAAGATCACGCTGGTGTGGGCGGACGGCGGCTACCGCGGGCGGCTGGTCACCTGGGCGAAGGAGAAACTCCAGCTCACCCTGGAGATCGTCAAGCGCAGTGACGACATGAGCGGGTTCGTGGTGCTGCCGAGGCGGTGGGTGGTCGAGCGCACCCTGGGGTGGCTGATGCGCTCGCGGCGTCTGGTGCGGGACTTCGAGACGCTGCCCGCCTCCAGCGAAACGTTCATCTACTTCTCCCTGGCCATGCTCATGAGCCGCCGCCTTGCCCGCCGGGCCGCGGCGACCCCGTCGGCCGAGTGGTCAAGCTGGGCGGCCGTGGCGTGAACCTGCCCGTCGGCGACGCTTCCAGCCAGCCCCTCTGGGCCAGGCGCTTCGCCTTCGAGCGCACGCCCTCGATCTTCCCCGGCACCGCCTCGAGTCCGAGCCGGACGGCCAGATCCTTCGCTGGCACCCCCTCGCCGCCGGCCGCCTCCACCGCGACGAGCTCGACGATCCGCCGGTAGTCCGCCGCGAGCGCGTCCGTGCTCGCACCCGCGTGCCACGGCGGCACGACGGAGCCCGAGACCGGAGTGTTGTCCGCCCCGTGCGGCTCGCCCGCCGACTCCTGAGCCTCAGGGGCGGGAGCGGCCAGGGCCTCGGCCAGTTCCGTCCGGGCGATCACCCGGCGTTCCAACACCGCTTCCGCCGCAGCGAGTTCAGCAAGAATCCGCTCGGATTCCTCGCGAAGCTCCTC
>NZ_JBITDP010000111.1:0-1507 GCF_044454405.1 Streptomyces sp. NPDC051555 | reverse complement strand
CGACAGGGGCCTTCGACTGCCTGAAAGGCACGTTGGCGGGGCCGGAGACGGTCGCGTTGTCCCATCACGATCTGGAGGACCTGATCGAGATGCAGGGCCGTGAGCTGCTTCGGCTGCTGTTCCAGGGATATCTCGATCAGCGGGAGCTGCGGGACCGGGATGAGGATGCCGAGGAGGTCCGGGGTGCGGACGGGCGGGTGCGCCCGTATCGCGAGCCGGGGCATTCCCGGGCGCTGGCCTGCGTGTTCGGCACGGTCACCGTGACACGGACCGCGTGGCGGAGCAAGGGACTGACCAACGTCCACCCCGCCGACGCACAACTCTCACTGCCTGCCGGGCTGCACTCCCACGGCCTGCGTCGCCTGGCCGTCCACGAGGCTGTTCGCGGCTCATACGATCAGGCGAAAGAGGCGATCGACCGCCGGTGCGGGAAGGTGCTGGGAAAACGGCAGGCGGAACGACTCGTCGTGGCCGCGGCCCGCGACATCGACACCTTCTACCAGCACAAAGTTCCCCTGCCGGCGACCGCCGCCACCGCACTCGTCCTCCAGGTCGACGGCAAGGGCATCGCGATGCGGCCCGAAGCCCTGCGGCCCGCGACCTTGAAGGCGCATCTGGCCGGGAAGCGGGCAATGCGGACCCGACTCGCTCCCGGCGAGAAACCGCACCGCAAACGGATGGCGACGCTGGCCTGCGTCTTCGACGCCGACCCGGCCCCCAGGCGCCCGCATGACATCATCGCCCCGCCCGAGGGACGCAGCGGCACCCGGCCACCGAGGCCGGGACCGAAAGCGCAGGCGAAATGGCTGACCGGCTCGGTGATCCAGCCGCCCGAGCACACCATCGCCGCCGCGTTCGACCAGGCCGAAGCCCGCGACCCTGGCCACGCCCGCGCCTGGGTCGTCCTCGTCGACGGCGCCCGCCACCAACTCGACCTCATCCATGACGAGGCCGGCCGACGCGGCATCACGGTGAACGTCCTCCTCGACATCGTGCACGTCGCCGAGTACATCTGGACTGCCGCTCACTGTTTCCACAAGGCCGGCACCCCGGCGGCCGAAGCCTGGGTCGCCGGCCACTTGACCAGCATCCTCCACGGCCAGGCCGCCCGCGCCGCCTCCGAGATCACCACCCAGGCCGACACCGCCAACCTGCGCGGCGCGAAGCGTGAGGCCGCCGACGCCTGCGTCCGCTACCTCACCAGCCACTTCGCCCAACTCCACTACGACACCGCCCTCGCCCGCGGCTGGCCGATCGCCACCGGCGCGATCGAGGGCGCCTGCAGACACCTCATCGGCGACCGACTCGAGATCACCGGAGCCCGTTGGGGCCTCGACGGAGCCGAGGCCATCCTCAAGCTCCGCGCTCTCAAGGACAACGGCGACTTCCAGGCTTACTGGCGCCACCACCTCGCCCGCGAGCACGAGCGCCTCTACCCCACCCCCGACCAGCACGACTACGACCTCACGGCCTGAACAGCGATCTTCCCTCCGGGAGAGCTACACCC
>NZ_JBITDP010000110.1:0-1518 GCF_044454405.1 Streptomyces sp. NPDC051555 | reverse complement strand
ACGCTCACGCAGTTCGTCGGGGTACTTACGGGGAGCAGCCATGATCGACATCCTTCCGGGTCTTCGATGTCTCCATCAAACCCGGGGCGGTTCACAGGGGAAGCAACTACTTCGCCTGGATGCCTGGCGCACCAATGAGAAACTTGCAAAGTACTACACAGACCGAGGCTTCACGCACGTGCGTTCCGTGAACGTAGCCGGGCGAAGCAGCGGTGCCCTGTTCCAGCGGCCGACCGGATTTCCTCGGCCAACGTCTGTCCCGCTCACCACAGGGTGAAACGGGCGTCAGCCTCGATGGTTCATGACCATCAGCCGCGCGAATACAGGAAGTCCACCCACTCTTGGAAGCACACGGAAACTGCCTCAACGCTTCTGCCGCCCGCCGTTGCACACCGACCGACGTCGCGACGTTCCTCGCTCCCGACCCCACCCATGCCAAGGTCAAAGACGAGTTGAAGATCTGTACGCCCTATGACAGGGCAGCGAACCGGATGCCGGTGTCCGGATGTGCCGGTCCCTCGTCCGGCTCGGACGGTTCGCCACGCTCATCGCCCAAAGCCGCCTCGCCGTAGCCGAAGATCACGAGGGTCACGAGCGAGCCTCCAGACCCTCACGGCGCCTTCACCGCGGCCGAAGGGACCTACCGGTTCGGTTGGTGCACCGGATCAGAGGGGGCGCAGGGACGAGTAGGGATCGTTGCGTTCCAGCCTGATGGACCAGCATTGAATGCAATCGTCCACTTCACACTCAGCCAGGTGTTTGTCCGCCTCTTGCTCGCTTTCGATCTTGCAGTCGATACACACAGTCAGCTCTCCCGTCTGTTCAAGCGGCCCCGATGACTTGGCGATTCTCTGTGCTCATGGCCATCGGCTTCCGTGCAGCGGGGCCGACGTGGTTGACCGCTCTCTGTAGTCGTTGCTTGTGTCACGGTGCGCCATGCACAGGATGATTCGGAAGGGTACGCCCCTCCCTTCGCGGCCCAGACCGGGTCATCACTCGTCAACATCATCCAGGGCCAGACCTGGATACACCGTGCCTCCTGCTGCAACGACTGAATGGAGCTCGTGGATTCGGTGCCTTCAGCCTGCCGGGCTTGCTGCGGTGCCTGGGCAGTGTGGGCTGCCATTGTCATACCCCTCTGCGGGCAGGGTTGAACGCGCACCGCGTGTCACCGACCAAGACGAATCCCCCGGGCAGCCGGATCCCGGTTGCCTTCCAGTTCAGTGTGTAACAAGACGGGCGTTAGAGCGTGGTGGTGAAGCGATTGGCGTTGGGTGTAGCTCTTCCCGAGGGACCGGCTTGATCAAGCTGTGAGGTTGTATCTGAGGTTCCCCCGCTGTGCGGGAGGTGCTGACTATGGGTTGTCCCGTAAGAAGCCGTTGTCGTACCGGATGTGATCGTTGAGTTTCCGCTGATCAGGCATGGTGAACCGCCCCGGGTTTGATGGAGACATCGAAGACCCGGAAGGATGTCGATCATGGCTGCTCCCCGTAAGTACCCCGACGAACTGCGTGAGCG
>NZ_JBITDP010000109.1:0-1558 GCF_044454405.1 Streptomyces sp. NPDC051555 | reverse complement strand
GGGTGTAGCTCTTCCAGAGGGACTGGCTCGAGGCGGTCTGAGCTGGGAGTTTCCTGATCTGGCTGCGATGGCGGGCTCGGGCTCGTAGCGTCGGGTCGGGAGGTGGCTGATGGGATCGCTGCTGGGCCGGTTGTCGGGGCGGGAGGTGGCTGCGCGGGAGAGGGTGGCCGAACTTCGTGAGGAGATCGGTCGGTTGAATCAGCTCCTGGCGGTGGAGGAAGAGCGGCTGGAGCGGCTGACGATCGCCCGGGAGACGGTTCTGGAGGTCCTTGAGGGCCCGGACCGGCCCGAGGACTTGCCGGCGGCGGCCTTGCGGGCGGGGCTGGCAGGTGTGCGGGTGGGAGACGAGGCGGTCGCCGCCGCACTGCACGGGGACGGGCCGGTGGCCCAGGCGGCCGCCCCGGCGGAACGCGCGTCTGGTCGCCAGGGTCCGGTGACCGTGCCCGAGTGGCGTGAGGGGACGGACGTTTCGGTGCTGCCCGACGTCTACCAGCGGATCCTGGCCGTGCTGGCGGTATCGGGCCAGCCTTGGCGGGCCAAGGAACTGACCGCGAAGCTGAACGGCGGTGAGATCGAACCGCGGCACATCGAGACCACCCGGTCGAAGCTGAAACGCCTGGTCGAGCGCGGCTGGCTGGACGAGGCCGCCCCGGGCCTCTTCGGCCTGGAACACGACCTACGAGGCTGAGCAACAGGCAGGCTCTTTCGCATGGTTCATGGTGAAAGCGGCCGATGAACCGTGGAGAGAGCCCGTGATGAGCGCGTACGACGTCTTCGACGCGGCCGGGGAGTTCTCGGCCGCACGCACCCTGTTCGACTCCATGACGCTGGCCCTGTCATCGCCTCGGGCCGCGGAAACGAGTCATGACGCGCTGGAAGACTTCCTGGCCGAGACGGGCCGCGAACTCCAGCGTCTGCTCTACCAGGCCCACCTCAACCTCCGCGCCCACACCGAGCGGCGGGGCACGGAGGTCACCGACAGCTCCGGCACCGTCCACCGTCGTATCGAGTCCGGTCACACCCGGACCCTGGCCACCGTGTTCGGACAGGTCACCACCACGCGCATGGCCTACCGGGCGCCGGGCCGGGAGAACCTGTATCCCGCCGACGCGGTGCTGAACCTGCCCGCCGGCCTGCACTCCCACAGCCTGCGCCGCCTCGCGGCCGACGAGGCCGTGCGCGGCTCCTACGACGCCGCCCTCGATGCCCTGACCAGCCGGTGCGGCAAGGTGATCGGCAAACGCGCGGCCGAACAGCTCACCATCCGCGCCGCCGGAGACATCGACAGCTACTACCAGCGGTTATGCCCGCCGGCCTGCCCCGACGAGACACTGCTGGTGATCTCCACGGACGGCAAGGGCATCGTCATGCGGCCCGAGGCCCTGCGTGAGGAGACACGCAAGGCCGCCGAGGCGAAGAAGCGGCACCCCGCCTCCGGACGCCTCGCTCCCGGCGAGAAGCCCCACCGAAAGCGCATGGCCACCCTCGGCGCCGTCTACGACGCACTGCCCCGGCCCCGCACCCCCGACGACGTGATCACCCTCCCCACCGACACCGA
>NZ_JBITDP010000108.1:0-1624 GCF_044454405.1 Streptomyces sp. NPDC051555 | reverse complement strand
CGGAACCTGTCAATGCGATCAAGGCAGGTGATGTGTTCTATCGCTGTGCTGGGATCGTTTGGTCGTCGTGGTGAAAGTCGGTGGGTTTGTTGATCCACGCGGCCTCGGGGAGCTTGGGCGGCCGGGGGGCTCCGCGGACGAATCGTTCGGGGTGCTTGGCGTAGACGCTGGTCAGGACGTCGGTGCGCATCTCGCGGAGCTGGGTGGCGAGGCCGAAGTGCACGTCGAAGGGGGTGTGCATGGCTATCCCGGAGTGCCGGTGGGTCAGGTTGTACCAGTCGAAGAAGTCCTCGCACCAGGCGCGGGCGTCCTCGATGCAGCCGAACCGGTCGGGGAAGTCGTGCCGGTATTTGAGGGTTTTGTACTGGCTCTCGCTGTAGGGGTTGTCGTTGGAGGTCTTCGGCCGTGAGTGCGACTTCGTCACGCCGAGGTTCGACATCATCTGGGCGACGTTCTCGGCGACCATGGGTGATCCCCGGTCGGAATGGACCGTCAACCGCCCTTGTTCCAGCTTGTACTTGAGGATGGTGGCGGACAGGAACTGCTCGGCGAGTTCCTTGTTCTCGGCTGTGGCGATCATCCAGCCGGTGGTGTAGCGGCTGTAGATGTCGATGATCGTGTAGAGGCAGTAGTAGCTGCCCTTGACCGGTCCCTTCAGCTTGGTGATGTCCCACGACCAGACCCGGTTCGGGCCTTCGGCTATCAGCTCGGGTTTCTTGCGCGGTGGGTGAGTGGCCTGTCGGCGTCGCTCGCGGACCTCGCCGTGCCGGCGCAGGATCCGGTACATCGTCGACTCCGAACATAGGTAGATCCCGCGGTCCAAGAGGACCGCGTAGATCTCGGCCGGTGCCATGTCGACGAACTCCTGCGACCGCAGCACCTCAAGGACCCTGTCCTGCTCGGCCCGGCCGAGGGCCCGTGGATGCCGGCGCCGCTCACGCCGCGGCGGCCGGGGCGGAGCAGGGCTCCGGCGGTGATGACGGTAGTAGGTAGCCCGGCTCACGCCGAGCGCGGAACAGGCCCGCACCCGGCCGACCACCCCCGTCAGGTCCTCCAGAGCTTCGGCACGGGCGTCCTCGAAGACCGTGCCCGCCACTGGATCGAGCCCCGTGCCCGTGCCCGTGCCCGTCAGGATGGTCACTTGCTCTCGCGGTTCTGGGTGGCGCTGTCCGTGGCGAGATGGTCGAGCAGCGCGGAGAGTTTTGACTGGACCTCGATGACGGTGCGGGCCTTGCCCAGCTCGGTCTCCAGTCGGGCCACGTGGGCTTGCAACCGTGTGATCTCCTTGTCCCGCGGGTCGGCCTTCGGCCTTCCCGCCGGCGCGGCGAGTGCCGTCTTCGCACCCCGGTCGCGCTGCTGGCGCCAGGTTGTGATCAGTGACGAGTACAGGCCCTCCCGACGGAGCAGGGCTCCCTTGCTTTGCCGGTCGAGCGTCTCGTACTCGGCCAGAATCCTTGCCTTGTACTCCGCGGAGTACCGGCGCGGACCTGTGGAACGGGGTTCTACCTGCGGATCAGGGGTCCCGTGGTCGTTGGTACTGGCCACCTGGGGCACTACTCCTTCTCCGCCCTCGACTCAATGAATCATCCAGTATGCCTGGCTTGAGCCACTTTGACAGAGAGGG
>NZ_JBITDP010000107.1:0-1703 GCF_044454405.1 Streptomyces sp. NPDC051555 | reverse complement strand
CAGTTGAGCCGCGGGATGCGTACAAGAAGGCAGGGAGAGCCGTCATGAGCACAGTGCACAGCACCGGCGAGTACGAACGCTACCGGCTGGTGGCAACAGGTTCGCAGCACCGCGTCACACTGGAGCGCGCCGCGATCATCAAAGAGATTAAAGGCGTGTGGATGGGAATCAACAGCAGCCTTCAACTCGAAGGGGTGCCGTGGGCACAGGCATGGTCAACTGCTGACACCAGCGGGCGGCAGACGATGCCGTTCACCCGGGCGGCTATCCAGGCCGCCCGGCAGAAACTAGCCAACGAGGACATGACCGGGCGTATTGTGCCGTGTCCCCCGGGGGAACAGCGAGCCCTGGCCATGCTGCTGAACAAAATGGTGTTGGACTGTACGAGCGCGAAATCCCACTGCCAGTCCATACCGAAGCTTGAGGCACTCACTTCCCTCGCCCAAGGCCAGAAACTCACGGAGACCGGGCTACCCGAGAACTCCGATCTTCTGGTGAAACTGGGAGGGTTCAATAACTATCCGGGCGATGTGGAGGGCCTGTGCTTCCACAGTGTCATGAGTCACAACCGTGCGCCGGACGATGTGAAGTTCTACGCTTTCGGCTGGGCCGTTAAAGCGATCGGGCCGGACTGTGAATGGTACAGAGAATATGACATGAATTCCCTGTGTGGCAGCGAATACGGGCATCGCGCGGGAATCATCGGCGTATGGCACATGTTCCGCTGCGTCCTCGGGATCTGCAAATGCTCCGAACACTACGACGAGACCTATAGTGGCGACAGCACGCTCGATACCATTATGGCCGCCTGCCTGTGGACCCAGGCGACCCGTGTCGCCATTCTGGACATCGACCTCACCGTCGAACAAGAAGTCATGTACAACGTGTACGTGACATACGGGAATGCCATGTACAGCGCACTCCGCGACCTGATGCACGAAACCCAGCACTCCATGCTGTGGCTTATGCAAGGGGAAACGTGGCAGGAACGGCTGCTGACACTGATCGAAGACGTCATCTCACTCACTGCCCTAGTCTGCGATCTGAACAAAATCTCCATTTCCGCAGGGTCCACGAGCATGGGCTGCTTCGCCGCCGGCATGCTCATGCGTCGCTATGCAATGCTCGAGGCCACGTCGAAGGCCTTTCGAGTCCATTCCGGCTGCACCGGCCTGTGTCGGCAGGTGACAGCCTCTACGGTGGCCAACATCGCGCTCGAATTAGCCCAATCCTCCACCAGGACACCGCCCTCAGTACCTACCGGCGAATGCGCCTGCGACCTGCTGATCGATACGGCCGTGTCCACGCTCGGGCAGCTCGCTGAAGAGTGCCCTGTCCCCGAGGCGGCGCACGCCATCAAGGCGATGCACGATCTGGCCAAAGGCGTAACCAATGATGCCGCGCACGCCTACGGGGAAATCAACCGCATGTTCGTATTTATGATGTCTGCAGCCGCGCGAAGCACCTGCGTCCTCTACGCGCACGGCGCCGCATTCCTGGCAATGATCACCGCTTATGTGAACATCATGCGGCACGCCATGGCGGAAACGCAGGTGCCGGTCAGTGATTGAGGGAGAGTGATGCCGACGCGATTGATCCCCACGTCAGGCGACCTTGCCGGTCATGTCGGCGGGGCCTGGGCAACCAGGGTGGCTGTGCTCGCAGCGGGTGGCCTTCCTGGCTCACCGACGGCCCCGGGTGCC
>NZ_JBITDP010000106.1:0-1705 GCF_044454405.1 Streptomyces sp. NPDC051555 | reverse complement strand
GCCTGTTCAGCTCACCCAGATGCTCAATTTCACCGACCCTCTTGTCGTCGAGCTCGACGAGAAACTGGTCCCGGACGGTGCGGAAGAACCGTTCGATTTTGCCCCTGCCCTGCGGCCGTCCCGGCTTCGAGTGCGTGAGCCGGATCGCCAAGGACGCGCAGGCCCGCAAGAGCCACGTGTCGACGAAGGCACTCCCGTTGCCGACGTAGACCGATTCGGGGACCCCTCGTGCGGCGAGTGCGGGCCGCAGGGCCGCGGCGAGACGGACGGTGTCCTCCGCGAACCCGAACCGGTGCCCCACGATCGCCCGCGAATGATCGTCGATGAAAGCAAAGAGGTACGTCTTCCGGCCGCCGATCTTCGGCCCGTGCAAGGCGTCGCCGGTCCACAACTCGTTGCCGCGGGTGGCCTCGAAACGCCCGAACACACCGGGGCGGCCACCTTCGCCGGTGCCGGTCAGGCCGGCGCCGGCGAAGTGCCGCTGCAACGTGCGGTCGGTCGGTGACCAGCCCTGCGTCGTCCGCAGGATCCGCTGGATCTGGGCCGCCGTGCGGCCCGGGTTCTCCCGCTTGAGCGCGGCCGCCAGGTCCAGCACCTCCACCGGCGTCCGCGGGGTGACCTGCCGCGGGGCCGGCACCAGCGCGGGAAACCCGCCCGCGCGGTAGTGACGAGTCCAACGGTCCAGCGTGCCGCGGGTGACCCGTACTTGCCGGCCGAACGGGTCGGTGTGTTCCTTCTCCGCCAGCTCCCGCGCGAGTTTCCCGCGCTGGCGTGTCGTGAGTTTCGGGTCGATCAGGTCCTGGACCAGGCCGTAGCGGAACAGGCCCACCAGCCGGGCCCGCTCCGCCCGGCGACGGTCCTCGTCCTCACTCGGTGACATAGGCAACCCACCTCGCGTCTCGAACAGAGCCCGCCGCTCAGTCGGCGGACGCGATCAAGACTCCCGACACCTCCCGATCCCGCCCAGGGGCGGCCCGTGTTGATCAAATAGCGATAGAAGAAGAGGTCAGGACCCTGCCGCCCATCGCCCGGCCGGCGAACTCCCACCGCGACACGGTGAGCATCTGCGGCCACCTGGCCGAGGCCGCTTGATGGGCGGCGGCGACCGCCGAGACGGCATCGGCGAGCGTCGAAGGTGCCGCATCCGGCATCACCGGGTCATCGGCGAGCGCGACCAGAGCGACGGTGAAGTGGCGGCGCACGGTCTCCGCCCGCCCGGCGAACGCCCGCAACCAGCCACGGACCGTGCCCTCGGCCCTGCCCAGAACGGCGGCGACCTGGCGGTGCCCCATGCCCAACGCGGCTATCTCCAGCCCGGCCCCGATCACCTCGGCCGCATCCGCCCGCCGCGGCCAAAACACCTGGGCCAGCAGCACGTGCGTGACCTTGCAGCCCGAACAACGTGTCCGGCGCGGCCGCAGAAACAGCCGGGCCCCCAGATCACCCCGGATCTCCCGGGGCCGGCCATGTCCCCACGGCGCCAGGACCGCCCCGCAGGACGGACACGTCAGCCGGCCTTCCCGCAGCTGCCGATCCACCAGCAGGACATCGGTATCGACGATGAGCACTCGGCGCCTCTCCGCTTCGTGTCCACGGTGTCGTCGCACACGAAGCGAGATCAGACTGCCCAGCGAAACCAGCACCCATGTTCACCGACGCTGTCGCGAACCCCCACCTACGTGCTCACACAGAGAGTCGTCCAACA
>NZ_JBITDP010000105.1:0-1797 GCF_044454405.1 Streptomyces sp. NPDC051555 | reverse complement strand
AGAGCGTGGTGGTGAAGCGATTGGCGTTCGGCTATCTCGGGCGGGTGACGCCTCGCACGCAGGTGCTGGTGGCGGGGAGGGCATGAAAGAGCGGGCCCCTCGGTAGAGACGTGGTTGTCGAGACCCGGCTCGTCCAAGGAGACCCGCTGCGCACCCAGTTGACCACTTCCGACGCCACGTGGTCCATTCCGGCCCCCCTTCCGTGTGACTGCTACGTACACCTGTACGGGGCGATCGCTGCCGGGCGGCGTGCCGAGCGCTATCCCACCGACATGACCGATGCGGAGTGGATCCAGATCCGTGCGTCGATGCCGGTCCCGGCCTGGCTGGAGGGCCGCGGTGGGCGCCCGGAGTCGTTCTGCCACCGAGAAATGGTCGACGCGGTCCGCTACGTCGTCGACAACGGCGCGAAGTGGCGTAGTGTCCCTGCCGATTTTCCCTGGTGGCGGGCGGTATACGACTTCTTCCGACGGTGGTGCCGGCACGGTTATGTGCGCGAGCTGTACCAACGGCTGCGGCGCATCGAGCGACAGCAGCAGGGACGGCCCGCCGAGCCGAGTGCCGGGATCATCGACGCGCAGTCAGTGGACGGAGCGGACACCGTCACCGGCGACACGCGCGGCTATGACGGCGCGAAATCGCGCGACGGCAGGAAGCGCCACATCCTGACCGACACGCTGGGCCTGCTGCTGGAGGTGACCGTCACGCCCGCCAACGTGCACGACTCGATGGCCGCCCCGGAGTTGCTGGAGCGGTTCATGGCCGCGCCGGGCCGACTACTGAAGCTGGTCTGGGCCGACAGCGCCTACCAGGGCCAGGCCTTGGCGCAGGCGTTCGCCCGGCACGGGGTGAAGGTCGAGGTCGTGCGGCGGAGCGACGGGCAGACGGGGTTCGTGGTGCTCGCGCGTCGTTGGATCGTGGAGCGCACCTTGGGGTGGCTGTCGCGGGCCCGCAGACTCAACCGGGACCACGAGCGCCGCCCCGACCACCACGAGCAGATGGTGTGGTGGGCAGGCCTGCTCACGCTGACCCGGCGGATGGCGCGGCAGCGGCTGCACTGGCCGGAGCGGCGGGCCCACCGGCTGGACCCACCGCAGCCCTGAACACCCCACCGCGTTCACGCAGCAGCCAGCCCCGCGCCTCCAGCGCATAAGCCCGGTGCCGCACCTTCTCCACCTCGTTCATCCGTGTCGCGTCCCGGCCCAGCGCCCGCGTCAGCTCCTGCACGGTCACCGGCCCCGACGCTGCCGCGGCCACGGCGAAGACCTGCCGGTAGACCCCCGACAGCACCTCTTCGCCCAGACCGGCCCGCCAGGCCGGCGGCCGCGGATCACGGTCGGTACCCCCACCCGTTGCGGCGGGCACCGCCTGCTGCACGGTCACCGGCACCGCCGTCACCGTCCCGACCGGTCCCGCTACTGATCCTGACGGCACATCATGCTCCCCGCTCTGCCCGGATGCCGTTCCCGGTCCGTCCTCCGCGCGCCGGGTGGCCCCCTCGCCCTCCTCGGCCAGCGCGCGCAGCACCTCTTCACGGGCGATGCGCGCGTGGTCCACACGCTGCCGGGCCGCGACAACGTGCTCCTCGGCCTCCCGCACCGCCTCCAGCCAGGACTCGAGCTCTTCGCGCGCCCGCGCTTCACGGCACTCCAGCAAAGCGATCACCGACGGCACCAGACACCTCCCGGACAGACAGAACCAGCCGTCCGCTGGCTGCCCCGACCCAGCCGCAACCACACCTACCCAACCGGAAAACCGCAGCTCATCGAGCTATAGCACGGTTCATCACCACGCTCT
>NZ_JBITDP010000104.1:0-1917 GCF_044454405.1 Streptomyces sp. NPDC051555 | reverse complement strand
TCCCGCTCTGACCAACATCAACCGACAGTAACCACGGCAGGAACCAGGACCACAGAGCACAACACCGATCACACACAGACCAGTTGACATCCCCGGCCACCAATCCGGCCTCCTTGCAGTACTCAAGGAGCCGGTCGAAGACCACCCGCTCCATGCCGTTGTCCGCGAGCCGGCCCCGAAACCTGGACAGCACGCTCGCATCGAAACCGGTGTCCGCCAGCTCCATCCCGAGGGCGTATTTCCAGTCGATGGCCCGCACCGCCATCGCGGCGGCCTGCCGATCGGTGAGGTCTTCGGCGAACTGCAACACCGTGACCAGCGACAACACCCCCGGCGACATGCCCGGAGCACCCCGCACCCCGAACGCCCCGGCGAACGGCTCATCGGCGAAGACCCCGGCGAGCCTGTCCCGAACCCGTATCGCCAGGCTGCCCTTCGGGAACGCGGCCTGGGCCACCCCGACCGTCTGCTCCGGGATCTCCGGCAGCCCCACCGGCCGCATCGACACCCGCCCCACCTCCACAGTCGCACGACACAACGCAACCCCCATGAACGATCATCGCGGACCCACCCCCACCCCCGCAGCGAATTGCGCAGCAGAGTCGATGCCTAGGTCGGAGATGAACTCCTTGACGTCTGCGAGCGCGTCATCGAGACTGCCCCGCCCGGTCATCGTCTCCACCTCGATGAACGTCGCGCCGTTGATCTCGGGGACCTGAACCACCGTGGCCAGCATCCGGCGCCCCTGGATGACAAGGTCGAAGTTGATGCACGCCTTCGTGAACGCGAGGAGCGGCCGGTATCCGAGTCCCTGCACCACCGCGTGCACCGCGTCCGCGTCGGCCACCGTGGTCTCGTGCTCGGGCTTGGATCCCGAGTCCGCGTCCACGGCCGCGCCCTTGTATGTCAGCACCGTGCGCGCAGTGCCGTCCGCGGCCTCCACCGTGCGTACCCGCAGCTCCGCGTCCCGCCCGGCCAACGCGCCGTCGGCCGTGTCGTAGTAGGTGTCCCGGTATACCTCCACCCGCCCCTTGGCCAGGGCCTCCAGCTGCGCCAGCAGCCCGGCGCGGTCCTGGACTCGCGCTTTTAGCTCCGCCTCGATCACCTTGTACTTCCCCTTTCACACCGTGCGCTGCGCGCCCGCGATCATGGCCTCGACCATCCGTCGGTGGCCCCGGAAGAACGGCCCGTTCGGGGTGGACCCCACCTTGTAGGTAGCCGATTCGTGTCCCTCCCAGCCCGCGTCAAACGCGCTCACGAACATGACGTCGTCCGCGCGGATCAGGCGCCACGTCGGGAGCATCGCGTACCGGTACACCTGCACGTCGCAGACCCCGGCTAGCTCACGTAACCGTTCCCCCGAGAGCCTGATCCCGGCCGCGAGCGACATCGAGGCCTCCCCGATCTCTGCCGCGCGCTGCTCCACCACCGGCGCGTCCGGGTCCAGGAGCAGCACCCGTACCCGGACCCCGGACCGCGCCAGATCCCCGCGCAACAGCGAGTCGTTGAGGCCGATCAGGCCGAGCCCGCGCACCGCCAGGACGTCGAGCTCAGACGCGGTACGGGCGTGGCGCTGGATTTCGTCACGGGCCGCAGCCTGCGTCTCGTAGACCCGCACGACTTCCGGGTACACGGCCAGGTCGAAGCCGGCTCCGCCGGCGCGCAGACCGCGGGCCGGGGCCAGGCCGAGCAGGCGGCGGGCATCGTCGGGCATGGCGAGGCCGTCCGCGATCCGCTCGTACACATCCAGCCGGGCCACCTCTCGGCGGTCGCGCATGATTTCGCTGACGCGGGCCTGTGTCATCCCGATCGCCCCCGCGATCCTCGATGGGTGTAGCTCTCCCGGAGGGAAGATCGCTGTTCAGGCCGTGAGGTCGTAGTCGTGCTGGTCGGGGGTGGGGTAGAGGCGCTCGTGCT
>NZ_JBITDP010000103.1:0-2013 GCF_044454405.1 Streptomyces sp. NPDC051555 | reverse complement strand
CCCGAACGGATCGGCGTCCACCTCTCCGAGGAGTTCCAGCTCCACCCCGAACAGTCCACCGACGCCATCGTCATCCACCACCCCGAAGCGAAGTACTTCAACGCGCGCTGAGCACGTCACGCTGAGAAAGGAGACAGACATGTCGGCCACACTCACCGCACCTGCAACCGTCACCGCCGAGCGCCCCCGCACGTCCGCCCCGGCCACGCTCGGCGTCCGGGAACTACTGGCCCAGGGCCGGCAGAGCTTCTCCTTCGAGTTCTTCCCGCCGAAGACGGACGCGGGGGAGCGGGTGCTGTGGAACGCCATCCGCCGGATCGAGTCCTTCGCCCCCTCCTTCGTCTCCGTCACCTACGGCGCCGGCGGCTCCTCCCGCGACCGGACCGTCGAGGTCACCAAGCGCATCGCCGCCGAGACCACCCTGCGCCCGGTCGCCCACCTCACCGCCGTCGGACACTCGGTGGCCGAGCTGCGCCACATCATCGGGCAGTACGCGGACGCGGGCATCCGTGACGTCCTGGCGCTGCGCGGGGACCCGCCCGGCGACCCCAAGGGGGACTGGACGGCGCACCCCGACGGTCTGCGCCACGCCCACGAACTGGTCACGCTCATACGCCAGTTGGGTGACTTCACGGTCGGCGTGGCGGCGTTCCCCGAGCGCCACCCCCGCTCACCCTCATGGGACGAGGACGTCCGCCACTTCGCCGCCAAGTGCCGGGCCGGCGCGGACTACGCCATCACCCAGATGTTCTTCCACGTCGAGGACTACCTCCGGCTGCGCGACCGGCTGTGCTCGGTGGGCTGTCTGACCCCGGTGATCCCCGAGATCATGCCCGCGACCGACTACCGGCAGATCCGGCGCTTCTCCGAACTGAGCGACGCCCGATTCCCCCAGGCACTCGCCCAGCGCCTCGAAGCGGCCAAGGACCATCCCGCGGACGGGCACCGCATCGGCGTCGAGTACGCCACCCGGATGGCCGAGCGGCTGCTCGCCGAGGGGGCGCCGGGCCTGCACTACATCACCCTCAACAAGTCCACCGCGACTCTAGAGATCCATCAGAACCTGAACCTGGACCGGAACGTCACAGCCACCACCATCACGGAGTAGAACCCCATGGACTTCAAGGTCGCAGACCTCTCGCTCGCGGATTTCGGCCGCAAGGAGATCACCCTGGCCGAGCACGAGATGCCCGGTCTGATGTCGATCCGCAAGGAGTACGCCCCCTCGCAGCCGCTCGCGGGTGCCCGTATCACCGGCTCCCTGCACATGACCGTGCAGACCGCCGTGTTGATCGAAACCCTCGTCGCGCTCGGGGCGGAGGTGCGCTGGGTGTCCTGCAACATCTACTCCACCCAGGACCACGCGGCCGCGGCCGTCGCGGTCGGCCCGACCGGCACCCAGGAGAGCCCGGCGGGCATACCGGTCTTCGCCTGGAAGGGCGAGACCCTGGAGGAGTACTGGTGGTGCACCGAGCAGGCGCTGATCTGGCCGGGCCACTCCGGCCCGAACATGATCCTCGACGACGGTGGTGACGCGACCCTCCTCGTCCACAAGGGCGTCGAGTTCGCGAAGGCCGGCGCGGTGCCCGACCCCTCCACCGCCGACAACGAGGAACTGCGCCTGGTCTTCGAGCTGCTCGGGCGCAGCGCGATCGACTGGGCGTCCCTCGCTGCCGAGGTCCGCGGGGTCTCCGAGGAGACCACCACGGGCGTCCACCGCCTCTACGAGATGCACCGCGAGGGCGCCCTGCTCTTCCCGGCGATCAACGTGAACGACGCGGTGACGAAGTCGAAGTTCGACAACAAGTACGGCTGCCGCCACTCGCTGATCGACGGCATCAACCGCGCCACGGACGTCCTCATCGGTGGCAAGACGGCGGTCGTCTTCGGCTACGGCGACGTCGGCAAGGGGTCCGCGGAGTCGCTGCGCGGTCAGGGCGCGCGGGTGATCGTCACCGAGATCGACCCGATCTGTGCGCTGCAGGCGGCGATGGACGGGTACCAGGTCGCGAC
>NZ_JBITDP010000102.1:0-2036 GCF_044454405.1 Streptomyces sp. NPDC051555 | reverse complement strand
ACCTGAAGTTTCCCCGTGATCCTGGACACTCGATGTCTACGCTGCGAGGGCGTGCTGTTGCCGCTGCCTGGTCTCGGCCGGGGTGAGGTAGCCGAGGATCTTGTGTTTGCGTAGGCGGCGGCGGTTGTAGAAGATCTCGATAAAGTCGAAGACCTCGGCGCGGGCGGTGGCCCGGTCGGGCCAGATGCGGGTGCCGATCTCTTCCTTGAGGAGGGCCCAGAAGCTCTCCGCGGCGGCATTATCGAAGCATGATCCGGTGCGTCCGCAGCTTTGCCGCAGGCTCAACTCCGCTATCTCACTGCGAAATTCAGCTGATGTGTACTCGCTGCCGCGGTCGCTGTGTACGACGCATCCCGGGCGGAGTTCCGCCCGGCCTTGTACTACAGCCTCAGATCTTGAGGTTGTGATCGGTTCTGCTCGGGTTGTCGCCAGGGGCGTAGGCGGGTGGGCAGGGGGTCGCCGCGTCGGTTGTAGTGGCTGACGGTGGCCCGGGTCTGGTGCAGGGCTCGCCAGTGGTGCTGCTGGAGGTGGTAGGCGTCGCTGTGGTGGGTGATCAGGGCGGTGGCCGCGAGGAGCGTGGCGAGGGCTGGGACGGTCAGCCGGATCAGCGGGAGACGGCGCTCCTTCCTGCTGTCACCTGTGCTTTTCCCTCGTCTGCCGGGTCCAGGCCAGCGGGCTGCCCGGGGAGATCGGCTTCGGATTCGGGATCCGGGTCGGGGTGGCGGGCACGCTGGACGGTCAGGAAGGCCAGGGCGAGCATCGCGCAGGTGACGTGCCGGTGCCAGGAGGTCCAGCGGCGGACCTGGTACTGGCCGAGGCCGGTGATCTGCTTGGCGAGCTCGTTGTTCTCCTCGATCTTCCAGCGGACCCCGGCCCTCACGATCGCCTCGGTGACCGGGTCGGCGGCGGGGGCGTGGATGAGGAAGTACGCGTACTCGAAGTCGACGCGGCCGCCGGCCAGCTGCTTCTTCTCGGTGCTGCGGCGTATCAGCAGCTGATGGGCGAACCCCTCGGTCGGCATCTGTCCGGGCAGGGTCACCTCGAACCAGGTCCAGTCGTAACTGCGCTGCCCCTTGGAGCCCTCGCCCTGGCTGCGGCGCTCCCACTTCTCGCGCGCCGTGGCGTAGTGCAGCAGGTCACCGGCCGCCGAGACCTTCGGCAGGTACGGCTTGCCCGGAGGACCTTGAACCGGCAGCGTGACCGGCACCGCGAGTACGTAGCGGATCTTCCGCTCCTGCAGCCAGGACCTGAGGGCGGGGTCCTTGCCGTAGTCCGCGTCCGCGGCCACCCAGGAAAACGGCAGGCCGCCGGCCACCGCGGCCTCCAGCATGGCGAGGCCCAGGTGCGGCTTGGTGGCGAAGGCGAACTCGTCGGGCACCCCGGCCGCCCGGCACCGCTCACGGTCGCCCGTCCAGGACTGCGGCAGGTACAGGCGCCGGTCGAAGAAGGTGTGACCACTCGCGGCGGCGTAGGTGAGCATCACCATGACCTGGCAGTTGCGGACGTCACTGGTCGTCCCGCAGTGCTGGTGAGCGACCCCGACGGACTTGTCCCCCTTCTTGATCACCTGGGTGTCGTCCAGCACCAGCGTCGCGCCCGGATCCCCCAACTCCCGTGCCACGTACGCCTGCACCTCGCTCAGCAGCGCGTCCGCGCTCCAGGACGCCTCACCAAGGAACTTCTGGATCCGGTGCGGGGTGGCATGCCCGGCCCTCCCCGCCATCGTCCAGCCGTTCTTGCGGCCCAGGTCCGACAGCAGCCCCTCGATAAGATCGGCGAACACCTCCCGCGGTTCCGGCCGGGCGAACAGATGTCCCAACCCGCCAGTCAGGACGGCCAGTCCCTCGGCCCAGTCCCCGACGTGCTCCGTACTCACATCCATCAGCATGACCGGACAACGATCAGCACCGATCACCAGTCACATGATCTGAGGCTGTAGTACTTGGGCCATCTTCAGGGCGTCCACGACGAGGGAAGCGCGGTGGTGGTCGGCCATGGCGTAGCCGACGACCTCGCGGGTGGCCAGGTCCAGCCAG
>NZ_JBITDP010000101.1:0-2046 GCF_044454405.1 Streptomyces sp. NPDC051555 | reverse complement strand
GGACGAAGAAGAGCCGTCCGGCAGACCCCGGGGCCCCGCGTGATCTTCGGCAAGCACGGTGCCGCCGCTCAAGCTGGCGAATGCCGGAGGTCGGCGGCGTACAGGGACGCGTCCGGGCGGGCTCCGTGATCCCCGCGCCGTACCGGATGAAGGGGGCCGCCCCCTTCCTGGGTGGCCGCACCGCCGGAGAGATCGGGCCCTTCGGGCCGTACGACGGTTACGACGCCATCGACGCGCGGGACCAGACGCACCCCGAAGCAGAGGACCGACCTACGGGGCACTGACACGTCGCGTGGCAGAGCGCCTGACATTCCCTCGTGTCGCCCGACAACAGAAGTGATCGGTAACCGTTAGTTACGGTCACCTTCGAAGAGCCACACCGCCCCGCATACCTGACCTGCTGTTCTGATCCTGTGAGTACGGAAGCCGGGCCGGCACTTGGATCGGATACCTGTGGCCTCGACTCGCTGGCCTTGCCGTACGCCGGTGACGTGGTGGTCCGGGACCGGCTGCTGCTCGGCGGCGGCCGGGTCGGCCGGTGGGCGACGTCCTGGACGGTGGGTGGCGACCAGATCGTCTGGCCCGTACGGGACTTGGCCTCGGTCGGGGTTCTGTCCTCGCAGCCTGTCCGGCGGTTCACCTGGCTGCCGCGGCAGTTTCATCGGCCCGGACTGGAGTTCTTGGTTTCGACCGGCCGGCTGCATGGGTTCGAGTCGTTGGAGGAGCGCGCCCTGCTGCTGGTGCTGGACTTCGTCGGGGTGGTGGAGGTTCTGCCTCAGCCGTTCCGCTTGGATTTCGAGCATGTTGGTGGCCGTTCGGCACACATTCCGGACTTCCTGGCGGTGATGCCCGACGGCGGGAGGTGGGTGCTGGACGTTCGGCCCGCCAGCCTGATCCGGGACGAGGACCTGGTGAATTTTGCCGCGACTCGGGAAGCCGCTGCGAGCGCAGGGTGGCGCTACAGCGTGGTGACGGGCTGGCGGCCGCACGTTCTGAGTGTGGTGGACGAGCTTTCCGCACGGCGCAGAGCGAGGTCAGACCGGCTGGGCCTGCAGCCGCAGCTGCTGGAGCTGGCCGAGCGGGGGCCGCTGTCATTCGGTGACCTGGTCGCTTCGACACCGTGGCCACTCGTGGCTCGGGCGGAGGCCGTTCATCTGCTCTGGCATCGCCGTCTGGGCGTTGACCTGGCAAGTCCCCTGGGTGACCGCTCGGTGGTCTGGGCGGGCGGAAGTGGTCCGGCGGCTCTAGGGAGCCGGTCGTGAGTCGCGGCGTTCTGGCCTTGGCTCCCGGGGTCCCCCTCGAGCTCGACGGGGTGGAGTGGACGGTCGAGGCGGTGGAGCCGCAGGTGGGCCGCGTCGTGCTGGCCACGGCCGCGGGCGAGCGCAAGCGCCGTTCGCTGCGGTGGCTGGTGAACCACCCGAACGTCCGGCCGCTGAAGACCTCCAAGGCGCTGTCGGTCCGAGGCAGCCGGCAGGGGGTCGTCCTGGGCGATCTGACCGAGGAACAGCTTCTGCGGGCCCGGATCCGGGCCGAGCACGTCCTGGAAGCCGAGACCGGCTTCCGCGCCGGGCACCCGTCACGGGCGCTGCCCGGCGAGCCGCGGCCGGCATACGACCCGCAGACGACGACGCTGGCTGAGCGGCGCCGGGCGAAGGCGGCCGAGGTCCAAGCTCTTCCTCCCGTCGAAGCCGCCGCCTTGGGCCTGCGGTTCCTGAGTAAGCGCACGCTGGAGCGGCTGGCGGGGAAGAGCGGCCGGGACCTGGTGCTGGCTTGCGCGGACGGCCGGTGGACCCGGGCCGGCGGCGGGCATCAGAGCATCACGGAGGAGGTCCGGGAGGCGATTTTCGCGGTCCGGCAGGAGTCGCTTCGGCGGTCGCGGATGACCATGGCCGCCCGGATCCGGCTGGTGAACCAGTACGTCAATGAGGTGTTTCCCGAGTTCCCTCTCGAGGACGTGCCGTCCCGGAACACGCTGATCGCGGTCTGGCGGGAGTGGTTCGGTTCGGACGGCGCGCGTCAGCGTTACGTCCGTACGGCGGAGACTGC
>NZ_JBITDP010000100.1:0-2175 GCF_044454405.1 Streptomyces sp. NPDC051555 | reverse complement strand
TCGCTGAGTAGGCCCGGGGCGCGGTGCCGGGATTGCTCCCGGCCCGTTTCCCCGGACCTCTCGCCGAACCCGCCGTGCCTATTACTAGGCAACGGGCTCTCCACGGTCTCTGCCGTCAGGTGGTTGCAGGGGTCCAAGGGTTGGGGATCGTGTTGCCGCGGTAGCGATATCGGGTGACCGGGATCGCGCTGATCTTCCGCAACTCGATTTCGCCCGAGCTGATCGGCCGCCACCGCCCGGTGGGGGTGGTAAGCCGTCTGCGGACGTCCGTCCAGTTCCAGTGATGCCGCTCTTGCAGCAGCCGGATGACTCGCCACCAGACGAGGTTGTCCAGGTTGCTGAAGGTGCGCTTCGCGACGGCATGCCTGAAATAGTTGGCCCATCCGTGGGTGACCTGGTTGAGGTTCACCAGGACCACGGCCAGGTCCTGCTGCGATGTTCTGTGGGTGAGGGTACGGATCTTCGCCTTCACCGACCGGACTGGCCGGTCGGCGATGAAGGTGTAGACGTACCACTTGTCCGTTCCGCGTTTGCGGCGCCACTGGATGTGGAACCCCAGGAAGTCGAACCCCTCGCTCAGGTGCACCAGTTGGGTCTTGGCTTCCGAGAGCCGCAGCCCCATTGGTGCGAGGACCTGGGCGATCTCCTCGCGCAGTGCCTCGGTGTCCTGCCTGGTCCCCTTGACCAGGACGACGAAGTCGTCCGCGTAGCGGACCAGCCGCCACGAGGGCAGGCCTTTGGCACTCCGTCGTTCGCGCCGACTGCTGGTGGACAACTCCCCATCCGGCTCCCAGGCCCGGTGCAGGTGCTCATCGAGCGCCGACAGGGCGATGTTCGCCAGGAGCGGGGAGATGATGCCCCCTTGCGGCGTGCCGGTGAATGTCTCCTGATGTTCCCCGAGCTCCGTGAGGAGACCGGACTTCAGGAATGCCTTCACCAGTGCCAGTACCCGTTTGTCCTTGATCCTCTTCCGAACGCGGTCCATCAGCGCGACGTGGTCGATCTCGTCGAAGCACGCCGCGATGTCCGCGTCCAGCACCCACCTGTATCCATGGGTGCCATAGAAGTGGATCTCGGCAATCGCGTCCTGAGCCCGCCGTTTGGGCCGGAAGCCGTAGGAGACCGGCTTGAAGTCGGCCTCGAAGATCGGCTCCAGCACCAGCTTCAGCGCAGCCTGGACGACCCGGTCGGCGATCACGGGAATCCCCAGCCGCCGCACCTTCCCCGACCCGCCCGGTTTGGGAATCTTGCGCTCCCGCACCGGTAGCGGCCGGAACGAGCCCTGCCTGAGCTGGGCCCGTAGGTCGTCCAGGAATCCGGGGGCTCCGAATCGCTCCTCAACGTCGGCGACCGTCAGGCCGTCCACGCCGGGAGTGCGGGCTCCCCGGTTGCCGGCGACCCGTTCGAACGCCGCGATCAGCGTCGACGGGTCGTGCACGAGGTTGAACAGATCATCGAACCGGCGGCCAGGATCGACCGCCGCCCAACGGTGAAGTTTGGCCTGCATCTCCGATACCCGCTGGCGTGGACCCACCGAGTCCGCCTCCAGCAGGGCACCGCTGTTCAGCGGTGCGTCTTTCGGCATTGCAGTCTCCTTCCCTTCTCGATACCGCTGCCGCCCTTCCCCATGCTCCGGGCTTTCCCCGGCTCGGAGTACTACGGCGGCTCCGCCCCACCCAGCCCGTTCGGCGGTCGATGCGCCTATCCCCACCAGTGGGCTGGCCGCCCGCAAGAGAGGAGTTGAGACCGGTGGTTCCCGTGTTCACTGTGATTCGCTCGTCGAAGTAGGAGCCCGACTGTGTCCCTGCGGCATCGCCACGAGTACGCCGTAGCCCTTCCTCGTGGCCTCCCGAACGGCTTCGAAATACCGGCCAAGGAGTTCCCCACCGCCAACGGCGGCGAGTGCGCACCGCTTCCGGCCCAGATCCACCAGGTTCGAGCCGGTGTAGTCGTTAAGAGACGTAAAGACGCCGGTTCCTCGCGTACTCCTCTCCGTCCCGCTCGCCGGACCCGCACCATCTGGCAGTACTGGCACGTCCCGGCTTTGTCAGGGCCGCTCCCGCCCTCCCCGGCATCACCCGGATCAGGCTGCCCTCAGCTCCACCTCCCTGCTACGACAGGTCAGCGGTGAAGGTCTCTCACCTCCACACGAATCACAGCGCCTCACGGCGCAAC
>NZ_JBITDP010000099.1:0-2209 GCF_044454405.1 Streptomyces sp. NPDC051555 | reverse complement strand
AGTACCGCTTCCTGTACTTACTTCCCACCTGGCACTACTTCCTCTGGAACCACACGTCCCAGTCTCCAGGTGTCCAAGACCAAGGGGAAGCTTCAGACTCCACCCACGTGCGTGCCTACGACCAGAACCTGTTCACCGAGTGGCACTCGCGCTACGGCGGCCGCGGGGTGCTCATCTACTGGCATGTGGAGAAGAAGTCCCTGGCCATCCACTCCCAGCTGATCAACTGCACCGCCTCGGAGGTCGCCGCGATGATCGAGGGCGCCATGCGGCACGACACCACTATGGACGTGGAAGCCAACTACACGGACTCGCACGGCCAGTCGGAAATCGGGTTCGGCATCACGAGGCTCCTGAACTTCGACCTGCTCCCCAGGATCAAGCGGATCAACAAGGTCAAGTTGTACCGGCCGCTGGCCGGCGAACCGGACGCCTACCCGCAGCTGACCCCAGCGCTGACCCGGCCGATCCGCTGGGAACTCATCACCCAGCAGTACGACCAGATGATCAAGTATGCCACCGCGATCCGCACCCGCACCGCCTCCACCGAGGCGATCCTGCGCCGCTTCACCCGCAACGCCTCCCACCCAACCTACGCGGCGATGCTGGAGGTCGGCCGTGCCCAGAAAACCATCTTCCTGGCCCGCTACCTTCGGCTGCGCGACCTCCAGCGGGAGATCCAGGAGGGCCTGAACGTCATGGAGTCCTCCAACGGCGCGAATTCCGTGATCGCCTATGGCAAGGGCGGCGAGATCGCCTCCAACCGGCGCGACGAGCAGGAGATGTTTGTCCTGTGCCTGAGGATCCTGCAGTCCGCCATGGTATACGTGAACACCCTGATGCTCCAGGACGTCCTCGGCGAACCCGAGTGGGCAGGCCTGCTCACTCCCGCCGACCGCCGCGGCCTGACTCCACTGTTCTGGTCACACGTCCGCCCCTACGGCGAGGTCAACCTCGACATGGCCGCCCGCCTTAACCTCGCCATGGTCACCGTGCCGGACCGCCGGGCACCAGCGGATGCTAATGACCAACAGTCGGCCAGGCGTGCGTGAGCCCGTACCCGAACGAGGGTGCCTGGAGTCAACTGCAGTCACCGCTCTTTATAGCTTGGGGCTTCATGACCACGGTCATACACAGCTGTCCATGCATCACGATTCTCAGTCATTCTGAGGTTTGCAGCATGGCAACAGGCATGCCCACCAAGAGTGCTTCTTGGCAACTGCTCGGCTCGTCTGGCTGAACTGAGCAAGAACCTGTTCCTCGATCTCATCTGCTCGTCCGGACTGACCCATGAGGTACTGGCGGATCTGGTCAGCCCTGTCAGGTGCCACACCAAACTCGCCGAGAGTCTCGTCGCTGACGTCAGCTACCCGCTTCAGGGAACGGAAGAATCCCCCAAGCAGAAGAGTGTTGACGCCCACTTGCTGGAGGCAGTCAGGACCTAGTTTCTCGAAGATGCCGCAGATGTCGATGAGGTCTTTTTCTCGAGGCTTGGTCGAACACACCGCACTGTACTTCAGCCGTACGCAATCCTCTGCGGACATCACAGGTATGCCGTCCAGCACCACGGGGGCATCCTGCATGGGAAGCGACGAGGCCATCTCCAGGTCTACGACGCCCCCGACGGGGCTGGAGACAATCAGGGTGGCACCGCTGCCCGAAACATTAGCTTCAACCTTGTAGCCGGCGACCTTCAGCGCTTCGATGACCGGCTGCTGATAGCCCGTCTGCCCAGGAGGCGCGAACAGGTCGATGTCGTCAGTGACCCGCTCAGTCAGCCCGTGCAGAACAAGCGCCCTGCTTCCTCCGAGCCGCAGGCCGCATCCCGGGTCGGCAGCCCGGAGTGCGATCTCAGTAATCTTCTTCTTCTCTGCTTCTCGGGCGCCGGACGAAAGCGGCATGGCTGTAGTTGGCTGGGCGGAACTGGCCACATTGGTGAGCGCTATCGTTTTCAACGATGCTGACCGTGCCGCTGCCCAAGATGCCAGTGCTCGTACGGATGCCTGCTGGGTAGTCGGCGTCCCTGCCCACGACTGGCTTCTCACTCTCGGCTGTGGCTGACTACTCCGTGATGGGTGCTGCTTAAAGGCGTACATGGTGCCTCCGCGGGTCTTAGAGCGTGGTGGTGAAGCGATTGGCGTTCGGCTATCTCGGGCGGGTGACGCCTCGCACGCAGGTGCTGGTGGCGGGGAGGGCATGAAAGAGCGGG
>NZ_JBITDP010000098.1:0-2255 GCF_044454405.1 Streptomyces sp. NPDC051555 | reverse complement strand
GACACCCAAATCAAAATCCGCGGCTTCCGCATCGAACCCACCGAAATCGAAACCACCCTCACCACCCACCCCCACATCACCCAAGCCACCCTCACGCACACGACGCACCTCAACGCCTACGTCACCACCGCCCCCGGCATCGAGCTGAGCCCGGCGGCCGTCAAGGCCTGGCTGCGGGAGCGGCTGCCCGAGCACATGGTCCCGTCCCACTTCGCGGTCCTCGACCGGCTGCCGCTCACCCCCAACGGGAAGATCGACAAGCGCGCCCTGCCCACGATCGAGGCACCGCTCAGCACCGGCGGCCGCGAGCCGCGCACCGAGCTGGAGGAGCTCGTGCGGACCCTGGTGAGCGAGGTCCTGGAGAGCCCCGCGCCGCTCTCCATCGACGACGGCTTCTTCGACCACGGCGGCCACTCCCTGCTCGCCGCCCGCCTCGCCAACCGGATCGCCACCACCCTCGGCGTCGCCCTCACGATCCGCGACGTCTTCCAGCACCCCACCCCGGTGGCCCTGGCCCGGCACATCGCCACGGTCGGCGGCCGCCCGCCGCTCGCGCCGCTCACCGCCGCCGATCCGCGGCCCGACCGGCTGCCGCCGTCCTTCGCCCAGCAGCGCCTGTGGCTGGTGTCGGACCTCGGCGGGCGGGGGACCTCGTACAACGTGCCGATGGCCGTGCGGCTCGACGGCGACCTCGACGTGGCGGCGCTGCGCTCGGCCTTCGCCGACCTGGTGGCGCGCCACGAGCCGCTGCGCACCCGCTTCACGACGGAGGACGGGGACCCGTACCAGGTCGTCGATCCGCCCGCGCCGACGCAGCCCGTGTTCGAGGTGCGCTCCGTGGACCCCGGGGCGGTCGACGCCGAGCTGATCGCGGCCGCGGGGCACTGCTTCGACCTGGGCGCCGAACACCCGCTGCGGGTCACCCTCTTCGAGACCGGCGAGCAGGAGTACGTGCTGCTGATCCTGCTGCACCACATCGCCACGGACGGCCAGTCGCTGGGCCCGCTCTTCGCGGACCTGTCGCTCGCCTACGCCGCCCGGCGCGCCGGGCGGTCCCCCCAGTGGCCCGCACTCGCGGTCCAGTACGCCGACTACGCGCTGTGGCAGCGCGCGGCGCTGGGCGAGGTGCTCGGCGGGCAGCTCGACTACTGGCGCACGGCGCTCGCCGGGCTGCCGGAGGAGCTGGGGTTGGTGCACGACCGGCCGCGGCCCGCGGTCACCGGGGGTCGGGGCGGGGTGGTCCGGCTGGACTTCGGTGGTGACCTGCACAAACGAGTGGTGGAGCTGGCCCGCGCCGAGCGGTGCACGCCCTTCATGGTGCTGCACGCGGCGCTGGCCACGACCCTCACCCGGCTGGGCGCGGGCACGGACATCCCCCTGGGATCACCGGTCGCGGGGCGCTCCGACGAGGCGCTCGACCCGCTCGTGGGCTTCTTCGTCAACACGCTGGTGCTCCGGACGGACACCTCCGGCGACCCGTCCTTCCGGGAGTTGCTGGGCCGGATCCGCAGCACCGACCTGGACGCCTTCGCCCATCAGGAGGCCCCCTTCGACCTGGTCCTCGAAGCCGTGAACCCGGTGCGCTCGCTGTCCCGGCACCCGCTGTTCCAGGTCTGCCTGGCCCTGGAGAGCGGTCCGGCCGCCGGACCCGAGCTGGTCGGGGTCCGGGCGGCCGGCGCCGAGGCGCTGGCGACCGGCGCGGTCAAGTTCGACCTGGAATTCCTGCTGCGGGCCGAGGACGCCACGGGGCTGACCGGCGCGGTCCTCTTCAGCTCCGACCTGTACGAGCAGGAAACGGTCGAGCGGATGGTCGCGATGCTGCGGCGCACCCTGGAACAGGTGGTGGAGGAGCCGGAAGTCGCCCTGTCCGAGGTGGAGTTGTTGGGGGCGGTCGAGCGTCGGCAGGTCCTGGAGGAGTGGACGGGCGCACGCACCGACATCGGGGAGGCCACCCTCGCCGAACGCTTCGAGGAACAGGCCCGCCTGCGCCCCGAGCACACCGCGATCATCAGCGGCGCCGAAGAGGTCACCTACGCCGAACTCAACAGTCGCGCCAACCGACTCGCCCACCACCTCACCATCCGAGGCCTGACCCGCGGACACCTCGCCGGCATCCTCCTGGAGCGAGGCACGGACTTCGCCGTCGCCCTCCTCGCCGTCATCAAGACCGGCGCCGGCTACGCCCTCCTCGACCCCGACTTCCCCGACGAACGCCTCACCACCACCGCCCACGACGCCACCCTGCACACCCTCGT
>NZ_JBITDP010000097.1:0-2322 GCF_044454405.1 Streptomyces sp. NPDC051555 | reverse complement strand
CCTACTCCACCCGCCACAGTAGAAGGACGACTACCCCGCGCACCCCCAAGCAGCGTTCTCCCAGCTCAGCGGTTCCCTGCAATCGAGCTACACCCGACCAAGTTGCGCCCGGCAGGAGCTGCGGATGGCTACCAATTCGGTCCTGCCGCCGAAGCTGGTGATGGACGTTGGCGCGGCCACCAATCTGACAGCACGCGATCCGCGCGCCTGGTAGCGACGGATCACACCCAGACGTTGGCCTTCGCAGCGCGCGTGACTGCCGCCCGGCTCCAGGCAACACAGTCCGCCGCACTCCCGCCTCATCGGTCGGACGGCGGCGTCCGGGACCCAGGTGACCGCGCCTGGACGGGCTACTTGTTGGGGTTGTCGTCGATACCCAGCCCTTGCTCCGCCTGCTGCTGCGCCTTGTCGATCTGATCGGTGTACTTGTTGCCGGTCTTCTCGTTGGCCTCTTCCTCAAGGCTGTCCGAGATGTCCTTCCCCTTGGCCTTCGCCTGGTCGCTGAACTTGTCGAAGACGCCCATTCGCTTCTCCTTCTGTTGAAAGGTCGTAGACAGCATGCCTGTCAGCAGGTGTGGCCGGACGCGCAGACACGCGCCGCCTGCGGGTGAACCGGCCGCTCGCGTGTAAGGCCACAGCCATGCGTCGGAGTCCGCCGCAGAGGCGATATACGCCACCACCCCCAACGCCACACCAGACACTTCGAACGGCCCTGAGAGTGCAGCCCCGGTACTTACTGGTGGGCTCGCATATTCAACTATCGCCAGTTCTCTGCGAGAACAAGCAAACCGGTGACGGTGTGTAGTCGTAGTTCAGTAGGGTCGCCACGCCTGTGAGTGGTTGAAGCAGCACCTCTGTGACCGAGGTACGCACCAAAGAGGGAGCGAGATGATCTTGAAGCGCTGAGCGCTTGGCCCCCGTATGTCCGAGAGACACGCGCACTGTTCTGCCAGCGGCAGAACACCGGCCGGACCGGGCTCGACGATCACTACAGTCCAGTCTCTTGACGACGCGTACGGTCGCGTACCCGGCCGACGGTTTGACGATGATCGGGCACCTCGTGCTCCCGGCCGGTATCGACCGCCGACCTGCGGTGCTGCTCGGACCCGAGGGCATGGGGCTCAGCAACGTCGAACGCCGCCGGGCCGATGCTCTCGCCGAACTGGGATACGTGGCGCTGACCTTCGACCTTCACGGCGGGCGCTATTTGGGCCGCCCCGAGGAGATACTGGCCCGTTGCCTGGCGCTGCTCGCCGACCCTGACCGGATGCAGGGTATCGGCCACGCGGCGCTCGACGTGTTGCGCACCGAACCGCGGACCGACCCCGACCAGATAGCCGCCGTCGGCTACGGCACCCGGAAGCGCCGTCGGGCTGGAATTCGAGCGCGACGGCGTCAACATGCGCGCGATCGGGACAGTCAGCGCAACTACCACGGGCCGACCGGGCGAGGCAGCGCGCATCCGCTGCCCGGTGTGGGCCGGGGTCGGATCGGAAGACCCGATCATGCCGCCCGCGCAACGGAACGCGTTCACCGCCGAGATGCAGGCCGCGGGCGTCGACTGGCGCCTCGCGGCCTACGGCGACGCATTGCACGCCTTCCACCACCCGCCAGTCGACCACCCCACGGTCTCCGGCGACGGCTACCACCCACAGCAGTGGCCGCGGTAGGGGCCACATCCGTGATCACGCCGGAGGTGTCCCCGGCTCAGGCCTCGGTCAGATGAGCGGCGAACTCTGCCCGTGCTGGGCTTGGTTCGGCAGAGTCTGGAGATCCACATCGGCTGGGGGGAAGGATTGCATGCCGTAGCGCATGCTGCCGAAGGCCCATTCGATCTGGCCGTCAACAACGGTGGCCAATAGTTCGGCGAATCGTCGAGCGCCGGACGACAGGGTGGGATCCTGGAGAATGGCGGTGACGAGTTCGTCGTGCTGGGTCCGTAGCGCGGAGCCGATGGCCAGGGCTGCCGCGAGGGAGTTAGGCAGATCCAGACCGTAGTTGCGCTGGATCACATCGAGCAGCGTCAGGCCCGTTCCGTCGTGAACTTCCTTATGGGCGCTGTAGATGTCGTTCTCGAGCCCGATGAGCCGGCATACCAGCCAGCGCAGTTCGGCAATACGGGATGGGACGGGCTCGGAAGGGGGAAGCGAGTCTGGGGTCAGTCTCAGGAGTGTGTGTACGGGATACGCGCCCACAGAGACCTGCCGGTTCGCGAGGTAATCGCCTACTGAGGTTCCCCCGTTGTTCGGGAGTTGCTGATCAGCTGGTCAGGAGGGGTTGGCGGGTGTTCAGGTTCGTTGGTTCGGCCGTCGCCTGGTCGGC
>NZ_JBITDP010000096.1:0-2413 GCF_044454405.1 Streptomyces sp. NPDC051555 | reverse complement strand
GAGTCCGTCAACGCGAGGATCCGCCGGGCGGTCAGGGCCCGCGGCCACTTCCCCTCCGAGCACGCCGCTCTGAAGTGCGTCTACCTCGCGGTGATATCCCTCGACCCGACCGGCACAGGACGCAAACGCTGGACCACCCGCTGGAAGCGAGCCCTCCAGGCCTTCGACATCGCCTTCGACGGACGCCTCACCAACAACCGAATCTGAGCCTACAAACCAACCCAGCTACACCGAAAACTTTACAGACCCCCTCTCCACAGACAGGAATCCCGCCATGACCGATAAGATCGCCGTCCCGGGCGTCACGATCAAAGAACTCTCCAGCGGATCCCACCCCATCACCGCCGCCGGAACCAGCACAGCAGCATTCCTGGTAACGGATGCGGCAGGGGGAAAGGAACTACTTACATACCCGGCCGATCCCAACGATGACCGCACTAAATCCTTGAACGCAAAGGAGAAGGCGGCGGTTAAGGGATTCTTCGACAATGGCGGATCCCATTGCCATCTTGTAGCGAGAGGCGAAGTCAGCGGCGCTACTGCCGTCGCTAATTTGAAAATGAAGAATGTGCAGATCATCGCCGTACCGGACTCGGCCCTATCCACCGACAAAGCCCTCCTAAATGCGCTGGCTACCCACTGCAAGGACATGGGGGATCGGATGCTGATCCTCTCCTCAGATCAAGGCGCCATGACGCAAGAAATGGAGAAGGATCCGCTGAATGGCGTCGGAATTACCGGAGAATTCAAGGAATTCACCGCCTTCTACCACCCCTGGGTAAAACCAGTAGGGGCAGGAACAGGATTAGGCGGCAACAAAGTGCCGGATACGATCTCTCCAGTCGGTCACATTGCTGGCGTGTGGGCACGCGTCGACGGCGAACGCGGCGTGTTCAAAGCTCCCGCCAACGTCGCACTCAACGGAGTCACCGATGTCTCGCTCGCACTGGCGCCCGACAAGGTCGGAACGCTCAACAGCGTTGGCGTCAACTGCCTTCGCGTGATGCCGGGCAGGGGAGTAGTCGTATGGGGTGCCCGCACCGCAGCCGCCGCTGACACCGCACTCGCGGACTGGAAATTCCTGAACGTCCGCAGACTCGTCTGCTTCCTTGAAGCCTCCATTAAGGACAGCGTCCAGTGGGCGGTGTTCGAGCCGAACGACGAACGCCTGTGGTCCTCCCTGCGCCGTGACATCGGCGCCTTCCTCACCAGCCAGTGGCGGCACGGCGCCCTCAAAGGCGCCACCGCCGCCGAAGCCTTCTACGTCCAGTGCGACCAGACCAACCAGGACAGCAACCAGCCGGGCACGGTCTTCTGCAATATCGGAATCGCGCCGGTCAGACCCGCCGAGTTCGTCCAGATCAGCATCCAGCAGCTCACCAGCTGACCCGGACAGACCACCCTCCCCTCCCCCGCGCACAGTAACGGTCTGTCCGCCCCGCCGGACCCCTTCACCCCTGCGGTCCCGCCGGAAGCGGGCACTGTGTGCCCGCCCTGCCCCACGGTGAAAACCGGCCCGCGCGGACCATATGTCTCTCAGCACTGGGACACCCCACCGCCGTCAAACAGATCACCGCCACAACGGAACCCCCACACCCCTTCGTTCGGCAGAACGCGCAGAGAAAGAACCCCGACATGAGCACACCTAGCGATATGCTGATCAGTTACGTCTTCGGCCTCGAAATGGGCAATTTCCAGGTTGAAACAGTCCAGAGTGTCAGTGCCGTCACCTACGGGCAGGACGTCTCCGAAACCCGCTACGTCACCTCCACCGGAGAGCTCGTCATCCACAAACAGCCCGGCGCCCGCCAGACCGGCGAAATCACCGTCACCCGCGGCATGGACAAGAGCAAAGTGTTCACCGACTGGGTCAAAAAATCACTCGAGAACAACGTCGCCACCGCACGCCAGAACATCACCATCACCATCATGGACCCCCAGAAGAAGCCCGTCCGCCGCGTCCACCTCCACAACGCCTGGGCAACCCAGTGGTCCGGCCCCGCACTCGACGCCGGCAGCAACGACCCCGCTACCGAAACCGTCACCCTCACCTACGACGACATCACCATCGAATAGCCTGCAGGCCATGACCGGCCCGCACACACCGGCCAGCCCCGGATCTTCCACACGGCCAGAAGCGGTCTCCTGCTCTGAACCGTGCGGGCCGGGCCCGCTCCGGGAGCCCGGGCCTCGACCTTCCCCTCAGATGCCGTGACCGTCGGCGAGCGGGTCTACAGCCGTGAGGATGACGAACTCACCGACGGCGGTGACGCAGCTGGCCGCCGAGACGCGGCGACCAGCCGTATCAAGGCCACTCCGCACCATTTCGGCCCAGGCGTCGGACCACATCTTGATCACGGCCGGATACTTGGTGCCCCACTTCTCGGAGAACTCCAGGAAGCGTTCGGTCGCG
>NZ_JBITDP010000095.1:0-2425 GCF_044454405.1 Streptomyces sp. NPDC051555 | reverse complement strand
GGACGGTCTTGTGCTCCATCGGGACCGGAGGCCGTCCGTTCGCTCCACGACGTCCGGCCGCCCGATCCTCCCGGACGCGGAGCTCGTACTTCTTCAGCTTCTCCTGGTGTGCCTCGGTCTCGGCAGCCAGACGCTTCTCGGCGCGGGCCACCATCCGCTCGGCGGCTGCGACCTTGATCCGGATCTCGGTGGGTGAGGGCAGAGCTCGTTCATGCAGTCTGTCCCTGGCCAAGCGGGCCCGGGTGAGCCGGTCGCACAGCCGAGACAGAAGAGGCCAGCTGTCGCGCTCCTCCTCGGCGTTGCCCTGTGTCGGGCTATCTGCCTCGACGCCCCGCGCGTGGTCGACGGCCTCCTCCATCAGGAATGGATCTCGTTCTCGCACTGGGAGACGATCTCCTCCAGCCGCTGGAGCCGCTGGTTGGCGTCGCGGGATGCGTTCGCCTCCATCGGTGAGCCGTCCACGGCCACCGCCGACAGATCGACCAGGCCACGGCGGCCGCACAGCGACAGCACTTGCACGAACAGCGCGTTCAAGGCGGCGCGGTGGCGTCGTACGAAGCGTGCGACGGTGGAGTGGTCCACTCGGCGGTTCGCGGTGATGATCCGGCAGCCCATGTCGTCCCAGCGCGCCTGCTCGATGCGACGGGAGGAGCGTATTCCCTTGCTGTAGCAGTACAGGAGCAGCGCGACCAGGTTCGGTGGCGGGTAGGCGGCCCCTCCTGTCAACGGCTGTGAGACTCGGGGTGGCCGGTCTGGGATCGGCTGCCAGGGTGGAGTCGGTCGTCCCGCCGCGTGGTGACTCATGTCAATGGTGGCCCCAAGAGGGTGCCCTCAAGTGGACTTGTCCGACGTGGTGGGAGCCGGCGCCGCCCTGGCCCACCTCGGTGTCCTGATCAGGAGATTGCCCGCCGTTCACGGCGTGGCCCGTCACAGTCCTGGCCCGGAGTGACTCTTGCCCAGACCGACGTCGGCCGTCAGCGGCCGAACCGTTGGTTCCTGGACTGAAAGGCACCCGACCACCGTGACGATCGTCGCGCACAGCTACCCGTACGTCATAGGCGTAGACACCCACGCCCGCAACCATGTCTTGGCCGTCCTGGCCGCGCCCGCCGGCGAACTGCTCGATACGGCTGAGTTCCCCACGAGCAAGGCCGGCATGACCCGGGCGGTTGCCTCGGCTGCTCGCCGCACCGGCGGCGACCTCGCCGCACTGTGGGTCATGGAATGCATCGCGACCTTCGGCGCCCAGTTCGCCCGCACCGTCACCGAGGCCGGCTATCAGGTCATCGAAGCACCTCAGACGGGGGTTCATCGCGGCAAGGGCAAATCGGACCCGATCGACGCGCGGCGCATGGCCGAGGCCGCGCTCCCGCTCGAGGAACACGAGTTACGCCACCCCCGTGCTGACGAGGGAGAACGTGCCGCGTTGCGGGTGCTGGTGACCGCCAGAGACCAGATGACCAATGAGCGGACCGCCAACGTCAACGCGCTGACCGCGTTGGTTCGCGTCGTGGACCTCGGTATCGATGGGCGTCGGGCGCTGACAGGTCAACAAATTCGCGAGGTCTCCCGCTGGCGCACCCGTGACGAGCCCGTCGCTACCATGACCGCTCGCGGAGAAGCCGTGCGCCTGGCCAAGCGCACCGTCGCGCTCGACGAGGAACTGAGCGCCAACGCGAAGTCGATGACAGCGCTGGTGCGCGCAACACCGGCCGCAGGGCTGCTGGACAAGCCCGGGATCGGCCCCGTCACCGCAGCTGTTGTGATGGCTGCCTGGTCACACCGCGGGCGGGTGCGCTCCGAAGCCGCGTTCGCCTGTCTGGCCGGCGTCAACCCGATCCCTGCGTCCTCGGGAAACACCGTCCGCCACCGGCTCAACCGCGGCGGAGACAGACGCCTGAACCAGGCACTGCACATGGCCACGGTCAGCCGCATGATCCACGACCCCGACACCCGCGCATACGTCGAACGTCGGCGCGCTGAAGGCCGCACCACCAAAGAGATTCGCCGAAGCCTCAAGCGCTATCTCGCACGCCAGATCTACCGCCACCTCAACGCCGCCGATGTCCCACCCGCATCCACTTGCGGGTCATAGGAGAGTCCTCGTAGCGCTCCCCGCCCGTCAGCGCGGTGACTGTCCTCGAACGCCGAAAGGCCAAGCTGTTCGATGATGTCAAGTACCTTCCAGCACAGGTGCTCGGGTGGCAGCCACTCCCGCACATCCCGCGGCATCTCAAGATCGCGGTCACGGTCGCATGACAAGAAATTCCGACCCACCAGTCAAGATTCCGACGCTCGTGTGATCTCCGGAACCGAACAGCGAATCGCTCTTGACCTTCGCTGGGCGGGGGTCCTGCGACAGCCTCCGGCCCGCCCGGCAGCCGCACCGAAACCGTCCCGACCCGGCCCCGGACGACCCTCGGGA
>NZ_JBITDP010000094.1:0-2635 GCF_044454405.1 Streptomyces sp. NPDC051555 | reverse complement strand
TGTCGGCGGTCGCGTTATTCCCCATGATGGGTGGTTTGAGCACTTCGTTATTCCCCATACCGAATTCTCCTAATTGGCCATGGGTACGGAGGAGTTCGGGATCGAGGGACCTGGGCATCGCGGAGGTGTGCGGGGCGGCTCTCGACCTGTGGGTCGGAAGGCCGATGGGCAGCCCGGATGGCGAGGAGAACGTTCGTCGTGGTCGATGTCACCGAGATCTACGTCCACTGGTACGCGGGCCGCTCGAAGCGTGAGCTGGCCGCGTCGCTGGGGGTGGATCGCAAGACGATCAGGAAGTATCTGGCGCCGGCGGAGGCCGCGGGGATCACCCCGGGCGGACCGCCGATGGGCGAGGCGGACTGGGCCAAGCTGATCAGGATCTGGTTCCCCGAGCTCTCCAATTCGCGGCTGAGGCAGCTCACCTGGCCGGAGATCGACCAGCACCGTGACTACATCCAGAGCCTGCTGGGGACGGTGACGGTCACCACGATCCACCAGCGGCTCCGAGACGAGCACAAGCTGGAGGTGTCGATCTCCGCCTTCCGGCGCTGGGTCCACGCCACGCTGCCCGAAGAGACGCGAAGGTCGCAGGTCACGGTCCTGCGCGATGACGTCGAACCGGGCGAGGAAGCCCAGATCGACTACGGCTTCCTGGGGCAGTGGACTGACCCGAGGACCGGCAAGCGGCACCGGATCTGGGCCTTCGTGATGGTGCTGCCCTGCTCTCGGCACATGTTCGTCCGCCCCGTCCTCCAGCTGCACCAGCACTCCTGGACCGAAGCGCACGTCGCGGCCTTCCGATACTTCGGCGGCGTCCCGCGCCGGCTGGTGCCCGACAACCTCAAGACCGGAGTCGACAAGCCCGACCTCTACGATCCGAAAATCAACAAGGCGTATGCCGAACTCGCCACTCATTACGGCGCGTTGGTGGACCCGGCCCGCGCTTTGAAGCCCAAGGACAAGCCCAGGGTGGAACGGCCCATGCCCTATATCCGGGACTCATTCTGGTGCGGTCGGGAGTTCACCTCGATCGAGCACATGCAGGTCGAGGCTGTCACCTGGGCCCAGAACGTCGCGGGTCGCCGGCAGTGCCGGCCACTGGGCGGGGCCTCCCCGATGGCGGTCTTCGGGGCCCTGGAGGCCGAGACCCTGCTGCCTCTGCCGCCCACGCCGTTCGTGCTGGCCCGCTGGTCGACCGCGGTGGTCGGCCCCGACATCCACATCAAGGTCGGCCGCACCCTCTACTCGGTGCCCTGGAAACTGATCGGCCGCCGGGTCGACGTCCGCTCCACCGCCACGATGGTCCAGGTCTTCCTCGACGGCGACCTGGTCAAGACGCACGCGGCCCTTGAACAGGGCAAACGCACTGACCGGAGCGACTACCCGCCCGAGAAGATTGCGTTCCAGATGAAGACGCCGGTCTGGTGCCGAACCCAGGCGGCGGAGATCGGGGACTCCTGCAGGGAGGTGGTCGAATCGCTGCTGGAGGTCAACGCGCTCTACCGTCTCCGCGCCGCCCAAGGGGTTCTCGGATTGCGGAAGAAGCACGGAGACACCCGGTTGGAAGCCGCATGCGCAAGGGCCATCACGGTCGGTGATCCGTCCTACCGCACCATCAAGGGCATCCTGATCGCCGGCACCGAGACCGACCCCGAGCCCGAGACCAGCGGAGATGCCGGAGCCGCCGCCTTCCTCCACGGACCGAAACGGCTCTTCGCCTCCTTGGCACCCCACGGCACGGCGGATGAGATCCGCGATGACCAGGTCCACGGCGAAGCTGAGGGAAGCATCTGATGAGCGTGATGGACACCGCCCTGCGCGAGTCGCTGAAGTCGCTGCGGCTCTCAGGAATGCTGGAAACGCTCGACGCCCGCCTGGCCCAGGCCCACGGCGGCGAGCTCGGGCACCTGGACTTCCTCCAGGTCCTCTGCCAGGACGAGATCACCCGCCGCGAGACCGTCGCCTTCCAACGGCGCCTGACCCGAGCGAAGTTCGAGCAGCAGGTCACCCTGGAAGAGTTCGACTTCACCGCCTCATCGAAGCTCCCCGCAGCCCAGATCCGCGACCTCGGAGCCCTGCGCTGGCTTCACTCCGGCGAGTCGGTCATCCTCTTCGGGCCGGTCGGGGTCGGCAAGACGCACATCGCCCAGGCGCTCGGCCACCTCGCCGTTCGTCAGGGCGCCAACGTCCGCTTCGCCAAGACCAGCCGGATCCTCGCGGACCTCGCCGGCGGCCACGCGGACCGCACCTGGGACAAGCGGATCCGTGAACTGGTACGACCCGACGTGCTCATCCTCGACGACTTCGCCATGCGCCAGCTCGGAGCGTCCCAGGCCGACGACCTCTACGAACTGGTCAGCGAACGGCAGGGCAGGTCCCTAATCATCACCAGTAACCGGGCACCCAGCGACTGGTATCCCCTCTTCCCCAACCCCGTCGTCGCCGAGTCACTCCTGGACCGACTGATCAACACCAGCCACCAAGTCATCATGAACGGCCCCAGCTACCGCCCGAACAAGCGCCCCAAGAACCCTACCGACAGGCCCGACAAGCCACCGATCAAATGACACCGATCAGGCGAGGGGTGGGGGAATTACGCGAAGTTCAGACGGGGGAATTACGCAATCGTCCACAG
>NZ_JBITDP010000093.1:0-2744 GCF_044454405.1 Streptomyces sp. NPDC051555 | reverse complement strand
ACGGCCGCCTTACCGCCAATCAGGTATAGGCCGAACAGCCCAAAAAACAAGGTGTAAGCCAAACAGACGAACCACACCTAATTCGTGATAGACCCTCCGGGTCCCCTGTGGCGGTAACAGCGTTCTGTGACAGCTCGGCGCAGTGCTGCAGATGGTGCTTGATCTCGCGGCGGACGGCTGATCGGGCGCGTTCGAGTGCGGCCGCCGGAGATAGGTCGCCGGCCCGTGCCGTCTGGGTAAGAATGCTGACCGCGTTGACGTTGCCTTCGGTGGCTTCGCGTTCGTGGGTGCGCAGGTCGTTGGCGAGGCGGACCGCGAGGGAGGCGTGCCGCTCCAGGCGTAGCAGGTGGGGAAGGTGGTGTGGGGTGCTCGGGTCGGGGGTGGTCACCAGGACGGTGCGCATGTGTGCGGGGGCGCCGATGCTGTGGCGGGCCGATCGCAGGTAGCGGGTGAGTGGTGGCAGGGCGCTAGGGCCGAGTCGGCGGAGGTCCTCGCGCCAGGTTGCCTCGTCGAGCATGCTGCGCAGCAGGGTGGTGATGGCGCTGGTCCACAGGTGCTGGAGGGGTGCGAAGAGCGGGTAGCCGGCAAGTTCGTGGCGGAGTCCGGTCAGGCAGTTGCTCAGGGGTCCGCTGCCGGGGAGGTCGCGGGTGAGGATGCCTCGGCAGTCCGCGCTGAATCGCTGGAGGTCGGGGAGCTCTGCGTTGGGGTGGTCGAACAGGTCGTCGATGGCGAAGATCCACAGGGTGGTGCGGGTCTGCAGGCTCAGGGCCGGTGTCGTCTCGAACGGTGCCGCGCGGGTGAGGAGATATGCCAGCGGGGTGATACGGACGGTGTCGATGTACGGGTGGTCGGCTGCCCAGGTGAGGGCCTCCGCGGCCACTTCTGCTGCGATCTCGTCGGTCATCGTTCACGCCCGCTGTTGTGTGTAGAGGTGGCGGGCCGCCCGGATGGTGGCGTGCACGATGCGCACGGGGCAATACAGGTCTTTGTCGTGCCACAGGGCCGGCGGGGCGGGATCGAGGGTGAGGTGCGCGAGCGCGGTTGCCAGCGATGGTGGCGGGGGTGCGTTGCAGCGGGCGAAGGTGAGCAGGGCATAGGCGGTCTCCTCGGCCGTGCCGCCCCACACCCCCCAGGAGCCGTCCGGGTGGCGGGTGTCCCGTAGCCAGTTCAGTGCGCGGCTCACCGTCTGGTGGGCCTGGGTCCCGAGGCCGTACCGGTGGATGGCCGGGGCGCAGCAGGCGACGGCGTAGTACGGGGAGGCGTGCCATTTGTCCTGCCAGGAGCCGTCGGGCCGCTGACAGGCGGCCAGCCAGTCGCTGATTTTGGCGATGCGGGCGCTGTCGCCGGGTGCCGCTGCGCCGAGCGCTTCCAGGACGTGGGCGTTGGCGGTCGGTGAGGGGGTGTCCTCACCGACGTAGCAGGCGTAGTGGGTGGGTGTTTCGAAGCGTTTCAGCACTGCGGTGTCAGCGGGCAGGCCGAGGCGGGCCAGCAGGTAGAGGGCGGTGGCCGTGTCGTCGGCGTCCGGGGCAGGCCGGGGGCGCCGCAGGCGCCGTCCCGACCGAGCAACGCCGGCACTTCCCGGGCGGCCGTTTCGGCCTGGTCGCGGTTCAGGCCTGCAACATCGTGCGCGTACAGGATCCACAGCCGTTCGAAGCCGGTGATCGGGGTCGGACAGGACACCGGCCCCGTGTGTTCGGCGACGGCCTGTTCCAGGCAGCGGGTCAGGCCGGGGTGGTGTGAGGGACCTCCGGCGGCAGCGATCCAGGCGGTACTGGCAGCAGGTGAGGCACCCAGCAACGTGGTGGCATCTGTCCTGGTCTCGCTGTCGGTCAGGGTGTGCGGAAGTCGCGTCGGCTGGTGGTGGGGGAGGATGGCCTCGAGGGAGTGCAGCAACTTCTTTGGTGGGGCGGTGTCACTGCGCAGGCGGGCGGCGACGCGGCGGTTGCCGGCGGGGTCGATGCCCTGCGGTGGCGTGATGAGGGTGTCCCGCCAGTGCGGCAGGACGCCGCCGGGCAGGTCGCGCAGGCGCTGGTGGAGGCTCTCCAGCAAGGCCGGGACGATGAGTTCGGTGGCGACGGTGTCCGGCGGCCGGCCCTTCGGGGCGGTGACGAGGTAGCGCATCGCCCGGTCTGCCGCCGGCAGCAGTTCGCGGTGTGCTCGGAGCGAGGGAATGTGGTCGCGCTGAGCGGCCGCGAGCAGCGCGTCCAGTGCGCTCAGGGTCGGCACCCACCGGTAGTTGGGCGGACCAGCACCCCACGAGCCGTCGTGTTCCTGGGTAGAGAGAAGGAAGTCGCTTCTGGCTGTGTCTCCGGTCAGCCAAGGTGCCAGGGCGACCAGTCGTGCCGTCTCATACACCGACGGGGTCGTCGAGACCGTGATCAAGATGCCCTCCTGGCGGATGTTGCCCCCTGTCAACGGCCACTCAGTTCTGGCTCTTCGACACTTTCCGTGAAGCCGGTGGTCCTTGGGTAGCTCTTCGCGGTGGGGGATCATGCGGTTGAGCTGCTGAAGGTCTTGTTTCCGTACTTGTCTCGGGTCATGGTCGACGGCGTCGTCCGAGTCGGCACGTCGGTACGGATCGCTGCCAGATGCATCGCGCCGACAGCACGTTGTCCCGGGTGCGGCACGGTCTCGGTCCGAGTGCACAGTCGAGGGTGTACACCTGAGTGTGTGAGTGGGGGATGATTGCTCCTGGTTGTTCCGGTTCCTGCCCTGATCGGAAAGTGACGCACAGTGATATCGAG
>NZ_JBITDP010000092.1:0-2942 GCF_044454405.1 Streptomyces sp. NPDC051555 | reverse complement strand
GGGTGAGACCTCGATCGGTAGTTGGCCATCTCGTTCGATAGTTGGCCAGCCCCTCGTTCAGCCGTGTCGGACGACATCAGATCGTCAGTGGCTGACGACATGAGATGTCAGTGATCAGCGACATGAGGCGTGTCAGTAGGCGTTGGCGGCTCGGGGAGCATCCGCAGGCTGTAGAGCACGTTGTCGTGGAAGCGGTCGATGATGTCGCCGCGGGTGACCATGTCGGCGGCGGCGAGGTCTTCGAGGGCCTGTCGCTGGGCGGCGTCGTTCGTGTCGATTCCGCCGTCGATCCAGACGCGGAGGAGGACCTCGGCCTCGGCGGGCTGGATGGGGCCGCGGATGTCGGGGCGGGGGTTCTTTCGTCCGGTGGGGGCGTCGACCTGATGTGGGGTGAGGACGTCGAGGCGTGGGGTGACGGTGTATGCGTCGGGTGGGACGTGCCGCAGGACGAGCACGCCGCCGGTGTTGGGGTGAGTGTGGGCGTGGTCGAGGGCGGCGTCGAGCCGGTGGCTGGTCGGTGGTGGGCGGATCGGGGTGCTAACGGGCGTGAGGGGACTTCAGTGCCCGGCCCCAAGGTCGAGTTGTATGCCCCGATCAGTCGTGATGCGCGGGCGGCGGGTCTGTCGAGTCGTGCGACTCCGCGGTGGAGCTCTGATCGATTGTCCGGGGGCCTCAGTCCTTGTCGGAGTGGGACCTGTGGCTGCTGAACGAAGGTCCTTCACTCCCTGACCGGCGGCATGGGGTGGGGTTAGCCTTGGATCATGCCGATTACCGTTCGCCTCGCTCCTGGTTGCCGTCCCCGCGGCTGCCGGGCACCCGCGCGGCGTGTGCACGGCCGCCGGGTGCGGTACGTGATCGGCTCCGAGCGTGGCCAGGTCAACGGCATGCGATGGGTGTGCGCAGCGCGCACTGTGCGGGGCGTGTGAGGGAGAGTTCCGCTCCCGGGCTCCCGCGCCAGTAGCCCCAGGTCCCCCTCACCTTTCGCTGCCCCGGCCTGAGCCGCATTGGTCTTGTCGCTGCCGGGCATCGCCTCGCTCGAAGATTCCGGATGCACATCCATGTCGACATCGACATCCCTGACCGGCCCGTCGGCCGATCCCGCTGCCAGGGCAGGGCGCCAGAAGTTGCCCCTGTCGCCGCTGCTGGCGTTGGCCATGGCGGCCTTCCTCACCCTGCTCACCGAAGCCCTGCCCGCCGGTGTCCTGCCGGAGATGGCCCATGACCTCTCGGTCGGTGAGCCCGCGATGGGCCAGGCCCTGACGGTGTACGCGATCGCCACCGGCCTCGCCGCCATCCCGCTGGCCAAGGCCACAGCCGCCTGGCGGCGCAAGAGGCTGCTGCTGACGGCGGTGGCGGCCTTCGCCGTGGCCAACACGGTCACGGCCCTGTCCGCCAGCTACCCCCTCACTTTGGTGTTCCGGCTCTTCGCCGGCATCGCCGCCGCCGCGGTCTGGTCCGAACTGGTCGGCTACGCCCGCCGCCTGGCCCCGCCCCGCCTCCAGGGCCGGGCGATCGCCATCACCCTGGCCGGCATCCCGCTCGCCCTGTCCCTCGGTATCCCGCTGGGCACCCTCCTCGGCGCCCTGATCGGCTGGAGGCCGACGTTCGCCCTGGTCACGCTGGTCGCGCTCGCCCTGCTGGGGTGGATCCAGGTCTCGGTCCCCGACGCCCCGGGGCAGAGCCCCGAGCACCAGCGCCCTGTCCTGCAGGCGCTTCGCCTGCCCGGAGTCGCGGCCATCCTGGGCGTGACCGCGGCCTACGTACTGGCCCACAACATCCTCTACACCTACATCGCCGCGTTCCTCGACGCACACGCGATGGGCAGTGCCCGAGGGAGCGTACTGCTCGTTTTCGGGGCGGCCTCGATGGTGAGCGTCTTCATCACCGGTGCGCTGGTCGACCGGCGGCTGCGGCCCCTGACCATCGCCGGCGCGGTCCTGTTCATCGCCGCATCCGGCCTGCTCGCCGTCATGGCGAGCAGCCTCTTCGCCGTGTACGCGGCGATGGTGCTGTGGGGGCTCGGCTGGGGCGGCGTCGCCACCCTGCTGCAGACCGCCGTCACCGACGCCGGCGGTGACCGGGGACAGGCCCTGTTCGTCACCACGTGCAACTCGGCCATCGCCGGCGGCGGGGCCATCGGCGGCGTCCTCCTCAGCGCGCTCGGCCCCATTTCCTTCCCGTGGACCGCACTGGCCCTCCTGGCACCCGTACTGATCATCGTGTTCGCCGCACGCACCCACGCCTTCCCCACCGAACGCCCCACCGCCCGCTGAGCGATCCGAAAGCTGAACGGCCGGTCCGCGCATGCCCCAGGTGGAGTCACTTCTCGCCTTCAGCGCCTGCCCCTGGCATTGCTGAGCGGAGCCAGAACTGACCTACCAGTGGAGCCGGTCGTCACTGACGCAGCCACACTGCGAATCGAGCACGGTTGATCCGTTCTCGCGGACCGTGGCCCCTCGTCTTTGTTGGGGAGTGCCACTCGGGAGAACCGACCGGTCGCGGTGCCTGCGCGCGGATCATGACCCGTAACCTGCGGCCGGGCAGCGGGTTTAGACATAGTGATCCGCTTCAGCGGTCTGTCCGCACTTGAAAGGAACCACCCACATGAGCCGAACCCGCCAGGCACGTTGGCGCGCCGCTGTCACCGCTGTGGCCGTAGCCCTGCTCGCTGGTACCGCAACGGCAGCTCAGGCCGACGACCAGTACGGGCCTGTACGCCTCGTGAACAAGGCGACGGGGCGGTGCCTGCAGATGGAGGCCGGAGACCTCGCGCACGCGACCGACTGCGCGAACCATGACGGCCAGCGCCTCATGTTGCAGCGGTACACGAATCCGGACGGGAGCTTCGACGCGGCGAAGATCCTCTGGAGTACTGGTTGCCTCTCTGCCGACAGCGAGAGTGGGCTCAGCCGGGACCGGTGCGACGACAACGGGGACCAGAC
>NZ_JBITDP010000091.1:0-3179 GCF_044454405.1 Streptomyces sp. NPDC051555 | reverse complement strand
TACTTCGCTTCGGGGTGGTGGATGACGATGGCGTCGGTGGACTGTTCGGGGTGGAGCTGGAACTCCTCGGAGAGGTGGACGCCGATCCGTTCGGGCTGGAGGAGGTCGGCGATCTTGGCGCGGTCCTCCAGGTCGGGGCAGGCGCCGTAGCCGAGCGAGAAGCGGGCTCCGCGGTACTTGAGGTCGAACATGTCCTCGACCCGGGCCGGGTCCTCGCCGGCGTAGCCGAGTTCGGAGCGGACCCGGGCGTGCCAGTACTCGGCCATGGCCTCGGCGAGCTGGACGGACAGGCCGTGCAGTTCGAGGTAGTCGCGGTAGGCGTCGGCGGCGAACATCTTGGCGGTGGCCTCGCCGATCCTGGAGCCGACGGTGACGACCTGGAGGCCGATCACGTCGGTCTCCCCGGATTCCTCGGGGCGGAAGAAGTCGGCGAGGCACAGGCGGCGCCCGCGGCGCTGGCGGGGGAAGGTGAAGCGGGTCCGCTCGTTGCCCTGCTCGTCCAGGATGATCAGGTCGTCGCCCTTGGACACGCAGGGGAAGTAGCCGTAGACCACGGCCGCTTCCAGGAGGTTCTCGGTGTGGAGCTTGTCCAGGAGCCCGCGCAGCCGGGGGCGCCCCTCGCTCTCGACCAGTTCCTCATAGGTGGCCCCGCCCGCGCGGGCCTGCTTGAGTCCCCACTGGCCCTTGAAGAGCGCGCCCTCGTCCAGCCAGGACGCGTAGTCCTTCAGCGGGATCCCCTTGACCACCCGCGTCCCCCAGAACGGCGGCGTCGGCACCGGGTTGGTGACGGACACGTCGGAGCGTACGGAGCCCAGCTCGGGGACGTCCTCGATCTCCACCTCGGGCGCCGCTTGCCGCTTGGCGACGCGGCGTTGCTTGAGGGGCGGGAGTTCCGCTCCGGGGACCCCGCGCTTGATCCCCATGAGGGCGTCCATGAGGCGGAGGCCTTCGAAGGCGTCGCGGGCGTAGCGGACTTCGCCTTCGTAGATTTCGTGGAGGTCCTGTTCGACGTAGGCGCGGGTGAGGGCGGCGCCGCCGAGGATGACGGGGTAGTCGGCGGCGAGCTTGCGCTGGTTGAGCTCCTGGAGGTTCTCCTTCATGATCACCGTGGACTTCACCAGGAGGCCCGACATCCCGATCACGTCCGCCCGGTGCTCCACAGCAGCCTCCAAGATCGCCGACACCGGCTGCTTGATCCCGATGTTGACCACGTTGTAGCCGTTGTTCGACAAAATGATGTCGACGAGGTTCTTCCCGATGTCATGAACATCGCCACGAACCGTAGCCAGCACGATCGTGCCCTTGCCCTCCGCGTCCGTCTTCTCCATATGCGGCTCCAGATAGGCCACCGCCGTCTTCATCACCTCCGCCGACTGCAACACGAACGGCAACTGCATCTGACCCGACCCGAACAACTCACCAACGACCTTCATCCCCTCCAACAGGGTGTCGTTGACGATGGCCAACGCCGGACGGGCCACCAACGCCTCGTCCAGATCCGCCTCCAGACCGTTCTTCTCACCATCGATGATCCGCCGCTGCAACCGCTCGTCCAACGGCAGCGCCAGCAGCTCCTCCGCCCGCCCCGCCTTCAACGACTTCGTGTTCACACCCTCGAACAACGCCATCAGCTTCTGCAGCGGGTCATACCCCTCCGCACGCCGGTCATAGATCAGGTCGAGGGCCGTACCGACCTGCTCGTCATCGAACCGCGCGATCGGCAGGATCTTCGACGCGTGCACGATCGCCGAATCCAACCCCGCCTTCACACACTCATCCAGGAACACCGAGTTCAACAACACCCGAGCAGCCGGATTCAACCCGAAGGAAATGTTCGACAACCCCAGCGTGGTCTGCACCGCCGGATGACGGCGCTTGAGCTCACGGATCGCCTCGATCGTCGCGATACCGTCACCCCGCGACTCCTCCTGACCCGTGCAGATCGTGAACGTCAGCGTGTCGATGAGGATGTCCGACTCCAGAATCCCCCAATTCTCCGTCAGGTCCAGGATCAACCGCTGCGCGATCGCCACCTTGTCCTCGACCGTCCGCGCCTGACCCTTCTCATCGATCGTCAACGCGATCAACGCGGCCCCGTGCTCCTGCGCCAACCGCGTCACCTGCGCGAACCGCGAATCCGGCCCGTCACCATCCTCGTAATTCACCGAGTTGATCACCGCGCGCCCACCCAGACGCTCCAACCCCGCCTTGATCACGGGAACCTCGGTCGAGTCCAACACGATCGGCAACGTCGAAGCCGTCGCGAAACGCCCCGCCAACTCATCCATGTCCGCGACACCATCACGACCCACGTAGTCCACACACAGGTCCAACATGTGCGCACCCTCACGGATCTGGTCCCGGACCATCTCCACACAGTCGTCCCAACGCGCCTCCAACATCGCGTCCCGGAACTTCTTCGACCCGTTCGCGTTCGTCCGCTCACCGATCGCCATGAACGCCAGATCCTGACGGAACGGAACCGTCTGGTACAGCGAGGAGGCACCCGGCTCGGGGCGGGGCTCACGGGCCACCGGAGCCAGCCCGCGGACCCGCTCCACGACCTGGCGCAGGTGCTCGGGCGTCGTACCGCAGCAGCCGCCGACCAGGGAGAGCCCGTACTCGCGGACGAAGGTCTCCTGGGCGTCGGCCAGCTCGCTCGCGGAGAGCGGGTAGTGGGCGCCGTCCTTGGTCAGGACGGGCAGGCCGGCGTTGGGCATGCAGGAGATCGGGATGCGGGAGTTGCGGGCGAGGTAGCGCAGGTGCTCGCTCATCTCCGCCGGACCCGTCGCGCAGTTCAACCCGATCATGTCGATGCCCAGCGGCTCCAGCGAGGTCAACGCCGCGCCGATCTCACTGCCCAACAGCATCGTCCCGGTCGTCTCCACCGTCACCGAACAGATCAACGGAACCGAGACGCCCAACGCCTCCATCGCCCGCCGCGCACCGATGATCGAGGACTTCGTCTGGAGCAGGTCCTGCGTCGTCTCCACCAACAGCGCGTCCGCGCCACCGCTCAGCAGACCCTCCGCATTGACCTGGTAGGCGTCCCGGATGATGGAGTAGCGGATGTGACCGAGGGTCGGCAGTTTGGTGCCCGGGCCCATCGAGCCCAGCACCCAGCGCTGCTGCCCCGTCGAGGCCGTGAACTCGTCCGCGACCTCGCGCGCGATCCGCGC
>NZ_JBITDP010000090.1:0-3288 GCF_044454405.1 Streptomyces sp. NPDC051555 | reverse complement strand
TCGGCGATCAGTACCAAGGGCCGGATGCACTTCATGGTCTTCGCCGAGAGCTTCACCGCCGAGGTGATGTGCCGCTTCCTGGACCGGCTCGCCGGCCACTTCGACCGTAAGGTCCATCTCGTGGTCGACGGGCACTCCGCCCACCGCTCCAGGAAGGTCCGCGACTGGCCCGCTGCCCACCCCGACGACATCGAGCTGCACTTCCTGCCCCCGTACTCGCCCGAGCTGAACCCCCACGAGCTGGTCAACGCCGACCTCAAGCACAGCCTGCCCAAGCAGCACCGAGCCCGCGATCAGGCCGAACTCGCCGCGGAAACCCGTCGCTTCTTCCGCAGACGCCAGCGCCAGCCGCACATCGTCCGCGGCTACTTCGGCGGCCCGCACGTCCGCTACGTCCTGGACGAGAACCCCATGAGTTTCTGATCAATAGGATGCTCCACCTGAACACAGCCTGGGTGAGCATTTCGTTGGATTCCCGGTCAAGGGCCGGGTGTATCCGGCATTCAGGGCCGTACAGATCAGATTGTGTGCGTGGCAGGAGCCGCTGCCGAGTATGACAACAACTCCTCGCTGATTCCGAAGCTACGGTCAAACATGCTTCCGCTTCAACCGCGGAGGCCACGACTGTGGCTCGAACATTCCGAGAGCATACGCGCGACCGACAAGTGCCCCGCGCGTGGAGGCGCCGATCTGCTTGCGAAGTGCCTTCAGTCGATAATCGAGCCCCTGACGACTCAGGCACAGCGACTGTGCAATCTTCAAATTCGGTTCGCCACTGGCAAGCATCTCCAGAATTATCCCGTCGATATCCGAGATGCCTTGCATTTGAATATCATTCATCCTTTCCGCAGGATCCCCCCAATCGTCAATCGTCAGAAACGAGGTAAAGGATCCACCTTCAGGACGGATCCACCTCTTGAAGGAAATATTCGCAAGAATTGCCGAACCAGACTTTCCGCGAAGAATCAACTCCTCAGCCTTAATTCTACCCTCGGTTGCCATTTTTGCATGCAACTGAATGAAATGCTCCCGGGATCCCGGATTTACCCAGTCAGCCAGGGCGGCCCCCGCGAGCTCCTCACTTGTCGCCCCCAGCATCGACGCAAACGACTCATTGTGCTCCTGAATATGTGCACCTGAGTCCAGGAATGCCGCAGGATGCTTAAACTCCTCAAGGAGCGCACTTTTATCCTGTGCTCTCGCCGCCTCATCCTGGGAGACATCAATAGAGATTGCGAGTTCAAACCTGTGCTCATCATTTCCAAATGGCAGCTGTCGTGATCTAAATCGCCTCCCCCTACTCCCTTCCCATACAATATTCTCGCCTTCCACCACGCCGCTAGGGGCCGATACGGGAGAATTCGCTTGGGTGACCTCATCGAGCGTGCGGAGCAAAGCATCTTCCGAGCTAACCCCCGTGGCATCACAAAAGGCGGAGCTGGTCAACAGGATGCGCTTTTGTCCGTCCAACACAGAGACAGGTTGATCGATCTCAGCCAATAGCCTGGTGAGGATATTCTCACAATCCATCCGACGAACATGTTCATTATGCTCTCGGCTAAGATTGACAGTCACTCCAATCACACCATTAACCGTGCCAGTACTATCGGTCGTCGGAGCCACACGCGACCGGATAGTGTCAGCTGGCCCGGCTCGCCATTCGACGGTCTCTCCGCGCAAGGCCCTGACGTGTGCAGAGACGGCAGGATTCCAGCTGTAACTCCGGTCAAGACGGAGTCTACCGTCCGCCTCGCCATAGATCGATCCACCAAATTCACCACAGGGCCCACTGTCTGGGCATCTCCATAGCAGTCGGAGGTCTCGATCCGTCATCCAGAAACTGACCGGAAGCCCAGAGAAGAGGCTGCTTGGAATTTCGGAGATGTTCAAATCATCAAACCCGAAGTGTCCACATATTAAACCTCACCCACTACACCCTAACAAACATCCAACCCGGCCCTGCAGCATGCGGCAGCCACAATCCTCGATGCATCCGCTATGTATATGCACTCGATCCACGAATCCTCAGATGCCCACCCGAGTGGAAAGTGTAAAACACCTGTAAAATTACGACGGAGATCCAGTATTAAACTATCATTCACGCATATTGATCAGAAACTCAAAGGGTTCTCGTTCAAGACGTAGCGGACGTGTGGGCCGCCGAAGTAGCCGCGGACGATGTGTGGTTGACGTTGGCGTCTGTGGAAGAACCTGCGGGTTTCGGCGGCGAGTTCGGCCTGGTTCCTGGCTCTGTGGGTGTGGGGCAGGCTGCGTTTGAGGTCGGCGTTGACCAGCTCGTCGGGGTTCAGCTCGGGTGAGTAAGAGGGCAGGAAGTGCAGCTCGATCTCGTCCTTGTGGCCGGCGAGCCAGGCCTGGACGGTCTTCGAGCGGTGGGCCGAGTGCCGGTCGACGATCAGGTGGACCTTCCGGTCGAAGTGCCCGGCAATCCGGGTGAGGAAGCGGCACATGACCTTCGCGTCGAACGACTCGGTGAAGACCATGAAGTGCATCCGGCCGCGGGTGCTGATCGCGGACATCGCGTTCACGGAGAACCGGTTCCCGGTGCGGCGGACGATGGGAGTCGCGCCTTTGGCGCCCCAGGTGCGGCCGGTGACCTGGTCCGAGCGGACCCCGACCTGGTCGGCGAAGAGAACTTCGGCGCTCTCCGCCTTCGCCTTGGCCCGGATCGCCGGCCAGGTCTCCTCGTGCCAGACGCGGACCGCTTCCGCGTCCTGCTCGACCGCCCGCTTGTCCGGACGCTGGAAGGTCAGTCCCCAACGCTTGAGGTACTTGCCCACCCCGGGCTCGGTGAAGCGGACCCGGTACAGCTTGAAGATCAGCTCGCCTATCTGCCCCCGAGTCCATAGCTGGCCCGAAAGTCCCAGGTCGGAGGGGATGTGATCGAGGACGGCCTGCCTGACGGCGGCCTGCTCGGCCTCCCCGAGCACCTGGTGCACCCCGACCGGCTTGCCGCGCGGCCGCATGACGAGCGCTTCCCGGCCGCCGGCCTGCCACTTCGTCCACCAGATGTCGACTGCTTTCAGCGACACGCCGAACACCGCCGCCACGTCCTCACGGCCCCTCCCCGCCACCAACGCGGCCACCGCCCGCAGCCGCAGGGCCTCCTGCGCCGACGGCGACAGATGCCGTGCGTCCCCCACCAGATCGCTCACACCCAGCTCAACGACCCAGAACCGGGACTGTAAAAGAAGCGGTGTAACTCCGATCATGGAGGATTGCACCTGTGACCAGCGAGAAGATAGCCGCACCATCCGGCGCGGGGGCCGC
>NZ_JBITDP010000089.1:0-3343 GCF_044454405.1 Streptomyces sp. NPDC051555 | reverse complement strand
TTCCGACTCTATCAGACTCTTTCGTGTCCGATTCCCGGTCGAAGCGGGATCTTGCTTTTCGCTTTCCAGTTCTTCGCTTTCGCGTTTCCCTTTCCCGCGATTCCGACTCTATCAGAAGTTTTCCACCGGTTTTCCCGGCGTTCACATCCTGAAAAGGAGTTGGCTGTGCCCCGTGCATGGAAATTGAATTCCTTGAGGGGGGCGAGAAAGACTTTAAACCATCGCTGCCGAACTTGTCCAGTTCGAGGCAACCGTTCGAATCTACCTCCCCGCTGGCACCGTGTCAACGGTGTTTGCGGGACGACGAGGAGACTAGCAGCTCAGCTGCCCGGTCCGCACATCAGGCAGCGGTCGGGAGGGTCGCGCTCTGGTCGGCCGCTTCGACGTCGCCGACCTCGCCCGCGCGGGCGGCGCGGCCGCCGAGGACGTACACGTACAGCAGGAACAGCGCCTCCACCACGACCCCGATGCCGATGCGGGCCCATGTGGGCAGGCCGGAGGGGGTGACGAACCCTTCGAGCGTGCCCGCCACGAAGAGGACCGCGGCGAGGCCGATGGCCATGCCGAGGGCCGAGCGGCCCTGTTCGGCGAGGGCTTCGCGGCGGGTGCGGGGGCCCGGGTCGATGACCGTCCAGCCCAGGCGCAGGCCCGTACCGGCGGCGACGAAGACGGCGGTCAGTTCGAGCAGGCCGTGCGGGAGGATCAGGCCGAGGAAGACGTCGAGGCGGCCGGCCGAGGCCATCAGGCCGATGCCGATCCCGAGGTTGAGCATGTTCTGGAAGAGGATCCAGAGCACCGGGAGACCGAGGAAGGCGCCGAAGACCAGGCAGATCGCGACGGCCTGGGCGTTGTTCGTCCAGACCTGGGCGGCGAACGAGGCCGCGGGGTGGCTGGAGTAGTACGTCTCGTACTGCCCGCCGGGGCGGGTCATCTCCCGCAGGTCCTGCGGCGCACCGATGGTGGCCTGGACCTCGGGGTGGACGGCTATCCACCAGCCGATGAGCGCGGCCAGGGCGGTCGACAGCACCGCGGTGGGTATCCACCAGCGGCGGCTGCGGTAGACGGCGGCCGGGAATCCGGCGGTGAAGAAGCGGGCGACGTCGCGCCAGCCGGCGCGGCGGGCGCCGGTCACCGTCGCGCGGGCGCGGGCGACGAGCTGGGTGAGGCGGCCCGTGAGCATCGGGTCGGGCGCGCTCGACTGGATCAGGGAGAGGTGGGTCGAGGTCCGCTGGTAGAGCGCGACGAGCTCGTCGACCTCGGCTCCGGTGAGGCGGCGGCCGCGGCGCAGGAGCGTCTCCAGGCGGTCCCACTCCGCGCGGTGCGCGGCCACGAAGACATCGAGATCCATCCGGTTACCGCTCCCCTGCCCCAGGTTCCCTGTTCCTACTGTGGTCAGCTTGGCAGACTTGATGAACAAGGGGCGGGGCAGGTCACGTGAAGGGTGTGCAGCGGTGAGCGATCTGGTGACGGGGGACGCGGTCGTCCTGGGACTGAGGCCGGCGAGGCTGCCGAGCCGGGGGGTGGCGTTCGTCCTCGACCTGATCGTGTACTTCGTCGGCTATCAGGTGATCAACATCGGCCTGATCTTCGCCATCGGCTCACTGGACAGCGCCGCCTTCGCGGCGGTCACGGTCGGGAGCTTCCTGCTGTTCATGGTCGGCGCGCCGATCGCGGTCGAGACGCTCAGCCACGGGCGTTCGCTCGGGAAGCTCGCCTTCGGGCTGCGGGTGGTGCGCGACGACGGCGGGCCGATCCGCTTCCGGCACGCGCTGGTGCGCGGGGCGATGGGCGCGGTGGAGCTGCTGGGTACCTCGGGGATCGTGGCCTGCATCGCTTCGCTGGTGTCGGAGCGGGGCCGGCGGCTCGGTGACGTCTTCGCGGGGACGCTGGTGGTCCGCGAGCGGGTGCCGGGGGCCCGGGTGGTGCCGGTGCCGCCTCCGCCGCCGGGGCTGGCCGGGCGGTTCACCGGGCTGGACCTGTCGGGCGTACCGGACCCGCTGTGGCTGGCGATCCGCCAGTACCTGACCCGGATGGGACAGCTCGATCAGCAGGTGGGCGCGGCGATGGCGGTGCGCTTGGCCGATGACCTGGTGGCCCGTACGGGGACGCCCCCGCCCCCGGGGGTGCCGGCCGCGGCGTACCTGGCGGCCGTGGTGCACGAGCGGCAGTCGCGCGACGCGGCACGGATGTTCGGGGGTGGGCCGGTGGCGTACGGAGCTCCCGGGCCCGTGGCTCCCGCCGCGCCCGTGGTGCCCGCCGCGCCCGCTGCTCCGGTCGTGGCACGGGAGCCCCGTTCCGGCGGGTTCGCGCCGCCGGGGTAGGGGGCCGTTCCCGGCTCTCCCTCCGGGGGCGCCTCAAACGCCGGCGGCTCAGGTGTGGTCCGCGAAGGTCGAGGGCGGGCTCTCCAGGTGTTCCAGTTCGATGCCGGGGGCCGAGAGGACCACGTCGCCGGCGAGGTGGACCGTGTGCACCTCGCCGGTGTCCAGCGCGCTGATCCGGTACGTGTCCACCAGCAGCGGGCCGCTGTCGGTGGCGTGTTCGGCGCGCTCGGTCAGCTGCCAGGCCTGGTCGACCGTGCGGGGCGCGAGCACCGGGTCGGTCAGGGCCACCAGGCGGACCCGGGTCGCCGGGTCGCCCGGCGCGAGGTGCAGCAGGCGGGCCGTGGAGACGAGGAAGGCCGGCGAGGTTCCGGTGAACCCCGAGGCGCGGACGTTGCCCTCGGTGGCTTCGGCGCCGGTGGGGTCGGTGCGGACCCAGGTGACCCCGTCGATCGCGGCGCCCCGCACCTGCCAGCTGGACGCGTTGATCTCCATCCGGATCGGGCGCCCGAGCTCGTCGACGGCCAGGTCGACGGAGCCCCGGTGGCCGCCGTCCGGGGTGGTGAGCTGGGCGACGTACCGCCAGCCGGAGGGCCCGGGCGCGCAGTGGAAGTGCTCCTCGCCGAGCGGGGTGTGGTCGTGCGTGTCGTGGAGCGAGTAGCGGCCGCGCGGCATGGCTCAACTTTCAGGCTGGGTACGGGGCAGGCCCCCGGCCGTGTCGCTGCCGGGGGCCTGTCCATCGTGCGGTGGTGGTGCCGCCGATCCGGAGGGATCAGTAGCGGTAGTGGTCCGGCTTGTACGGGCCGGCCACGTCCACACCGATGTAGGAAGCCTGCTCCGGGCGCAGGGTGGTGAGCCTGACACCGAGGGCGGCCAGGTGGAGGCGGGCGACCTTCTCGTCCAGGTGCTTGGGCAGCACGTAGACGCCGGTCGGGTACTCCTCGGGCTTGGTGAAGAGCTCGATCTGGGCCAGGGTCTGGTCCGCGAAGGAGTTCGACATCACGAAGGACGGGTGACCGGTGGCG
>NZ_JBITDP010000088.1:0-3586 GCF_044454405.1 Streptomyces sp. NPDC051555 | reverse complement strand
CTCGATATCACTGTGCGTCACTTTCCGTTCAGGGCAGGAACCGGACCAGATAGGAGCAATCATCCCCTACTCACACAACCTGGTGTACACCCTCGGATTGCGCCGGGGGCAAGCAGCGCACAGATTCCACGCATGTGATCAGTGCGGTGCGGGACTTGAACCGTCTCGAGCTGGCCGGGGAGAGCGTGCGGGCCGCCCTGGAAGCCTTCGCCACCGTGGCCCCGTCCTGGCTGGCCGGGCAGATCGATGTGACGGAGTTCGCCGAGCGGTACGGGCCCCGGATCGACGGCTGGCGGATGCCGTCCTCGCAGACGAAGCGCGACCGTCTCGCCCAGGTCTTCGGCCAGGACGCCCTGGCCCTGTGCCGGGCCGCCTGGGCCGCCGACACCCCGGCATGGATCCGTGAGATCGAGGCCGTGGTCCTGCTGCGGCAGGTCCTCGTGCAGACCTACCTCATCCGCTCCGATGCCCGGGGACGGCAGGTGATCAGGAAGCGGGACGCCGACGACGGCGTCCCGCCCGGTCAACTCCGCCTGGCCTCCCCCTACGACACAGACGCACGCTGGGCGGCCAAGGGCGAGGACCTGTTCTGGCTCGGCTACAAGGTCCACCTCACCGAAACCTGCGGCACACTCCCCGAAGCCGAAGCCGAAGCCGAAGCCGAAGCCGAAGCCGAAGCCGAAGCCGAAGCAGGGGCAGGGGCAGGGGCAGGGGCAGGGGCAGGGGTGAAGCCGAATCTGATCACCGACGTGCACACGACCGACGCGACCGTGCCGGACGTGAAGGCCACCGCCCCGATCCAGCACAAGCTCGCCGGGCACGGTGTCAAGCCGGCCGAGCACTACCTCGACTCCGGCTACCCCTCCGCCGACCTGGTCACAGACGCCCTCAAGCAGGGCATCCGCATGGTCACCCCGGCACTCCTCGACCGATCCGCGCAGGCCAGGGCCGCCGAAGGCTTCGACAAGAGCGCCTTCACCATCGACTGGAAGAACCGCGAGGTCCGCTGCCCCGCCGGACGCACCAGCTCCCACTGGAACCCGGTCAAACAGCACGGCAAGGACGCCATCGTGATCACCTTCAGCGTCCTGACCTGCCGCGACTGCCCCTTCCAACAGCAGTGCACCACCTCGAAACCCGGACGCCGCATGCTCACCCTGCGGCCCCGAGAACTCCACGAGAACCTCGCCCGGGCCCGCGCCGAGCAGAAGACCGACACCTGGAAGAACAAGTACGCCCTCCGCGCCGGCGTCGAGGGAACCGTCAACCAGGCCCTCGACATCACCGGCATCCGCCAGGCCCGCTACCGCGGCCTGCCGAAAGTCCGCCTCCAGCACGCCTTCTCCGCCACCGCCCTCAACATCATCCGACTCGACGCGTACTGGACCGAAAACCCCCTGCGACGCACCCGTACCAGCCGCCTCGAACGCCTCGCCTACCAACTCACCGCGTAACCCCCACGAATTGCGCAGCAGAGTCATGATCGACTCTGCTGCGCAATTACGGAGCGCTATCACAGGCACCCATCTGAAGGCGCACACCGCGTCCGACTTACCCTACTTTAGGGCCTTCAGTAGGGCGGGGCGTCGGTGTGATGTCGTCGCGCTCCGTAATTGCGCAGCAGAGTCATGATCTGGCTCAAAGACCTCACCCGGACCACCCATTGATCACAACCAAATACGCGCCCTAGCAGAGGATGATCAGGCCTGTGACGACCGCGCAGTTGGCGCTCGCGGTGTTGTTGGCCGGGTTCGGGTCGGCCGGGGTGCTGGTGGCCGTCGCCTGCGCCTTGAGGGGGAGGCGCAGGGTGAGGGTCTTGACGTGTCCCCTGAACTTCCGTTCGGCGGAGGCGCCCTTGGCCAGGGTGCCGGTCGGGCAGGTGACCCGGTGGGTGGCCTTGTCGAAGGTGCAACCGTCAGTCAGGCCGCTCACGTCGCTGATGGCCTTCGACAGTTGGACGCTGGCCGTGCCGGACTCGACGGCGCCGGGGCCGTTGTTGGTGAGGTTCAGCGTGTAGTCGACCGCACTCCTCAGGAGGCCCGACCTGGCGCTGAGGCCGACCGCGAGATCGGCCTCCTTCGGCTGTGTGGCGCCCACGGTGATCTTCGTCGGGCCGGCCTTGCCGAACGCGTCGTTGTCCAGCGCGGTCAGGTCGAAGCTCTTGGTGTCCGCCGCGTCAAGGACCTTGAACGCGATCGTGAAGACCGTGGTCGAGCCCTCATTGATGGACGGCTTGGGGGTGATCAGGATGGTCTGCTGCTGGTCGGTGACCGGAAAGCGGTCGTCGTCAGTGAGGGGACAGAGGTTGTCCCCGTACTCGGGGCGTGTGTTGGTACAGGTCGGCGCGCTGAGGAGAGTTCCGAAGGTGCCGGGGCTCGCTTTGAGGGTGAGCGGCGTGGTGATCAGCCCCGAGCGCTTTCCCTTGAGGGTGTAGGTCAGCTCCAGCGTGTCACCCACGGCGGGGTTGTCGTCGCTGATCCGCACATTGGTGTCGGCGTACTCGCCGCTGCCGGTGACCGTGACCGGGTCCGCGGCCGCCGATCCGGCGGCGGCCAGGAGGGTGCCCGCCGCGAGGCTCGCGGCGGTGAGCGTTCCAAGGACGGTGCGGGAGAGGGTGCGTCGGGTGCGGTTCGTGGACGGTCGCAGGAGGGGCGGGACGTTCATGGCGCAACTCCGTACTTCGAGGCGAACGTGCTCTGAGCACACGAAACGAGGGCCGAAGTAGCGCTCCCCATACGGGTGCTGCTTTCAGCCTGCCGAAAGACTGGGGCAGGACGCTTCCCGACACGCCGACCCGAGCGGTTCGAAATGGACCGTCGTGGCTGCCCGCTGTGTCAGTTCTGGTCGTGGGCCAAGGCGCCGGCGACGTCGGCCGCGAGGGCGTAGCCCGGGCTGTCGTCGAGGAGTTCGCGGCGCCGGTTGTAGAGCTGGGGCGTTGACCCAAGGCCGGGTAGTTAACGGATTTCCGCTGGTGGGAAGGGGTTTCGGGGTCGGGTCGTGACGCGGGCAAGGGGGTCGCGTTGATCAGATCGTCCGCCAAGACTGCTGATCGCCGAGGTGCCCCGTTGCCCGTACGTCATTGTGCCGTGCCGCCCGGTCTGACGAGGCTCTCCCGCGTGTTCGTCGTGGCCGCGGGCCCTTTCGCGCCCGGCCATCTGGGCGAGCTGACGCAGGTCGTGCCATTCGAGCTCGTAGACGCGGTCCTGGAGGAGACTGGCCGTGTGCAGCACCGGCTGCGCGACCTGCCCTCGCGGGTCGGGGTCTACTTTCTGCTGGCGATGTGCCTGTTCCCGGAGGTTGGCTACCGGCTGGTCTGGAACAAGCTCACAGCGGCGCTGGCGGGTGTCGGCCTGGAGGTCGCCGGGCCGACCGCGAAGGCCCTGCGTGACCTGCGGCGCCGGGTCGGCCCGGCTCCGGTCCGCCGCCTGTTCGAAGTCTTGACCAGTCCACTTGCGCAACCGGCCACGACCGGGGTGCGGTTCGGGCGCTTTCGAGGGTGTACACCAGGTTGTGTGAGTAGGGGATGATTGCTCCTATCTGGTCCGGTTCCTGCCCTGAACGGAAAGTGACGCACAGTGATATCGAG
>NZ_JBITDP010000087.1:0-3825 GCF_044454405.1 Streptomyces sp. NPDC051555 | reverse complement strand
ATTCTCTGAACTCATCGTGTGGGCTCTGTGCCAGCCCCGGGTCAGGTCTCTTCCGGCGGGCGGGACTGCCGGGGAACGGGGCGGGGACAGGTGATCGTGGGGATGCCCAGGTCGACGGCGCCGGGGTTGGGGGGACGTCGGTCGAGCTGGGCGAGTTTCTCCTCCGCTCCGGCGAGACTGATGTGGAGTCCTTCGACTTCGCCGAGCCAGCCTTCGCGTTCGGCTTCTGCGATGCGGTCGCGGAGGTTGTCGCGGATCTCGACGAGCCGACCGCGCTGTGCGGGGTCGGGCCAGAGCATCGGGCAGCGGACGCAAGCGTGCTCATGGATGCAGGGGGTGCCGAACGCGCGTCCGCAGGCTCCGACGGAGACCTTGCGCCGCTCGAAATGCCCGAGGAACTCCTCCCATTCCTCGTTGGTGGGGACGCGGTATTCCTCGCTCGGGCGGAGAGACCGGCGACGGGCGAGGAAGGTCATGTGGGCCTGGATCGCCTCTTCGGGATAGACCGCCTTGTAACCGAGAGTGACGTTGATGTCCTGGTGGCCAGCGATCACCTGGGCGATGTGCGGCGGCAGCCCGCCCAGAATGGCGTCGGTGATGAACAGCCGACGGAAGTCGTGCGGCGTGTAGCGGAGCGGGTCGCCGGTGGCCGGATCGGTCAGGCCGGTGTCGACGAGTGCCTGGGCCAGCCGGGTGCGGATCGCGTCTTCGCTGAACGCGCAGTTCTCGGCACCGCGGCGGCGCTGGAACAGCAGTGCCGCCGGTGCCCGCCATGTGCATTCGGCCCGGTCGTAGGAGCGGACCAGCGGGACCGCGCCGGAGGTATCCCGGATCCGGCGGATGACCGCGCTGAGCACGTCGGCGAGTTCGGGACTGACCAGCAGCAGCCGCTCGGTGTCCGTCTTGGACGGGACGATCTGAAGCAGGGGGACGAGTTCTCCGCTGGTGGGCAGTCGGTATTGGACCAGGCTGTGGTGGCTGAGCTCCAGCAGTTCCTCGACACGGACGCCGGTGGCCCGCAGAACCTCGACCATGGCCCACGTCCAGAAGGCGTGTTCCTCCTCAAGGCCGAGGTCGCGGCGCTTGCCGGTGCCGGGATCCTCAGCCCAGATCTTGTCGGCTGCCCCGTAAGGGACGACAGCACGTACGAGTCTTTGCCCTGCCGCAGTGAACATCTGTCCAGGAGTGGTCTGCCGGGCCGCTTCGAGAACGGCGGCCGTGTCCTTGCGCCGCTGGTCGACCGTGCGGACCAGAGCAGGCAGGACCGGCAGCCGCCCGCGGGTTCGGGCATCCATGCGGGCCTTGCGCTGCCGTTGGGCCTTGCGGCGGTGCACCTCTTCGTCACGGACCGGGCTGGGGGCGACCCACGGACCCCAGCGGGCCGGGTCTTCCAGTGCCCACTGCGCGAGGTCGAGGTAGAAGGCCCGCACCGGGGTCAAGCACTCGCGATAGCTGATCCGTTCGACCCTGGCCTCGGACTTGCGGCCGTCCGGTCCGGTCACGGTCGTCGCCTTGGTCCGTAGCCGCTGTTTCCATGCCTCGGCGACATCCGGCGCCAGTCGCAGGCTCTCGACCTGCGGGTGATGGCGTTCGATGTCCTGCCAGAAGCGCTGGCCAAGGTGGTAGGCGAGCGACTTCAAGGTGGCGTAGTCCACGGCGGGCTGACGCTCGCGGAGGTAGTCCACGAGCAGGTCGCGAATGGGGCGGCAGCGTAGGCGGAAGCGGTCGATGAGCTCTTCCGGCGTGCGTTGCCCCAGGTTGCGCAGTCCCCGCAGCGAGGGCGGGGCCTCGGGGCCGAAGGCGCCGAGGCGGTGGAGGAGGTAGTAGAACGCTCTGGTGCCAGCGCTCACCTTCAGGTTCGCATCCGCTTCGGCCTCCAGCAGCTCCAGCACGTCACCAACGAGGATGTCCGAGATCACCCCGCCCTTGGCGGCGAGGATCATCGCGGTGCGGTGCAGGGCGAGCCTGGCCTCGCTCGGGCGGACGTCGGCGTCGCTCTCGCCGAGCACTCGAAGCCGCGCGAACCCCTGCGGGTCGCGGACGCGGGCCAGTTTGCGTACCAACACGCCCCTGCCGGTCGCCCCGGTCACCAGCCACGCGGTCGACGGCCTCACCACGTCCGCGCTGATCACGGCCGCCAGGGCACTGCCGAAAGCGGCCAGCTGCCACCTCTTGTCCGTGCCGCGAGCCTGTAGCCACGGTGTGACCTCCCGCCGCCAGTCGGCTCCCGCCTCCTCGATCCGGCTGCCTCGCCAGCGTTCCTGCCAGGTGCTGCCCGGCTGTTCCTCCAGCCTGTCCAGCAGGAGGGCGAGCCCCGAGCGCTGATGATGCTGGGCGTCCGTCGTGTCCGGCATGAACGGTGCCCGGGACAGCCGCCGCTGTACTTCTTCGCGGGAAGCGCAGGTGGCTGGCCACTCTTCGGCGACGGGGCGGGCGGGAAACCTCTGCCGGGCCGTCTCCCGCCGCAAGGCCGGCACCGACATCGCCGGGATGCCCACCGTCCCGGCGTCCACCGCCTCGATACTGGTGGTCACCGGGCACCGGCCCCGAACAGCACATCCAGGCTCTCCGGCCGGTAGCCCGGCGCCGGCGGGACAGTGGTGCGGGCGGCGGCCTGCCGAGTCTGCTCGGCGTGATGGGCCAGCAGGCGGCGGATCACCTCCTCCTTGCGGGGCGTGAGATAGATCTGAGTAGTGGTCAACTGCGAGTGACCTAGGACAAATTGGACGTCCGTAAGCGGGAGGCTCGGGTCCTCCGCCATCCGGTATGCGGCCGTGTGCCGCAATGCGTGCAGGGTCGCCGAGGTCCCAGCCTTCGTGTTGGCCCGCTCGAACATGCGGTGGACCGCGTGGTAGGTCAGTGGCCTCGACGGCGACCGCAACGTCCACCACAGCGGGAGCCGCCGACCTCGTGGGATCTCGTCCTCCAGCTCCAGCTGGTAGAGCCGAAGCCAGACGAAAGCGTCGGTCGAGGCTGGAAGCTCCTGGACTTCTCCCGTGCCCTTGCGGACCACCGCAATCAGCTGGCGGCCTGGGTCGGTCCCGCCCTGCGTGGCCGACAGCAGTTCGCTCGCGCGGGCGCCGGTGGAAACGTAGAAGGCGACCAGAGCCCGGTCCCGGTGGGACGGCAGTCGCGTGAAGATCTCGTTGAACTCCTCGTCCGGGACACTGCGCGGGACGCGCTTGGGCACCGTCGGACGGTAGAGACCCGCGCGTTCGTTGCGGGGCGGGTCCATCGGGTTGCGGTGAGCGTGCGCGCGGCGGCCCCTGCGGGAGCGGTCCAGCGGGAACGGGTTGAGGATCGGGCCGCTGCCGATGTCGCGGTGAAAGTCGTAGAAGCACCGCAGCACCGTCTCACTGTGCGCGCGGACGGTCGGCGCGTACGGCTTCCCGCCAGCTGTCCACCTGCCGGCCTGCGTTTCCCGGTGACGCCAGTGCGGCCGGGAGGGCTGGCCCGCGATCTGCAACCAGCGGCAGAAGTCCCGGGCCTCGATGCGGGTCGTCCGGTCCCACGGAACGCCGATGGCCCACAAGAAGCGAAACCACCGCAACAGGTCCATCCCGTAGGAACGGGCTGTCGCCCCCGGCCGGCCGGATGCCTGGATGTCCCGGAGGAAGGAGGCTGCCGCGTCGACCACCACCCCATCGGCGTCAAGGAGGCGGTAGGGCTCCCACGGGTCGCCGGTGGCGAATAGCCGCCCGATCAGAGGGACGGACAGGACCGCCAGATCACTCGATGGCTCTTGCATGGCCGGACCAACGACGAAAGAGAGAAAGGGTCACTGACCTGCGGAAACTCGTCCAGTAGTTCAGTCAACAGGTAGTA
>NZ_JBITDP010000086.1:855-3990 GCF_044454405.1 Streptomyces sp. NPDC051555 | reverse complement strand
TACCACAGCCCGATCGACTACGAACGAGAACACCAGGCCGGCCTCACCGTGGAGCTGGCCGCTTGAAAGATCTCCACAGCCCGAGGGGATTGACAGACCTCGGTCAGCACCGTCTTGGCGCGAGATCTGTTGCGGGAGTTGCCGCTTCCCCGGCCCTCTGCGTCGTGCTTCTCATAGCCGAGGTGATCGGTGATCTCGCCCTCCAGGGCGGACTCCAGCACCCGCTTCGTCAGCTGCTGCAGCAGCCCGCCCTCCCCAGTCAGCTGCAGACCCTCGCTGCGGGCCCGGTCCACGAGCATCGCGACCAACTGCTCGTCACTGGCCGTCGACACGGCCTCCGCCGTCGCCCCCTCGACCGCTATCTGCTCGATGGTGGTGTCGCTCATCTGGTGTCTCCTTGATCATCGGATCCGCCGTTCATTGAACACTCCCGGTACTGGCCGGACCGCGCAGAGCAACGTGCCAGGCGGATGCCTATGGGTGGGAGGTGATTCCAGGCAAATGCATGGCATTTAACAGAACACGGGATGAGTCACACATATGAAGATCGTGTGAGTTCGGCGTCCATGCCGTTGTTCGTTCGCCTACCGGCGTCGGCAGAGAGGAAACACGATCATGGATCGGCTCAATCCCGGGGACGGAGTGCCGTGGCTCAGCCGGCCCGGCATTCTCATTCCAGTGTTCATCCTGGCCTTCGCCATCACCATCATCGTTGGCACGCTGACCGCCCGCGAGATCCTCGGCGGGCGGGCTGACGCGACGGGCACAGGCAGTAACCCGCTTCCTGCCCTGAAGTCGCCGAGCGCCTCACCCACGCGTCCGGAACCGAAGACTCCAAAGCTGCTCGCCTGGCCAATGCAGGGGGGCGGCCCCGCACACAGCGGTGCGCAGGCAGCGGTTGCGGGAGCGCCAGCGGTGAGCGGTCTCAGGGAGGTCTGGCACAGCGGTCTCACCGGTGATGCTGCCGACGGAGCTACCGGGTCGGCCGGGCTCGTCTACGTCGCCGGAGACCGTGATGTCAAGGCCCTCGACGTGAATACGGGTGCGCTGAAGTGGCGCTTCGCCAGCGGCGGGCAGGTCACCTCCGCCCCCGCGGTCCATGGCACCACGGTCGTGTTCACTGACTCCGGTGGCACGCTCTATGGTCTCGACACCACCGCCGGGCGGGTTCTGTGGCAGCGCCACGCCGACTACACGGCGGCGGCGGTCGCCATCGCGGCTCCAGCCCCTGGCAGAGCGCCCTGGATTTACGTCGCGACCGCGCGTGGGGCGGAGGCCCTCGATCTCGCAGGGCTGCCCCAGTGGGCCTTCGCCACCAGGGTGCGGACGAGCACACCGCTGTCTGTCGATGCGGGCAAGGTGTACTTCGCAAGCCACGATACGGCCCTGTCCTCGCTCGACGCGATCACCGGGAAACTGCTGTGGAGCACGCGCATCGGAACGGTGGTCGTCACGCCGGCGGCCGTTGACGCGGGCACCGTGTACGTGGGCTCGGCCAACGGTCAGATCAGCGCGGTCAGTACGCCGACGGGACAGATCCAGTGGCGACGGCGCGCCGGGAACTCTCCCGTGCAGCCTCTCGTCGTGGGACAGCAGGGCAAAACCAAGAGGGTGTTCGCCGTTGCTGGGCGTAAAGTGATCGCCCTTCTGGCTGCGGATGGGCGTCCTTCGTGGACGCACACGGCTGGCGCGCTCCCTCTCTCGGCGCCCTCGCTCACGGGCGGGCAGCTTTTCCTGGGGCAAGGTGACCGGGTCATGGCGCTGAATCCGGAGACGGGGCGTCCAGTCTGGCAGAAGGTGCTGGAGGGCCGGATCACGTCCAGTCCCGTCATGAGCGAGGGCCGGCTCTTCGTTGCCACGTCGGGCCGACAGCTCCACGCCTACGGCTCGTCTCCCGGTGCTCCGCAGGTTCTCGGATCCAGGGCTCTCCCCGCGCCGGCGGCTCCACGACCGCTCGCGCCGGCGCCCGTGACCCCGGTGCGCTGACCCGGTGTCACGGCAGATGCCCGCCTCCCGCCTGCGGGAGAACGTGCCCTACCCGGCGCCCTTGCCTCCCTTCCTGGCGCTCGCGTTGAAACGGGCCGCACGTTCGGAGTGCCGCTACCGCGTGGGGGCCGTCCTTGTCAAGGGGAGCCGCGTCCTCGGTCAGGCCGCCAACTTGCCGCGGAACTCTCCCTGGGTGGACTTCAAGAACGCCACCTGGCACGCGGAGGAGGCGGTCTTGCGGAGGTTCTCCCCGCCCCGGGGAGCGGTGCTTTACGTGGCCAGGCTGGACCGGCGGGGCAGGCCCGCACTCGCACGACCGTGCCCGCGCTGCCAGCTCGTTCTCGCGGCGAACGGAATAAGGACCGTCCACTACACCGCAGCGTCTGGGCCGCAGACACTCTTCGTGTCCACCCGTCCCGCTCGAAGCGGCTGAACCCGCACGTGCGCCGTCAGGATGCCCGCCGTCAAAGGACCGGAGAATGAGACCACATCGCCCAACGTCACCTCAACGAACGTCCTCACCGCTGCATGTGCTCACGATCGTCATGGTGAGCGTGATCGTGCTCCTCATCACCGCGGCGTGGTCCGCGGCACGTTCCTCCGCTTACGCATCACCGGCTGGGATCCACGAGGGCCCCGGCAGCATCGTCACGATCGACTTCCCCGCTGACGCCCAGGCCTTCGCCGTAGCCGTCCAGCCGGACGGACGCGTCGTCACGGCCGGGACGGTCCATCAGCGCTTCGCGCTGGCCCGCCAGCGCACCGACGGGCACCTGGACGCTGGCTTCGGCGACAACGGGACCGCGGAGATGGGCTTCGGCGCCGAGAGCATGGCGTCTGCCCTCGTCCTCCAGCCCGACGGAAGGATCCTCGCGGGCGGCTACACCGACGACGGCACCGGAAACACACACTTCGCCCTCGCCCGCTTCCACACCGACGGCACACCCGACGAGACCTTCGGCAACGCGGGAAAAACCACCACTCACTTCGCCGACACACCCGACCAGACCAACGACCAGATCAACAGCCTCGCCCTCCAGCCCGACGGAAAGATCCTCGCGGGCGGCTACACCGACGACGGCACCGGAAACACACACTTCGCCCTCGCCCGCTTCCACACCGACGGCACACCCGACGAGACCTTCGGCA
>NZ_JBITDP010000086.1:0-761 GCF_044454405.1 Streptomyces sp. NPDC051555 | reverse complement strand
AACGCGGGAAAAACCACCACTCACTTCGCCGACACACCCGACCAGACCAACGACCAGATCAACAGCCTCGCCCTCCAGCCCGACGGAAAGATCCTCGCAGGCGGAACCAGCAGCACCACGCGCAGCACCGTTTTCGCCATCGCGCGGTTCGCCCCGGACGGTTCAATGGACGAGGGGTTCGGGCACGGAGGGAGGACCACCACCGATTTCGGGAACTCCTATGACCGGGCCAACAGCCTCGTGCTCGGGCCAGACGGGACGATCATCGCCGCCGGATACACCAGCGCCACCCGCACCACCGCCTTCGCAGTGGCCCGCTACATGGCCGACGGCCGGGCTGACCCGGCCTTCGGAACCGGCGGGAAGCTCACCACCCTCTCCGGCGCGCACAGCTACGCGATCCAGGCTGCTCTCCACCCCGACGGCGGCCTCGTCGTTGCCGGGTTCACCTATGGGACCGACCACATGGCCTTCGCCGTAGCGCGCTACGCACTGCCCGGCGCGGCGTGTGACCGGCGGCGGGAAGCGGTCCCGGACCCACGGGGCGCGGGCGGCACCCAGAAGACTCCCGGCACCTCATACGGCTGTGGCGGGGACAATCGGGACCGCATGCGGGGGCCTGTGCTGCCGCTCGGCAAAGTACTGGGAGAGCTCAGCCCTCTCCGTGGACTGTAAAAGAAGCGGTGTAACTCCGATCATGGAGGATTGCACCTGTGACCAGCGAGAAGATAGCCGCACCATCCGGCGCGGGGGCCGCGTCG
>NZ_JBITDP010000085.1:0-4242 GCF_044454405.1 Streptomyces sp. NPDC051555 | reverse complement strand
GTTGGTACTGGCCACCTGGGGCACTACTCCTTCTCCGCCCTCGACTCAATGAATCATCCAGTATGCCTGGCTTGAGCCACTTTGACAGAGAGGGCCTGGACCGTCTGGGGCGCGGCAACGGTCGCGGTCGTGTGGACCACGACTCCCACCGACGGGCGCACCGTCGCCGCCGCCATCGCCGTCCTCGCCTGGACCATCGCCTCCACCCTCGCCCTGCGCGGCTGGAGCCTGCGCCCCGTCGTCAACAACTACCCCGCGCCCGCCCAGCCCGCCCCGGCCTTCCAGCCGCAGATCGAGATCCGGCCCGAGATCCACCTCCCCGCCCCCGCTACCGCGCCCTGCGACGACACCCCCGACAACATCCGCCCCTTCCAGCGCTGACCCCGGTCGCTCCGCCTGGTCCTCGCCCCACCCCGCTACCGCGGGGCCGGGCGAGGGCCGGACAGGCCGACCGGCCTCACGCACCACCCACCCTGTCCCCGACCGAATGGAGAACATGTGGCCGTCATAGGCGTGCTGACGGAGCCGACCCCACCTACCTGGTGGAAGGCGAACCGGCACAAGGTCTACGGCACCGGCGGACTGCTGATCGGCTACCTGATCGGCACCCACCTGCCCGGCGCCCCCGACCCGCAGCCCCAGCACCCGCGCCCGAGCCACACCACGCCGGCCCCCACCACGCCCGGCGCGCACCGCACGCACACGCCCGCCTGACCCGGCACCCGCCACTCCGCACCCCTCCTACACGTTCGACGTCGGCGGGGTGCGGAGCTGCGCACCGACCTCTGGAGGAACTGCCCGTGCTCATCCCCCGCCCGCGCCGCCGGATCGGCCGGCCCCGCCCCCAGCGTCCCGGACCCCGCCACCCGTACCGCCCCGACCGGCTGCCCGGCACCTGGCGCCGGTGATGCCGCGCCGTCGTACGCGGCGTCGCCGCCGCGAGGTGACCCGGGTGCCGCGCAGTAACGCGGCGCTGCCGGAGTTCGACCGCGGCACGGTGCCCGAAGGGCTCGTGCCCAGGAGGACGTTGCGGGACATGCAGCTGAGCCCCGGCAGGAACGAGGGCCCGGTCGCGATCCTGCGGTGCAGGCTGTGCGCGACCCGCCCGCAGTGGTCCTGCCGTCATCCCACCCGCGGCTTCCTGCTCCGCGTCGACCTCGCCGTGCCCAAGCGCACCCCGACGCTCGCTCAGGAATGGGCCTTGGACCAGGCGATGGCAGCTCGCCAGACCTGCGGTGAGTGCCGCAGGCGCTTCTACTTCTGCCTCTCCAAGAAGCTGGGCTGCTGCGTCGAGTGCTTCGACGGCACCCCCGTGGACCCCAGCAGCTACTTCGCGCCCTCGGCACCCGCCGCTCACCGGCTGGCCGCGTAGCGCGAGCCCCGTCCCGGCCGCACAGGCCGGGACGGGGGTACCACCGGGCGGCCGCAGCATCGGCAAAGAGCCGGCCGCCCGCTCCCTCACCCATCGAGATCAGGAGAAATCCAGCATGACGCATCGCCCCGCAGTCTTCGCCGCCCTGCTCGGACTGACCCGCGCCGGGAGCGCGATCGGAGATTTTTGGGTCCAGAACGACTTCTGCGCCCGCGTGAAGGGCGCCTCCGACGAGCACCCGGTCACCTTCAAGGACCCGGTCACCGGGAAGGAGACCACCCACGGCACGGCCGGCGGCCGTAAGGCTTGCCTGCACCACTGCCTGACCTATACGGCCACGCAGGCGATCGTGGCCGGGGCCGGGGCCCGCGCTCTCGGCATCCGGGTCCACCCGGCCGCCGCCGCGGCCGCGCTCGCCATCTCGCTCGGCACCCACTACGCCGCGGACCGACGCGTTCCCGGCAAGGGCCTGCTGGAGAAGATCGCCACCAAGACCGGAAAGGGCGGCTTCTACAAGCTCGCCGACTTCGGCATCAACGGGGCCTTCCACCTGGACGGCGCCTGGCACCACGGCTGGGAAACCGTCGCCGCCCTGGTCGCCACCACCAAGGCCACCACCCGATGACCGGCCGCCGCCCCCGCACCCGGCTGGACCGGGTGCGCGCCTCCGTCGGCATCGCCCAGCTCGCCCTCCAGCAGACCCAGGACGAACTCACCGGCGAGGTCGGTGCCCAGGAGCTCGCGCAGATCCTGCGCGAGCTCTACCACGAGGACCACCGCCAGGACGGCGTCTTCGGCTCCCTCGCGCAGCTGCTCACCGTCGCCGCGCAGGCCGCCGGACGGATCGAGCCGGACCGCGACGGCGAGATGTCGTGCCCGCTGCACGAGGCCGCCGCCCTCATCACCGAGAACGCCGGTCTGCAGATCTACTACGCCACCCGTGCTCTTGACCCGCAGGGAGAAGCCGAATGACCACCTTCCGCCTGGAGAACGCACTGCCCGTCGATACGACGATCCCGGAGCCGTCGTTGGTGTGCCTGATCGGCGCGGCCGGTTCGGGCAAGTTGACGTGGGCCTCCACCTGGCCCGCCACGCAGGTCCTGGAGCTCGACCGGTTCAGGGCGATGGTCAGCGACGACGCCGGGTGCCAGGAATCGACCCAGGACGCGGTGTTCGCGCTCCAGGCCGTCCTCGAGGCGCGCCTCGCCCGCCGCAAGATGACGGTCGTCGACGCGACGAATTGCGAGCTGGCCGTGCGCGCCGAGCTGATCGCGACCGCCCGCCGACACGGCGTCCCGGCGGTGGCCCTGGTCGTCCCGACCCCGCTCTCGGTGTGCGTGGAGCGCCAGGAAGGCCGGCCCGCGAACCGGCGCGTGCCCGAGCACGTTGTACGGGCGCAGCACGCCGCGATGGTCGACGCGTTCCCCGGCCTGCCCGCCGAGGGGTTCGACCACGTCGTCGTCGCGGAGAGCCTCTACCGCCTCCAGGCGCTGCTGAAGCCGCTGAGCGATGCCCGGCGCGCGGATCTCGGCTGGGACGACAGCGAGGGCTTGGGCGACCTGCTCCTGGTCCGCCGCACCTTCGGCCCCGAGATCCTGCCGATGTGGCGCTGGCGCGACAACTCGCAGCTCGCCGGCGGCGACCGCGTCGCGGAGATCCGGCTCGGAGCCGACCGCATCGTCCTCGCCCAGCGCAACGACATCGACGGCGAGGGCGACGTCGGCTTCGACATCCTGGTCGGCTGCGCGGCCGACGCCGAATGCGAGGGCCAGGCGTGGGCGCCGGCCTACAACGTCACCGATCTTCTGCGCGCGCTGACCGGCGAGCTGATGACCGACCCGGACGTGCGCTGCACCGTCCACGGCGGGCCCGACGACGTCGACCAGGAGGCCGACGACCACGCCCTCCAGGACGACGACCCCGAGGGCCGCGCGGACCTGGAGGCGCAGTACGCGGACGCGGTCCGCGCGTGAGCCGCACCGCCGGCGCTTCGCCCAACACCCCGAACCCACCGCGACCCGGCCACGCCGGGCGCCCGCTGTTACCCCGGGAAGGACACCCAGCCATGAGCATCACGATCACGAACACGTACGGCACCGCGCACCACGTCAGCGAGACCAACCCGGCCCACGTCACCAGCTGCGACCGGTACCGGCTGCCCCTCGTCGCCACCATCACCCCCAGGCACCCCGGCTACGGGGACATGGTGGAGATGCTGAAGGACAACGGCCACGACACCCGCCCCGAGGGATACGGGCTGATCTTCCTGGAGTCCGAGGAGTTCTCCGCGACCTACTTCGGGTCGATCGCACAGATCGAGCAGTACCAGCGCGACAACGCCGACGGCACGGCGACCTTCGACGCCTCCCAGGGCGTCACGTACGCCCAGTGGCCCCACGGCAAGGGCTGGGACGACCTGCTTCCCCGCGTCTTCTGGAACTGGGCTGCGCGCGGCGGGATCGCGGACGGCGTCGGCCTCATCACCGCCTTCGCGCACACCGAGCTCCCGGGGGCCGAGGTCATCGTCTACGAGTTCGAAGGCAAGTGGCTTCCCGACAGCGAGCCGCAGCAGCTGGTCACCTACCACTGCACCGGCTGCCACCTGGACACCTTCCACGACAGCGGGCACGTCCACGAGAACACCGGCCCCAGCAGCCGGCGCTGGGCCGCCCGCCAGGCCCGCCAGCACATCATCAGCGCCCACCGGCACGGCGTCGGCGACAAGAACAGCGCCTGCCGCCCCAACAACGGCGACATGCTGCGCGTCGTGAACGCGGTGTTGAGCGACGTTGAAGGTGTGCATGGCGGCGACGTGGTGGTTGTCGATGCGGGGATGTGAAAACGACCCCGGCGGCCGTAGGCCGCCGGGG
>NZ_JBITDP010000084.1:0-4465 GCF_044454405.1 Streptomyces sp. NPDC051555 | reverse complement strand
CACGCTCACGCAGTTCGTCGGGGTACTTACGGGGAGCAGCCATGATCGACATCCTTCCGGGTCTTCGATGTCTCCATCAAACCCGGGGCGGTTCACCCCACTCCCCCTCCCCGACCCCCGCGCCCGAGCTGAAAGCTGCCTCGCCTGCGCCAAGGAACCCCCACCCACCGCCCCCGGGCCCGGCACCGATGGCGCGCACGCCCTCGTCCTCTACACCGGCGAAGCCCTCAGTAAAGCCGCCGGCGCCTTCTACTCGGCCGCGATCCACACGGCGCCCGGCCCTTCCCTCCTCGCCCAGCTCCACGCCCTGCCCGCCCTGCTGGAGAACGCCGAGGCCGCGGTCATTCACCGAGCCCGCCTGGATGGCGAGTCCTGGAACGCGCTCGCCGCACCCCTGGACATCAGCCCCGAGCGGCTGCGCAAGCGGTGGAAGTCCGAGAGCCTGGCCCGCCGGCTCAAGCGAGTTCGCCGAGACCGCGCCGATCACGCCCTCACCACCACGGCCTCCACGAGCAAGCCCCCCGGCCAGCAACTCGCTACGGCGTTGTCCTTCCTCCAGCGCAAGACCGGCATGACCATCGCCGACACCGCCGCCGAGATCGGAATCTCACCCTCCCACCTCTCCCGCGTCCTGTCCGGAGACCGCCGCCCCTCCTGGCCCGTCGTCCTGCAGTTCGTCGAGGTCTGCGACGGCGCCCTCCCCGAACTCCGCGACCTGTGGGAGGCATCCCACCGCCCCCTCACCCCCGACACCCCCACCAGACCCGACGCCCCCACCACCCAAGCCGAAGCCCGCAAACGCCTCCACACCGCCCTGCGCGCCCTCTACCTCGCCGACGGCTGCCGCACCCACGAATCCCTCCGCATCGCCGTCGGAGACGGCCTCCTGACCAACGACCAGATCCGCGACATCCTCGCCGGCCGCGACATCCCCGACTGGCTCCGCACCTCCCGCCTCATCTACGCCCTCCGCGGCCACCCCACCGACCTCCTCCCCCTCTGGCGCGCCGCCACCACCTCACCCCCCGACACCGACACCCCCCGGCCCCACACCAGCTCCTCCGACTGACCCCGAACCACCCACGCCCACCACCGCCCGGGAGCGGCCGTGAACCACCAGCCCAAACCCACCACCACACCCACCTCGACCACCGGACTCGCACTCACGCTCCCGCCCGCCTTCGAAGCCTTCTACCTCCTCCACCACCCCCACTACCTCACCTACGCACAAGCCCAACTCCCACCCTGGCTCGCCCACGACGCCGTCCGCGCCGCCTTCGGCAACCTCATCCTCAACTGGACCACCCTCCTCACCACCATCAACCCCGCCGCCCACGCCTGGGACCACCTCTCCCACGAAGTACGCACCCGCGCCCTGGCCACCACCACCCCGGGCCGCGCCTTCGAAGACGACATCCGCATCCTGACCGAGATCGGCTTCACCTCCGAAGCCACGGCCACGATGACCGGCCGAGACCTCAGCAAGATCCGCTACCTCACCCGAACCACCACCCACCCCGCACCCTGATCACCCGCCCACTAGTGATAACCGGTCAACCCTCGGATCGTCGGGCTGCCCATGGAGCCCACCCTCCTGACGGGGGCAGGCCGTCGACCGGGCCGGTGCACACGGGCGGGGCGACTTCGGGGATCGGCCCCGCTCATGCAGGAGAGGGCCGTACGGTCGTTCCACGCATGGCGACCGGGCAGTGACGCCGGGTCAGGAATGGGAGGGGATCCGAGATGGTCAACGCCCGTACGTACCCGCTGTGGCGGGATCTCGCGATGAGCGAGGACCTCCCCAAGGAGGCCCTCAAGACGGTGATCGAGGCCCTGTGCACTCCGGCGATGCGCCCCGACGGCTTCGACGCCCGGAGCGACCAGTGGCGGGAAGAAGCCCTCAAGGCCGCGCTGCCCGCGCTGCTGGCCCGGACCTCCGCCAAGCGGCTGCGCGGCCGGCTCCTGGCCCACGGTGACGAAAAGCTGCTCACCGCCCTAGCGGCCGCGGGCACGGTGACCGGCGACGACGTGCCCGCCATCCTGCGACACCGCCGCCTGTGGCCCGGCCTGGTTGCTGGTCTGGCCCGGTACCCCGGGCAAGTCGAGGCCGCGATCGGGCTCCTGCCACGCCTCGCCGACCACGAGGTGGAGCGGGTCGTGGCCGACTGGGACCCCGACCGGTACACCCGCAAGGAAGGATCCGCACCGCCCCCGCCGGTGCCACAGGCCCTGTTCAACGCCGTCCTCGAAGCGTCCCTCACCCCCCTCGCTGCGTACCTGCTCCACCCGGAACCCGAAGAGGGCTGGGAGGCCATGTCCTCGTACGGGAAGGACTGGTCGATGGAACTGGGAGGCCGCAGCGCCTGGGTGATGCTCGCCCGGTGCCCCGAACAGTGGGCACAGTTGGTCACGCATCCGACGCTCGGGGCGGCCGTCCAGCACCTGCTTCTGGACCAGGCCGAGATCCAGGCCGCGGAAGACGCCCGCACCCGCGCCGCCGGCTACCTGCCCGGCGAGGAACCCGAAGAAGAACTCCCCGCCGCCGATCCGGCCCCCGCGCTCAGCGAGGAGCTGCTGCTGGCCTGCCTGCCGGCGCTGTGCCTGCCCGAGCTGGCCGACCTGCCCAACCCGCAGGTGACCGCGCGCAGGACCCTGCACCACATCGCCCGCCGCATCGAGATCAACCCGAGCCTGGCCCACCTCGCCGCCGAGCAGTTGGCCGCAGCCGCCGACAAGGCGGTGGTCCGCGGCCAGCTTCTGGCCCTGCCCGAGAAGAGGGACACGGACTACGAGTTCGAGGGGCGGGTGCGAGACCTCGCCGAGGACTTGGCCCTCCTCAGCACCAACCCCGACCACCTCGCGGGCGCCTGCGCCCAGCTCGCCGCCCTGGACCAGCCGGCCGTCGTCTCCCACCCGCCGAGCCGGACCCTGATCCGCGTCTTCGACGGCAACCTCCCCGCCGACCACGACCACCCGGCCCGGCTTCTGGAGCGCCACAACGAGCAGCGCCGTGCCGAGATCCTGGCCGCGCTCGCCGCCAACCCTCACACCCCGCTCGCCGCCGTCACCGACACCCTGAACGTGCTGCACCCCGCCGAGCTGGCCTGGATCGCCGAGAAGACCGAGGGCCCGGCCTGGCTCCTGGAGGCGGTGGCCGCCGTCCCGGCCCCCGAGGACGAAGACGACGGTGTACTGCGGCTGCTGAGCGACGACGAACTGGACCAGCACCCCGACCCCGCAGCCGTCCTGCAGTCTTGGCTCGACTCCCCCGCCGCCGACGACCTTCTCTCCCGCTCCGAGATCTACCGGGCCCTGATCAAATCCCGACACCACGCCCTGGAGCACCTGCGCCAGATCCCCGCCGACGAGATCGTCTCCCGCAACGAACCTGCGATCGCGCTGACGATCCTGGTGGAGCACTGCGGGCGCAGTACCGGCCGTTGGGAGGCGCTGGCTGCTGGAATGACCTTCGAGTACGGCGACACCAAAGTGACCTTCGGTGAGCTCCTCGACTCCCTGGACGGCGCAACCGCCACCGCGCAGACCCCCTGACCCCGCACGGACTCCTCTCCCAGTTGCAGGCCCCCAATGGCCGCCCCAGAGGCGGCCCCGCCCCGGGCCGAGCTCGCTGTTTCCCGCGTGAAATCACGAACCCACGCGCCGTCCGAACGGGCCGGCCGTTCACGCTGTTGCGCGACGTGCCACGGCCTGCGGAACGAGGGTGCCCGCACGCTCCTGCCGCGCCCGGCGCAGCGCGGCCGCCTCGGTCGCTGCGGCCTGGCGGCGGCGCTGGACGCGGCCTGGTCGATCGGGGCCGGCGCGTCGTCCGGCACGGTGGGCGGCTCGGGGAACGCCCGGCGGGACACCTCCCGCATCGCGGCGGACTGCCGCTCTACCTCTATTGGCGAAGGCGATGTGACACTCGCCGCATCACGAATCAACGCCCGTCTCTGACCTCCGCGCGAAGCGAGGAACGCCTCCTCCTACCGCAGGCGCCGGCACGGAGAACCGGGGCTCCCCCAACAGGACGACGCGAACCGGACATGCTCTCGGCGCCCGCCGTCACGCGGATCTGTGCGGATCCACGCGGACGCTCGTGGAAGCCTGCTGGTCGCCACGCTGCGGGCGCGGCTGGGACAGCTCCAAGGCGCTTCGTCGTGAGTGACCGCTCTGCCAGACTCCCGTCAGGCAGTCAGAACTGGCCAATCCCTCTGCGGGGTTGGCTGACGTAATTGGCCATGGTTGCCGCCTGGCTGGCCACAGTTCGCCATCCATCAGAACGGATCGACTCCACTAGGGAATCCATCAGCGCAAACAGCGCAATGGCGGGTTCCGGAGGAGCTGTCCGACTCAGTTCGACGGCACGCTTTAGAGCGTGGTGATGAACCGTGCTATAGCTCGATGAGCTGCGGTTTTCCGGTTGGGTAGGTGTGGTTGCGGCTGGGTCGGGGCAGCCAGCGGACGG
>NZ_JBITDP010000083.1:0-4671 GCF_044454405.1 Streptomyces sp. NPDC051555 | reverse complement strand
AGGCCCGACAAGCCACCGATCAAATGACACCGATCAGGCGAGGGGTGGGGGAATTACGCGAAGTTCAGACGGGGGAATTACGCAATCGTCCACAGGGATCTCGCTTTGGCTTCGTTTCCGGCCCGCTGATCAGTGTCAACTCACCAGATCTTCTGGAGGCTCCACCCCAGCCGGTACCGCCACCCAGCACCCCCAGCCCGTCACCCGGTACGACTTATAGCCGCCGATGCGGGCGGCGATGGCGTCGTGCAGGTTGGCCGGCTTGCGATCCGCGGCCGGCGCGCTGTTGAACTCGGCGCCCCCGCGCCCCGGAGTTGCCGGAGCAGCCCGGTACAGGTCCGGGTCGGCCTCGACGGCGGCTTTGATCGCGGCGACGAGCTGCTCGCCGAACTTCGCATCGGCCGGGTCGAGCGGGGCGACGGCCTCGACGAACGCACGGGAGTTGAGCAGTCGATCGGCGCGGGCACCCTCGGCGCCGGCGGCCTTGTACGCGGCGAGCTCGACCTGCGCGGTGCGGAGCTGCGAGGCGGCGTCGGCGAGCTGGGTGTCGCGGTCGGCGACCGCCGCGGCGAGCTTGGCCGGGCCTTGCTCGCCAGCCTCACCATCGGGATTCATGGCCTTGTTCACCGCGTCGAGGGCCGCGCGAAGCTGGTCGCGCTCGGTGGCGGCGTCCTCGGCACGCTGCTGCGCGTCGGTGAGCTCCTGCGCTGCGGCCAGGTCCGCGGCCGGCGGCGGGGTGGTGCTGGCCGGATCGGTGGCCGGGTCACCGGCCGGCGCTGGCGGGGTGGGCGGGTCGCCGCCCTCGCCGGAGCCGCCCAGGATCGGCCAAAACACGCGGCCGGTGCGGGGGGAGACGTAGAGGGCGCGCTGTCCGGTGCGCGGGTGGGTAGGCAGTGTGTCGACGCGGCGTGCGGGCATGGCTGGTCGGCCCTCCGGGCTGTATGCGGGCATGAAAACGGGCCCTGCCGGATCGGCGGGCCCGAAGCGAGAAACTGTCTGAACCTACGGTTGGTTGGTCCTGCGGATCTCGGTAGTCACTGAGTGCAGGTGGGTTGCGGCTGGCCTGGTTGGGCGTGGTCAGGTGGAGCATGGGCCGGACCCCGCGGGGTCCGGCCCATGCCAGGCTCACGCCGCCGGCGTCGGGTCCTGTAGGTCGGTGATGACGAGGTCGGAGGCCCTGACCGTGTAGAGGACTTCCTGGCTGGTGCCGCCGTCGTAGGTCTCGGTGACGATCACGGAGAAGCTCTCCGCGGTGTCGACGCCAGCACGCACCGTCCAGCCGCTCGGGACGTTCTGCGCCCGGAAGACGGGGTCCGCGTCATGCTTGCTGGCCCAGTCCGTGAGCTTCGCGTCGAGTTCAGACGTGAGGTAAACGGCCCGGACTTCCGCCGGGGTCTTGCCGTCGGCGCTCTCTCCGCGAATCGCATCCCTGTACGCAGCGAAGAAGGCGTTGACCTGGAACTCGCCGCGCGTCGATGCGGCAGCCGCGGAGAGGTGGGCGGTGTGGCCAGCGGCCTGTGCAGGCATGGCGAGTAGGCCGGGGCCGGCCAGGAGCGCACCGGTGACGGCCATGGTGAGAATGAACGTGCGAGGGGTACTCATGGGGGCAGCGCACCATGCAGAAACGATCATGCCCTACGACATCCCCGCGCGCGTCGCCTACGCATCGGAGCACATCCTGAATGCGCCCCCTGACACAGTGGGCCGACGCTGCCGGTCAGATGAGTTCCACTCCGTTGCCTGACAGCGTGCGGGAGGCTTAGGTTCGCTGGCAAGGAAGCCGAAACGACTGGGTTCGCTGTCAAACGCCTCGATTGGATGACAAAGGACAGAAGGGCTCGCCCGGTCCCGCAGAACAACGTAGGGAAGGTTGAGCAATCTCACCGAAGGTTGCTGACCCGCCAGGTTGTCTCACCGGCGGCTGACACATGGGACCTATTGGAGGCATCAGACCCGCCGCCGCGTGTGGTCGGCGCGGGGCGGGCCTGGCCGTGGTCCTGGGCAGTTACCGCTTGGGAGCGACCATGCGGGTGCCGGTCCAGTGCTCGGCGACGTTGATGGCCTTGATCTGGGAGAGGCCGACGGTTTGTGATGCCTCGCTGATTTGGCTGGGTTCGATGTATCCGTCTCGTCCGGTCTTCGGGGTGAGGAGCCAGATGTCGCCGTCTTCGAGCATTGCGACGGCGTTTACCAGGGCATCGGTGAGGTCACCGTCATCCGCACGGAACCACAGGAGGACGGCGTCGGCGACGTCGTCGTATTCCTCGTCGACCAAGTCCTGGCCGATGATCTCCTCGATGGCCTCGCGGAGTTCCTGATCAACGTCGTCGTCGTAGCCGATCTCCTGGACGACCTGTCCGGGCTGGTAGCCCAGCCGGGCCGCAGGGCTGGTCCGCTCTTCTGTGGTCATCGCTTCCTCCAGCATCACTGGACACGCGTATCGCATCCCTGCTGTAGCCAACCAGACACTCAGAGTGCTCGCGAGTGATTCATTCGGGTTGAGGCACCACTGCTGAAAACGTGCTCGGGCGAGCTCAAGAATCAGTGAGATCGCTCAACCTTTGCTGCGAGAGGACAGCCTGCCCGATGTCGGGCTTCTCCGACTCCCGGCAAGGGGCACCGACGAAAGTCCTTGACCTGCGGCTTCGGAGCCCTCAGCGACGTCGGGTTCCCGGCTTGGCTAGATTTCGTTCCCGGTTTATCGCAGGGGCCGCATGACAACGTCAACGGAAGGACCGCGACGTCGAATGGCAGCAACCAGGTCGCGCAGCTCCGCGTTCTCAGGGTGTGCGGCAAGCAAGCGGGCGTCGTCGACGATCAGGTAGTACATAGCGCTTGCATGCCACGGGCGCAACGAGAAACGCCGCTTCTTCCTTTCCGATTCACGGCTTTCGATCTCGCTCACAACACGGTTCAACACGTTCACGCACACGCGGACGCTTGCATCGTGTGGCAGCGTCTTGCCGGTTGCGAGGCGTCCGACCCATGCTGTCGCCGCCGAGCTGTCCGTGTGTCCGATCTTCAGCTCCATGAATGTCATCCTCTCGAGACCCTGCTGTCCCGTCTCACTTGATGTTGCCGGCGATCAGTTCAGGAAGCGGGACAGAATGATCGTCCAGCTGCCGTCCAGGAGGATCAACACCACCAGGGCAATCGCTGCCGCAGCGTTGACCGTCCAGGTGTCCAACCTGTCTCGCCCCGTGCGCTCTCCCCACCAGCCGAGTAGGGCAAGCACGGGTACCCCGAGAGCGAGAATGCCGCCCGCCGCAAGCCATGTACCTGCAGACGCCTGGGCGATGACTTCCCCACGAAAGAAGGCGAGCGCTGCCGGGATGCCCAGACCGGTGACGGCGGCGACGGCGAGCATCGAAGGCAGTTCCCGGACGAGTTCTCCGCGCCATGGGTCGTTGGCTGCTGTGGTCATAGAGCGACCGTATCGACGAAAGGGGCCAGGCAGCCATCCGTATCCGTACTCATCAGCGATCAGGATCAGGGTGTCTCACCCGATCTTCGGCTCACCCTCGACCGGGCCGGTCTGGTAGCCCTGCTCCCCGATCTCGGTGTCGTAGGACCTCCTCTGCCGCAGAACCTCGACACCCCTCACCCTGACGGTGCCCGGTGCCGGCGCGTCCGGACAAGCGCCCGAAGAGCCCGCCACATGGCGCGGACCACCCGCCACAGGGCGACCGACGCGCAGTAGACCGCGGCCATACTCGCGCCCAGTCGCACCCCGCCCTCCACACACTCCGGCATGTGCAGGTATCCGATGGTCAGCGACGTCCCGATCAGGCTCAGGGCGGCCACCATCATGACGCTGCTGTGCCCGATCACTCCCCAGGTGCGCCTCAGCTCCGCCAAGGCCTCCGGGTGAACCTCCCGCCACCGCAGGGGCTCCTGTTGTACCTGTTCACCTTGCATGTCGTCCTCCCGTTGAGTCGTCGATCGGTCCGGCTGTGTCCGTGCTGTTCAGGACCACCCGGGCGTGACGCAGTCCTTGGCCCAGTTCTTCCAGCTCCCGTGCCGCTTCCTCCACGGCGGCCAGGGGCAGCAGTCCCTCCGGTAGGTCGGCGGGCTCGTTGGCCGGCATCCGCAGGGGGCGTTCGTCGCAGATCGCCGATTCGACGGCCGCCTCCAGGCGCTCGACCTCGACGGCTTGGTCGACGAGAAGTGCCAACGACTCTCCGTAGCCAAACAGGAGTTCACGGGCCTGCTCGTCGTGCTCGGCGAGGGGAACCAGGCCGGCGGCATCCCACAGGAGCCGGTGGAGCATCGCGGCCGCGCGGGCTAGCTCAGACCTCCCGCTGTTCCGGGCGAGAGCGCGCAGCCGCTGTTCGTAGGCGACGAGCCGGAAGAAGACCGTGGCGTGCATCTGGCCGTCGGTCACGGTCCGGATCCGGTGGCGGGTGGCTCGCCGGACGGCCACCGGGATGCCTTGGGCCACGGCGGCGCCGAACACCCCGGCCGCAAGCAGGCCAAGCACACCCGGAAGGGCGGTGGTCGCGGGCCCCAGAGCGGCGAGCGCGGCGGCGGCAAACACGACGGCGCGCCCGGCCGGGACGGGCTGGGGGAGATCGAGGTTGGGTGTAGCTCGATTGCAGGGAACCGCTGAGCTGGGAGAACGCTGCTTGGGGGTGCGCGGGGTAGTCGTCCTTCTACTGTGGCGGGTGGAGT
>NZ_JBITDP010000082.1:0-4791 GCF_044454405.1 Streptomyces sp. NPDC051555 | reverse complement strand
GAACGGACGCTTCCTTTGTACTTACCCTCGCGGGCTTTCCTCCGGGCTTCGTTCTTCGTTTCCGACTCTATCAGACTCTTTCGTGTCCGATTCCCGGTCGAAGCGGGTTTTGCTTTCCAGTTCTTCGCTTTCGCGTTTCCCTTTCCGGCGAGTCCGACTCTATCAGAAGTTTCGGACCGGTTCTCCCGGCGTTCACAACTGAAAAAGAGCGGAGTGCACCCCTGATGGAATTCAATTCCATGGGAGGGGGGCGGTCAGACTCTAAACCATCGCTGCCGAACTTGTCCAGTTCGAGGCAACCGTTCGACTCTACCCAGCCACCACTCCCGTGTCAACGCCCCCGCGTACGCCGGCGGCCGGGCCCGGCGTCAGCCCAGTACGAACGAGAGCCGGCCCGCCAGTCCGCCCAGCTCGGCGGCTTGTTCAGCGGTCGGGGACCGGCGCCCGGTGCCGATCAGCAGAGCTGCCCGGTCGGAGAACGACGGCGGGAACGGCTCGCCCGCGATCGCCTCCAGCAGCGCGCGCGAGCTGGCGAGGCCCTCCTGCGGCGGCTGGGCGGCGTCCGGGAGGTGCGCGATCAGATCGAGGTGGTGCAGGGTCCACTCCAGGACGTACGCACGGAGATAGTCCGCCGCGGTGAGGACCTCGTCCTTGGTTCCCACCCGCATCGCACGGTCGGCCAGGGCAGCTGCGCGGCCGGCAGCGGACCCCACGTCGTCGAGGTGGAACTTGAGCAGCCACGACTCCCCATAGGCGGCCGCGAGGCGGACGACCAACGCGTCGAGCGGGTCCTGCCCCGTCGGGGCCTCGACGAGGTCCCAGTACGTCACCGCGTCCCGGGTCGGTTCCGCGTCGACAGGGGTGACCAGTGTGATCAGCACGTCCTGGGCGTCGATGACCAGATGGCACACCAGGTCGCGCACGAGCCACCCCGCGCAGCCGGAGGGCCGCGCGAAGTCCTCGTCCGCCAGCTCGGCGACCGCCACCCGCAACGCCGTCCAGGACCGCGAGAAGTCGTCCACGCCCGCAACCTAACAGCGCCCCGCGTTCAGAGCGCGGCTTCCTCACCGGTCGACCCGCCCGGCGACGGCGCCGCGGGGGCGCGCAAGGTGAAGGTGGTGCCGGGTGCCGGGACGGCCGGGCGGGCCGTGAGGGTGCCGCGGTGCCGGTGTGCGATGTCCCGCGCGATGGCGAGCCCGAGGCCGCTGCCGCCGGCGTCGCGGGTGCGGGCCTCGTCGAGACGGGTGAAGCGTTCGAAGACCCGCTCGCATTCGTCGGGGGTGAGGGCGGTGCCGTCGTTGTGGACGGTGACCGTGAACGTACCTCCGTCGTCGGTGACGGCGACGGTGAGGACCACGACGGTGTGCGCGTGCCGTACGGCGTTGTCGAGGAGGTTGCGCAGCAGCCTGTGCAGCTGGAGCCCGTCACCGCGGACCGGCGCCTGCTCCGGGCCCGGGTCGAGGCTGACGGGGTGGCCCAGATCCCGGTACTCCAGGACGAGTTCACGGGTCAGCCCCGCGAGGTCGACCAGCGAGAGTGGAGCCGGCCCATCGGGGCGGGCCAGCAGGAGCAGGTCCTCGGTCAGGCCGTGGATCCGGCGGGTGGCGACGAGGGCTCCCTCCAGGACCTCCGTCGGATCGATGCTGTCGGGGTGCTCCAGTGCGGTTTCGAGTTGGTAGTGCAGGGCGGCCAGGGGGGAGCGCAGTTCATGGGCCGCGTCACCGACGAAGCGGCGCTGGCGCTCGACAGCGTCCTCCAGGCGGTCGAGGGTGGTGTTCGTCGTCCTGGCGAGTGCCCGGATCGGGTCACGGCCTTCCGGGACCGGCACCCGGCGGTCGAGGCTGTCGTCGGTGATCTCGGCGACCTCGCGCCGCATCGCGTCGACCGGGCGCAGTGAACGCCGGGTGGCGGCCCACGCCGTCGTGGCCACCACGAGAGCGGCGCCGGGAACGCCCGCGGCCAGAGGCGCGGTGAGCGCGTCAGAGACGTACTCGGCTACGTACGGCGGTACGAGGACGTAGAGGGTGGACCGACACGAGCCGTCGGGCTCGGTCGGGTGCTCGCATCCGTCCGCCGGGGTGATCACCGGAATGCTGACCACGAAGAGGCTCCGGTGGGAGAGGCCGTGCGCCTCCCCATGCGCGCTCTGCTCCACGGGTACGGGATACCCGCCCGCGCTGCGCAGGCTGCCGTCCGGGAGGTGGAAGCGCGACCGTTCCCTCTCGTCCACTTCGCCGAGCCGCACGGTATGGGTGTGGGGATTGCCCACGGCCCGGTGTCCGGGCGGGTCCGGGGGCGACGGCGGAAGCAGCGACGTGAGGCCCGCCAGGTACGTGGCCCCTCCCGACCCGGTGATGACGCGGCCGTCCCGGTCGATCTGTACGAACGGCCCGTCGCCCAGGGCGGGCGGGCCGTCCTTCCAACCCCGGGCCGCCTGGGCCGCCAACCGCAGCGAGAGCTCCAGCGCACGCTGGTCGGTCTCGTCGTACACCGCGTCATAGAGGTACCGCTGGAACGACCAGGCGCCAATGCCGAAGAGGACCAGGGCGGCAAGCCCGGCCACGAGCGCGGTACGCAGTGGGGTGGACAGCCGGCGCAAGAGGCGCACCGGATTCGACATCCGCGTGCGGTGCGGGTCAGCCGGCACGGCGTTCCTGACGGGTGTCGAGGCGGTAGCCGCAGCTGCGGACGGTCTCGATGGTGTGCGTCCCGAAGGGGGCGTCCACCTTCTTGCGCAGCGCGGAGACGTACACCTCCACGATGGCGGTACCGCCCGTGTAGGCCGGGTCCCACACCTCGTCGAGGATCGCCTCCTTCGACACCGGCTGGTCCGGTGTGTGCATCAAGCAGGCGAGGATCGCGAACTCCTTCGGCGTGAGGGCGAGTTCGGAGTCCCCGCGGCCCGCCCGTCGAGCGGCGAGGTCGACCCACAGGTCTCCCGCGCGCAGGACGGACCGGTCGTCGGTACCGCCCGCGCCGCCCCGGCGCAGCAGGGCACGGAGCCGGGCGAGGAGGACGACCGAGGAGAACGGCTTGACCAGGTAGTCGTCGGCACCGGTGTCCAACCCCTCGGCCTCGTCGTGGGCGCCGTCCTTCGCGGTGAGCATCAGCACGGGCGTGTCCACGCCCACGGCGCGCAGGGCGGCGCAGATCCGGTAGCCGTTCAGGCCGGGGAGCATGAGGTCGAGCACGATCACCGCGTGGTCGCCGGTGAGGGCGCGTTCCAGCCCCGCCCTCCCGTCGGCCACGAGCTCGACGCGGTACCCCTCCGCGGTCAGGCCGCGGCGCAGCGCGGGGCCGAGCTGGGGATCGTCCTCGACGACCAGGATCTCTTTCATGCACCCAAGACTTGCATGCGCTTTGTCCTGATTCCTGAAGGTGATCTTTAGGATCTTCAGGACATCTTTGGGCTGACTCCCGCACTCTGCTGGCCGGTCGCACGACCGACCCCCCGATCCGTCAGCAGACCAGGAGAACGCCCTCCCATGCTCCGCACACCCCGCCGTCCCCTCCCCTCCGACGCCCCGCCCCGCAGCCGCCGGACCGGCCGGCGCCGCGCCGCGGCCGCGGCCCTCGGCCTGGTGGTGAGCGGCGCGCTCCTCACCGGTTGCGGCCAGGGGCGCACCACCCCGGCCGAGGCGCGCGGCGGCGCCGCGGCGGACGGCAGCACGCCGGCGGTGGACTGCCGCAAGGAGAAGTGCATCGCGCTGACCTTCGACGCCGGCCCCGGCCCGCACACCGCCCAACTCCTGGACATCCTCAAGGAGAAGAAGGTCCACGCCACCTTCTTCCTCCTCGGCAAGAACCACGTCGTACCGCACCCCGATCTGGTCCGCCGAGAAGCCGCCGAGGGCCATGAGATCGGGAACCACACCTGGAGCCACGAGCGCCTGGACGAGCTGTCCACCGAACAGATACGGGACGAACTCGGCCGCACCCAGGAGGCGATCAAGAACGTCACCGGCAAGGCCCCCACGTTGATGCGCCCGCCCCAGGGCCGCACGAACGACAAGGTGCACGCGGTCACCCGGTCCCTCGGCCTGTCGGAAGTCCTGTGGAACGCCACCGCGAGCGACTACGCCACGACGGACACGAGGCTCATCGGCGACCGGATACTCAAGCAGGCCACCCGGGACGGCATCATCCTGCTCCACGACATCTACGACGGCACGGTCCCCGCGGTGCCCAGGATCATCGACGAACTCCGCTCCCGCGGCTTCGTCTTCGTCACCGTCCCCCAGCTCCTGGCCCCCGCCGCTCCCCAACCGGGCGCCGTCTACCACCCCTGACCCACGCGAACCGCGCGCGGGCCACGGCTGCGAGGCTGTGCCCATGGATGTGGGAGCGCTCGACGCGGATGACTACGAGTCGGTGCACCGCGCGAGCCGAAGTCTGACGGCGCTGTACGGGACGCTGACGCTCAACGCCGCGTTGGAGGCGTGGGAGGCGTGGGTGCAGGACGCCGAGGACGGGTTCGACCCCGAACTCGTCTGGGAGTACGAGGACGAGCTCCGCTGCCGGCGCTGGCTCGCGGCGGCCTGGCCCGTACTCACCGAGCGCGTCCGGGCCGCACGACAAGCGGAGCTGGACGCGCTGGACGCCCGCTACCGGCTGGCCACCGTGCCTCTGCCCGGCCAGCCGGACGATGCGCGCTGGCATTCCCGCCGACCGCGGCAGTAGGACGCAGCGGTTTTGGCCCGGAACGCAGAAAAGCCCCGCACCATAAGGTGCGGGGCTTTCCCGGAAAAATTGTTCGGCGGCGTCCTACTCTCCCACAGGGTCCCCCCTGCA
>NZ_JBITDP010000081.1:0-4871 GCF_044454405.1 Streptomyces sp. NPDC051555 | reverse complement strand
CCCGACGCTACGAGCCCGAGCCCGCCATCGCAGCCAGATCAGGAAACTCCCAGCTCAGACCGCCTCGAGCCAGTCCCTCTGGAAGAGCTACACCCAACTCCATCCGCCTGGTCGAGGTCGCCCTCGACGCCGGCGCGAAGGCCTCGTACCTCGTGGACTTCGCGAGCGAGATCGACGAGGCCTGGCTCGAGGGCGTCACCACCGTCGGTCTGACCTCGGGCGCCTCGGTGCCGGAGGTGCTGGTCGACGAGGTCCTGGCATGGCTGGCCGCGCGCGGGTACGGGGACGTGGAGATCGTCAAGACCGCCGAGGAGTCCATCGTGTTCTCCCTGCCCAAGGAACTGCGCCGCGACCTGCGCGCGGAGGCGGCGGAGCTCATGGAGGCGCCGGGCGCGCAACCGAGGGCGCAGTCATCCACCACCAGGGCAGCCGGTGGCGCACCCCTCTCGTGAACTGGAAAAGGGAAAACCGCTGTGACCTCAGCCTTCGGGACTCATCTCGACCCTCCTCCCAAACACCGCCTGCGCCATGCGGGCGGTGATCCCGCCGTGGAGCGGGACACGGCGGCATGCAGTCTGCCGGGCGGTCCCCAGCGGCAGGAGGCGGACGCGACCCGCAGACCCCGCCTAAGCGCCGAAACCCGGACCCGGACTGCCGTGGAGGAGATCATCACGGCGCCCCCGCACCCTCTACCGATCCCCCCACCCTGGGGGTGACGGCGGTCAGTAGATACTGGCTCTTCGACACTTTCCGTGAATTGGGCTGGAAGCTCCTATAGACCGTCAAGCGGTCTGGAGGAGCGGGTTCGGTGTGGTGTGTGGGCTGGTGAGGTGCTTGTAGACCTCGCGGGCGATGAAGCGTTTGAGGCAGCGGAGGATGTCCTTCTTGGACATGCCTTCGGTGGTGCGGCGGGCGACGTAGTCGCGGGTCCGGGTGTCGTAGCGCATGCGGACCAGGGCGATCATGTGGAGTGCGTTGTTGGCGCCGCGGTCTCCGCCCCGGTCGAGGCGGTGGCGGTTGGTTCGGCCTGATGACGCGGGGACGGGGGCTGCCGCGCACAGGTGCGCGAACGATGCCTCCGACCGGAGCCGTTCGGGGTTGTCGCCCGCGGTGATGAGGAGCTGGCCCGCGGTCTCGGTCCCGACTCCGAGGAGGGCGACCAGTTCCGGGGCAGCCTGGGTGACCAGGGGCCCCAGCTCGGTGTCGGCGTCGTTGATCTCCTCGGTGAGGTACTCGTGGCGGCGGGCCAGACGCCGCAGCGCGACCCGGACCGTGTGTGCCGGATCGTTCGCGTGACCGGCGGGGCGGGAGCGGGCCAGGGTCCTGACCAGCTCGGCGGTGGGCAGGCCGCGCAGTTTCTCGCGGACCTCGCTGGGGGCGGTGACGATCAGGGTGCGGATCTGGTTGATGGTCTGGGTGCGGGACTTGACGGCGCTGCGGCGGACCACGCGTAGGGAGCGGAGGGCCTCCACGATCCCGTCGCGGGTCTTGGGGGTGCCGCCGGCCCGGCCGGAGAGGACGGCGGTCGCCGCGGCGTAGGCGTCGACGGGGTCGGATTTGCCGTTGGCGCGGCGGGCTCTGCGGTCGGGCCGGTCCACGTCGACGACGGTGACCCGCTCTGCCCGCAAGTGGCGTGCGAGCTCGGCGCCGTAGGCGCCCGTCCCCTCGACGCCGACGGCCATGAGATCGCCGTGGGAGCGGAGCCAGTGCAGCAGTCGGCGGTAGCCATCGGGGGTGGTGGGGAATGCCTCGGTGGCCAGGTGTCGGCCGATCGAGTCGATCACGGCCGCCTGGTGGAAGTCGGTGTGGGTGTCGACGCCGCCGACCACCGCTATCTCATCTGCCATGCTGTTCGGTACTGCCCTTCTGACGCGTGATTGCGGGAGGGCACGCGCCGGTCGGGCGTCAGGACAAGACTGTGATGGGACCTTTGGCCGGGCTCCTGACTTGTTGAATTGAGCCCAGACGCTCGGTCTGCAGCCGTAGCGTCCAGGGTGTCGGTCGGCACGGGCCCGCAGTGCTCCTTGCCGCCGCTGGGCTGGCTCTCTCATAGCGTGCCGCCGCCGGCCGACACCCGCGCGGTGTGGCTCGACAGAGGCATGAGGACGACACGGTGACTTCAAGTCAGGATGCCCACCGCACTCCCTGCCCGGTCCCGTCGAGTGCAAGGCCTGCCTGTGATCCTGATCGGTATCGACCCGCACAAGTCCTCCCACACCGCCGTCGCCGTCGACGCCTCGGGCCGTCAGTTGGCCAAGCGCCGGTTCGCCGTCAACGCCGGCACGTTCCGCCAGCTCATGGCCTGGTGCGAGCAGTGGCCCGAGCGACGCTTCGCCGTCGAGGGCGCCGGCGGCCTCGGCCGCTCCCTTGCCCAGCAGCTGGCCGCTGCGCGCGAGGACGTAGTCGACGTGCCGGCCACGCTCTCGGCTCGGGCTCGGATGCTGGCCACCGGCGGCAACCGCAAGACCGACGAGGCCGATGCCCGCCATGTCGCCCAGGTCGCCCTCTTCCGCCCCGACCTGCGACAGGTCGCGGCCGAGGACCAGACCAGCATCCTGCGGCTTCTGACCGAGCGCCGCGACGACCTGGTCCACGAGCGCACCCGTGTACTGAACCGGCTGCACGCCGTCCTGCGCGACCTGCTGCCCGGCGGCGTGGCAACCGGCCTGTCCGCCGACAAGGCCGCTGCCGCGATGAAGGGCATCCGTCCCGTCACCGCCACCGACAGCTGCCGCCGCGACATAGCCCGCGACCTCCTGGCCGATCTGCGCCGGCTGGACCGACTGGTCAAGGACAACGAGGTCCAGATGCGCGAGGCGCTGGCCGCGACCCGCACCACCCTCACCAGCCTGCCGGGCCTGGGCACCGTGCTGGCCGCCAAGGTCCTCGGGCACGTCGGCGATGTCACCCGCTTCCCGACCGAGCACCACTTCGCCAGCTATACCGGCAGTGCACCGTTGGACGCCTCCAGCGGCAACAACGTCCGCCACCGTCTCAACACCGGCGGCAACCGGGCGCTCAACTCGGTCCTGCACGTGATCGCGGTCGTCCAGATCCGCGACGGTGGCCGCGGCCAGGACTACTACCTGCGCAAGATCGCCGAAGGGAAGACCCCGTCCGAGGCCCGGCGAGCACTGAAGCGACGGCTGTCCAACGTGGTCTACCGGATCATGAAACGAGATCAACGGAACCACCTCGCTCAGGCGGCTTGACACACAGAGGCGCTATGAGGTCACAGGCGCCCGACCGGACACGTGCAGAACAGCACCGCCCGGATGGCCGACGATTCCAGTTGAGGACAGCCGAAGCGTCAGTCAGTGGGCGAGTCAGACCCCCGAGCGGTGCCATCTACATCCTCACAGTCAGTGGGCCAGGAGGATGCGCCTGCGGAGGAGATCGAAACCGGCCCGGCCGTAATGCTGGCGCTTGAGGAGCTTAATTCTCGTGACGTTGCCTTCAACGGCGCCGGAGCTCAAAGGGAGCGTGAGCCCGGCGGTGACAGCGGAGAGGTCCTTGCGGAGCCCGTTGGCAAAGGTGCGGATCTCCTTGACCTGGGACTCGTCTGCCTGGCCCAGCCAGTCTGCCAGCAGGTGTCCGTCGCGGCGGCGCAGGATGGTGGCGAAGCCGCGGGCCAGGCGGCAGGCTTCGGCGATCTCCGGGCAGCGTCCGGCGACATCTTTGAGGTCCTGGCGGGACTGGTCACTCTGGTTCTCCGGGCGCCCGATGATCCACCGAACGACGTCAGCGACCGCGGGCGGTGGCGGAGGAACGGCTCGTGGGCCGTTGTGCCTGGCCAGGCTGTTGAGGAATCGCCGCACGCTCCTGCGGCCCCCGAGGTAGCCACGGTCGGTGAGCTCCGCGAGCAAGGTCTGTGCGTTGTCGCATCCCTCGGCCCACCGGCGCGCGAGGTAGGGCTTGTGCGGGGTCAGAGCACTCGAACGGCTGGGCCGTTCGCGTATCAGTGAGTCGGCGGTGGTGGCCCTCGCGTAGCGCCGTACCGTTTTGCGGTCGAGTCCGAGCCGTGCGCTGATCGCGTCGATGGTGAGGCCCTGCCGGAACAGGGTCTGGACGTCGTGGTGCCGTTCGCGGATCTTGCGTTCGTAGGCGGACTCCCCACCCGCAGTGCTGGCTGGGGCAGGAGTTGCCTCGGACTCGGGGGCCTTCAGGCAGGAGCGGTGGCGGGTGACCGTCTTCTCCAGGCCGGTGGCGAGGTTGTGGAGCAAGTGCCAGCGGTCTGCGACCTGCGGGATTCCGGGCTGGCCACGCTCGGCGCCCTCGGCGAAGGCGCCTCCGCGGTCCCGGCAGACGGTGCCGATGTGTGGGTGCCGGCGGAGCCAGTTGGCGAAGGTCTCGGCCGTGTGGTCCGGCAGTACGTCGACGGGGCGGTGGCTGTCCATGTCGATGAGGATGGCGCCGAAGCGCCGGCCACGGCGGAAGGCGAACTCGTCGACGCCGAGGACGGTCAGTTCGGGCACTTCTGGGATATCCATGGAGCGGATCAGCCGCAGGAGCGTGGGCCCGCTCACGGGGGTGGCGAGCCGTTCGGCGAGGCGTTCGCCGGCCTGCCCGCCCAAGGCCAACGCGACCTGCTGCAGGAGGCGTTGGAGGATCACGGTCCGTCGTCCGTAGCGGAAGGTGAGCTGGTCGACTTGCTCGGCGAAGGTCTTTCTGGCGCAGTCGGTACTGTCGCAGAAGAAACGCCGGACCTGGAGGTCGATCGCTGTCTCCTGTCCGGCGACCGCGGTGTCGGCAAGCCTGCGGCCGTACCGACTGTGCGAGGATGTCAACTGAGTTGTGTGTGATCGGTTTTGTGCTCCATCGGTTCTGGTTCCTGCCGTGGTTACTGTCTGTTGATGCTGGTCAGAGGGGGA
>NZ_JBITDP010000080.1:0-5124 GCF_044454405.1 Streptomyces sp. NPDC051555 | reverse complement strand
CCGAACGCGGAACTGGCCCCGGACCTGGTCGAGCGCGACTTCACCGCGACCGGGCCGAACAGGCTGTGGGTCACCGACCTGACCATGATCGCCACTCAGGAGGGCCCGTTGTGGCTGTCCGCGATCCGCGACGCGTTCTCCCGCCGCGTCGTGGCCTGGGAAACCTCCGCCCGCGCCGACGCCGACCTCGTCCTGACCACCCTCGAGTACGCCCTCGCCTCCCGCGAGCCCACCGCCGGCGAACTCATTCACCACGCGGACCACGGCTGCCAATACACATCCGTGAAACTCACAACGCGCCTGCTCAGAGCCGGCATCCAAGCGTCCATGGGATCCGTCGGCGACTCGTTCGACAACGCCTTGGCGGAGAATCTGTGGATGCTGGTCAAGACCGAGTGCGTCCGCGGCCGCGTCTTCGCCACACGTGCCGAGGCGAACCTCGCGCTCTTCCACTACATCGACGGCTTCTACAACCCCCACCGCATCCAGAAGCGGCTCGGCTACCTCAGCCCCATCGAGTTCGAGGAGAAGCACTACGCCAACCAGGCAGCGACCGAACAAGCGAACCTGAAACCACGTAACCCCACCCTGACCAGCTAGTCAGCACCTCCCGCACAGCGGGGGAACCTCAGTTTCGCCTTCGGCGCGAGCCGGATTTACCCGGCCGGTCGAGGAGTCCTGGCAGGGGTCCGACGCGCCGATCTACGATGCCCTCGAGAGTCAGTGGCTCGCCGCGGGCCGGGCAGTACCCCGCCGTCCAGGCCAGGCGTGGGGCGGCCGGCGGCCGCAGAACACCCCAGACCTGTTCCATCGTGCCTGAACCACATCCTCACTCCCGGACCGCCGACACGAGGCTCACGCCCCCCTGCCCGTACCCTCGGCCTCAACGCGGCCCAAGAGGAAAGAGCTCGGGCTCAGCCCTCCCCACCCTTTTGAGCGGGATGAGCGAGCCATTTGCAGGGAGGACTGACAGTGAGGGTGGCGGCACCAGGGTCAAGTGCTAGGCCGGTTCTCCCCGATAGCCGCTGTCCCGGGGCCGGTACTGGTGTGGTGGGGTCCGGCAGGCCGGGGTGGGCGGGGCCTGCCGGACCGGTGGCGCGCGCCCCGGTCCTGTCACCGGGGTCCGGATGCCACAGGGTGCCCTTTCGAAGACCACCGGGGCAATGGGGGAAAGCACCGGCGCGCGGTCTCGGACTGGACACTCCCAGCCTTCTCAACGAGCCGGGACGGAAACGGTTCTGCACACACGTACGGGGCCGGTGCGCGGAAACCTGCCCGGGGTCTGTTCGTTGACGGGTGCGGGGATGCACCCCGTGTACGGCTTTCCGAGCAGCCGGGTACGGGCCCTGAGCGAGCGGCTCGGATGCCCTGGGGTCTGCCGGACGAAAGGCGAGCCGTCCGGCAGACCCCGGGGCCTCGCGTGATCCCCGACGAGCACAGTGCCGCCGATCAAGCCGGCCGGTGAAGCGGACACTTCCCGGAAGTTGAGGAGCGCCGGTGTCAGCGGGGTTCAGCTTGATGATCTTGTTTGGGGTCGAGCGTCGACGACCTGCGCACACTCTGCAGCCCAGTAGCAGAACGTTTCCCACACGGCCGCGTTGATCACCGAGGTACGGATCGGTTCCGCGCCGGGCGGGCAGTGCCGGTCGCCGTGGGCGGGCCGGAAGTGGAGCCAGGCGCCCTGGGGTATGACCGGGGTCTGGCTTCGCGCGCTCACGCCCCCGGCAGGCTCCGGCCGCGGCCACTACCGCCGTGTTCGGGTGGCGGGCTTCTGCGGAACCGGGCGACTGCGCGGTTGCTGACCGAGGTGAGTGGTCCCGAGCGAGGTCACACCTGAGCTCAGGTGTTCGTCGGATCGCCGCGTCGCGTTATCCGGCGGTGGGGTGGATCTGCTCGATGCGGTCGCGCTTGGTGTACATGTCCCAGTAGTGGGCGGCGAGTTCGTCGGGGTCGACGACCGGGAACTGCATGCCGTCCGTCTGGGCGGCGATGGCTGCCTCGGCCAGCTCGCTGCGGGTGATCATGGCTCCGATGGAGAGGGTGCCGGCGTAGATGCCGGACGGGGCGAGTTCGCCGTTGAGGGAGTAGACGTAGTTGCGGGCGGCGGCCATGACCGGGCCCAGGCCGCTGAGGTAGGGCCTCGGTTCCACTGCCGTGGAGCCGGTGGTCATCAGGAAGGCGCCGTCGCCGCGCTCGGTCCACTCGGGCAGGGCGGCGCGCAGCACCTCGACCGGGGTGAGCAGGAGCAGCGGGGTCAGTGCCTGCAGGGTGGCCGCGTCCAGGCGGGTGGCGGGGGCGAAGCCCTGTTCGCCGCTGATGGGCCCGTATTCGATCACGTCGATCCGGCCGAAGCGGTCGCGGATGGCCCCGAGCACTGCGGGTGCCTCGGTGGGCTGGTTCAGGTCGGCGGTGAAGGCAGCGGCCTCGATGCCGTCGGCGGCGAGCTGCTCGACGAGCGCGTCCAGGCGGTCCTTGCGGCGGGCCACCAGGGCGACGCGGAAGCCTTCGCGTCCGAAGCGGCGGGCCACGGACAGACCGAGGCCGGTGCCGGCTCCGAAGACGGCGATCACTTTGGACATGGGGTGCTCCTCGAACGAACCAGTTATCTTGACCCTGTGGTCAACTTACGATTCGAACGTAACATGGAAGTTGACCCGACCGTCAAGTTCAGGTCTGCGGAGGATGCGACCATGGGGACGCCACGCCAGGACCAGGAGGAATGACCGGGATGCGGGCTGACGCGCAACGCAACGCGGACAAGCTGCGGGCAGCCGCCGCCGAGCTCTTCCAGGAACGCGGTCTGCAGGTACCGCTCAAGGAGATCGCCCGGCGGGCCGGCGTCAGCCACGGCACCCTCTACAACCTGTTCGGCACCCGTGAGGCGCTCATCGCCGAAGTGGTGACCGACCAGGCGGCGGACCGTCTCAGCGACATCGCCCAGCAGGCCCTGGCCTTCGAAGACGCCTGGAGCGGGTTCGCGTACTACATCGAGACGCTCTGCGAGCTACAGGTCACCGACCTCGCGATCGCCGATGCCATCTGTGGCCGCTACCCGGGTGCGGAGCGCCTCATGGCGGTCTGTGGCCGCTCCGTGGAAGCGGGTAAGCGCATCATCGAGCGCGCCCAGCAGGCAGGCGCCCTGCGCCCCGACTTCACCAGCGAAGACCTCGTCTTCGTCCTCGGCTCCAACGCCCCGCTGATCCGCGCCACCACCGACGTCGCCCCGAACGCCTGGCGCCGCAACCTGGCTTTCGTCCTCGACGGCCTGCGCGCCGAGGCCGCCCGCCAACCACTGCCCACCGAACCCCTGTCCCCACCACAGGTCTACGCAGTCATGGCAAACCTCACCCCCAAGCCATAGCTAGGCCCGGCCACCAACGACCACCGTCTTGATCTTGCCGGCAACTGTGTCCTGACGCGGTTCGCGGTGCGTCACATGGTGATGGCGATGGTGCCGGAGACACTGCCGCCGGTACGGGCCTCAAGTGCCCTGTTGAGGTCGATGAAGGCGAAGGTGGTGGTATTCAGGGTGAGGGTGCCGCTGCTGAGTTCGGTGAGCAGAGTATGGAACACGTCGTCAGGGACATGGCGGCGGACCATGTTCATCGGGAGCAGGCTGACGTCGGCGGCGAGGAGGGTGGGCAGGTCCAGGGTGAGGGTCTTCCCGGCGACGTAGCCGATCATGACGATGCGGCCGCCGGGCTTGATGGCGGGCAGCAGGGTGGGAACGGTGTCGCCGCCGACGGTGTCCAGCACGGCGTCGATCCCGCCGTGCGCGCCCAGGCGCTCCACGGACTCGGGATCCCGGCCAATGAGGACCTCGGCAGCAGCTTCGGGGACGGAGCCGGCTTCCTGCTCGTTGCGGACCAGGGCGATGACGTGGGCGCCGGTGCGGGCGGCCATCTGTACGGTCATTGACCCGACTCCGCCGGAGGGGCCGGTGACCAGGACCCGCTCGCCCGGTTTGACCTGTCCGACCGGTTCGGCAGCAGCCCAGGCCGTGGTCATCGGCGAGTAGCAGGTGGCGGCCAGTGTCGCGTCCGCGTCCTGGGGGACCACGCGCACCGCGTCCACCGGCACGGTGATCTGCTCGGCCCAGGTGCCGGGGCGTTCCAGCCCGATGCCTGCGCCGCGGACCAGGACCCGCTTGCCGACCAGGGCCTCCTGGCCCGCGGTGACGGTGCCGACTCCGGCGGTGCCGGGGGTGAAGGGCAGGGCGGGCCGGTAGGAGAAGGTGCCGGACATCAGGGTGAGATCGAGATGGGTGACCGCGGCCGCCTCCATGGCGACCACGATCTCGCCTTGAGGGGCCTGCGTCGGTGGGGCGGCCTCCTCGATGTCGATGGTCTTGCCCCAGGCGTGCAGGCGGGATGCCAGCATGTTCGGCCCTTCCGGTTCGCGCATTGCGTTGAGGTATCACTGCCCGGGTTCAGGCTGGGCCGGTGTGGTGGGTTACTGACCTTGTAGTCGTGGTGTCGTAAGGGTGAGTCCGGTGCCGGTGAGGCATCCGTCGATGATGTGGCTGCGGTATTGGATCTGGCGGAGGCCGTGTCGTAGTCGGCGGATGAGGTGGTCGGGGTCGGTGAAGTCGGTGTTGGCCTGGCTGGTCCGGCGGAGGACCGACCAGATGCCTTCGACGGGGTTGAGGTCGGGTGCGTAGGACGGCAGGTGGTAGGCGGTGATCCAGTCCTGTGCGTCGATGAAGGCCCGCATGCGGCGGTCTTTGTGGACGTTCAAGTTGTCCCAGATGAGGATGATGGGCCCGTCGAGCTGCTGGTGGGCTGCGATGAGGAGGTCGCGGTACTCGGTCCAGGCAAAGCTCTTGCGGCCGCCGCCCTTGTGGTCGGTATGCCGTCTGGGCCGGTAGATCAGGCGGGAGCGTTCGCCGGGTTTGTAGCAGCACAGGGCAGCGATGGAGAAGCGACGCTGGGAGCGTCCGCGGACCCGGATGACCGGCGTGCTGCCACGTCTGGCCCAGGTGCGGGAGGTCGGCGGCGTCATCGAGAATCCGGCCTCGTCCTCGAAGACGAGAGGGTGTACACCAGGTTGTGTGAGTAGGGGATGATTGCTCCTATCTGGTCCGGTTCCTGCCCTGAACGGAAAGTGACGCACAGTGATATCGAG
>NZ_JBITDP010000079.1:0-3277 GCF_044454405.1 Streptomyces sp. NPDC051555 | reverse complement strand
GGGTACGGCCGTAAGGTCTTATCTTCGCGATGCCGGCCCCAGTGAACTCGCCAGCTTGTCTGGTGGGGTGATGGGTGGCTGGTCGTTGCTTGAGAACTACACAGTGGACGCGAGCATCTGTAGGCCAAGTTTTTAAGGGCGCACGGTGGATGCCTTGGCACCAGGAACCGATGAAGGACGTGAGAGGCCGCGATAGGCCCCGGGGAGCTGCCAACTGAGCTTTGATCCGGGGGTGTCCGAATGGGGAAACCCGGCAGTCGTCATGGGCTGTCACCCACTGCTGAACACATAGGCAGTGTGGAGGGAACGCGGGGAAGTGAAACATCTCAGTACCCGCAGGAAGAGAAAACAACCGTGATTCCGGGAGTAGTGGCGAGCGAAACCGGATCAGGCCAAACCGTATGCGTGTGATACCCGGCAGGGGTTGCGCATACGGGGTTGTGGGAATTCTTTTGATCGGTCTGCCGGCCGGTCGGCGAGTCAGAAACCGTTGATGTAGTCGAAGGACATGCGAAAGGTCCGGCGTAGAGGGTAAGACCCCCGTAGACGAAACATTGACGGCTTGCTTAAGAATCTCCCAAGTAGCACGGGGCCCGAGAAATCCCGTGTGAATCTGGCGGGACCACCCGCTAAGCCTAAATATTCCCTGGTGACCGATAGCGGATAGTACCGTGAGGGAATGGTGAAAAGTACCGCGGGAGCGGAGTGAAATAGTACCTGAAACCGTGTGCCTACAAGCCGTGGGAGCGTCGCTCATTGAGTTTACTCAATGGGTCGTGACTGCGTGCCTTTTGAAGAATGAGCCTGCGAGTTAGCGGTGTGTAGCGAGGTTAACCCGTGTGGGGAAGCCGTAGCGAAAGCGAGTCCGAATAGGGCGATTGAGTTGCACGCTCTAGACCCGAAGCGGAGTGATCTAGCCATGGGCAGGTTGAAGCGGAGGTAAGACTTCGTGGAGGACCGAACCCACCAGGGTTGAAAACCTGGGGGATGACCTGTGGTTAGGGGTGAAAGGCCAATCAAACTCCGTGATAGCTGGTTCTCCCCGAAATGCATTTAGGTGCAGCGTCACGTGTTTCTTGCCGGAGGTAGAGCACTGGATAGGCGATGGGCCCTACCGGGTTACTGACCTTAGCCAAACTCCGAATGCCGGTAAGTGAGAGCGTGGCAGTGAGACTGTGGGGGATAAGCTCCATGGTCGAGAGGGAAACAGCCCAGAGCATCGACTAAGGCCCCTAAGCGTACGCTAAGTGGGAAAGGATGTGGAGTCGCAGAGACAACCAGGAGGTTGGCTTAGAAGCAGCCACCCTTGAAAGAGTGCGTAATAGCTCACTGGTCAAGTGATTCCGCGCCGACAATGTAGCGGGGCTCAAGCGTACCGCCGAAGTCGTGTCATTGCAGCAATAGGGCCAACGCCCGCTGTGATGGGTAGGGGAGCGTCGTGTGCCGGGTGAAGCAGCAGCGGAAGCTAGTTGTGGACGGTTCACGAGTGAGAATGCAGGCATGAGTAGCGATACACACGTGAGAAACGTGTGCGCCGATTGACTAAGGGTTCCTGGGTCAAGCTGATCTGCCCAGGGTAAGTCGGGACCTAAGGCGAGGCCGACAGGCGTAGTCGATGGACAACCGGTTGATATTCCGGTACCCGCTTTGAAACGCCCAATATCGAATCCATTGATGCTAAGGCCGTGAAGCCGTTCCGGAGCCTTCGGGCAAAGGAAAGTGGTGGAGCCGCTGATCCAAGGTGGTAGTAGGTAAGCGATGGGGTGACGCAGGAAGGTAGTCCAACCCGGGCGGTGGTAGTCCCGGGGTAAGGGTGTAGGCCGTGTGATAGGCAAATCCGTCACACATTAAGGCTGAGACCTGATGCCGAGCCGATTGTGGTGAAGTGGATGATCCTATGCTGTCGAGAAAAGCCTCTAGCGAGTTTCATGGCGGCCCGTACCCTAAACCGACTCAGGTAGTCAGGTAGAGAATACCGAGGCGTTCGGGTGAACTATGGTTAAGGAACTCGGCAAAATGCCCCCGTAACTTCGGGAGAAGGGGGGCCATCACTGGTGATCGGATTTACTCCGTGAGCTGGGGGTGGCCGCAGAGACCAGCGAGAAGCGACTGTTTACTAAAAACACAGGTCCGTGCGAAGCCGTAAGGCGATGTATACGGACTGACGCCTGCCCGGTGCTGGAACGTTAAGGGGACCGGTTAGTCACATTTCGGTGTGGCGAAGCTGAGAACTTAAGCGCCAGTAAACGGCGGTGGTAACTATAACCATCCTAAGGTAGCGAAATTCCTTGTCGGGTAAGTTCCGACCTGCACGAATGGCGTAACGACTTCTCGACTGTCTCAACCATAGGCCCGGTGAAATTGCACTACGAGTAAAGATGCTCGTTTCGCGCAGCAGGACGGAAAGACCCCGGGACCTTTACTATAGTTTGATATTGGTGTTCGGTTCGGCTTGTGTAGGATAGGTGGGAGACTTTGAAGCAGCCACGCCAGTGGTTGTGGAGTCGCCGTTGAAATACCACTCTGGTCGTGCTGGATGTCTAACCTCGGTCCGTGATCCGGATCAGGGACAGTGTCTGATGGGTAGTTTAACTGGGGCGGTTGCCTCCTAAAGAGTAACGGAGGCGCCCAAAGGTTCCCTCAGCCTGGTTGGCAATCAGGTGTTGAGTGTAAGTGCACAAGGGAGCTTGACTGTGAGACCGACGGGTCGAGCAGGGACGAAAGTCGGGACTAGTGATCCGGCAGTGGCTTGTGGAAGCGCTGTCGCTCAACGGATAAAAGGTACCCCGGGGATAACAGGCTGATCTTCCCCAAGAGTCCATATCGACGGGATGGTTTGGCACCTCGATGTCGGCTCGTCGCATCCTGGGGCTGGAGTCGGTCCCAAGGGTTGGGCTGTTCGCCCATTAAAGCGGTACGCGAGCTGGGTTTAGAACGTCGTGAGACAGTTCGGTCCCTATCCGCTGTGCGCGTAGGAATATTGAGAAGGGCTGTCCCTAGTACGAGAGGACCGGGACGGACGAACCTCTGGTGTGCCAGTTGTCCTGCCAAGGGCATGGCTGGTTGGCTACGTTCGGGAGGGATAACCGCTGAAAGCATCTAAGCGGGAAGCCTGCTTCAAGATGAGTATTCCCACCTCCTTGAGAGGGTAAGGCTCCCAGTAGACGACTGGGTTGATAGGCCAGATGTGGAAGCCCGGTAACGGGTGGAGCTGACTGGTACTAATAGGCCGAGGGCTTGTCCTCAGTTGCTCGCGTCCACTGTGTTAGTTCTGAAG
>NZ_JBITDP010000078.1:0-5417 GCF_044454405.1 Streptomyces sp. NPDC051555 | reverse complement strand
CGCGCCGCGCACCCGCCGGGCCCCACCCCAGGCGGTGCACCCCGCCCCCCCGGGCGGCCCGGCCGGGGCCCCGCCCCGCGGGGCCGGCCCTTCGGGCCGGTGTCCTCCGCTTCGCTTCGGACAGTCCGGTTCCGCTGCGCTCCACCTGGACTGGGCCGCTCCGCGGCCCTGAGGCGTCCCCGCGCTCCGCGCGGGGACTGACCCCGTTTCACGGGGTCTGAGCCTGTGGATAGTTGGGATGGGTCCGCTTCGCTCCCCCACCCTTGGGGCCTCTTCCCGGCGCTCCGGGGTTCCTGCGACTGCTCTGCATCAGGCACCTTCCGGCTTCGCCTCCAGCCCCCGGGTGCCCACTGTGTGGGCCTAGCTGGCAGCGGTGGGGGTGTGTCGCTCGTTCGTGTACGGGTTTCAGCATAGCTGGTGCATCAGTCCAATGCACGATGTACCTTTGGTGGAAGTGGTAGCCGTGTCCTGGCCACCTGAAAATCTCGCTCATGTTCGAGAGAAACGGCAGAAGATGACCGGTCACAGCGAATCTACCGGAAATGCATCCACGCTGAGTAGCTATTCCATGCGCCGGGTGAGTCAGTATCAGGCGGCAGGCACCAACGCCCGGTTGAAGCTGTTCGCGCTCCTGGCCGCCCAGGACGTGCCTGAGGCTGAGGCGGACGACCTGGTGGCCGCGCTGGAGGCGGGGTCGGTCGCTGGGGCGCAGTCCGGGGTGGTCGAGCTGGACGGTATGGCTCCGGCCTCTCGCGGCGCGGTGTTCGCGGACGGGTGGGATGAGGGCGTGGCCGCGGTCAGCGAGGCCCTGATCGAGATCGCGGACCGGGTCTGGGCACGGCGTGGTGGCCGGTCTGCCGGGGCCGGTGAACTGGCTGTACATCTCGCGGACATGCGGCAGCGTGAGCGGGCCGACCTGGTGCGGCTGGAGAGGTTCGTCCGGGAGACCGTCCTGCCGCGTACACACCCGAAGACCACTCAGCGGCGCCGGGCGCTGGAGGCTCTGGGCGAGGCCGGCGGTCTGTGCACCGCCGGGACGGTGGACAGCAACGGGGACGTCATCGTCTGCACACTCGACGCCGGGCACTACGACCCTGACGACAAGCCGTCCCTCAGGGACGGAAAGCCCAGCGGCTGGCACCGGGCGGGCGCCTCGATCTGGAACGACCGTGGTGCGGCCTGTGTTCCGCACCCGGCTGTCTGAAAGACCAAAGGACTGATGGACATGTGGAGTGCTGACGACGTGGCGCGGGATTCGGTTCGCCGCCAGGGAAACGGCCTGACCAGCGCCGTGGTTGCAGAACGGATCGCGGAGGCGGCAGTCAGAGAGCAGGAGACCGCGGAGCGATCCCTGCTCGGCGGGACCTTCTCCGAGTACGAGCCGGAGCGTCTGGCCGACATCTGGGCTGCAAAGCACGTGGAGTGGCAGCGCGTCAGGGACCTGATGGCGCAGAGCGGTTGGAGCCGTTACGAGCCGGAGCGGGACGTCCAGGGCTCCCAGTGGGCGAAGGAGCGCGATGAACGGCGTCAGGCGGTCCTGTCCGCGCACGCTGCACACCTGGCGCGGCGGCAAGACGAACGGGATGAACTGCGGACCGAGCTGTGGCTGTCCGCCGGCCCCGGCCGGCTGATCCGGGCGGCGGCCGATCGGGCAGGCCTCCAACCCGTCGAGGGTCCTGGCGCAGCTCGCCGAGCGGGTCGTGGTGGGCGAGGACGGCACGGTGTCCGTACCGCCGTTCTCACCGTCCAGATGACTACACACGGCCGTCTGAAAACCACTGGAATAGGGATCGGGGAAACAGGAAAATGTCTGCGATTCAGCTCAGGGAACACCAGGTCGACCAGAAGTCGAGTTTCCGGAAGTGGGTTGGATTTCCTGCACGGAAGTCTGTGCCGCCGCAGGGGGCCCGGGCGACGATCGTGTCCGCGACGGGGTCCGGGAAGACCATCACGGCCGCGGCGTGCGCGCTGGAGTCCTTCCCCGGCGGGCGAATCCTGGTCACCGTGCCGACCCTGGACCTGCTCGCGCAGACCGCGCAGGCATGGCGCCTGGTCGGCCACACCGCGCCGATGGTCGCGGTGTGCTCCCTGGAGAACGACCCGGTGCTCGGGGCGCTGGGGGTGCGCACCACCACCAACCCGATCCAGCTGTGCCTGTGGGCGGGGGCCGGGCCCGTCGTCGTTCTTGCCACTTACGCCTCCCTCGTCGACCGCGAGGACTTCCGCCAGGAGAAGGTCCGCGGACCACTGGAGACCGCCCTGACGGGCGGGGAGCAGCTCTACGGACAGCGGATGGAGCAGTTCGACCTCGCGATCGTGGACGAGGCCCACGGGACAGCCGGTGATCTCGGGCGGCCGTGGGCGGCGATCCACGACAACCGGCGGATCCCCGCCGACTACCGCCTCTACCTGACAGCGACCCCGCGGATCCTGGCCGCGGCCCGGCCGCGAAAGGGCGCGGACGGCCAGGAGCTGGAGATCGCGTCCATGACCAGCGACCCGGACGGAACCTACGGCGAGTGGATCGCGGAACTCGGCCTGAACGAGGCCATCGAGCGGGAGATCCTTGCGGGGTTCGAGATCGACGTGCTGGAGATCCGCGATCCGGAACGGCAGCCTCTCGTGCTGTCCGAGGAGTCGCTGCGCGGCCGGCGCCTCGCGCTGCTCCAGACCGCACTGCTGGAACACGCCGCCCGCCACAACCTCAAGACCGTCATGACGTTCCACCAGCGCGTGGAGGAGGCGGAGGCGTTCGCGGACAAGCTCTCGCAGACCGCCGCCGAGCTGTACGTTAGCGAGACGTCCGATGCCGCCCTGGCCAAGGCAGAGAGCCTGCCCAAGTCGCCGATCGCCGCGGAGTTCTACGAGCTGGAGGCCGGCCGCCACGTCCCGCCCAACCGCGTCTGGTCGCAGTGGTTGTGCGGCGACCACCTCGTCACCGAACGCCGCGAAGCACTCCGGCAATTCGCCAACGGCATCGACGCCACCGGGCACCGCGTCCACCGCGCGTTCCTCGCCTCCGTACGCGTCCTCGGCGAAGGCGTCGACATCACCGGCGAACGCGGCGTCGACGCCATCTGCTTCGCCGACACCCGCGGCTCACAAGTCGAGATCGTCCAGAACATCGGACGCGCACTCCGCCCCCACCGCGACGGCACCACCAAGATCGCCCGAATCATCGTGCCCGTGTTCCTCCAGCCCGGGGAGAACCCCACCGACATGGTCGCCTCCGCCTCGTATGCCGGGTTGGTCGCTGTACTCCAGGGCCTCCGCAGTCATGACGAACGACTCGTTGAGCAGCTCGCTTCCCGTGCCCTCACCAGCGGGCAGCGCAAGGTCCACGTCCGGCGGGACGAGGACGGCCGGATCATCGGCACGGGCGGCGCAGGTGACGGCGAGGACCAGGAGGACGGCGCCGACACCGCCATCGAGTCCGCACTGCTCCACTTCTCCAGCCCCCGCGACGCCGCCACCATCGCCGCGTTCCTCCGCACGCGCGTCTACCGGCCCGAGTCACTGGTATGGCTGGAGGGCTACCAGGCGCTCCTCCGCTGGCGGGCCGAGAACGAGATCACCGGCCTGTACCCGGTCCCGTACGACACCGAGACCACGGTCGGCGTCACCAAGGACTTCCCCCTCGGGCGATGGGTCCACCAGCAGCGCAAGATGCTGCGCGCCGGGGAACTCGAAGACCGGCGCAAGACCCTCCTCGACGCACCGGACGCGGGAATGGTGTGGGAGCCAGGCGAAGAAGCCTGGGAAGCCAAGCTCGCCGCGCTGCGCTCCTACCGGCGGGCCACCGGACACCTCGCGCCCCGGCAGGACGCCATCTGGGGCGAAGGCGAGATCGACGACGGGCAACTCGCGATCGGACAGCTCATGGCCAATCTGCGCAGGACGGGCTCCAAGAACGGGCTCGGGAAGAACGAGGACACCGCGGCGACCCGGGCCGCGCAGCTCGCCGCGATCGACAAGGACTGGAACTGCCCCTGGCCCCTGGACTGGCAGCGCCACCAGCGCGTCCTCGCGGACTTGGTCGACGCCGACGGCCAGCTGCCCGACATCGCCCCCGGCGTGCTCATGGACGGCGACGACATCGGACGGTGGCTCCAGCAGCAGAAGCAGCCGGCCACCTGGACCCGGCTTCTGCCCGAGCAGCAGAAGCGGCTGACCGCGATCGGCGTGGAACCCGCCCAGACGCCGCCTCCGGCCCCGGCCGCCGGTCGCACGGCGAAGGGCCCGAGCAAGGCACAGCAGGCGTTCCAGCGGGGCCTGGCAGCCCTCGCGCAGTGGGTGGAGCGGGAGGGCGCGGACCGGCCGGTCCCCCGCGCCCACGGCGAGGACATCGCGGTCGAGGGCGAGGCGGAGCCGGTCGTCGTGAAACTCGGCGTATGGATCTCCAACACCAAAACCCGGCGCGACAAACTCACCACCGAACAACTCGCCGCCCTCGGCGCGCTGGGCGTGGACTGGGCCCGGTGAATTCCACAAGGTTGAAGGTCACCGTGTGGGGAGGTGATCCAGGTACTCGGAGAGGGTCGCGGCCCGGGGTTCCTCCCACCGGTCAGGGGATGCGGGCATGTCGTCTTCCCGGCCGTCGAGCAGGGGCACCAGGACGGCGCGCAGCGCGGCGGGGGCAGCGAGTCGGTCCACCGGCAGGGGGTCCCAGTAGTCCTCGGTGGTGCTGAACTCGTCGCGGAGAGGGGTGTATGCCCAGCCGTCCGCCGAGTCCCAGGACAGAGCCACGCCGTGAGGCCAGGCCTTGTCGTTGACGACCGGGTCGACGGAGAGGACGGAGGGGACGGAGCCGTGGCGGTGGTCCGAGGTCCGGGCGGTTGTACGGCGGTAGTAGAACGTGGCGAAGAGGATGCCGGTGTCCGCGATGTCGACGGTCCACTCGTCCGGCTCGTACGGTCCGCCGGGCCCGTCGACCAGGGCGACGGCCTCGGCGTAGCAGTAGTGCGGCAGCCGGTGTGCGGAGCCGAGCAGACTGGAGTCGATCACGGGGTGCTCCGAGTTTCGGTGAGGCGTTCGGCCTGTGTCCGTCAGCAGTCCAGGGAGCGGGCAGTGCCGGTGTGCGGCCTCCGTCGCGGCCCTGCTGGCCAAAACCGCACCCCGGTACGGCCGAACGTACACGCAGGCGGCCCGCCCACGCAGAGCATGACGTCAACCAGTCATGCCAAGGGGGTTCTCAGCTGAGATCGTGGCGTCAACGTGCGCGCGGGCAGGAGAACGGCGTGTCTGAAGGGGGAGTAGTGGGGTCTCCTGGATGGAAGGCGCTTGTTGGCGCGGCTGCTGTCAGAGCTGGTCAGTACCTGTCCTTAGAAGCCGTTGTCCTATCGATCATGAGCGCGATGTGATCGAACGCGGGGGCCGGGGCGGGTGAACCTTGCCGTGACGTGCATGAAGACAGGGCC
>NZ_JBITDP010000077.1:0-5449 GCF_044454405.1 Streptomyces sp. NPDC051555 | reverse complement strand
TCCTCGGCCATGCGGCGAATCACCGGCTTCGGCTCGGTGGTGCGATACATCCGCACCGCACGCTCACGCAACTCCAGCGGGTACTTCCTCGGTGCAGACATCGTCTGGGTTCCTCTCATACGACCCATCTGACAGCCTGTCACCACTTCCCGCATCTCGGGGGAACCTCAGCCGGTGTCGCAGTAGTGGTCCAGCTCCAGGATCCAAAACTCGCCCAGCCGGGCCTCGTGCCCGGTGACGACCTGGGGAATGGCGACCGTGTGCAGGAGACCGAGGCGGCGTAGCAGTCCGCTGGGGAGCCAGGCCGCGGCGCGCCAGGTGTCGTCGTAGGCGATGGGCTGGCGTTCGTCTTCCCACTGCTTCTCGTAGTCGGTCCAGGTTCCTCCAGCCTGCCAGCAGGCCTCACCTCCGTTGGTCTGGATCCGGTGTGCGAGGGTCGCCTCGGCCTTCTGGTAGGCGCGACGGGAAGGGCCGGTGACCTGGAGGCTGGTCGGCTGCCCGAGACGGCGGAGCTCGATGCCGCGTTCGGTTCGCGCGTGGATGCGGACTCCGTTGAGACCGTAGATCTCGTCCTGGCCGGTACCCACGGGCATGCGGGCGGGCAGGAGCCCAGCCAACAGGCTGTCGAGACTGGCATCGCTCTCCACGTGCAATCGCACGCCGTCTGCGGTGGGCTGCACGTAGCGGATTCCGAAGGGGAACTCGTAGAAGTCGCGCTGCGAGTTGAGGATCCAGTAGAATGCCTCGGACTCTAGGCGGAGCTGTGCGTGGTGAGTCGGCGCCGGGATGAGGGGCGCGTCCGGTGGCAGGGCGGCGAGGACGTCGCAGGCAAGTTGGCGGGGTGCGCCGGTGTAGAGGGCGTAGGTACGGGCGCGGCTGCTGATCTGGGACGCCGACATCGGCAAGGCACCTTTCGCTCGGCTCCGTCGGCCCGCGGAGAGTGAGGAACAGGTACTGCTTGCGTACGGATGTCGGTGGTGGGGTTGAGCTGGTCGAAGTCGTACTTCTTCGCCTCCGCCTTGAACCCATGGGCCGAGGTTCGCGGAAGGAGCAGCAGACCGATGCCGCAAGGTGCCACCGTAGTCCCGGGGACGACGTCCACTGCATCGCCGCGCCGTCTGCGGGTGGAACGAAGCGGTCGGCAACTGGGTGCCGTTCCGCGACGAGGCGGCTGGAGTACCTGCCAGGGTGTACCGCGTGAGCGATGTGGAGGCTGCTCTCGTCCAGGCATGGCCGGCGGTCCTGAGTACGGCGCGTCTGGTGCTGCGGCCGGCGGGCGAGGCGGATATGCCGATGGTGCGGGAACTGCTGATGGACGCCGAGGTTCGGCGTTTCCTCGGTGGCGCTGTCACACGCGACCGGCTCGTCGCGAGGGCGCGCTCGTACCTGGGGCGGCCGGGGGCATGGGTGGTCGCTCTTGACGGCCGGGGCGTGGGCCTGGTCGTCCTGGGGGCGGATCATCGTGTGGAGGGCCGGGCGGAGCTGTCATACCAGTTGCTGCCTTCCGTCTGGGGCGCCCGAGTCGGCCGCGAGGCGGTGGCCGCGGTCCTTGGATGGTGGCAGGCACGGGTGCCTCGTCCTGCGTCGGTTGTCGCCGTGACACAGCAGGCGAACGTGGCCTCGTGTCGAGTCCTGGAAGCCGTCGGCATGGTGCGGGTCGACACCGTCGTCGAGTACGGCGCACTTCAGTGCGTCTATGCCCTGGTTGGCTCGGAGCGGGTCAGGGACAGCTCGGTGGCCAACCGCCTGATGTGAGGGCCCACCTCGTTCGGCGCGGGACTGCACGGCGCGGGGGCGTCGGTCCGTCGTGTGGTGGCCGCGGGAGGACGTCGGGCGCCTGGACGTGGCCACCGCGAGGAACGCATGCGCGGCGATCGCTCGTCGCCGTCTATGGCCTGCCGGAGGAACGGGTAGAGCGTCCGACCCACGGCCGCGATCCGCAGGGCGAGCGAGCGGCCGGCATCCGGGTGGGCGGCGAAGCCCGCGCACACAGCCCCGGGCACACCTTCCTCGCCTGTCTCGTGACAGACGATGTGGCCCTCCTCAGCAAGGCAGTCGGTGATGAGGCGGGCCAACTGCCCCGGGGCGAGGTTCCCGCGGTTCCCAGGACGGAAGTCGCACGTCGCACACCTCTCGCTGACGACCCGCACCATGCCGTTGCCTGTGTCGGCGACCGGGGCCTGGCCCACCGCCACCGTGCGCCGTCCGATCGACGGCCCAATCGCACCCACGTTGTTGGTCGCCACGGGCAACATTCTCCAGCAGACCGATCGGCGGAACATCGCGTTTTCGGATCCCGGGTCCGGCCGCCCCCCTTCCGGTGCAGTTCGGGGCAGAGGAAGCAGTGCGGGGGCGGAGTCCGCTCGGAAGCCGTTCGTACGCCGACCGGGCGGACCGCTCCCAGCCCGCTTCAGATCGAGCGGAAGACGGCTACCACTTTGCCGAGGATGACCGCGTCGTCGCCGCGGATCGGCTCGTACGCCGGGTTGTGGGGCACCAGCCACACCCGGCCATTCTCTCGGCGCAGCCGCTTGACCGTGGCTTCGCCGTCCAGCAGGGCCGCGACGATGTCGCCGTGGTCGGCGGTGTCTTGGCGGCGGACCGCGACCGTGTCACCGTCGCAGATGGCGGCTTCGATCACGCTGTCGCCGACAACCTTCAAGGCGATGAGTTCCCCGTCACCGACCAATTGACGGGGTAGTGCGTAGATGTCGTCGACCATCTCCTCGGCGAGGATCGGCGTTCCGGCTGCGATGCGGCCCACCAAGGGGACGGCCACCGCCTCCGGCGCTCTCTGCGGTGCCTCAGGTTCCTCGGCGCTGAAGGCCTTGGGGGGAATGCAGTACGCGCGGGGCCGGTGAGCATCACGACGCAGCTCCCCCTTCCGTTCCAGTGCAAGAAGCTGGTGCGCGACGCTGGAGGTACTCGACAAGCCGACTGCCTGGCCGATCTCGCGCATCGACGGCGGATATCCGCGGTCGGCAACCGAGCGGGAGATGTAAGTGACGATGGCCCGCTGCCTGTCGGTCAGCCCATCGGAGCCCGGGCGAATACCCGGAGGCCGTCCCGGCCGGAAGTGGGTGATGTTCATGGTGCCCCCCTTGCGATCTTGCGTGTCTGGACAGTAGCCCCACCCACTGACAAAAGGAACATCATTTCGATACCTGGAGGTGGCCGGGGCGCGGCACGGCGTACGTCCCTCGCGGCAGGAGCTGGGCATGGCGGCGGGGCCGGGTGGTCGTTCCCGGGTGGCGCAGCATCTGCTCTGCCCGGTCCGGCTGCTCCGGGGCATGAATGTGCGCGGTTGAGAGCCCGGTGGCGGCCATCGCGCCTTCGCCAGCCGGCGCGATCAGGCCCGGACGGCCCATTTCGGGCGTACCTCCGGGCAGGCGCCGTCGTTGGGCACTGGTGAGTGTTCGTAGCCTCCTCGACGTGGCCTTCGCCCGGCCAGAGATCCCTCCGGCCCGTAGCGGCGAGTTCGTGGTCACGGGCCTGGGAACAGACGCCTGGAAGGAGTTCCTCCTCGGCCCCGGTCCCGCCCCGGGTCGGTCTGGATCCTGGGACGAGCAGCTGGCCGGACTGTGGAAGCGGGTGGTCGCCGAATGCGGCACGGCCGACCGGCTCGCGACCGAGCACGACATCGATTGGGAGCTGGCTCCGCACGAGTCGAAGGCGGTCCTGGCACTCGGCGGACCGGGCGGGGCTGTCATCGACGTCGCCGCGGCCGCCGTGAGAACCCGGCATGAGGACTGGGCGCGGGAGACCCGGTTTGCCCGAATTCACCGGCGCCTGCCCGCGGACCTCGTCGGCCTGGTACCGGCAGATGTCGGCGCGTTGCGCTCCGGCGTGCTGACGGCGCGCGACTTCCGCGATGACGCGTACGGCAACCAGCAGGAGCTGCCTCTTCGGTGGCTGCGCGCCCTCACCGGCACCGCCGCGTATCTGGCCGCCGCCCACATGGTCCCCGCCCCGCTCGCCCTCGACGTGGTCACCACCGCTCCCCTGGAAGAAGAGATCCGGGCTGCCCTGCGGCTGCCGGCCCCCTGGTCTCTCGTCGTGCACGACGCGGTACCCCTGTCTGCTGCCGAGGCGGATGACGACGAGCTCGCCGCGCTCATCGAGAAGGGCGTGTGCATCGGACCGGAGCCGGTGATCCTCGGCGGTCTGCTCGCCGCACAGCCGGACGGCCGACTCGACACGACGTCCGGGTTTCTGCTGATCTCCGTCCTAGTCGGCGAAGGACGTCGGTCCTGGATGTTGCAGCCGGCCGCCTACGGCGACCACGCTGGCGGCCGTGTGCTGTACGGGTATGCCGCGCAGCTCGCGTTCGCCCGGTGGAAGCCCCCGCCCCTCCTGCCCGGCCTCGGGCCGCGGCCGACGTCTCGCAGCGCCCTGGCCAGGGCCTCCGAGAGCGCGGCGGGCCAGGCCGGAGGCTTCCACCAGGTCCACGTTCTCGACTTCTCCCCGCCAGTCGACGAACCGCCCGCGGAGCGCATGGAGCCGACCGGCGCCCGGGGTCCGCTCACGTTCGGCACGTGGCGCCGCGCGCACTGGAAACCGGGGGTACGGATTGGCATTCGGGACAGCTCGGGTCGCCTCGTCGGACCTGTGTACAAAGCCGACGCGGTCGAAGGAATCACGTTCACCCGCGAGCGCCGCTTCTTCACCCGCACCCGGATCCGCCGCGACCTTCCCCTCGCCCCCGTCACCTCCGTCTACCGCCTCCCAGACTCGGCTAGATGAAACGGTCGGTGATTCCATCCCCAGACCGGGTGGCCAGGCCGCTCGTGAGAGCCAGCCGGATGGGTCGTCGTATTGGTGATGGCACGGTGCCCGTCAGCGCACCCGGACGAGCGGGCCCTGGTCGCGGCACCTCACCGTCGCCGGAGACATTCGGTCAACAGGGGGCCCCGACCCGTCTCCACGCACTACGATCGCACCGAGCACTCCTGCACGTGGCGGCCCCTGCGGGCCGAGGATCCCAATGCAACGCGACTTCGCCGGCTGCCCGTATACCTCGGGCAGCCCGTCGACGAGGCACTCGGATGCATGCCTCACGCAGCCCAGGAGACTTCTCCCATGCCAGACCTCACCTCCCTTCGCCATTTCGAGATCGGCTACCAAGGCCGATCCGGCCGCCAGCCTCTCGTGTACCGCACGATCACCGGCACCTCCCCTCAAGACGCTCTCCAGGTAAACCTCGCCGTACTCCGGGACATCGGTGTCGGTGGCCCGGCCGGACTCCGCCTCCATGCCATCCGGATCGACAATGAGGAATGGGAGCCGCGCGTCGCCCGCGCCTACCCCGCCGGGACCGGGCCGCAGCTCACCAGGGAAGGCCTGCCCCTGGTCCATACTGACTTCAGCTCGTTGGGGTGATTCTGTCCGAACTCCCTGATGGGTGTGGGTGGGTGGCTGTATCCGTGGTGTGTGAAATATGCGGATGGGG
>NZ_JBITDP010000076.1:0-5765 GCF_044454405.1 Streptomyces sp. NPDC051555 | reverse complement strand
CGGGGGGGGGCGCGGTCTTTACCCCGCCCCCGTCTTTTTGTTCGCCGCACCCCTCCCGGGGGTTGGTCACTTCCGCCCCCCCCCCCGGGCGCCGCGGGGGGGGGGGGCGCCCCGCCCCCCCACCACCCTTCCCGTTTCCGTCACGTCTGGAGACCCGCCCATGCGCTCCCGCACCTGCCCGCCCGGCCGAAGCGCCCCCCGAAGCGCCCCCCGGAAGGCCCTCCGCAAGGCCCTCCGGAAGGCCCTCCGGAAGGCCCCTCCCGATCGCCGGCACATCGGCCCGCGAGGACGCTCCCGCGCCGCTCGGCTCCGCGGGCTGCTCCTGTCGCTCCTCGGCCTGTTCCTGCCGCTGGCCGGCCTGCTCCTGCCCGCCGGGACCGCGCACGCCGCCGAGAACGGCACCTGGGGCGTCTTCCCGACGCCCCCGGCGGGCGCGGCGATGACCGACCGGGCGTACTTCTTCCACCAGGGCGCGGCCGGGACCACGGTCGGTGACAGCGTGACGATCCTCAACTCCTCCACCAAGGACCTGACCTTCCAGGTCTTCGCCACCGATGCCGTGAACACCCCGGCCGGTGGCGCCTTCGCGCTGCTGCCCGTCGAGACGAAGCCCAAGGACGTCGGCACCTGGCTCGCGCTGCCCAAGGACACGGCCACCGTCACCGTCCCCGCCAAGGGCCGCAAGGACATCCCCTTCACCGTGAAGGTCCCCGAGGACGCGACGCCGGGCGACCACGTCGGCGGGATCGTCGCCCTCAACACCGAGGTGGAGGGCGTCCAGAAGGAGGGCAAGGTCCAGGTCGGGGTGAAGCGCTCGGTCGGCGCCCGGCTCTACTTCCGCGTGCCGGGGCCGCTGACCCCCGGTCTGAGCGTCGAGGACGTACGGGTCCACCGGGACGCGCCCCTGCTGCCGTGGGTGCACGACGCGCCGGCCACCATCACGTACACGCTGGTCAACCGGGGCAACGTGGTGATCGAGCCGAAGGTGGCGGTGAGCGCCGAGGGCCTCTTCGGGCGGGACGTGCTGTCCCGCCCGGGGCGTGAGCTGCGGCTGACCCTGCTGCCGGGCCAGCGCATCGAGCTGACCGAACCGTGGCCGGACGCGCCCCAGTTGGACTGGGTCACCGTCAAGGTGACGGCCGGCTCCGCGGCGTACCCGGACCTGACCACGGCCGGCGGGGCGGAGTTCCTCGCCGTGCCCTGGCCGGCGGCGGGCGCGGCGTTCGTCCTGCTGGGGGCCGCCGTCGCGACCTGGGCGCTGCGCCGGCGGCGCCGTACGGACGCGGAACTTCCGGAAACCGCAGGGGACTTGGCTGAAACCCGCTGATCATGAAGGGTGTCCCCAGGTGGTGGCGCTCGCCCGCCACCGCTACGGGGAGGCACTTCGATGGACCGACAGCAGCCCGCCGACCGGACGGGTACGGACACGGGCACGGACATGGTCGCGGTCGCGGTCGCAGTGGCGGGCACGGTCGCGGTCGCCCCGCCGGCCCCGCCCGCGGCCGCGGGCCCGGCCCTGCTGACCCTGATCGAGCGCACCGTGAGCACGGGCACCGCCGCCCACCTCCCCGGCCGCGGCTTCCTGCGCCTGACCCTTCCGCTCTTCGACGGCGACCCGGGCATCGGCGGCGGGACCACCGTCCCGCTCACCGTGGACGTGATCGCCGACACCGAGCGGGCTCCGCACTCGATCGCGTACCTGCTGCCGGGCGGGGGCCTGAACTTCGCCGCCGAGTTCCTCGCCCCGGGCGAGCAGGGCCTCGCCCACCACCTGCGCCGCCAGGGCCACCTCGTCGTCGGGGTCACCCCGCGCGAGGACGCGGCCCGACCCGGTGACGTCACCGCCGGTTGGGGGCTCGCCGCGCACCGCCGGGACCTGGCCCGGGTGGTGGCCGCGCTGGACCGCGTACTGGGCCTGCCGTACCAGTACGCCGGGCACTCGGCCGGGGCCGCCCTCGCCCTCGACGCGGCCGCCCACGATCCCTCACCCCGGCTGCGGCGCGTCCTCGCCCTGGACACGACCGGCCCGCTGACCGGCCCGGACGCCGCCCGGGCCGCCGTGACCCGGGACGCGTACGCCGCCCAGCTCGCGGCGGGCACGCACGCGAGCGATCCCGGGCTGGCGGGGCTGGTCTCCCGGGCCGTGACGGATCCGGAGGGCGCCTCCGCCGTGCCGTGGCCGCCGGACCCGACGCTCCGCTTCACCCACGCCGGCCTGGCCCACTTCGCCCTGATCCGCACCGCCGAGCTGCCCGGCCCGGCGAACTGGATCTACGCCCGGGGCCACGCCGCCGGCAGCTACGCCTTCGGCGCCACCCCGGCCGAGGACCGCTTCGCCCTGACCCACACCCCGCTCGCGGCATGGCACGCGGCCACGGCGGCCCTGGGCAGCGGCCTGATCCCGGTGGCCCTGCTGCGCGACCTGAGCGCGATCTGGGCGGGCGACGACGCGACGTACGCCATCGCCTGGGACCGGATCCGCGCGGAGGTGCTCTGGCTCAACACGGAACACGGCCGCGGCGACCACCCCCGCGGCGCGGACCTCATCCGCGCGGCCGGCAACCCCCAGGTCACCTACCGCGTGGTCCCGGGCTACGCCCACGGCGACGCCACCTGGAGCCGCACGGCCCCCGAGGACCTCTGGCCCACCACCTGAACCCGTTCCCCTGGTGCGCGGTTCGGGACATGTTCCTCCGCCATGGGCGAGTTGATGGTGATCAGGCACGGCGAGACCGCGTGGAGCCGGACCGGCCGGCACGCCGGCCGCACCGACCTGCCGCTGACCGAGGCGGGGGAGGAAGCGGCGCGTGCGCTCGCGCCTCGACTGGCCGGACGGGAGTTCGTCGCCGTCCACAGCAGCCCGCTGACGCGCGCCGTGCGGACGGCCGAGTTGGCGGGGCTGAGCGGTGCGGAAGCCGACGCCGACCTGATCGAGTGGAACTACGGCCGCTACGAGGGGTTGACCGCCGAGCAGATCCAGGAGCTCAAGCCCGGCTGGGAGCTGTGGCGTGACGGCGTGGACGCGGGCGAGGACCTCGGGCAGGTGACCGTGCGGGTCGACGCCTTCCTCGGCCGGGTCCGGCCGCGGCTGGACGAGGGTGACGTGGCCGTCGTCGCACACGGCCATCTGTCACGCGTCCTCGCCGCGCGCTGGCTCGGGCTCGACGCGTCGAGCGCGCGGCAGTTCGGGCACCCGCATCCGGGGACGATCAACACACTGGGCTACGAGCACGGGCTGCCCGTCGTACTCGGGTGGAACGTGCCGTAGCGGCGCGCTCTCAACTCAGAACAGCTGAGGCTCGTCTCCTCGTACGGCCCGGACCAGCAGAGTGCCGGTCGTGCGCTTGTCGGCCTTCGACGCCGGAAGGACCGTCGCGGTCACGTCAGGGAAGCCGTACTCCTTGAGGAGTGAGGACCAGATGTCGGGCTGGTAGTCCCACCGCTTCACGATGGCGGGATCTTCGTCATCGGCACGGGGGATGTACGAAGCCTGGCAGCCGTAGCAGCCTTCGACAGGGGGCCGCTGGGAGAAGGCGAACACGCCACCGGGCTTGAGGTTGGCGTGCACGATCGGTAGAAGTAGACCGGGGTCCGTGAACCAGGCCGCGCCGAAGACGCTGTAAATCGCATCGAAGATCGTGAACGTGTCGGCAAGGAACGTGAGAGCGTCGCCCTGGTGCAGTTCCATCCCGTCCATGTCCGACCACCGCTCGCGCGCCTTGTCGAGCTGCTTCGGGGACAGGTCGATACCCACGGCCTTGATGCCGAGGGTGGCCACGTGGGCGAGGTTCCCGCCGGACCCACACCCTAGGTCGAGCACCGTGTCTCCCGGCCGCAACGCCAGCGCTTCGACCCCGGGGCCATGATCGGCGTACTGAGTCCAGTTGAACCAGGTCGTCTCGCCTCTGGCATTCGTCGTACGCCGCTGGGGCTTGGTCTTCGAGTAGTCGTCCCATGCGGCACTACGGGTGTCTGGCACTTCACGTCCTTAGGTGACGGCGGGCAGCCGCCCGGCAGGGTCCCCGGGCGACTGATGGGGCGGGGACGGTTACGTGCTGCCGACAGGGCTGTCGGTGCAGCCAGCGTGGCACTGGGAGCAGTCCGCCGCGCCCTCGTTCGGCCAGAACTCGGCATCGACATGGTGCCCAGCCTCACGGACAGCGGCCGTGGTGACGGCCATGGCGGCACGTCCGGCCGCCGGGTCCGAGCCTTCCTCGTCGTCCTCGGGGACGTGGTGGATGTAGTCCACGCCGAGGGCCCGCGAGAAGGCGACGTAGGGGACGCTGCGCTTGAGGAACTTGTGCCAGAACCGGTCTACGCGGAGGGACGGCGTGAGGGGCTCGTCGGTTTGCGTTGAGGTCGCGAGGAAGGCGGCCATCTGATTCACGCCACGCTCGCCGAGGTCGTCGGTCAGCTCCGGCCAGTCCTTGCGGACGTCCTTGATGAGCAGCGCCCGAAGCTCCGGACTGATCAGGGCGAGAACCTCGCTCGGGTGCAGGTGGATGGTCGTCACGTCTGTGCCTTCCTGGTGGTGGACGGTGCAGAGCTAGCCGCACCTTCCTGGCGGTTGGTGCTGGACGCGCATCGGGTGCATTCGCAGGGCGGCCAGGCAGCGGACGCGGCAGGCGTCAGCGGCTGCCCGGAGAAGGGCGGATAGGTGGCCGTGACCCCGTAGCTCTGACCCGAATCACGGGACACCCGCACAGTCATGGTCACGCGCTCGCCCTCGGCTTCCGTCGCCCCATCGATGGACCGATGTTCCCGCTGAGGCAAGGGCCGGAGCGACGACAGTTCGGGCGTCGCCGGGGCGTCAATGAGAGGGGCATCAATGACGCCTCCCTAGGCGTCAAACCGGTGTCATTGGAAGGCGGTTAGGTCTAGCTTTGACGTCATGACGACCGCCGTGGTGGCGAATGGTGTGCTGCGTGCCGTGCGCATCGGCCTGCGCTTGAGCCAAGACGACTTTGCCAAGGCCCTGCGCCGGGCGGGGCAGGAACTCGGGGAGCCGAACGAAGCGTCGAAGCGTCTGGTACAGCGCTGGGAGTCAGGTACGAGCAAGACGCCCCGGGGCGTGTACTCGCGAGCGCTGGAGCGCGTCACAGGCCGTCCGGTGGAAGCGCTGGGCTTCACCTTGCCCGTACCGATGGCACGGGTTCACTCAGACGGGACAGGAGGGCATGACATGGACGCTAGGGCCGGAGGTGTCACCTCCGCAGCTGTAGGCGCTCAGGCGGCAGCACAGACGGCTGCCGAGACGTTCTCGGGAGTGTGGCTCAGCCGCTACGAGTTCTTCTCGTCCAGCCGTGATGAGACGTACGAGGGCAAGCACTACGTAGTGATCGTCCAGCACGGGAACCGGCTCACCGCTCAGAGCCTCCCCGGGGCGAGCATCAACCCGGACAGCCCTCTCACCCTGGATCTGACCGTTGACCGCAACGTGGTCACCGGGTCGTGGGTGGAGCAAACCGCTTCGGACGGCTACTACAACGGGGCCCGCTACCACGGGGCCATTCAGTTGCTGGTCGAGCCGACCGGCCGACGGATGGCCGGGAAGTGGGTCGGCTTCGGGAAGGACTTCGACGTGAACACGGGCCCGTGGGAGCTGCGGCTCGTGGACCGGTCCACGTCGAAGGCTGCGCTGGAGCAGTACAGCCGGGCACCCGAGTAGGAACAGCAGGAACCCCCGGCCGGTGAGGGGTGGCCGGGGGCGGTCCGCTGCTCGGCCGGGGCCGGGCGGGGTGGGTCAGTGGTTGCGGGGGAAGCCG
>NZ_JBITDP010000075.1:0-5925 GCF_044454405.1 Streptomyces sp. NPDC051555 | reverse complement strand
CCGTCCGCTGGCTGCCCCGACCCAGCCGCAACCACACCTACCCAACCGGAAAACCGCAGCTCATCGAGCTATAGCACGGTTCATCACCACGCTCTTAAAGGGACCACCAGCGAGGGCAGCCCACATTCCCATGCGGCCGGTAACACGCCGACCGACTCGTGTGATCACAATACGGCTGCGCCCGGTAGCCGCTCCAGTCTTGCTCAGAGCGCGGCTGATGAGCATGTGGGAGTCTTCGCCGGATGTCACGAAGAGCGCGGACGTCTTGCTGATCTATCGACCGATTGATGAGCAAGATCGGTAAGCGGCTGCACTCGGCCCGATCGGCGCCGTATCATGCCCATAAAACGGTGTCAGAAAGTCGATTTGCTCAAGAACCTGAGGGGCACCGCTTTATGTACGATCTGGGGGTGCAGCAGCCTTCGGACGACGACACCGCCGATCTCCTCGCCCCCGTTCCGGCCGTGCGGACCGGCGATCTTGTGGGATACGCACGTGTGTCCACCAAGGGCCAGCTGCTCGACCGCCAGATCCACGCGCTCACCGATGCGGGATGCGGCCGGATCTTCTCGGACAAGAAGTCCGGCAAGAACGCCGAGCGCGAAGAACTCTCGAAAGCCCTCGATTACCTGCGGCCCGGCGACACTCTCGTCGTTCCGTCGCTCGACCGGCTCGGCCGCTCCATCCAAGACCTCATCGCCATCGTGTCCGGCCTACGCAAGCGCGGTATCGGCTTCACCTCGCTCCACGAGGCACTCGACACCACCACCCCGGGCGGGCGCCTGGTCTTCCACGTCTTCGCCGCTCTCGCGGAGTTCATCCGCGAACTCATCGTGCAGGGCACCCATGAGGGCCTCGACGCCGCCCGTGCCCGCGGCGCCCGCCTCGGACGGCCGCCGGCCATGACACCCGAGCAGGTACGTCACGCCCGCGACCTGCTCACCCGTCCCGAGAACACCGTGACCTCGATCGCGAAGCTGCTCGGAGTTTCCCGCAACACCATCTACAACTACGTGCCCGAGCTGAAGAGCGGCCGCCAGGCGCTCACCGAGGCGACTATCACGGCCGAGCTGCCGCGACCGGCCCAGCCCAGGCACTGATCACTGCCGTTTGCGGCTGGTGACACGGTTCTTACCGGCACCCCGTCTACGGGGCGAGCGTGTCCAAGCAGACCATCACCACGATCACGGACAAGGTGATGGAGGGCATGGCCGAATGGCAGTCGCGTCCGCTCGACCGCGTCTATCCGGTGGTCTTCGTGGACGCCATCAACGTGAAGATCCGCGACGGCCAGGTCGCCAACCGCCCCATCTGCCTCGCCATGGCCGTGACCGTTGAGGGCACCCGCGAGATCCTTGGGATCTGGGCGGGCGACGGTGGTGAGGGCGCCAAGCACTGGCTCCAGGTCTTCACCGAGCTCCGCAACCGCGGCGTCGAGGACGTCCTGATGCTCGTCTGCGACGGCCTGAAGGGCCTGCCGGATGCGGTCGAGACGGTCTGGCCCCGAACTGTCGTTCAGACCTGCATCGTTCACTTGATCCGCAACAGCATCCGCTACGTCGCCCGCCAGGACTGGGACAAGGTCGCCAAGGATCTCCGCCCTGTCTACACGGCGCCGAGCGAGGCCGCCGCGACCGAACGCTTCCTGGAGTTCTCCGAGAAGTGGGGCACCGGGAAGGTAGTTCAGAACGGTCTTGATCATGAGCTGGTTGGTCTTGATCATGCAGGCTTCCAGGCGCGGAGGGGCTCGAGTTGGGTGACGGTCTCCAGTACCTCAGGGAAGACGCTGAGCGGTCCGCGGTACCGCTCTCCGAGGATCTTCCAGTTCTCCAGGTGACCGATGCAGCGCTCGACGGCGGAGCGGATCGCAGAGTGTGCGCGGTTGCAGTCCTTCTCCGCGTTGGTCAGCTTGCGGCCGGGCGGCTTCTTGTAGGGGGTGAGCAGGTCCAGGCCCTGGTAGCCCTTGTCGCCGAGCCTGGGATGTCGGCGGATCTTGTCCGCGATACCCGAGGCCCTGCAGGCGGACGCGTCGTGGCGGGCGCCGGGCAGCGGAGTGTCGACGGCCTGGAGCCGGCCCCGGGTGTTCGCAACGACCTGGATGTTGTGTCCGCTGGCCTGGTGTTTCTTGGAGAACAGCCGCTCCGCGGCCTTCCAGTCCCAGGACTTCGCGAGGAAGCCGTCGACGAGGACCGGCTCGCTCCCGGGCAGTCGGGCCAGGCCGAAGTCCAGCATCTTGAGCGCATCACGGACGATGGGCCGCAGCCGGGTTCCGTACCAGGAGACGGTCGGCTGGTAGATCTCGAACAGCTCGGCGGCCGCGGCCTGCGCGTTGTTGTGACGCAGGAGGAAGCAGAGCACCACCACCGCTCTCCATAACGGCAGCGCGTGCGGACGACCGGTCGGCTTGACCCAGCCGGGGATCTTCCGCTCGACAAGCGAGATCAGAACATCAAGCTGATGCGGGCTCAAGCCAGTTGTACGGTGGAAGCGCATCGGTCCCCCCGCGCGCTCGTGCCGGTATCGACAATTCGCACGCTACGCCGAGGGGACCGATCTCGCGTCCAGCGATCACACCGACAAGATCGCCTCAGCGTTCTGAATAACCTTCCAAGTATCCGGCCGTGATCAAGATGTGGTCCGACGCCTGGGCCGAAATGGTGCCCTTCCTCTCCTTCGACGTCGAGATCCGCAAGGTGATCTGCTCGACGAACGCAATTGAGACCGTGAACGCCCGCATCCGCAAGGCCGTGCGGGCCCGCGGCCACTTCCCGTCCGAGAATGCCGCGCTGAAGTGCGTCTACATGGCGGTCATGTCGCTGGACCCGACAGGCAAGGGCCGACGCCGCTGGACGATGCGCTGGAAAGCACCCCTGAACGCCTTCCAGATCGCCTTCGAAGGCCGCCTCACCCCCACCACCAGCCACTGAACCTCAACAACCAAGATCAGCCGTTGATTGGACACACCCGATGCCCGGATACAGCCCGGAACTCAACCACGACGAGATCCTCAACGCCGACGTCAAACGACACGTCCACGCCGCCCGCACCCGCTCAGCCGACGACCTCGCCCGCGAAACTCGCCGCTTCCTCCTCCTCCTCCTCCTCCACCGCCGCCGCCAGCAGCCCCACATCATCCGCGGCTACTACCACGCCCGCCACGTCCGCTACACCCTCGAATAGGCAATTAAATAGTTCCGCCTCAATAAGTGCCGTCGGAGTCCTCGAAGAATTAAGTGATCAGCAACTTCAGATCGTCCCGCCGTCGGACGGTCATCGAGTTTCAGCCAGCAGTAACAAGCTTGGGCATGGGCGTCAATAGGAACGTCGCCGTTCCATCATAGAACGGTGTCTTGTCTACCGCTGTGGGTCCCGTTGGAGGAATTACCTGTGCTGGGGTCTCTGGAGTGAATCGATACGTCAACGATGCACCATCGTTGACTACTACAGGCTCTCCCTTGGTTTTCGTCATACTTGCCTTGTGGCCAACCGCGAGCGTGAACTTAATCTTCCCAGTCCCAGGAACTGGAGTTCCCGACCCAAGCGCTGGCGCGTTATACGATGCTGTTACTTCTGGCGTAATATCTTCAACATCCTTCGGGATGCAAACAACTTTACCTCCCACAGAGAATCCCCCAGTGCCACCGAGAGTGACGACAACAGGGGTCAGCCAAACCGCAGGCGCGGGAGCAGGTGCAGTGATCTGATCTCCATTACGAACTACAGGATTTCCCATGGCGTCGTCTCCTCGTCGAGTGTCGTAAATAGCAAAATCCGCCACCTGTGGGCATCTCTCCATGTTTGTGCTCTAAGGGCTGTCCCGTAAATGATCTGCGGGTCGGCCTGACACGCCTATTCCTTGTCGGCCGTCCGTCTATCCGGCGAGGGCGAGGTTGTGCAGGCGCGCGACGCCGAGCATGGCGTGGTGGATTCCGTCGCCTTTGAGTCGGCAGTCGCGGAGGATCTTCCAGCTCTTCATCCGGGCGAAGACGTGCTCGACGCGGGCACGGACCTGCTTGTGGGACTTGTTGTGGGCTTCCTTCCAGCCGGGCAGGTCTTCGCCCTTGCTCCTGCGGTGAGGCATGACGAGTCCGGTGCCGGGATAGCCGCCGTCGGCGATCGTGGTGGTCTTGCCGACGGCGGCCTTGGCGCCGGATTCCTCCCACGCCTTGCAGTCGTTGCGGTTTCCGGGCAGGGGGCGGCCGACCGCAACGACCAGGCGGGTGTCGGCGTCGATGACGACCTGGTGGTTGGTGGAGTACCGGTAGTTCTTCGACTGTGCGGCGATGGCGTGGTCGCGGGTGGGCACGAGAGTGCCGTCCACGATCAGCACGGTGTCCTTGGCGAACCGTTTGCGGGGCTGAAGAGCGAGCATGGGTCCGAGGTGGTCGATGATGCGGTCCGCGGCGGACTTCGAGACCCCGAAGAGCGGTGCGAGCTGGCGCATCGTCAAGTTTGTTCGCCAGTATGCCGCGACCAGTAGTGCCCGGTCCTCCAGCGGAAGGCTCCACGGCTGGCCCTTGCGGACCGCGGCCGCACCCTCGCGCCGCAGCACGGTCACCAGCTTCCCGAAGGCGCGCGGGCTCAGCCCGGTGAACGGGGCTATCCAGGAGGGCTCCGACGCCGTGATCACACCAGCCACTGCTGGATCATCTCAGTTGCAGATGCCGCTGGTTTCGACTGATCCTTTGCCTATTCGACGGTAAAGAGGGAGAACGACATGGGGCTGACTCTGTTCCCGGGAGACGGAGACACCAGCGGCCCCGACGTCGCCTGGTCCTACAGCGGCTTCGCCGCGTTCCGGCGACAGCTGGCGCGAGCCGAAGGCTTCACTCTCTCCGGGATGTGGGGCTTCGGCGGAGAGCGCCCGTGGAGTGACGTCTCCACCTCGCTCGAACCGCTCCTCGATCGCCCGGATGACGGCGGAGGCGAGCTATCGCCGATCGAGTGCGCCGCGCTCCTGCCCCGGCTGGAGGCGATCGTCGAGCAGTGGCTGAACGAGGCCGACGTTCCTCGGGCACACATCGATGCGGCCCAACAGCTGACGGTCGTTCTGCGGCTCTGCGTGGCGAAGGACGTCGAACTTCTCTTCCTCTGACCTCCGCGAAGCCGGGTCCGTGACTCACGCTCCCGCAGTTACGGGACAGCCCTTAGCAAGCGAAAGGGTCGCCATCGGACCGACTTGCCCATTTGTCTGCGCTATGAGGCGAGTCGAAGCTTATTCTTTGCATGCGCGCATCGTTCTGGCATTTGAGTGAACCTCTTACGTTGTGGGTTTCCGCAGATCAGGCGGATGTGGAGGGGGAGGGCATTCTTCATGGTTCCGATGCGGTCGATGGAGCATCGTGCCCTGCGGAGGATGTGCCAGGACTTCAGTTGGGCGAGGGCGCGTTCGTCGGGAGCCCGTAGGTGGGTGTAGTCGCGGTTGAATTCCTGGAGCCTTTTTCATGTGTAGATCGTGAGGGTGGGGATGGCTGCTGCGGCTGACGTGAGCCTGTTCGGGCTCATGCGGGTGTGGCGGAGGATTCTCCACCCTTTAATCCGGGCGATGGTTCGCTCGACGGGAGCGCGCAGAGCGGCGTGGACCTTGTTCGATATCTTGTGCTTGCCGGGCAGTTCGGTGTTCGCGCGGTGCTTGATCGGGGTGATGACGGTTCCGCTGGCTCCTTGGTATCCCTTGTCTGCCAGGACTTCGAGGTCCAGCCGCGTGCAGGCGCCGATGATGTCGCGATCGCGGGCTGCCCTCAGATCGTGGGTGCCGCCGGGCAGGGCGGGTGAGATCCAGAGCAGCTTCCCGTCGTCTCCTGTGATGACTGGCAGGTTCACGCCCTCAGGGCCTGTAAAAGGAACGGTGTAACTCCGATCATGGAGGATTGCACCTGTGACCAGCGAGAACATAGCCATAGCGCCTGAGGCTGGGGCCTCGTC
>NZ_JBITDP010000074.1:0-6059 GCF_044454405.1 Streptomyces sp. NPDC051555 | reverse complement strand
AAGCGAGATCAGACTGCCCAGCGAAACCAGCACCCATGTTCACCGACGCTGTCGCGAACCCCCACCTACGTGCTCACACAGAGAGTCGTCCAACACCCCCCGGCCCTATGCGCCCGCCCCAGCGCGCCGCCTACCAGCCCCAGGCCACCTCACGCCAAGATGGGGCCCCCGTCAGTTTGGAGCTCTCGGGAGACAGGAGCAGCATCTTGATCGACATGGACGTCCAGCACCGCCGCAGCTCGGTTCTGATCAGTGCATCCGGGGAACTCGACGACGGTGCGGGAGATGTCCTCCAGCACGCTCTGGACTACGTGACCCTGGGCGAGCAAGACCTTCTGATCGACCTGCACGCCGTGACAGCAATGGACGCTGACGGTCTGCTTCACCTGCTGGAGCTGCACCGGTGCGCGGAGAGCAGGGGGCTGCGGGTCCTGGTCACCGGCTGGCAGCCGCAGCCTCAGCAGTGCATGGCCACCGTGGCCGGTATCCCAGGACCGCGGGCCGGCACCGGGGAACGCTACGCCCTGCCCGGGTTCCGCCGGCTCCTCGAGGAAAAGGTCCGGCGCGCATGGGAGCGTTCCGACTCTGCCGATGGCTGGCTCCCCCGCACATAGCCATCGCGGTCGCGCTGTCCCAGGGAGTGGAGGCCGATGGGCAGGATGCGGGCGGGACAGCTGGTGGGCACGGCACCTTCGGCCACACGACTGGCACCGGGCGTGGACGGCCAGCCTGCCGAACCGTTCGGGCTGAAGGGTTATCCAGCTCGTGACGGCCGACCGCATCGTCCACGCGCTCGGCCGGTGCAGCCCCGCCGCCCCGGCCCTCTGGCCGCCACCGAGCGGTGACGGCCCCCGCACGGCGGACGGGGGGTGGGAGCTATCGCCGCAGACGGGTCCAGTCGGCGAAGGCCAGGGCTAGCAGCATCGGGCCGGGGGTGAACCCGGCCTGGACGGCCTCTCCCCACTCCGGTGCGAGACGCGCCAGCACGGTAGCGGGCAGCGGGCTGACGATGGCGGCGGCCACGAGTAAACGCGTCGGCCAGAGGCGGCGGACGGGCTCGGGCTGCTGGTCCACCATCAGCTCGGGCTGCTGGTGCACGGGTTCGGACATGGTGAAGCCCCCATGAGGCATAGGCAGGAACCGCCAGAAATCGGGGCAGGCCCCGGGCGGTGACCGCACTCTGCGACAGCAGGGGGCTAGCCGCGCAACCCTCACAAAAATGCAGCTCAGAGCAGGGTCGTGCGCGTATACACCCCCGGCCCTTAGCCCCTCAACCTCCGGCGCCGACTGCTCACCTGAAAGCTGCGGTCGGCCCCGCCCCGAGCAGCGGCACGACCTCCACCGTCACGTCCAGGCGCAGCCGCTGGAAGTGCAGCGGGTGCCGGAAGATGACGGGGCTTCGGGCAGGTCACTGCTCGGGGCGGGGCTCGTCGAGGTGCGTCATCGCGTACGGGTGCTCCTCGGGGTGCCGAGCAAGACGGGCGAGGGCCCAGGCAGTCCGGGCGTCCATGCCGGGTCCGAACTCCGCTGCCAGCCAGCGCGCTTCCCAGGTCGTTCTGGGGGCGAGGATCCATCAAGCAACTGAGAACTTGGCCCCGCCTCCGGTCGCGGACGCAGTTGGTCCTGCTGGCGGTGTGATCTTGGGGTCGGGAGTTCCGGATCCGTCCGGCGTTCTGGGTGTCGTATCGGCCACAGCGCGAGTTTCACGATCTTCGTGCTCGCCCTTGGCCCAGTTGCCGGGATATCACCGGAACGAGCACCGGCACCCGGCCTGTTGACAATGACCGGCAGTCGTCCCGCTGCTCCTGGGCTCGAGCCTGGCATGCAGCGCAGTCTCCGCCACCGACGATGCCGAGCTGCAGGCCCCCGGCACCGCCGCTCACCCGGCGGCTACGGCCGGCCCCGCCCCGAACCGCGGCACGTCCTCCACCGTCACATCCGAGCGCAGCCGCTGGAAGCGCAGTGGGTGGCGGAAGACACCGCCGCGGTCCACGGCCCGGTCGGCGCTGACCTCCGCCACCAGGCCGGGCCGGACCAGGACCGTGTCCAGGACGTCGTGGGATCCCCACGTCGCGGTGAACCGCACCCCCGTCCACGGATGCCCGGGGTCGGCGGCCGTCAGGTGCTCGGCGACCTGGCGGGACTGCTCCGGGCGCAGCGGTACGGTCCGGCCGACAGAGCGCAGCCGGCCTGCATTGTCGTAGCGGCCCAGGACGAGGAGCTGCGGGTGCGCGAGGGTACCCGTGATGGCGCCGATGACTGCCTCGGTGGTGTCCCTCCTTCTGATCTTGGTCCACCCGCGGTATCCGGGAAGGTACTTCTGGGCCATGCTCTTGCAGACCAGACCCTCGACGCCTGCGACGTCGGTCCAGGACCCCAGCCAGTCCTGCGCCGTCGCGGGGTCCGATGTCATCGGGCAGAGCGTCCACGGCGCCGTCAGGCCATGGTCGGTGAACAGCTCCTCCAGAAGAGCGCGCCGTTCCTTGTACGGGCGCGCCAGCAGCTCCTGTCCGTCCAGTTGCAGGACGTCGAACGCCACGTAGTAGGCCGGCCAGCGGGCGGCCAGCGCGGGCGCGCCGCGGCCGCGGGCAGCGGCGCGGCGCTGCAACGCCTCGAACGACAGCCTGCCCGCCTCCGGATCCCAGACGAGGAGTTCGCCATCGAGGACCAGACCGGCGGGCAGTTGCGCGTCGGCCGCCGCGATCAGTTCGGGGAAGCGGTCCTGGATCAGAGCACCGCGCCTGCTCTGCAGCAGCGCCCTCCCCTGCGGCCCAGCCGTAGTGAAAACCAGCGCCCGGAACCCGTCGAACTTCTGCTCAAACGCCAGCGCGCCAGCCCCGGACGCAACCGGCACAGACTCCGCGGCCTGCGCCAGCATCGGCTCCACCGGCGGTCTCAACGTCACTCAAGCCTCCTCACCCGTCGCCTCCTGCCAGGGTCACCCCCGCCACCACGCACTGGCCCGGCGACACACAAGACCTACGCGCGGTGACGACCGGATCTCGGACATGCACAGGCGGTACGTGGAGTGCACCCCGCGTCTGGGCTTGCCCATAGATTCGTACGCGTGAGCAGATTGTGGCTCTTGAGGGTGAACCTGAAGGGGTGGAGGGGAGATTGGGGGTTCGGCCGGAGTCCTGGGGGTGAAGGGGCACCGCCAGGTGCTCCCGTCATAGATGGAGCCAGAATGACGGCGTTCATGGAGGCAGCCGGCTACGTCCCGGCCGCCCTGAGCGCGCTGCAAGCGCTGGGCGCCCTGGTGCGCCTGTGGCAGCACCGCAAGACCGGCAAGTCCAGCCTGTGCGGCTGCGCCCTGCCGGCTGTTCGTGAGGACTCCGGCCGAAACGGCCAGAGCGGCCCGTCCGCTCCGGCCCGTCTCGTGCCGTCACCCGGCGCTGTGGTCACAGTGACGATCGAGGGCCTGCCCGAGGGCGCGGCCGCCGTGGTGACCGTGACCACGGTCCCCGGGGACGGGGGGCCGGGCGCGTGGTAGGGCCCGTGGTCGGTGACGGCCTCGACGGAGAGTCAGCCGTCCTCACCGACGTCGCGCAGCGGCTGCACGATATGTACGCGCGGTTCTCCGAGCGGGAGCCGTACGTGCTGCAGCGCGCCTTCCCCCAGCTCTCCCTGGCGTCGTGTCAGGAGACGGCGCAAGAGGCGTACCTGGCCACCGGCCGCCTCGCGGCTGCAGGTGAGCTGCCCCAGGACACGAACCTGGACGCCTACCTGCACCGGGCCGCCTGCAACCGCGCCAAATCCGAACTCCGCCGCGCGGCCCGGGCTGAGCAGCGGCTCCTGGTGATCACGAACAGCGACGCACCCAGAGCTGTGGCTGCGGCCGACTTCTTCGCGGACCTGGACCTGCTCGACGACCTCGTGAAGCCCGCCATCCGGTCCATGAGGGCGAGCAGACGGCGCAGGGTGGTGGAACTGCAGAGCCTCGGATGGACCGACGACCAGATCGCGGCCGAACTCGCGATACCCCTTGCGAGCCTCCAACGCGACCGCTACAACGCGCTGCGCTTCCTGCGCCGCACCCTCGCCCGGCATATCCGGGCCGGACTCGGAAATAACCCCCAGAACGGACAGAAGGGTGACTGATGTGAGCACGTACGACGACCACCACGGCGGGCAGGGTCGCCCGGAGCCGGTGGTCCCGGCCGGGCTCGCGCACCTCCTGGCCCAGCTCGCCGGGCCACCCGACCACTGGGACCGCCCCGAAGGCGACTTCGGGCCGCTCTCCCACCTCTACCGGCTGACCCGGAAAGAACGCGCCCTCGCCAACTCGCTGTACCGGCTCGGCTCCAGGGCCCTGGCACGCGGGGAACTGGAACGCGCGGCGCAATGCCTGGGCGCGGCGGCAGAAGCAGGGCACCCGGGAGCACTGTTCCGCCTCGCAGTGGTGACGTCGAGGACAGGCCTGGTGGATGAGGTGAAGTTCCTTGTCGCCGAGGCCGCCCGGCACGGTCACAGCGACGCCGAACGGCTCCTGGCCGCCACCGCCGGACGCCTGGCCGGCCGCCCGCAGATCGAGGACCCCCACTACATCGGCGAACTGCGCCAGGTGCTCGGCCTGCCCTGCGGACCCTCTCGGCTGCCCGCCCGCGTGCACCCCGCCACCGTCAGCGCCACACCCCCCGCCGACAGGCAGCACAGCCTCGTCGGTGCTGACCGGCTGGTTCCCGTTCCCGTCCAGCGCCTGGCACGTCACGACACGGTGGCGGGTCCTCACCCCGAGGCCCCCGGACTGTACGGCGATGGGCACCGCACGAGAGTGCCCCCAGCACCGACACCAGCACCCCCACCGAGCGGACGTAGCCCGGACAGGGAGCTACGGCGTGGACCCTCGGTGGCAAGTGGGCTGGTGCTGCCGATGGCCCCTGCCATCACATCGCCCGCAGCTGATGGGGGAACCGGGCCGAGCACCACTGCGTCATGGTGGTCCGCCACGGCCCTGCGTCCCGCCCGGCTCACCGGCCTGGCCCGCACCATGCCGGTCCCCCACCAGACCGACCGGCAGTGGGAAACCGTCGCCCGGGCCCGGGACGTGTTGCACCTCATCAGCCAAGCCGGCGGGATCTCCACCCGCGAGATCACCCGCCGCACCGGACTGAGCTTCGCCGCGGCCACTCGCCTGCTCCACTGGCTGCGCGGCCAGCACCTCATCGAAAGCATCGCCGGCGACCACCACCCCGGACCACGCCTGACCCTCACCACCGCCCCCGGACACCAGCACGAGCTGGTACGGGTCACGCTCGACGGACTCTGCCGGCAGCTGGGGGCGGCGGTGTACTACTCCCAGTACACCGACGGCGAAGTCAGCATCGTGACCTCGGCCTCCGGACCCAAAGCCCCCCCGGTCGTGGAAGGGGTGCCCTTCCCGCAGGTCGCGCACGCGTCCGCGGTGGGCAAGAGCCTGCTGGCGCAGCTCGACTTCGACGGCCGTATGGACCACCTCGCCCGCTACCGGCCCCGCGCCCTGGCCGGCCGGACCATCACCGACCCTCTAAGGCTATTCGCCGAACTCGACGTACACGGTCCGCAGGCAGGCCAATTCGATCTCCTGGAGTACTCCGACCAGCAGGTCTGCGCCGCCTTCCCCCTGGCGATGCCAGGCAGAGCCGCGTGCATCGCCCTGTCCCTGCCCGCCCACCTCCACCCGCGGCTACTGGAAACCGCCCACGCACTCAGCCAGCACTCAGCCGGAATCCTCCTGGCGTTACTGCTCACCGACATCAGCCCCGCAGCCCAGCCCGCCAGACCTGAACCCGGCGCCTGGCCAGCAGACAGCACCCCCGCCGCCGCACTCCCCTGACCGATCAGCCCCGGCGTGCTGGTGCCACAGCACCAGCACGCCGGACGCTGAACGGACGATCAGCGCGTTGAAGAACTCCCGCGCCGCGGGTCCGGCTACTGGGGATTGAGCGGGGAGATGCCTGTCCCCTCGTACAGTTCGGGGGCCAGTGTCGGCGGTCGCGTTATTCCCCATGATGGGTGGTTTGAGCACTTCGTTATTCCCCATACCGAATTCTCCTAATTGGCCATGGGTACGGAGGAGT
>NZ_JBITDP010000073.1:0-6334 GCF_044454405.1 Streptomyces sp. NPDC051555 | reverse complement strand
ACTGTGATCGTTGGCAGGCCATGAGCAACATGAAGCGCGTCTTGGCCGCTGTCGCCCTCACCGGAGCGGCCCTGTCCTTCTCCGGTGTCGCACAGGCCCATGAGAGCGAGCCGACCAGGCCCGCATCCGACTCACCCCCGGCCGTCAACGGCGAGAAGGCCGATGCCCTCGACGACGGCTTCGTCGACGTCTTCAACAAGCAGACGCGGGAGCTGCTCAGCAAGGTCGTCAAAGAATCCCTTGCCGGAGAAGGCTAGCCGGACCCAGCCCCGCGAAAACCGGTGCCCGGCCCCGGCGGTCGCCGGGGCCAGCTGTGTCGCTCGCACGGGACACGCAGGACACGACGATCCGGGACGCCTTGCGGAACCGCTTCGGCGCTCCGGGCGACGTGGCGCCCGGACGTTCCGGGATTGCTTGTTTCCGGGACGGCGACACCTTGCCTCGTACGACGAAGCCGCCGCGACGACCTCGGACATCGTGCGCCCGGTGACCTCTACCGGGCCGCCCCAGTTGGAGAACCTGTGAGCACCCGGTCAGGCTCAGGAGTAGGAGCTGGGCGGGACCACGTGGCGGGGCCGGCCGGTCATGGTTGGGCCACGGCTGGCCCCGCCGACATCGACCCCTACGTCCGCCAACTCATCGACCAGATCGTTCAGGCTGTACGCGCCGGCGACGATCCGAGGATCCGGGACCTGCTCGCAAATCTCGCGACGGTAGCCGACACCAAGGCCCTTCTGCACCTGCGCCAGCAGCTGTACGAGAACGTGCCCGCCCCGGGCCCCCGCCACTGAAAAGCCCGTGTCGCCGACCACTGAATCCGATCGCGTGCCGACACGCCCGTCGGCACGCGACCACCGCCGGACCGCGAGCACGGAGACCCGCAGCCAGCCCCCGCGATCGTTCTCGCCGATAGCCGTTGTTCCGAGGCCGGGACTGACGTGGTGGGGTCCGGCAGGCCGGGGTGGGTGGGCCTGCCGGACCGGTGGCACAGGCCGGTCCTGTCACCGGGTCCGGATGCCACGGGGTGCCCCTGCGGAGACCACCGGGGCAATGGGGGGAAAGCGCCGGTGCGCGGTCTCGGGCTGGGCACGCCCAGCCTTCTCAACGAGGCGGAACGGAAACGGTTCTGCACACAAGTGCGGGGCCGGTGCGCGGGAACCGGCCCGGGGTCTGTTCGTTGACGGATGCGGGGATGCACCCCGTGCCCGGCTCTCCGAGCAGCCGGGTACGGGCCCTGAGCGAGCGGCTCGGATGCCCTGGGGTCTGCCGGACGAAGAAGAGCCGTCCGGCAGACCCCGGGGCCCCGCGTGATCTTCGGCAAGCACGGTGCCGCCGCTCAAGCTGGCGAATGCCGGAGGTCGGCCGCGTACGACGGAACCGCCGCGGCCACTGACACACTTCGTGTCGCCGAGCACTGACACTCTCGTGTCGCCCGACAATAGTTGGCCAGCCCCTCGTTCAGCCGGTCGCGAGGCGGCGTTTTCTGATCAGGTACGGGCTTCTGTACGCGGGCCCCGGGCAGGGCTGCTGTGCTCCTTGTATGAGTGGTACGCGGAGGCGGTCAAGGGTGGCCTCGGACTCGTGCGGGCTGGAGCAGTTGGTTGCGCCGTACGCCGTCGATGAGGGTGTTGAGACGCGATTGTCGCTGGGCCAGAGCTGGCTGCGGCGGTGGACGACGGCCTGGCGCTTCGACGGTGAGGAAGCCATCTGGGCGGTGCGGGATCTGGAGTCGGTGCCGCTGTTCAAGTCGCAGTTGATACGCCGTTTCGGCTGGGGAACCCGGCAGCGCCACCGGCCCGGTCTGCAGTTCATGGTCTCTACCGGCCGACACCACGGGTTCGAGTCGCTGGAGGAGCAACGCTTGCTTCTCGCGCTGGACTTCTTGCGGGTGAGGGAGGTGCTGCCGCAGCCGTTCCGGCTGAGCTTCGAGCATTCGGAAGGGCGGGCGGAGCACATCCCCGATTTCCTGGCGGTCATGGCTGATGGCAGGAGGTGGGTGCTGGATGTCAGGCCGAGGGCGCTGGTTGGTGAAGCTGACGAGTTGAAGTTCGCCGCGACCGGTGAACTCGCGACGGCCTGTGGCTGGCGATACGCCGTGGTGACGGGATGGCGGCCGCACGTGTGGTCGGTGCTGGACGCCTTGTCGGCCCAGCGCCGACCTGTTGATGATCCGCTCGGACTTCAGGGCGAACTTCTTGCCGCTGCCAATGAACCGGTGCCCTTCGGCGATCTGGTGCAGGCCACGCGCCTGCCGGTGGTGGCCCGCGCTCACGCCCTGCACCTGATTTGGCACGGGCGGCTCGCAATCGAGCTGGCCGAACCGCTGAGCGATGCAACGCTCGTCTCGGCGGGCGCCCGGAAGGACGCCTGATGGCTACCGGGATGCTGGCGTTGGCGCCGGGATCCGGTATCCGCCTCAACGGTGTCGAGTGGACGGTTGAGGACGTTCTGCCGCAGGCCAGCACGGTGGTGCTCCGGGATCCCGCAGGCGAGGTGGAACGGCGACCGATCCGATGGCTCATGCACCACCCGGACTGCCGGCCCGGAAAGGCGGCTCGGGAACAGCCGCCACGGCCACGCAAGCAGGTGCTGAAGCCCGACCTGAGCGAGGACCAGCTGAAGCGAGCACGGCTGCGGGCCGAGCACGTGTTGGAGGCGGAGACCGGTTACCGTGCCGGTCACCCCGCACGCGCCCTGCCGGGCGAACCGCGACCTGAGTACGACCCGGCCACCACCACGGTCACCCAGCGGCGCCGGTCCAAGGCCGCCGAGTTGAAGGCTTTCGGACTGGCGGAGGCCGAGATGCTGGGGCTGGCGCACATGAGTGAGCGCACGCTGCGGCGGCTTGCGGCGGACAGCATCCAGGACATCGTGGACGGCTGCGCGGACGGTCGATGGACACGCCGGGGCGGCGGGCATCCGAGCATCACGGAGGAGATCCGGGAGGCGATCTTCGCGGTCAGACACGATTGCCTTCAGCGCTCACGCATCAGCATGCGGGCCAAGCACCGGCTGCTGCACCAGTACATCCGCGAGGTGTTCCCGGACTTCCCGACGGAGAAGGTCCCCGGCTACGACACCGTGGCCGCGGTCTGGGAGGAGTGGTTCGGCTCGGGCGGAGCTCGCCAGCGCTACCAGCGCACGGCGGACGCCATCGGGGACACCTCCCCGCGGGTGGTGGTGCACCGCCCGGGCCAGGTCGTCGCGCTGGACACCACACCGCTGCCGGTGAAGGTCCGCGAGTCGGTGTTCGGTGATCCGGTCTCGGTGATGCTGACGATCGCGATCGACTGCTACACGCACTCGATCGTCGCGTTCCGGCTGACGCTGATCTCGGACACCTCGGTGGACATCGCGATGTTGCTGCGGGATGTGATGATGCCGCTGCCCCTGCGGGAGGGCTGGGGCGCCGAAATGGAGTGGCCTTACCCCGGCGTCCCGGCCACGGTGGTCGCCCAGTTCGCCGGCCACCGGGTTGCTGCTCTGCCGTTCTTCTCCCCGGAGACGGTCACCACCGATCACGGCGGCCCCTACAAAAACCACCACGTGGTGGAGGCGGAGAGGACGCTGGGCTGCAACATTCTGCCCGCCCGCGTGATGCGGGCGACTGACAAATTCGTGGTCGAGAGGGCATTCGCCGCGATCAACAGCATGCTCTTGGAGCACTTGCTGGGCTTCACCGGCGCCGATGTCGCCGACCGCGGCGCCGATCCGGAAGCGGACGCGGTGCTGTCGATGGCCCAGATGGAGAACGTGATCGCCTCATGGGTGGTGAAGGTCTGGCAAAACCACGTCCTGGGCGAGTACGCACCGGCTTGGGGTCCGGGTGAGGATCACAGTCCCAACTCGCTGTTCGCCGCAGCGATGCACCAGGGCGGGTTCGCTCTGCAGATCCCCAAACCGGAGCTCTACTACGGCCTCCTCAAGGCTCATTACGTCAAGATTCATCCCCGGCGGGGGGTGAAGATCGGAGGGCTTTGGTATCACGATGAGGTCCTCGAGGAGCCCCGCTTTCACCAGCCATCGAGCCGGGGCGGCCGGCACAAGCACAAGTGGGTCATCCGTTCCGACCGCCGCGACAGGCGGACAGTGTTCTTCCAGGACGAGAACGCACCGGAGAAGTGGTACCCCCTGCGCTGGACCGGTCTGCCGCCAAAAGGTGAGGTGCCGGCCTTCTCTGACAAGACCACCGAGGCCCTGCTGGCGGAGGTCCGCCGACGGAACTTGGCTCCTCGCTCGGACGCGGACCTCCTGCCTGTCCTGTTGGACTTGCTCGGCTCGGTGATCCCGGTCGAGAAGTGGCCGACGCAGATGACCAAGCGGGAGCGGACCGCCCGATCCCGTGAGGTCGAGCAGGCCCGGACCGCCGGCACCGACCGCCCGAAGACGGCCGCGGAGGAACCGGTCGAGAGCGTGGTCCTGCCCTGGCCCGAGCAGGCTCGCAGCGTCGAGCAGGCCGTCGACGACGACCGGCGCCGCCGCCGCGAGGAAGTGGCCCGCAGCCGGCCGCTTCCCGTCCCACCCCCGCGGCTGGGCGACTCCTTGCGGCGCCGGTCCCTGTTCCTGCTGCCGCCCGACGATGACGAGACCGCAGCCCATCACAAGGAGCACGGGTGAACCAGGAACCGGACCGCCAAGATCTCGCCGAGGCCCTGATCCGGTCTTCACCGAGGCGGGACACCTACGCCGGCTGGCAGCACTGGCGCAAGACCCGGGGCCCGTTCACGCCGGCCCCGCAACTCACTTTCACCGAGTGGCGAGCCCTGAGCCCGGCGAAGCGGTCCCTGCACGACCTGCACCGCACGGCCACCCATGTGAACTTGCCGCTGCAGGAAACCCCGATGTCGCTGAAGGTGGCCCGCCTGGTCAACCGGCGCATCCGCAACAACGCGCTCAAGACGCGGCCCTCCACCAGGGCCGGGGTGATGGTCACCGGCTGGGGCTACCAGGGCAAGACGGAGACGGTCTGCGAAGTGGCCGCGGAGTTCGAGGATGCCTGGCTGGCCATGCACAACTACATCCATCCCGGAGTAGTGGCGGGGACCCGGGATCTGCATGCACCGGTCGCCTACGTCCAGACTCCCGTCACGGCGAAGCCGAAGAGTACCTGCCAGTCGATCCTGGACTTCTTCGGCGCGGAGGCCAGGCGGCTGACCCTGCCGCAGCTGATCCGGCAAGTAGCCGACTCCCTCGACGACCACGGCACAAAAGCTCTGATTTTGGACGATATTACGAGGCTCCGCATGCACAGGGCCGACGACCAGGACACCCTGGATCTGATCCGCGCCTTCATGAGCATGAACGTCACCCTGGTCCTCATCGGCGTCGACATCCTCGGCTCTGGCCTCCTGCGGCAGGGCCGCTGGGACCCACAGCGGCGTCAGTGGATCCTGCCGCCGTCCCGGCACGCCCGCATCCACGGTCTGGAAGCCACCCAGACCGAGCGCCGCTTCGACTTGGTCGAACTCGACCGGTTCCGCTACTCCACCCCCGACCAGATCGCCGCCTTCCACGACCACCTCGCCGGCCTGCAGGCCAACCTGCGCCTGCTGAAGGCCCCACCCGACATGCTCACGGGCGGCAACATGCCCGAGTACCTGATGCGTCGCAGCGACGGCGTCGTCGGCTTGCTCGAGCGACTCATCGAGGACGGCTGCCAGGAGGCTATGGACAGCGGGCAGGAGAACCTCGATGAAGCCCTCCTGGACGACATCGTCCTCAGTCTCGACGACCCAGACCGAGACCCCCAGGCCGGCGAGATCCCCGCCATCCCCGGTTCCTCCAGCCCGGCCCCGGATACGGCTGCGTCCGGCATGAACCCGTCGCGCCCTTCCCGAGCCCGCGGCCGCAACACCACCTTCGATGACCACGGCCCCGAATCCCGCACCGGCGGCTGACCTCCATGTCTCGACTTCCCGCCCCGCTGCCCCGCGCGCTGGCACCACTGCCCGGTGAGAGCCTGCCCGGCCTTCTCCTGCGCTTGTCGCACCGGCTGGACATGTCACCCATGCAGATACTGACCCGCACTGGAGCAGCCCGGGCCCCGGCCGGCTCCATCCCAGGCCAACTCCTGGTGACACTAGGCAGCAAGATCAACCTCTTTGCCCACAGCACCCAGTTGACGACGGAAGAAGCAGCAGCCCTGACCCTCGAGCCCTACGGCGAACGCTTCCCACCGGTCACCGAGTCCCTGCACATCCAGACTCATCACCGCTTCACCTGGGCCCGCATCGATCCCTGGGTCCTGTCGACGTTCACGCGCTACTGCCCCCAGTGCCTCGCCGGAGACGGGTCCGCGATCCAGCAGCGACATGGCGGACCCTGGAAAACGGAA
>NZ_JBITDP010000072.1:0-6372 GCF_044454405.1 Streptomyces sp. NPDC051555 | reverse complement strand
CATTCGTCAGTTCATGCCGACGCACCATGACCGACTCCTGCCCGGAACGGCAGTAGATCCACCATCCGGGCGAGAGCCATCAGACACGGCCTAGGGCACCGGAGCCCAGGTTCGGCGGGGTGATCGCGATGACCACCGTGGACCGGAGCATCCTCCACATCCACCTGCACGGCCTCACCCCCGCCGACACCGCCCGGTACGAGCAGGTCCTCACCCTGCTGCGGGACATCACCCCCGCCGTCCAGGCCCTGCCGCCCGATGCCGTCGTCATCGACATCACCGGCGCCCGCCCCTACTTCGGCCAGAGCACCGAAGGCCTGGCCCACCTCGTCCGCCTCCGGATCACCGCCCACACGGGCCTCCACACCACGATCGGAGCCGGCCCAAACCGGGGCCTGGCCGCGATGGCCGCCGCCGTCACCCCGTCCGGCGAACTGCGTACGATCGCCGACGATCCCGCAGCAATCCGCGCCTTCCTGCGGCCCCGCCCCGTAGGGCTCCTCCACGGCGTAGGGCCGGCCACCGCCAAGACCCTGACCCTCCACGGCCTGCACACCATCGGCAACCTCGCCGACGTCCCCCTCCTCACCCTCCAACGCCTCCTGGGCATCAGCCTCGGACGCGCCCTCCACGAAGCCGCCCACGGCCACGACAACCGACCCGTCCTCGCCGAACCGATCGCCCAATCCATCAGCGCCGAGCACCGCTTCACCACCGACGAACTCGACTCCGCACAACACCACCGCGCCCTCCTGGCCCTGACCGGACACCTCGGCGCCATCCTGCGCGCCGACCGGAAGGCCGCCGAAGCCATAGCCCTGACCGTGCGCTACGCGGACGGCTCCACCACCACGCGCAGCCGCACCCTCCCCGAGGCCACCGCCCACACCTTCCTCCTCACGCGCACCGCCTACGACCTCTACGCCACGCTCTCCCTGCAACGCGCCCGCGTACGAGCGATCTCCCTGCGCGCCCAGGGCCTGCGTGCAGCCGACGAAGCACCGCGCCAACTCACCTTCGATCCCGACGTCGACCGCTCGCTGGCCATCGAGGCCGTCACAGACCAGGCCCGAAAGCGCTATGGCAACGATGCGATCAAGCCGGCCAGCTTGGCGCACACACCGCGCTGAACGCCTCTACAAATGGCGGCCGTGGGCCCGCTGTAGGGGGCCGATCTGCTTCAGCAATCGAGCCCGTATCTCAGCATGAGATACGCACTCGATCGGCTACTTGAGCAGAATCTGCGCTGCCCAGATGTTGCCGGACACTCCAGGTGAGCATGAAGTCGAGGACGAACAGCACCACAGCCAAGGCCCGGTTCCGCCACACCCCGTGTCCGCCCCGGAGCGACGGCCGTTGTAAGCGATGGCGCGACCCCCTGCCGCGTCGCCGCGTGCGGCGCCGCGGCCAAGCGTCGCGTGAACGAAACCGGAAGGTCGACGATGACCGAGCAGCACCCCACCGGAACCGAGGGTCTCCGTGCCGTCGCCGCAGCCCTCCTGGTCGCCTTCGAGAACCTCGGCGCCGAACACGAAGCCCTGACGGAAGAAGAAAAGGCGACCACGGCCAAGGAGCGGCAGGGCACCGTACGCCGCATGATCCAGTCCATCGTGGACGCGGACCGCACCCTGGCCCACTCGGTCGACTTGGTGGCCACGGTCTACGGAATGCGAGCCCTCTGCATCCGCGGTCAGATGACGAAGGGCGCCGACGGCGGCGACTACCGTCCGCTTCTCTCCCTCGGCAATCCCGACGAGGTCCTCTACGAGACCGCCTCGTACCTCCAGGTCGTCGTGCAGCGCTTGGGCGAGGCGTACGAGCCGACGAAGAAGTACCCCGGCCTCGCCGTCGCCCGGCGGCCGCAGGAGATGAGGACGGTCCTATCGAGCCTGGGGGCCGCCCTTGCCGGGCTGTGCGCCGAGATGATCACCATCGGCCTGTCGGAGGACCCTGCCGAGTTCGACTCGTGTCTCGCCTTCCTCGACGAGTTGGAGAGCAGGACGTGCCGTCTCGTGCCGCCCCAAGCCACCGGTCCCACCGCCGACGACGTGACCGCCGCGATCCTCGCCAGTCCCGAGATCGCCCGCGCGGCCGCCGCAGCACTGAAGCGCGCGACCGCCTGACACGCCGCTCGAGTACCGGCTCTGCACAGGGTTTACCCTCGGGCTGGAAGGCAGATAGCGCCCAGACCACCTGATCGTGTTCATCGGGCTGCTCGAAGACGCCGAGCAGCCCGAGGCGAACCGCATGGCCGCTGGCGAGCTGAGGTTCCGTACCGGTTCCCGCCTCAACTGACCTTGGTCCGGTCGCGTGCCGCTAGGGCGCGGGCTCGTAGACGACCGTGGTGGTCGGGCAGTCCTCGGCGAGCCCGAGGAGGGCCTGGCGCTCGGCGTCGTCGGCGGTCAATTTCCAGCGCAGCTTCGTCGCGGTCCACTGCGCGGCGTACTCGCAGTGGTAGCCCCCCGCCGGCGGCAGCCACTGCGCCGGGTCCTTGTCGGCCTTGCTCCGGTTCGACTTCGCGGTCACCGCGATCAACGTCAGCGGGGAGGCCTGGTCGTTCGCGTACGCCTCACGGCGCGCCGCGCTCCAGGCGTAGCCACCGGAGTCGTGGACCTCGGCCAGGGGCACAAAATGATCAACATCAAGTCCGGCTGCGTCCGTGACGGTGACGTCGTCGTACGGGGACACCCACACGCCGCCTGTCAGCTTGCACCCCGGCGCGACGGCCGGGGGCTCGACGGCCTCGGAAAGGATCACCTCTTTGCGGGTATCACAACCGTCAGTGGGGTTCAGCCCACGGTTCCAGTGCTTGTACAGATCCCTCTTGTAGCCCTCGCGCTGTTCGTCGGCGACCGGGATCAGGTCGACCGCCTCGTACAGCGGCAGCGGCGCCCGAAGCGCGAGCGCCCCGGCCGCTGGGGCACCAGCGGTGGCGGCCGGGTGTGTTCCGGCCGCGTGCGCAGCCGGAGAGATGGCGAGGACGGGAAGGGCAGCGAGGGCGAGCGCGGGCAGGCCGCGCTGAAGCAAGTTCTTGATCACGCCCCGCGTTGTAGCCCGTCGGACAGGGCCTTCGGGAGAGGACAAGAGGGTCAATCACCCGGCTGGGCGCCGGAATTCACCGCTGAAACGGCACTTCAGCCAGGCCAAGGTGCACAGGATCACCGTGTGCCTGTCCAACCAGCGGAACAGGCCCTTGCGCCGCTGAGGCAGCGCAGGGCTGGTGGATAGAGCCGCATCGGCGGGATCACCGGCGCGATGGCTTCAACCGGCGCCCGGGCAGCGGCTACCGCTGTCGGCCGCAGGAGCGCTCCAGGCCCGGCTCAGGGTGCGGCTACCCACCGCTTGGGCGCGCGGCAGCCCTCCCGTGGGGAGCCGGGAGGGCGCTGGGCCCGGGATGGTCCGGAGCCACAACCTATGGGCGGGAGCGTCCAGGCCGGTAGGCACATGACAGGGGAGATTCCGGATAGCAGAACGCTCGTCCCAGAAGGGCACGCGCCCCGAGGCGGCGCGGTCAGGTAGTGGAGGCCTCTACGGGAGGTCGAGGCCTCGTCCGAGTCGCGCTTCCGGAAACACGCAGTTGAGGGCCACCGGGGCCGACCCGGTCGCGGGGCGGGGCCAGGTAGGTCACGGCGAGGTGGGAGCGGCGGTGACGAGTTCCAAGGCGGCGGCCACCGTTCCGGCTAGCGTTTCACGGACCGGTGCCTGATGTTCGCGGGCGACGTAGATCAGGTAGCGGTTCCTCTGCGGATCCGGGCAGTCGGGAGGACAGCCGAGGACGACCTTGCCGCTGCCGACATCCAGCCCGAACTCCACGTTCGTCGTCATGCCGGGGAGATGGGTCAAGTCGCGGGGGATCCAGAAGAGGATGACGGTTGCGGAAGCCCGTGCGGTGGTCTCCCAGCCGACCTGGTCGTCGTAGTGCGCAGCCCTTCTGCCGCCCCGCGACTCGGGGCTGAGCACGTTCAGCGTACGGCTGGAGGTCCACTGCTTCGTGAGTTCTACGAGCGCGGCGGGCCGCCATGACGCCACCGGGCCTCCAAGGCGCGGGGTGGGCCCGGCCAGGAATACCGACGGTCCGGACGCGGGGAGTGGCTCTCGGGCCATGACGAGCCGGATGGTCACAGTGGACTTCCGGAGATGTTGGTACGGGTGGGCGGGTGTGGGGTCCAGGGCAGCATGAGACCGTCGCCGGCGGAGCGAGGCATCAGGTGAATGTGCAGGTGGTAGATCGTCTGGGTGGCGTCCGGTCCGACGTTCGCGATCAGGTTGAGGTCGCTCTTGAGGTCGGCACCGAGCTCGCAGGCCCGCATCATGGTCGATCCGGTGATGACTGGGTCTTCAATCGCGTCAGCGACATGTGCGCGCGGAATGACCAAGACGTGGCCGTCCGAGACACCGCCCCGGGGGCGAATGGCCAGCGCATCGGGCCACTCGCGGATCACGGACGCCGGGGCCCGGCCAGCAGCGATGTCACAGAAGACGCACGCTGCCGGAGTGCGCGAGGAGAGGCCGGCTAAGGCGACAGGAACGCTCATGAGGCCATCTCAGCGGCCCGCGCGGCCGCTGGGAAGGAGTTGCCCGTTGCCCTCCACGCCTTCATGTCCCCGCCAGCTCCGCCCCGGGGGACGTGGCGGTCCACCTCCGTGAACCTGCATCCTTGCCGACGGCGGACATAACGGTCCAGCCCGGCCACTAATCTGGTACTCGGCGTGAATGAGGGAGGCCTCACATGAAGCGAGCGCGAGCGGTCGAACTGGTCGAAGGAATGCTTCGCCGGCTAGAGGGCCATCAGGAATGGCCGCTCCAGCTGGTCCAGCAGATGTGGCTCTTCGGCAGCTTCGCGCGCGGCGCCGCCGAGCCCCACGACGTCGACGTGGCTGTCCGCTTCGAGCGCGACGAACGGATGACCCAGGCCGTCGTCCAAGCCGTATTCTCCGGGGGCAACCCCTACGCGCCGCTGCGCCGCGCGCTCGCGGGCTCTTCCCGCGGGTTGCAATTCCAGTTCGAGGACTCCGCGCGCGAACAGCTGGAGGCCGAGGGCACGTTCATGCTCCCGCTGTGGCAGCGGGGCGACACCCTCGACCAGGCTTTCGGCGTGCTCCACGCGATCGCCGAAGATCCGGAAGCCGGCCGGGCCGAGCGCCACGACATGATCGACGCGTTCGACGGCCTCGACCGCTACATCCCCCGCCAGGTCCGGGCGGAGCTGATCGGGTGGCAGCAGCAAGGGGCCATCACCATCTCCCGCATCACGCTGCCCGACGCGCCGGACGACACCGACCTGCTGATGACCCCGGACATGCGCTGGTCCTTCCGCAGGTGGGGCGATGACAGTCCGCTGCGCCGTGCGGCACTGGCAGGGCTGGCCCGCATGAAGGAACTCGACGTCGAGCTCGACGACGTCGAGCTGGCCGGTCAGCGGCTGCCCACTCCCCGACGCTGCGCGGGACACCGGAGCGAACCCCGTTGGTGGATCAACTGGAAGTGGCAGGGCTACCAGAGCATCCCGTACTGCCTCGCCAGCGGAGACGGCTGGCTGGAGGTGGTCCAGCCCACGCGCACGCGCCCCCTGAACGCGCTGGTGATCCAGTCCGGTCCGAAGGCAGCAGCCCTCCACAGCTGACCACCCCGGCCAGCGGGCCGGGCTAAGGCCATCTGCGCCGGCTGCTCCGTGCGCACCGAATGCCTCGCCGAGCCCCGGTTCCCCTCGAACGATGGAGAGGCCCTTCGCCCGTGTGCTGGCGCCGCCGCTGAGGCGATGGCGCGAGCCGCCGGATGCCGGGGGCTCGGGCATGCTCGGCGGGCGCTGATCAGACGGTTCCCAGCAGCGTGAGCCCGTTGTCCGTCAGGACGCGGATTGCCTGCACGCGGGACAACCCGTTGCAGGCGGCCCAGTCCTCCGCGTCCACCACTTCCGGGCTGTCGCGCAGTTGCGTACGCAGCGGGGGTGTTCCCGGCGGCAGAGGGTCGGCGTGGCGGGGCAGGATTGGGCGGACGTGCAGCTCCTCGGTCCAGCGGTCGTCCGGAGCGGGTCCGATGTATGCCTGCGGGTGACCGATGGTCAGGGTGGCGCGGTAGCGCCAGCCTTTCGCGTTACTGACTTCGGCGTTTCAGGGTGAGGTTGGGGTGTCGAGGGTGAGTCCGGTGCCAGCTATGAAGCCGTCGAGGGTGTGGGGCCGGTATTGAAGGCGTTTGAGGCGGTTGCGGACGAGTGTCTCAAGCCGGTCGAGGGCCATGACGGCGAGGTTGGCGAGGCTGCGTTTGACGTGGGCCCACACCCACTCAACGGGGTTGAGGTCGGGTGAGTAGGCGGGCAGCAGGAACACCGTCAGCCATGCCCGCTCGGCGACGAGGGCCCGCATCCTGCGGGAG
>NZ_JBITDP010000071.1:0-6378 GCF_044454405.1 Streptomyces sp. NPDC051555 | reverse complement strand
ACAAACGCGACTACATCTTCAACGGAACCCTGGCCACAGCAGCCATCGTGATCTGGCTCCGCGACCTCATCAAAGAGCCATCAGACACGGCCTAGACGGCGCAGATCTGCCGACCTGGTCCCTGCGGTCTGAAGATCAGCGAACGCGTGGATGCGAGCCCCCGCGGTTCCGTCGGGCAGCGTGCGGCCGGGGCGCGGGCCAGTGTCCTGGGCTGGGGTGGGTGCGGGGGTGGTGCGGCCGAGGAGGTCGAGGGCTGCCTGGGGGCCGTGATCCCGGCGGGCGAGGGCCACGTCTTCGAGGTTCCAGGCCATCTCGCCGACGACGGTGCGCCGGTTGCCGCGGCGTTCGACGGTGCCGCGGACCAGGAGCAGTCCGGACTGGAAGATCGTGTGGGCGCAGGCGTCGTGGGAGTCCTCGAAGAAGGCGACGTCGACCATGCCGGAGCCGTCTTCGAGGGTGACGAAGATGACGCGTTTCCCGCTGGGGATGGGCGGGGTCTGGGTGGAGGCGCGGACGCCCGCGACGAGGACGCGCTGTCCGGGGTGGAGGGCTTGGAGGTGTTTGGCGTCGGTGGCGCCGAGTTCGCGCAGGAGTCGGTGGTGGTGGTCCATGAGGTGGTGGGTGACGTCGATGGACAGGACGTCGAGTTCGGCAGACAGGGCTTCGCGGCGGGTCATCTCGGGCAGCCCGCTCGCGCCTGCGGTGACGAGGTCCTCGCCGAGGGGGAGCTGACCGTCGGTGGTGGTGCGCTGGCGGAAGTGGCGGTGCAGTTCGGTGGCCTGCAGCAGGAGGTCGCGGCGGGTCGCGTCGCCTTGGAGGGGGCCGAGGGCGCCGATCTGGATGAGGCGTTGGGCCAGGGGCAGGCTGGGGCGGGCGCGCTGCCAGAGGTCCTGGAGGCTGGTGTAGGGCTGGCCGGCTGCGATCCGGGCGGTCTCGGCCTCGCTGATCCCGTGCACCGTGGCCAGCGCGAGCCGCACCCCCCACCCGGTGTCGGTGCGCTCGACGCTGTGCTCGGGGCGGGAGGCGTTCACGTCGACGGGGAGCACGGGAACGCCGTTGCGGCGGGCGTCTGAGGCCAGGACGCGGCTGGGCCACATACCCGGGTCGTGCTCGAAGACACCGGCGTAGAAGGCGGCCGGGTGGTGCGTCTTGAGCCAGGCCGACTGTACCGCCGGGACCGCGAAGGCAACTGCATGAGCCCGGCAGAATCCGTAGGCCCCGAACTCTTTGACGACGTTCCAGACCTCGTCGACCACTGCGGCGCTGTACCCGTGGGCGCCGGAGGCCGCGCGGAACCACGTCTCGACTGCGGGGAGACGCGCGGGGTCGGCGAGGGCTCGCCGGGCGACGTCGCCGGCGGCGAGGTCGCAGCCCGTCATCCTGGAGAAGATCTGCATGATCTGCTCATGCCAGATGACGACCCCGTACGTGTCGTCCATGATCGACACCAGGTCCGGGTGCGGGTAGTGAGGCTGCTCAACGCCGTGACGTGCGGCGATAAACCTCGCCGGCATTCCCCCGGCCACCGGTCCCGGCCTGAAGAGCGAGATGTCGGCGATGACGTCCTGCATGTGCCGGGGCTGGAGACGCGAGATCAAGTCCTGCTGCCCACTTGACTCAATTTGGAAGCAGCCCAGTACGTTCCCGCTGCGGATCAGCTCGAAGGTCGCCTCGTCGCCGAGGTCGACGTGGTCGGGGCTGTCGAGGTCGAGCTGGCGGCCGGTGGTGCGGCGGATCTCGCCGACGGCGTGGGCCATGGCTGACTGCATGCGCACGCCCAGGACGTCCAGCTTGACCAGGCCGAGGTCTTCGACGTCGTGCTTGTCGGCTTGGACCATCGGATAGCCGCCGGGGGTCGGCTGCACCGGCAGCCGGTCCAGCAGGGAGATGTTGGAGATGATCACGCCGCACGGGTGCATCGCGTAGCCGCGCGGCAGGGCGTCGAGGCCTTCGGCGAGTTCCCACAGCGGGCCGAACTCGGCGGCCTCGGCGGCGAGCGCCTTGAGTTCGGGGAGCTCGGCGAGGGCGGTGCGGATGTCGCAGGCGCGGATGTGGGGGAAGCTCTTGGCGATCCGGTCCACGGTCTGGGGGCGGATGCCGAGCGCGAGTCCGGTGTCGCGCAGGGCCTGGCGGCCGCGGTAGGTCTCGGGCATCCCAGTGACGGCGACGCGCTGCGGCCCGAACCGCTCGAAGATCCTGTCGTACACCTCCAGCCGGCGCGCCGACTCCACGTCGAGGTCGATGTCCGGCAGCGAGGTCCGCCGCTCGGACAAGAAGCGCTCGAACAGCAAACGGTGTTCCAACGGGTTCGCCGTCGCGATGAACAAGGCGTGGTTGACCATGGACCCGGCGCCAGAGCCCCGGGCCGCAACGCGAATCCCCATCGCGCGCACGTCGGCAACGACCTGCGCGACCGCCAGGACGTACCCCTCGTAGCCCATGCGCCCGAGCACACCGAGTTCGTACTCCAGCTGCGCGAGCGCCTGCTCGTCACGGTCCAGGCCCCGAGCGCTCATCCCGGCCTCGCACCGCTGCCGCAGCAGCCGCATCGCGTCCCCGGCCGCCGGGCCGGCCCCGACCACCTGCGGCTCGGGGAAGTGCGGCCTTCCGAGCCCGAGGTCGACGACCGGATCGATGACGCAGGCCTCGCCGGTCAGGGCTGTCTCCGCGAGCAGCGCGGCCGCCCGGCCCGGCCCGCCGCCGCTGGCTTCCGCGATCCGCTGCGCCGCCGCCCGCATCGCATCCGGGTCTTTCAGCCAGCGCTCCCCGCAGTCCAGCCGCCGGCGGTCGATGGGGCGCAGTAGCCGGGCCGAGTCGAGCACGTCGGCGATCCGGTGCTGGGCCGGATCGGCGTAGCGGACGGCGTTGGTCAGCACCGCGCGGATCCCGAGCCGGTCGGCCAGCCCGACCGTACGGGCTGCCAGGCGCAGCGAGCCCGCTCCGGTACCGGACAGCCCCCACCACACGCTCTCCAGCCGCAGGTCGTCCCCGAAGATCTCGCGCCAGGGCGCGATGAGCTGCTCGGCCAGGTCCGGTCTCCCGGCCGCCAGCGCACGCACCGGCTCCGACATCGGCCCGAGCATCGCCGTCAGGCCGCCCTCGCCCGCGTGCCGACTGAGCGTCGCCCAGGACACCACGGGCGGCCCGCCCGCCGCACCCGCGTGCGCGGCGGACACCAGACAGCAGAGCCGTGCCCACCCCTGGGCATGCTGCGCCAGCAGCGTCACCCGCAGCGCCGGCTCCACCACGTACGCACCGCCACGCACCGGCGTCCGAGGGAGGACGGTGGGCCCCGGCTTCGCTGGCGCCGCAGGCTCGACCGCGACGTCGACACCGAAGACGGGCCGCACACCGGCCGCGGCGGCTGCCTTCGCGAAACGGACGGCCCCGGCAACGGTGTCCCGGTCGGTCAGCGCGAGCGTGCCGATACCCCGCTCCGCAGCCCGTCGCACCAGGTCACCGGGGTGGGAGGCTCCGTAGCGGGCCGAGTAGCCGCTGGCGACGTGGAGGTGCACGCCTGCGTCCATGACCCACCTCCGATCGCCCCAACACCCCTTTCCAGCCACTTTGGCCAGATGCCTCTTCCCACAGTACCGAACGAATGTTCGAACACGCGACCTGTGGGGCACCACGTCCCTCGCACGGGTGAATGTCCAGGTCAGCGGCGTACGGCCGCGCGGGCGAACCGTGGGTGCGCGGCACTGTCCCGGTCCGCCCTGGGGAACGGGTGGCCCATGACACGCCTCGTCCTGCCGCTCCCTCTGGCCCTGTGTAAGCCGGTCGATCGCATCCTCACGCCGAATTTCCTGGAGGCGAAGCTCGACGGTTGGCGCTGCCAGATCCGGTGCGGGGCCGGGAGGCTGTGGAGCCGACACGGGACCGACCTCACCGACCGATTCAGCGACATCGCCCAGGCCTCGCGCGAACTGCCCGACTGCGTTCTGGACGGCGAGCTCGTCGCGGTCCTCAACAGCGGTGAGGTGGCGTTCGCCCGTCTGCAGTCACGGTCCGGCCGCGGCGCGCGCCCCGGCGCGGATTTCTCCGTCCACCTCGCCGTCTTCGACGCCCTGGCCGTCGGCGACACCGACCTCCGCCCCCGGACCTACCAGGAGCGGCGTGAGCACCTTCTGGGTCTGCTGCGGGATGGGCCGCCGGCGATCCGGCCCGTCCCGGTCACCACGGACGTGGAGACCGCGCTCGGCTGGGTCGGTGGCCCTCTCGCTGTCGAAGGCGTGGTGATGAAGCCGGATCGCGCTTACGCGGCCGGCCACGCCTCGGGGTGGCTGAAGTGGCGGCAGATGCACACGAGCGAGGCCGTCGTCCTGGGGGTCAGCGGCCGAACGCCCGGTACCCAGTGCCTGGTCCTGGGCCTGCCCGGAGCCGACGGGCGTCTTCGCGCCGTCGGGGTCAGCCTGCCTCTGGCTCATCCAGTGCGCCGCGATCTCGTCGTACTCCTTCACCCAGCCGGGGAAACCGAGGCGTTGTTGTTTGGGATGGTTGGCGGTCTGCCCGGGTCCGAGCCGATCCGGTATCTGCCGGTGGTGGCCGAGGTCGTCGTGGAGATCGAAGCCGATCAGCTCCGTCCCCGCGAGTACGGCAGGTTTCGTCACCGGCCCCGAGTCATGCGCGTCCGAGCCGACTTGAGGCCGGAGCATCTGCGCGCACTCGGGACGTAGATCCCCGTCATCAAGCCGCTGCTGGCGCCATTCCAGGCCAACACCGCCTTCACCGACGCCGACCACCTCATCCGTGCGCTACGACACGGACTCCGCCAAATCCAGTACCGCAGCGACACCATCGACGGCTGTCTCACCGAAACCGGACTCAAACTGACGACACCACAGCTACAAGCTCAGTAACAGCTCCGCAAGCTCTCATCATGGGAAAGTCGAAGAACGGGCCACCACGCATCATCAGGAGGACGCCGTGTCACTGACGGTGAGACGGAACTACGAGATCACCGTAACCGCCATCGATGATCAGCGGATCTACCTCGGTCACTGGCTTGGCCCGTCGGATCCTGCTCCTCGGCGACGCCCCCTGAGCATTCGTGAACTCTACCCGTCGGCACACCCCTCTTCAGAGCCGTACGTGGAGGCCCGGTTCCTGTTAGATGAAGAGACGGTACGGCAGTTCTTCTCACTCTTCCGGGGGGACGACAGCAGACCACGCCGACAGCTCAGCTATGAGTACACGGTCCGCCATGACGGCGACAGCTGTACCGTCTCCTTCTCGATTCTCGCGACTTGCTCCGACGCGCCGGAGACGTTCACTGATACCGCCCTAAGGGACATGGTCGACCTAACCAAGGACGCGGAGGACCGACTGGACAACCACGCTCAGGAAATCCAGCGGCGCCTGTCCACCACAGAGACACAGCAGTGGCGCGAGACCAATCAAGCCACCGTGGAGCGGCTCACCGAAGCAGCACTCGATGAACTGGGAGCCACACCAAAGCTACCTACCGAACTACGGGAGCGCGCCGAGGCCGAGGCGACCAAGGCACGGGAGCGGTTCATACGAGCGCTGGCCAACGCCGTCTCCAGGGACCGGCGTGAGCTCGGGACGCAGGTCAGCATCGGCCTCAGCCGTGGACACCACTGGACAGTGGGACGGGGCATGTCCGCGAGGGACATCGTCGAGGACACCTTCGAGACCGCCGGCCTCCCCAGGCCGCTGCTCCCCGACAACATGGTGGAACTGATCAACACCGCGCTGTTGCTACGCAGCCCTGACCAGAGCGCGACATCGGTGGCTGGTCAGCTGCTGGGACCCACACGGCGGCGCCAGCCGAATCCGCGAGTGATCGACACGTGGACACCGCCTACCCTGCCGATCTGGGGTTCCGGCGTGCTGGCCCTGCTGGTGCTGGCCGTCTGTGTCTCCCCCGTCCCTCTCAGCACCCCTGCACTGGCTGTCATGCCCATCCTGTCTCTGGCGGTTCTGCTGATCGTGACCCGCGTCGCGTGGCGGCGCGGAGCGCACTTGTCGACCTGCCTTCTCGGCGGGGATGTCAACTGGTCTGTGTGTGATCGGTGTTGTGCTCTGTGGTCCTGGTTCCTGCCGTGGTTACTGTCGGTTGATGTTGGTCAGAGCGGGAGTCGGTCGCCGAACCGGATCTTGAACTGGTTCATGGCCCTGGTCCAGCCGAGGGTCCCGGTGCCGCGGATGCGGCCTTGGGGAACGCGGCCGTTGCCGTCGATGTGCCGGCCCTCGATGTTGCGGATGCCGAGGTAGAGCATCTTCATCGCGGCGTCGTCGGACGGGAAGTGCCCGCTGGTCTTGATGAGTTTTCGCAGGTTGCGGTTCATCGACTCGATCGCGTTGGTGGTGTAGATGACGCGGCGGATGTCCTGGTCGAAGTCGAGGAAGGGGATG
>NZ_JBITDP010000070.1:0-6521 GCF_044454405.1 Streptomyces sp. NPDC051555 | reverse complement strand
GTACCGCTTCCTGTACTTACTTCCCACCTGGCACTACTTCCTCTGGAACCACACGTCCCAGTCTCCAGGTGTCCAAGACCAAGGGGAAGCTTCACTTTGGTGGGCGTCCGGATCGTTGAGCAGGTGCCAAACGATGACGAGCATCGAGCGGGCGACGGCCACCAGAGCCTTCCCGTGGCCTCGGCGCTTCACCAGCCGTTCGAGCGGGCGCCGAGGAACGTGTCGGTCCGAGCGGCGGCCATCGCGTGAACCGCGCCCAGAATATCGTTTCTGATATACTCTGAGTATGAGTCTGGACTACACGTGGATGCGGAGAGTCGCTGATGAGCTCTCGGAGTACGCTCAGCACCTTGAGGGCACGTGGAACATTGAGATCGGCCCTGGGGGGCCGGTGATGATGATGATGAGCCCGGTCAACCGGCACGAAAGGATCGCGGGCCGGATCCGGGACCAGATCAACCAGCAGATCCTCATGACGCACCCCGGATGGATCGCGGAGACAGGGCCCGAAGTCGAGGACCCGCGAATCGGCCGCCTGCGGCGTCCGGACGCGGTGGTCTGCGAGGAGCGCGCGCTGGACTCGGACCGGGATTCACTGGCGCCCGATGAGGTGCTGGCATGTGTCGAAGTGGTGTCGAAGTCCAATCCGAGCAATGACTATGTAGAGAAAATGGCGGATTATCCGGCGATGGGCATCGGCTTGTACATGATCGTTGATCCGCGGAACGGCACTATCGCCGTGCATGATGAGCCGTATCACGGGAAATACCAGAACAGCCAGCCTTACATCTTCGGAGACGTGGTCAAGCTCGGCGCGTGGACGATCGACACCGGTTCTTTCCTCCGGTACGGCACAGGCCCGACGGTATGAGGCTAGCCAACCTGCGAGAGCAGGCTGGTCTCACCCAGGCTGAAGTCGCAGCCAGGCTAGGGACCGCACAGCCCAACGTTTCCCGACTCGAGCGCCTTCCCGTGGAAGAGATCAGTCAGCGACAACTCCGCCGTTACCTGCAAGTCCTCGACACCCGGCTTGTTCTCATCGCACGGGACCCCAGTGGGCAAGACATCGTTCTGACAGCGCCGTAGAGCACTCTGCCGCTGGTCCTCTGGTCGCCGCGCTGTCCCGGCTCCCGACCCGGCCGAGGCTCTGGCCGCGACCACGCCGGGCGACCTGTCGCTCACCGGCTCCCGCCCGCTGGGCGGCACCCACGCATTCGACGGGCTGTGGCACCGTCTCGGACTCGATGCGGTCGTCCGCCGGCAGCTCGAAGGCCGTCGGCTGGACCTGCGGGTCGAGCGGGTACTGTTCGCCCTGACCGTGAACCGTGCGCTGGGCGTTGTCACCTTGTCGAGGGGCGCGAGCTGATCTCGCCCTAATTAGCAGGGCTTCGGCGTGACGTCAAGGAAGCCGGTTCGCCGCCGGTAGACTGAGGCCCCGCATGGCAGCGACGACGATCGAAGAGGTGGTTCAGTGATGGCCCGGGTGTACCGCCATGTGACGGAGGACACCTGCGGCCGGGAGCTCGCCGTCCGCTTCACTGACGAGGACGGTCGCGAGGTGGCCGACCCCAGGGTGCGCGCTGCCCGGCCGGCCGTCGTCGGCCGGTCCCGGGCTGCGGGTGCCGGCGCGGGCAGTGCCGGCGCGGCCCGCGCCGGCACCCGGGCGGCCGGGCACCCGAGTGTCGGCTCCTCCTGCATGGAAGCGGACGGGACTCCCTCCGTCTCCATGGCCCCACGCCCCGACGAGGCGTCCGCGCTGCTGGGCTGTTCGGCGTTCTTCCTGCCCGCACCCGTTCCCCGGGAAGGGCTCCTCGCCTTTCACTCGCCCACTGCCGGGTTTCTCCCCGTACGACTGGGGCCCGTTGAGGACCTGACCGTCGCGGCCCCGTACGGGCGAGGGGCCCGGCGGCGTACGGTGCCCGTACTGCTGCTCCCGGTCCGCGAGGCGCTGCCGCTGCTGGCTGCCGCGCGGGACGCTGACGGGCCCGGCGGGGCCCTGTCGCCGGCCGTCACTGTCTGGCGGGCAGCCTCCCTCTTCGCCCTGCGGATGGCGGGCCGCGGCCGGCTCCTGCCCGGACTGACCGACGGCGACCTGGACGCATGGCGGATCGGCCCGTACGAGGCGGAGGACGTCAGGTGGGTCAGGGCGCTGGCCGATGCGATGCCGCCCACGGCGTACGGCGCGCCTCTGGACGGCGCGGGGCCGGTGCGGTTGCCTGATCCCCACGAGCGGCTGCGGGCGTATCTGGACGCGATCGCCGATCTCCTGCCGCGTACTGCGGCCGCCGCGGCGTTTACGGGTACCGAGGCCTTCTCCGGGCTGAACTCCCGCGCCCCGTTGCCGGAGCAGCGGGTCTGGGCGGCAGAGGTGGCACACGGCGCGGACAGTGGCGTGCGGCTCTCGCTGCGGGTCGAACTGCCGTGGACCGACGTGTACGGCTCGTACGACGAGGGCGACGAGGGCGACGAGGGCGACGGCTTCGACCCTCACTACACCACGCCGGACACGGCCCCCGGCCCGCACTCATTACGCGCCGCGCTCCAGTTGCACTCCCTGGCCGACCCCACCGTCCTTGCCGACGCAGCTGAGGTATGGGCCGCGCCCGCCGACGCGCTGCCCGGCTTCGGGCCGCGGACGCGCATCGACACCATGCTGGCTTTGCGCCGGGCCGCTCGGGTGTGGGAGCCTCTCGGCCGGATCCTGGACCGCCCGGTGCCCGACGCACTGGAATTGTCCGACGACGAGCTGGCCGACCTCCTCCAGGACGCCGCCGAACGGCTCGACGCGGCGGGCATCGCCGTGCACTGGCCCAAAGACCTGGTCCGCGAGCTGCTGGCCCACGCCGTCGTCGAACCCGTCGGGCAGGACCGCGACGCCGAAGCGCCCGCCTTCTTCTCTCCCGAGCAACTCCTCGCCTTCCGCTGGGAGTTCGCGGCCGGCGACCAGACCCTCACGCAGGCCGAGCTCGACCGGCTCGCCGAGGCGCACCGACCGCTGGTGCGGCTGCGCGACCAGTGGGTGGTGGTGGATGCCGCGCTCATCCGCAAGGCGCGCGAGCGGGAGCGGACGCTCAGTGCGTTCGAGGGGCTGACCGCGGCACTCACCGGTTCGGTCGAGGAGGACGGAGCCGTCGTCCCCGTGCACGCGACCGGCTGGCTGGCCGACCTCCGTGGCCGGCTCCTCGCCCCCGACCAGGGCGAGGCCAGCGCCCCCGCCGCCCTGGACGCGACCCTGCGCACTTACCAGCTGCGCGGCATGGCCTGGCTGGACCGGATGACCCGGCTCGGCTTCGGGGCCTGTCTCGCTGACGACATGGGGCTCGGCAAGACTGTCACCCTCATCGCCCTGCATCTGCGACGCCAGGAGGACCCCGCCACCGCCGGGCCGGCCCTGGTGGTGTGCCCGGCCTCGCTGCTCGGCAACTGGACCCGGGAGATCGAACGGTTCGCCCCCGGCACACCAGTCCGCCGCCACCACGGCCAGGTCCGCGACCTCGAAAACCTCGGGGGAAGCGAGTTCGTCCTCACCACGTACGGCACGATGCGGCGCGACGCCGCACTGCTCGCCGAGACCGGCCCCTGGGGCCTGGTCGTCGCCGACGAGGCACAGCACGTCAAGAACCCGGCCGCCGCCACCGCGAAGGCACTGCGCAGCATCCCTTCGGCTGCCCGTGTCGCCCTGACCGGCACCCCGGTGGAGAACAACCTCTCGGAACTGTGGGCGCTACTCGACTGGACCACCCCCGGCCTGCTCGGCCCGCTCAAGTCCTTCCGTACCCGATACGGCCGGGCAGCCGAGCGCGCCGCCCGCGAGGAAGTCACCACCGCGGCCGCCGCGAGCGGCCCGGATCCAGGCCCCGCAGAACGTCTCGGCCGCCTGGTCCGCCCCTTCCTCCTGCGCCGCAAGAAGTCCGATCCGGGCATCGCCCCGGAACTCCCGCCGAAGACCGAGACCGACCAACGAGTCGCCCTCACCCGCGAACAGGTGTCGTTGTACGAGGCTCAGGTCCGCGAGTCGATGGCGGCCATCGCGGCGGCACGGGGCATCGCCCGGCACGGTCTGGTCCTGAAGCTCCTGAACGTGCTCAAGCAGATCTGCAACCACCCCGCCCAGTACCTGAAGGAGCCGTCCGGGGCCCGCCTGAAGGGCCGTTCCGGGAAGCTGGATCTCCTCGACGAGCTCCTCGACACGATCCTCGCCGAGGACGGCTCCGTCCTGGTCTTCAGCCAGTACGTGCAGATGGCCCGCCTGCTGGAGACCCACCTGGCCTCCCGCGGCATCCCCACCCTGTTCCTGCACGGTCAGACGCCGGTGGCTCGCCGGGAGGAGATGGTGGACGCCTTCCAGCGCGGCGAGGTCCCCGTCTTCCTGCTCTCCCTGAAGGCCGCAGGCACCGGCCTCAACCTGACCCGGGCCGGACACGTCGTACACTTCGACCGCTGGTGGAACCCCGCTGTGGAGGACCAAGCCACCGACCGGGCGTACCGCATCGGGCAGACCCAGCCGGTGCAGGTCCACCGCATGGTCACCGAGGGCACGGTGGAGGACCGGATCGCCGACCTCCTGCGCAGCAAACGGGGCTTGGCGGATGCCGTCCTCGGCGGCGGCGAGGCCGCCCTCACCGACCTGACCGACGCCGAACTCGCCGATCTCGTGACCCTGCACCGGAGCGACCGATGACCCGCCGCGCACACACCACCCGGCCGATCGCCTTCCCTCCGCTCCCTCCGGCCCCGGGACAGCGCGCTTTTCCAGACAGCTGGTGGGGCGGGGCCTGGGTGAGCGCCCTGGAGGGCCCAGACCGGTACGGATACGCGCGCGCCGACGGACGGCTCAGCCGGGGCCGCACCTACGCCAGATCCGGCGCGGTCGGCACGATCACGGTGCGCCCGGGCTCCCTCACCGCCCCCGTGCACGGCAGCCGCAGAACGCCCTACCGGACCAAGGCCACACTCCCCGAACTGCACGCGGCCGCCTGGAACCGGCTTCTGGAAGCTATCGCCCGCAAGCCCGCGCACATCGCGGCGCTCCTGGACCGCACCGTGCCCGAGGAGATCGACGCCGTAGGCCGCGCCGCCGACACCGAACTCCTGCCCCGCTCCGGGCAGTTCACCTACCACTGCTCCTGCCCGGACTGGGGCGACCCGTGCAAGCACGCGGCGGCGCTGTGCTACCAGTTCGGCCGGGTCCTGGACACCACCCCCTTCGCCCTCTTCCTGCTGCGCGGCCGGGACGAAGTCCAGCTCCTCGACGAACTTGCCGCGCGCAGCGCCGAACACTCCGCGCGCACACAGCCCGCGCCCCCGGCTCCCCGGCCCTCGCGCGGCGTCCGGGCGGCCGCGGCCTTCGCCCGCGCTCACGACGGTCCGCTGCCCCCACCCCCGCCTCTGCCGGACCCCGACCCGCACCCGGGCCCCGTCACAGACCTCACCGGGACCGAGGAGCCCGGCCCGGCCATCGTCCCGCACGCACTGCAGAGCCTGGCGGCCGACGCGGCCCGCCGGGCCCTGGCCGCCTACACGCGCACCCTCGCGGAGCCGCCGGCCGGCGAAGCGTGCGCGCTTCCCAGTCTGCCAGGCCTCCCCGACCGTGCCGCCCGCCTGGCGGACGATCTCCTCATCCCGTCCCTGACCGCCTGGCAGGACCTCGCCCGCCGCGCCTCCGCCGAACCCGACCGAGAGATCCTCGCCCTGCTCCTCGTCGCCGCCCAGGAGCATGACCCGACCCGCCTGACGAGGGCCGCCCACGCCTGGCGCTACGGAGGACCGCCAGCCCTGGCCACCCTGGGTGAAGGCCCGCCCCCGACACCACAGGACGTGACCGCCGCCCGCACCCGCATCGCGGAAACCTGGGAGGGCGGGCGACCTCCGGCCCTCCGCCGTACCCGCGACCGCTGGACCGTGGTGGGCCGCGACGCCCAATTGCGCTGGGGCCCGGACGGCCGCTGGTACCCCTATCGCCGGAGCGAAGGCCTGTGGTGGCCAGCCGGGCCGGGCGGCCACGACGCGGGCCGAGTCCTGGCCAGCCTGCTGACCAGTCCGCCAACTGAGAGCGCATCCGGAACAGTCTGGGCGGTGTCAACTCGTTGAAGCAACACCTTCGGAAAGGGCTCGTTGGAAGGCTTCTTGCGGGGTGAGGTAGCCGAGGCAGCGGCGGGGCTGGTTGTTGATCTCTTCCGCGATGGCAGTGAGGTAGGGGTCTATCACGAATTAGGTGTGGTTCGTCTGTTTGGCTTACACCTTGTTTTTTGGGCTGTTCGGCCTATACCTGATTGGCGGTAAGGCGGCCGTCGAAGAGGACGTCGAATTCGTTGAGGGCGGCCTTCCAGCGGTTGCTCCAGCGCTGGCGGCCACGCCCGGTGGGATCGAGAGCGAGGGTGGCGAGGTAGAGCCGCTTGAGGGCGGCGGTCTCGTTCGGGAAATGCTCGCAAGCCTGTGCCGCTCTCCGGTAGCGCGCGTTCAGACTCTCGATCGCGTTGGTTGTGTAGACGACCTGCCGGATCGCAGGCGGCAGGGAAAGG
>NZ_JBITDP010000069.1:0-6582 GCF_044454405.1 Streptomyces sp. NPDC051555 | reverse complement strand
CGACGGCCACCTCTTCCACGGCCTCGTACTCGGCGAGGGTCTCACTCATCAGGCGTCTCCTTGATCATCAGATCCGCCGTCTATTGGACACTCCCGGCCTACCCAGGCCACCAAAGCCATCCTCACCCTGGAGAGCTACCGCTCAAAACGCTCAATGAATTGGCCCTGCATCCCGTCCCCGGACAGTTGGAACGGAAACGCTCATCAGCCCACGAAGGAGAGGCGAATCGTGACCAGCCAGACTCCCGGAGTCACCATTACCGAAAGGCCTAGCGGCTCCCACCCCGTCACCCCTACCGGAACATCCACCGCGGCTTTTCTCTGTTATCCCCTCCCTCTGACCAAAATAGCTGGCACCGAACGCATAATCTCACCCGGCGACCTCTCCAGGCGAGAATCCAATATGCAGGACGTCGCCGACGCCCTGACCGCATTCCAGGCCGCACCGAAAAATGGCAACGGCAGCAAAGGGGAAGAACTCAACGCTGCCATTACCGCCGCATCAAGCAAGAAGTCATTCGCAGAAAATGCCAACACGAAAGATCTGATCAATTCTCTAAAAAAGCCAACCTCGTACCGTAAAATGGAAGACTCGGAAACAACAGCGATCACAAAAGCCATAACAGCGGCACTCGGGAAAGATGCAGCCAATAAAACCGCTCTCACGGAGCTGAGAGAAAAAATTAACACCTACAACAGTGCGCCGGCTGCCGAAAAATTCACAAATGTCAAGGGCGCCTTAAACACCCTAGATCCTGCGCATAACCTGCCAGTGGAGACTGTCGACGCGATTCGGATCGTCAAGGCCGCACTCGCGAACAGCGTCGCATACACAATCGACGAGTCGAAGCTTTCAAGTTCACTGGCCTCCCTCACCTGGCCACCCCCCTGGAGCTATCAAAATTTAATAGTCTCCGGATTTTTTGAGAATGGTGGGAGTGATGCGGTCGTCGCATACGCCGCCACACTGGATGATGCTCTGAAAGAGCTGGAGAAGGTTCCGGATGTGCAGATCGTAGTAGACGCGACCGGGACTGCCGCCATGAAGAGTGCAAATTCGGTTACGGCCATTCTGGAGCACTGCGCGAAGATGAATAACCGGGTCGCCGTACTTTCCTTATGCGAGGCGCCCAAAACCGATGACTTCAGCTGGTATCCGCAAACCCAGGCCGGGCGCAATGGGAATTATTGTGCCTTTTACTGGCCGTGGGTGAAGGCCGCGGGCGGGGTGCCCGTTCCGCCAACGGGTCACATGGCCGGAGTGTGGGCGCGAGTGGACGGTGAGCGGGGGGTGTTCAAGGCTCCTGCGAATGTGGCGCTTTCCGGAGTTACCGGTCTGGCCTGGGGAGCTGTTTCAGCGAATGACCAGGTCTGGTGGCGGGAAAACGCTGTAGACCGTGGGGGGAATGAGCTGCGGGAGGTTTCGGGGCGGGGTGTGGTGGTGTGGGGTGCGCGTACCGCTGCTTCCGATAGCGACAAGCCTGACTGGGGGTTCGTGAATGTGCGCCGTCTGGTGTGTTTTCTTGAGGATTCCATCATGAACAGCACTGGGTGGGCGGTGTTCGAGCCGAATGATGAGCGTCTGTGGTCGTCGCTGCGCCGTGAGATCGGTGCCTTCCTCACCAGCCAGTGGCGGCACGGCGCCCTCAAAGGCGCCACCGCCGCCGAAGCCTTCTACGTCCAGTGCGACCAGACCAACCAGGACAGCAGCCAGCCGGGCACGGTCTTCTGCAATATCGGAATCGCGCCGGTCAGACCCGCCGAGTTCGTCCAGATCAGCGTCCAGCAGCTAACTGCCGGCTGAACACGGCCGGGTGCTTCCCGCGTGCGGGGCACGGCACGAGCCGGGTGGCTCCCGCAGCGCACGCGGCCGGGCGTGCCCGGGCACGCCCGGCGACGCCCGGGGCACCCAGGCATGGAGGAGGACCCTGGTCCGTTGCCCGGAGCCCGGGGCCGGTGATGGTGTACGGCCGGATATCCGGCTCCGGTGTACCGGCAGGCGCTGGGTGAGCCGCTGGCCGAACCAGGTGTCAGAACTGAACCGCGTCTCCTGCCCTCGTGGCGAGGATCCGGGACCGACGAGTGATGGGTGGTGCGTGATCGTGAGTGTGTCGTCTGTGAGTGTTTCCCCGGGCCGTGGGGGTGGGGAGGGGGGGCTGCGGACAGAGTTCGAGTTCGAGCTTCCCCACGGGCTCGTGGACGGGGAGGGTGTGGTTCACCGGCGGGGGCGGATGCGCCTGGCGACCGCCCGGGACGAACTGGCTCCGCTGGTGGACCAGCGGGTCCGGGAGAACCCCGCCTACCTGGGAGTGGTCCTGCTGAGCCTGGTGATCACCCGGCTCGGGGACCTGGCGCAGGTGCGGCCGCATGACATGGAGGGTCTCTTCGCGGCGGATCTTGCATATCTGCAGGAGATGTACCAGCGGATCAACGGCGGCGGCGGCCGCAGTGTGGTGTGCCCGAACTGCGCGACGCCGGTGGTGGTCGGTGGTGGCCTGGGGGAATCGTGACCTTCCCGCAGGACCGCCTGTGGGAAGAGATCACCTATCTGGCCTACTACCTGCACTGGAGCCCTGACACGCTGACGGGCCTCGAACACAGTGTCCGTCAGCGTTACGTACGGGAGGTGGCACGCATGAACACCCGTATCAGCCAGGGCGGCCGCCCGTGACCGGCACCGGACCGGATGAAGGAGCTCCAACGGTGGCGGCCGCTCCCGTCACCGTCACAGTCGCCACCGCACGCCGGTTCGGCGCCGGTCCCGCGGCGTTCGCCCGGCAGCTGGCGGCCTGGCGGCCCCTGGCGGTGAGCCAGGGCCGGCGCCTGGCACTCCACGCCGTATGGGCCCCCCTGTCCTGGCCACCCCGGCCAGAGGCCGGCGGGGCGAGCGGTCCCCGCAGGGCACCGGGAACCGACACGCTGGTGCCCGCCGTGCACAGCGCCCCGGCATCACCGACCGACGGCCCCGTACCCGCACCGGCCCCGCCAGCGCCCCGGGACACCACCACCGCCATGACAGCAGCACCCTTGCCCACACCCTCCTCCCCACCCCCCGTCCCGGCCCCGCCCGCGGCACCGGTCCGGGAACCCCGCCGCCCCGCCCCCACCCCGCTCCCCACCCCGCTCCCCGCGCCACCGCCCCCGTCCGCACCGCCTCCCGCACCGCCACTCCAGGCACCGGCACCCGCCCCGCCTTCCCTACTCCCCCTCGCAGTGCCCCGCACCCCCTCATACCCGCCCCCGCCGCCGACCCCCCAGCGCACCTACCCCGGCACCCCGCGCGAGCCGGCCGGGGACCCCGCCACCCCCCCGATGCCCCTCGTCACTCCCCCACCCCCGCCCGCCACACCCGGGAAAGCCCCCGCCCGGCACCCCGCCGCACCCCCCATACCTCCCCCCGCGGCCCGCGCCGCTGCCCCGGCACAGGCCCCCTCACCCACCTGTTCCTGCCCTTGCGGAACACGCTCCCAGCCACCACACGCCACCACCCCCGCCACCGGCATCGTCCGGTTCGGACCAGGCAGCCGCCCCGGCGGCTTCCCCGCCCTGCGCCTGGGCCCCGAATCCCTCGACATGCGCCTGCTCGCCCGCGAACTCGCCACCCACCACGCCAGCGAACTCGCCAGAGCCCTCGCCACCCCCCTGCGTCACCTCCTCTCCCCCCGCCCGCGCCCATGAACCACCCCCGACCACCGACAACAGCCCCCGCCCACACCCCCGACAGCAACAGCAAGCGGCCGGTCAGGCGGGCTACCAGATTCAGGGTCCACCGCGGGCAGCGGGCAGCCGGGCAGTGGGGTGGTCGGCACACGGCGGCACCAGCGTCACAGCGAGGCTCCCCGTCGCCGACAGACACCCGCGCGAGGCCCCCAGACCAGGCCGCCCCACCCCGGGACACCAACGCCGCGCCCGGCGCCGTCGCCGACCCCCATGCCCCGGCGACGACCTAGTGCCAGCCATCCGGCCAGACCGCAGGCACCCGTCAACCCTGGCTCTTCAGCCCCGGCGGGCGCGACCTCGGGCAGGGCCCCGCAGGCCCGGCGGCCCGTCCACAGAAGGAGTTGTCCTCATGTCCTTGATGTCCTTGGCCACAGGGCTGGTCCACGCCTGCCTCGTGCTTTTCGACCCACCCGCCAACGGCCGCTCCGCCGACGCCACCACCGCCGCGGCACGGGGCCAGCGCATTCCCCTGCAGTTCAACCCCGAACAACTCGCCGTACGGCGGTCCGCCTCCTGGAACCGACCCTCCTCAATCGGCGGCACAGCCGTCACCCAGCCGGAGTTCGCCCAGGCCGGACCAACCTCCCTGAGCATGCAGCTGTTCCTTGACGCCACCACCAGCCGCGGCCGCACCGTCGAACACGCCGCCGCCGCCCTCCTCGACTGCTGCCGCCCCGCGCGGGGCAAAACCTCACCCCGCTGGGTCATCCTCGAATGGGGCACCTCCACCCTGACCCGTTTCCCCGCTGTCATCACCGCGGCCGGCGTCACCTACACCCTCTTCGCCCCCGACGGCACCCCCCTGCGCGCCGAAGCCACCGTCGAACTCGAAGAAGTCGGCGGCCCCCTGCCCCTGACCAACCCCACCTCCGGCGGCACCACCTTCGCAGGCGCCCTCGCCGTCCACCACTTCACCCAGGGTGACACCCTCGCCGGACTCGCCTACCGCTACTACGGCGACCCCGCGGCCTGGCGCCATATCGCCACCGCCAACCCGGACACCGCCACCGACCCCCTCAGCATCACGCCCGGCACCGTCCTGGTCCTGCCCTGTCTCCCCGACACCCAGCCCGGACCGGTGAACCATGGCTGAAAGGACCCGCGGAGCCCCGCCCGCCGTATGCGAAGCAGTCATCACCCTCGCCCCCGCCTTCCCACCCGTCGAATCAGGCTGGAACAGCCACCCCGTACTGCCCCCCGCCTGGGCATCCGCCCTCACCGAAGCAACCGTCACCAGCTCCCTCAACCAGCCCGCCACCGCCACCCTCACCTTCCACGACCCCGGCCACCGCCTCCCCCCCGAACTCGGCACCCGCCTGGGCACCGCCATCAAAATCGCCTTCCGCACCTCCCAGGAAGCCCAGCCCGTCCGACTCTTCACCGGCGAAATCACCGCCATCGAGAGCACCCGCGAAGACTCCACCTCCCTGACCGTCCTCCACGCACAAGACCTCGGACACCGCCTCACCCACACCCGCCGCGTCCGCAACCTCGACGGCAAAACAGTCCAAACCATCCTCACCGAACTCACCACCGAACACGGCCTGGACACCTCCGTCCCCGAACCCCTCGCCAGCCGCAACGTCACCACCCTCACCCAGCCCAACACCACCAACTGGGAACTCCTCCAGGAACTCGCCCTCCTGCACACCTGCGCCCTCACCATCCGCGACAAAACCCTCACCCTCGCCCCACCCACCTCCCCCAACACCGCCCCCGACCCCCGCACCACCACCGAACAACACGACAACCGGGTACTGCGTTACGGCGAAAACCTCCTCACCGTCCACGCCACCGTCCAGGGCCCCACCCTCTCCAGCACCATCGAAGTCCGCTCCTGGGACCCCGACAAGGGACAGATCCTCACCCGCACCCAGACCGCCGCCACCAGCGCCGACTTCAGCAAAAACACCATCACCGCACAGCACACCGCAACAGACACCCAAAGCGGCACCACTCCCACCGTCATACCCGCACTCCAGCTCACCAGCCCCGAAGACATCTCCAGCACCGCCGCCGCCCTCGCCGCACACCACGCGAACTCACTCGTCCAGCTCGAACTCACCACCACCGGCACCCCCACCCTCACCACCGGCACCCCCATCACCCTCACCGGCCTCGGATCCCCCTTCACCGGCCGCTACACCACCACCACCCTCCAGCACACCCTCACCGACAACGGCTACCGCACCCACCTCACCGTCACCCCCCTCCACCCCGCCCCCCACACCCCCGCCTACCCCCTCACCTCACCCGCCCCCGTCCCCGGACTCGCCAACGCCACCGTCGCCGCCCTCCCCACCAAAAACGACCCCCAGGGCCACGTCCGACTCCGCTTCCCCTGGCTCGACAACGACTACCTGACCGGCTGGACCCGCGTCCTCCAACACAACCACGGCTCCTACACCCTCCCCGCCCAAAACCAGGAAGTCCTCGTCGGATTCCTCACCGGACGCCTCGATCAACCCATCGTCCTCGGCTACCTCTACAACAACCACAGCGACACCAACGCCCTCCCCCAATGGGCCACCGAACCCGGCACCCTCACCTACACCAACACCAACGGCACCGGACTCCACATAAACCCCCAGAACACCCTCGCCCTTACCACCACCACCAAGGACGGCAAAACCAGCAACGCCACCATCACCCTCAACAACGAAACCGGAGAAATAGAAATCACCGGAAAAGCCGTCAAAATAAAAGCAGATAACATAGAAATCAACTAACAACCCGGACGCCGCCACAAGGGTCTGTAAAGTTTTCGGGGTGTGTCCAATCAACGGCTGATCTTGGTTGTTGAGGTTCAGTGGCTGGTGGTGGGGGTGAGGCGGCCTTCGAAGGCGATCTGGAAGGCGTTCA
>NZ_JBITDP010000068.1:0-7329 GCF_044454405.1 Streptomyces sp. NPDC051555 | reverse complement strand
GGATCAGGCTGCCCTCAGCTCCACCTCCCTGCTACGACAGGTCAGCGGTGAAGGTCTCTCACCTCCACACGAATCACAGCGCCTCACGGCGCAACTCGAAGACGAGCCAGGCCCCGAGCGCCGCCGCGGTGGTTCCACGTGCGGCCACACGTCCTTCACCCAGCCGGCCACCGCCGCCTCGTCGCGCTCGACGGCACGACGGGCCGGAACCTGATGGCTCCAGCCGTGCCGACGCAGCATCTGGGAAATGCCCGACAGCGTCATGGACTTGTGGAACCGCCGCCCGATCAACGCCTTGATCCTGGACAGCGTCCATCTCTGATCAGACCAGCCATGCGCGACCGGACCCTTCGCCAACTCCTCCTCGAGCACGGTGAACAGCGCGTCACTCAGCTTCGGACGGGATGCCGGGCCTTGAGAACGGACCCCATCCTGGCCGGCCTCGAGCCAAGCACGACGCCACCGCTGAACCGATCGGACGCTGACCCGTAACTCCTTCGCGATCTCCGTACTGCCCCAACATTCGGCGAACATCGCGACCGCTTCCATCCGGACCCGCTCACGGAACGCTTGCCTCTCCGCGGTCAGACCCCCACCCTGCGGATACCTCATACACCCGGCATACCGCGACGATCACCAAACGTCAGCCCCTATGTCGGCGTACTCCTCTGGGTGCTCCACCAAGTACAGAGGTATGTGCACCAGTCTCAGGCCGCGTTGTCGCGGTCTCGCTCGATGGCGGCGAGTCGGTTCTTGAGCCGGTAGCTGGGGCCGTTGATGGAGATCACGTCGCAGTGGTGCAGGAGGCGGTCGAGAATGGCGGTGGCCAGAACCTCGTCGCCGAACACCTGTCCCCATTCGCTGAAGGTCTTGTTCGAGGTCAAGATGATCGAGCCCTTTTCGTAGCGCTTGGAGATCACCTGGAAGACCAGGTTGGCCTCGGCGCGTTCGAGAGGCTGGTAGCCCACCTCGTCGACCACGAGGACAGCCGGCCGCAGGTAGCTGCCGAGCTTGCTGGTCAGGCGCCCGGCGGCCTCGGCAGTCTTGAGGTTGCGGACCATGTCGTCGAGGCTGGTGAAGTAGATCGAGTACCCGGCCCGGCAGGCCGCGACCGCGAGAGCGACGGCGATGTGTGTCTTGCCCACTCCCGGCGGCCCGAGCAGAGCCGCGTTGGCCTTGGCCTCGACGAAAGAGAGAGTGGCGAGGTCCTTGACCTTGCGCGGGTCGAGCTCGGGCTGGAACGAGAAGTCGTAGTCGTCCAGCGTTTTGTGGTGCGGGAGCTTCGAGATCCGCAGGCCGGTGCGGAAGCGGCGGTCGTCACGGACCGCGAGCTCTTCGGAGAGAACCAGGTCGATGAAGTCGAGGTATCCCATCTTGGCCTCGTCAGCCCGCTGAGCGTACTGAGCCAGGGCGTCGGCCAGGTGGGGCAGTCCCAGCTTGCCGGCCGTGTTACGGATGCGGGTGGAGACCAGCTCACTCAAGACGTTTCCCTCGTGCTCGGCTTGGTGGTGAAGGGGCGGGTGCCGGTCAGCTCGTCATAGACCGACAAAGGCCGACGGCCGACCTCGACCTGGGTGACCGCGGCCCGGTTCAACAGGGCCGCCAGCGGCCCGGATTCGGGGCCCGCATTCTGCCGACGGAGCAGGGGCAAGCTCCCGTCGCCAGCTGTGACGCGGCGGCCGGATCCCGTGGGCAGGCCGTCCCAGTGCTTCTCATCCACGACCCGGGCGCCCCTGCCGCCCGCCCGCGGATGGGTGGCCAGCAAGGTCTCGCCGCTGTGACCGGTGACGGTGGCATGCAGCATGATGTGGGACTTCGTGGCCCTGACCTCGACCAGCTGGCGAGGGCAGACCCTGCGGGCCGGCACCGAGTAGAGATTCGCGTCGAAGGCGACGAGGCAGTCCTTGCCGACATGGCGAAGGTGCCGCTGTGTGACCACATAAGGCGTCTGCGGCAGCGGCCGCAGGGCCACGTGGTCGCGGATCGCCCGGAGGCCGATGACCTCGCCGTGGGTGCCGTGGACCTTCGCCCGCCGCATGGGAACCCAGGCGGTGAACGCGGCGTTCATTTCCTCGATGGAGGAGAAGGCACGTCCGGCCAGAACGTGATCGCGGACGATCAGCACCTGCCGCTCGACCCGGCCTTTCCCCGTCGGCCGGTAGGCGGCCAGCACGTCGGGGTCGAAGTCGTAATGCCCGGCGAACGCGACAGCCTCGGGATGTAGCGGGACCGCCTCACCCGGTGCGACGTGCCGGCGGACCACCGTTTTCGTGCGGTCATAGACGATCGCCATCGGCACCCCGCCGAAGTGCGCGAACCCCTGGCGGTGGCAGTCGAAGAAGGTGGCCAGGTCCTGGCTGGTGGTGAAGCAGCAGAACGGATCACGCGAGTAGGACAACGTCATGTGGAACGAGTAGACCTTCGGGATACCGACATGGGCGAGGATCTTGCCCTCGTCACCCCAGTCGACCTGGGCCTGGGCCCCGGGCACCACCTCGAACCGGCGGTGCAGCCCCGCCAGCTCACCCGGGCTGATGCCCAGTTCCTCCGCGATGCGGGGCCGGGCCTCCTGCAAGTAGATCTTGACGCGCTGGTAGTTGATGGTGAACCCGTACTCCGCGACCAGCCGCTCGTGGATCACCGCCCCCTTGAGCAGGATCTCGGCCCGCAGCATCGCGTCGATCAACGGCGCGACCTCGTCCACCAGCCGCTGGTACGACTGACCGTTGGGAGCCCGCCGCGGCGGTGCGACCGGCGTCTCGCCCGACAAGTACTTGCCGACCGTACGACGGTTCAGCCCGGTCTCCTTCGCGATCTCCCGCAAGCTCATCGCACCGGACTCATACAGACCGCGAAACCGCCTCAGCTCCAACCAGCGATGCGGATCCAAGACCACCCTCGCCGCCCTCCACCGACCCAGAACAGGACGACAGAAGACTCGCGCGACACCCACCTCACCACATCAAGAACGGTGCACTTTCACCCGTACGCGGTGGTGCACGTTCACTTGTACGCCGACACCCTACGACAAGACAACTTCAAGGTCAGTAGTGGGTGGCGAAGAACAGGGGGCGGCCGATGCGGGCTTCGATGCGCAGGTATTTGCAGAGGAGGTGCGGGCCGTGGGTGTGTTCGCGGAGGATGTTGCAGATCTGTTTGACGGTGTCGAGGTCGGGGACGTCGGCGAGGACGTAGGCGGTGGCGGGGGCGCCCGCGGTCGCGGCGCCGACGGTCAGCTGGTCGTCGTCGATGGTGCCCAGTACGTGGACTCCGTAGCGGCCGGAGAGGTCGTCGAAGGCGGTGCGGATGGTGGCGGCGATGGCGGGCCACTGGCCGGGTTCGGTGCTGAAGAAGTCCTGGGTGACGTGGAAGAGGAACAGGGTGCGCAGCGGGCTGCCGGTCTCGGTTGCGGTGCCGATGGATGCGCTGGTGGTCACGGGAGGTCCTTTGCTGAGAGGCGGGGTGTCGTGGGGGTGGTGGTCAGGCCGTGGTGCTTTCCCGGGCGCGTTCTGCCGGCTCGGGGTGGTGGGAGCGGGCCGGCGGGAGGGGGGTGGTGTTCGGTCGGGCTGTGCGGCGGTCGAGCAGGCTGGAGGCGATGAGGGCGATCACGGCGATGACGGCTCCGGCGATCTCGATGGTGCCGGGCCGGTAGCCGCGGACGATCTGGATGGTCAGCGCGGTGATGGGGATCAGGGTGGAGAAGAGGACGGCGTTGGAGGGGCCGAGGAGTTTCATGCTGGCGTTCCAGGCCAGGATGGCGCCGACGCCGCAGACCACCGCGATGTAGAGGAGCGGCCAGGCGGCCGCGGAAAGGTCGCCGAGCGAGGGTGTGCGGGCACCGCCGGCGAACGTGATCCCCTGGGTGATCGCGGCCATGACGAGCGCGCCGGCGGCGGAGGTCAGGGCGGTGTAGCGCAGCGGGGACCAGCCGGTCAGGGAGGCCGCTCCGATGGAGTACAGCACCCACAGCAGTGCGGCGATCAGGACCAGGCCCTCACCGGCGCCGATACCGCCTGCCGCGGCTCCGCTCAGGCTCCCCTTGGTGATCACCAGTGCCACGCCCAGCAGGGCCAGCAGCGTCACGCCCAGCTTGGCGGGCCTGGGGGCCTTGCGGGTACGCAGCCACATCACCACCACGGCGATGCAGGGCTGCAGGGAGACGATCAGGGCGGTGTTCTGCGGGGTGGAGCGGGCCAGCCCGACGAACGAGAGCAGGTTCACCCCGGCGATGCCGATGACGCCGAGGCCGATGATCTGCCACATCCGGCCGTCGAAGCGCAGTGCCTGGCGGCCCTCGACCTTGACCAGGATCAGCAGCAGCAAGGCCGCCGCGATGAGGTAACGCAGAGTGGTGGTGTGCAGGGCGTCGACATGCTGGAAGATGCCGGCGGCCACCGGGAAGAGGCTGCCGAGGGCTATGGCGGCGCCGCTGGCCAGCAGCGCGCCCAGGAGAGGACGGGACACAGGGGGATCCTTAGAAGGTTCTCTAAATGGGACAATTTGAACCATACAGTATGGTTAGAGAACCTTCGAAACGTGGGGAGTGAGTCGCCGATGACCGCAAGGAAGACCGCATCCGTACCCGCCGATGCCGACCAGCCGGCGACCGCCGACATCTGCCTGTCCGACTTCCTGCGCGGCTACGCCGACCCGCTGCGGCAAAAGATCGTCCACCGGCTCTTCACCGACGGGGAGGCCGGCTGCGGCGACATCGAACTGCCGGTCACCAGAGCCACCGGCTCCTACCACTTCCGGATCCTGCGCCAGTCCGGCTGGACCCACACCCGCGCCGCGGGCCGGGAACGCTACATCTCACTGCGCACCGCAGACATCGAATCCCGCTTCCCCGGCCTCCTGGCAGCACTCCTCGCCGCCGGCCGCCCCACCGACACCCCCACCTGAGAGACTCCGACCCGGATCCGGCCGGAACCGACGGGCGCGAGCGAAGAAGCAGCCCTCGACGGCCGGGACAGCCGCTGCGCGCACGTTCTCACAAATGTTCATCTGTGAGAGTTCTGCGACAGCCCTTGGGGTGATCACGTTTCCGCAGGTCGCCGTTCGCAAAAGCCCTCTCGAAACCCGCGTGTTGTGCGAGGCACTTCTGAGAGACTTCCCGGATGGATCTCACGCCCCATCGGGCCGCATCTGCGGTAGAACGAAACGACTGTCCGAACTGTGCCGCGCCCGCCGGCAGCGCCTGCCGCACCCGGGGCGGGAAGACCGCCGCGAAGTACCACACTCCCCGCTTCGTCCTCGTCCCCGCGCTCCGCGAGGAACTGGAGATCCCCGTCCCCGCCGACCGGCACCCGGGCCGCGCGTGGAAGCAGGGTCCCGCGCTCGCGGTGGTGGCCGCGCCCCGCGCCGAGCGGCCGGTCCGCATCGGGTACGCCAGGACGTCGACGGCCCGGCAGGAGCTGGCGAGCCAGCTCGAAGCCCTCCACCGCGCCGAGTGCCACAAGGTCTTCAAGGAGCAGATCAGCACCCGCGTCAAGGTGCGGCCCGAGCTGGAGAAGGCCCTCGCACTGGCCCACCAGTTCAAGGAGGCCGCCCCCGAGACGCCCGTCATCCTCACCGTGCACGAACTCAAGCGCCTGGCGCGCAACGCGGACGAGCTGATGACGATGTCCGCCGAGCTCCAGGCCGGCGGCATCCAGCTCGAACTCCTCACCGGCCCGCTCACCGGGATCTACGACCCGAACGGCATGGGCGCCATGTTCTTCGCCGTCCTCGCCGTGGCCGGGCAGATCGAGCGTAACTACATCCGGGAGAAGACCCTCGAAGGCCAGGTCATCGCCGCCGCGAAGGGCAACCACGGCGGACGGCCGAAGGTCATCGACGACGACATGCTCACCTTCGCCATCGCGCTCAAGGACAAGGGCGTCCCCGTCCCCGAGATCGCCAAGAAGCTCACCATCAAGACGGGGAAGAATGCGGGCACGTCCCCCTCGGTGGCCTCCCTCTACCGGGCCCTGGCCGAAGCAGAGCAAGGGGAAGCGGCAGTCGAACCGCGGGTAATCGAGCAGCGGCGCCCCAGGCCCGCCCGGATCACAGGGCCGGGCAGCGAAAGGGACCCGGAGCTGATGCGGCGCCTGGAGCAGCAGGCCCTCGGACAGGGAGAGGCCCAGTGACGCTGTGGCGCCAGGTCCTGGCCGCGCTCAACGACCACAGCCTCGACACCGCAGAACGCGACGCCATCCTGGCCCGCGGCGCCGCCCACCTCGCCGCCCGCCGCACCCCCGAAGGAAAGCGCACCACCCACGAGGAGGTCATGGCCGTCGCGTTCGAGGAGTTCGGGATCCTGCTGGACACCCACCAGGCCCGCACCGCCCTGCGCTCCCTCGACTCAGGCAGGACACGGGGGTAACCCGAACGGCCCCGCCGCCGTTGAACCCGGCGTGGCCACAACGATGCGGCTCACCCCGGTCACCGGCGTGGGCCACCCCAGGAGCGAAACGGTTCTGCGCCCCGAGCTGGAGCCGATCTTCAGCGAGCTCGCCGAGCAATGGGAGAGTGCCGGCCACCTGGTGCCGGGCCGCGCGGACGAGGAGTGGACGATCCTCGCCCGCCGCTACCCCTGGCCCAGCCGCTGACCCCACCTCAATACTTCCGCGGCGGCATCGCCACCGCGCTCCCGGGGCTGTCGGACCGGCACCGTGGTTGGGCCCCCGGTCCGACAGCCCCATCACCACCACGCCGTCACGGCAGAGCTCGACCAGTACGAAGGCCCCGACCGCTCGGGAGATCAGGGACCTTCGGCGCCGGGGAAACTGACGCGGCGCCGACGCAGCGCAGGAATCGGAGCCGCGGACCGCACAGGACCCAACGCGGGGGTCCAGCCCCGTGCACGCGTCATCCCCTCCAACGAGTACGGCCGCGGCAAGGACACGGCCAGGACCAGACCCCATGATCAACTGCTTAGCGTTAACCGCCGTACCGATGTTCCCCGAGGCCGGCTTAGGGAAGTGGCTCTATGGACGACAAGTGGCTCCACTCGGAAGGGGTCCGTCCAGCGAACGTGTCTGACTCACATCCTCCTCCTTCATGCCAACGCACGCCAGGAGTGAGAACCCTCAACTGAAGTGAATGCAACACACCCCGGGTGAATCGGCCCTGACGCCCGACGCTCACTTGTGAGCGTTCATGTTTTTCACGCGATCGTCCACAAAGAGGCCTGACCCTCTCCCACGTCCCCGGCTGGCGTACTCCGGGTTCGGCCAATTGGGGAAGGTCGCTGAGTGAAGTTTCCCCGTGATCCTGGACACTCGATGTCTACGCTGCGAGGGCGTGCTGTTGCCGCTGCCTGGTCTCGGCCGGGGTGAGGTAGCCGAG
>NZ_JBITDP010000067.1:0-7864 GCF_044454405.1 Streptomyces sp. NPDC051555 | reverse complement strand
CCCACGCCCGATAAAGGGCACTAGCACCTCAAGCTAGCGCGTCTGCCATTCCGCCACCCGGACAAGGTGGTCGGCCGCGGTTTCCCGTGGCGACATGGGCAACTCTATCAAGGGCTCACAGCTCCGCTGACCAGGGATTTCGGCTACGAATCCAGCCCCCGTCGGCGACGCGTCCACAGCCCCGCCATCCACAGCCGACCGAACCGGCCCGCTCCTGACCTACGCCGCCGGGTACGCGCCGGCGCACGCGCCGTCCGTGTTGCTGGTGCACCCTAGCGTCGACGGGGCCGTCCACCGCACCCTCCACGTGCGGGGACCGCGCGGACTGCTCGGGGTGATCGAGGTGCTCGGGATCGACACCGGCCTCGACCCGGCAGCGGCAAGCCTGCCCTTGCAGAGGGTGATCGCCGACTTCGTCGAGACCGCCGGGCGGCCCTGAACACCCGGCGGGTTCCCGTCCGTACTCCTTACGCCCGCCGCTCCTCCCGCGGCTCGGCCGCTTGCCGCTGGGCATCGGGGTCGGGGTCGGGGCTCGAACCATTGCCCGGCTCGCCGCCGCGGGAGCCGGGTACGACCGCTTCCTCCGCTTCCCGGCGGGCTTCGCGGTCACCGCTCTCGCCCGGCGCTTCGGACGGCGGGGTGGGCTTGCGGTGCTTCTTCTCGTTCATCCTCTGCTCCTGATCGTTGTCGCGGCGTTGTGCGTGTCAGGCGGGGAAGCGGTCCCAGACCCGGTGTTCGGCGAGCAGCTCCGCCAGGCCCTTCACGGTGGTCGCTGCGTTCGAACCGACGATGATGCCCGGGGCACCGGCCGGAACACCGGCTTCGGTGAGCACGCCCTCCGCTCCGGCCAAGGCGCCGATGGCCTTCGCGTGACGGAACGTCTCGGACAGCAGCAGGAGGACCCGGGGGTCGCTGCTGTCCGCGGGATTCCCGGCGACGAGCAGGGCGTCGAAGGCGGTGGACCGTGCGGTGGCGTACGTCTTCTGGACGGTCACGGCGTTCTTGCCCTTGCCCGGGAGGGTGCCCGTGGGGGCGATCACCAGGGGCGACATGCCCGCGGCGAGGACGGCTTCGCGCGCCGCGGCGATGTGCGTCGCCTTGCTGTCCGGACCGGCGACGATGCCGATGACCCGGCCGTCCACCGGCCAGGTGGAGCCGAGCTGGGACAGCGCGGGGCTGGGTTCGACCGCCCGGAGCGGCTCGGTGGCCGCCGGGGCGGGCAGGCCCAGTCCTGAGGCCACCTGGGCGCAGAGTTCGGTGTCGATGTTGGCCAGGACGGTGAGGACGCGTTCCTTGACGGTCCTTTCGTGGCAGTTGGCGAGCTCGAAGGTGTAGGCGGCGACGGTGTGCGCGCGTTCGACGGGCGTCATGCTGAGCCAGAACAGCCTGGGTTGACCGAAGTGGTCGTCGAAGGACTCCGGGGCCGCGCGTACCTTGCGGGACGGCGCCAGCTCCGTGGGCACCTCGATGAACGCGGCTTCGTCGACGCCGGCCAGGAACGGGCAGCCACCGCCGAGGCTGTTGGGCCGGTACGGGGCGACACCGGTGTGCACGGCGTCCTGGTGGAGGCCGTCGCGGTGCGTGTCGTTGACGGGCGCGTGGGGTCGGTTGACGGGTATCTGGGCGAAGTTCGGGCCTCCGAGGCGGCTGATCTGCGTGTCCAGGTAGGAGAAGAGCCGGCCGGCCAGCAGCGGGTCGTCGGTGACGTCGATGCCGGGGACCAGGTGCCCGGGGTGGAAGGCGACCTGTTCGGTTTCGGCGAAGTAGTTCAGCGGGTTGGCGTTCAGGGTCATCAGACCGATCGGCCGGACCGCGGCCAACTCCTCGGGGACCAGTTTCGTCGGGTCCAGCAGGTCGATGCCCTCGAAGGTCTGGGCGGGGGTGTCGGGGAAGGTCTGGATCCCCAGCTCCCACTGGGGGAAGGCGCCGGCCTCGATGGCGTCGGCGAGATCGCGGCGGTGGAAGTCCGGGTCCGTGCCGGCGGCGATCTGGGCCTCCTCCCACACCAGGGAGTGCACGCCCAGCTTCGGCTTCCAGTGGAACTTGACGAGGGTCGTCGCGCCCTCGGCGTCGACGAGGCGGAAGGTGTGGACGCCGAAGCCCTCCATCATCCGGTAGGACCGCGGGATGCCCCGGTCCGACATGTTCCACAGGGTGTGGTGGGTGGCCTCGGTGTGGAGCGACACGAAGTCCCAGAAGGTGTCGTGGGCGCTCTGGGCCTGCGGGATCTCCCGGTCCGGCTGCGGCTTGCCCGCGTGGATGACGTCAGGGAACTTGACGGCGTCCTGGATGAAGAAGACGGGCATGTTGTTGCCGACGAGGTCGAAGGTCCCCTCACCGGTGTAGAACTTCGTCGCGAAGCCCCGGGTGTCGCGCACCGAATCGGCCGAGCCCCGGGAGCCGAGGACCGTGGAGAAGCGCACGAAGACGGCGGTCTCGACGCCCTTCGCCAGGAAGGCCGCCTTCGTGACCTTCGCCGCGGTCCCGTATCCGGTGAAGACCCCGTGGGCAGCCGCCCCACGCGCGTGCACCACCCGCTCGGGTATCCGTTCGTGGTCGAAGTGCGTGATCCTCTCCCTGAGCTGGTGGTCCTGGATCAGTACGGGCCCCCGCGGGCCGGCCTTGAGGGAGTGGTCGCTGTCGGACAGCCGGGCGCCCTGGGCCGTCGTCAGGTACGCACCCGCTTGCGCGACCGAGGCTGCGGGCGTTCCGGTGGGCCGCCCCGTGGGGCTCTGCGTGTCGGGACCCCGCTGGTCGGGCTCGGGGGCCAGGGGCTCGCGAGGAGCGCTGTCCGCACTCCGTTTCGCGGGCGTGGTCGCGGGCGCGGTCGCGGTCGCGGTCGCGGTCGCGGTTGTCGGCGTGGTGGTCGTCCTGGTCGTGGGCTTCGCCTTCGCCGTCTTCTTCGCCGCCTTCTTCGCAGCCATGATGTGTTCCTTCCGATGGTCGAGGACGCGGAAGTCCGCCGCCGAGCGGCCGGACCCGCACCCTTCGCGAGCCGCGTTACGCCGCCACGCGGGAGAACGGGCTGGTGTGGAGGTGCGCCAGCAGGTCGGCCGGGTCGCGGTGGACGGCCAAGGCTCCCGCTTCCTCCAGGTCCGTGCGCGCGATCCCTCCGCAGAGCAGGCCGACGGCCGCCACGCCCGCACGGGCAGCGGCCCGCATGTCCCAGACCGAGTCGCCGACGAACACCGCGCGCTCCGGCGGCACCCGTGCCGATCGGAGAGCGTGCCGGACGGGGTCGGGCGCCGGTTTGCCCTGTTCGACGTCGTCGGAGGTCGCGGTGTCGTCGATGGCTTCGTCCGCACCTATGGCTCGTCGCAGGGCTTCGAGTTCGTTGTCCTTGGCCGAGGTGACCAGCAGCACCTCCCACCCGTCCCCCGCGAGTGCGCGCAGGAGGTCGGCCGCCCGGTCGAAGGCCTGGATCCGGTCGAAGCAGGTGGCATAGAGGGTGTCGTGGGCCGCGCTGATCCGGTCGTCGCCGGAGCGATCGCGATCCTCGCCGAGGAGATGGTCCAGGAGGTCCTCGCCGGGCAGGCCGATCGCGCGGTGGACCGCGTGCATAGGCACGCGATGGCCGGCTTGGCGCAGCGCCTCCCACCAGGAGGTGACGTGGAGGTGATTGGTATCGGTGAGCGTGCCGTCGACGTCGAAGAGGGCAGCGCGGTTCATGGCTTCTCCTCACAGCCTGCGCGATACGGGCAGCAGAAGGGACCGTCCGAGACCACCGAGAAGTCGAAGCCGCCCCACTCGGCTCCCACCACCTGGGACACCGGCTCGCGGGGGTCCGCCCGCTCGGTCGTCACCGTGCATTCGATTCGCACCATGCCTGGCGCCTTGCCGCAGCCGAGGGTTCGAAACCCCTACTACCCTGCCCTTTCGGGACGTCCCGCGCGACTCCACCGCTCGGCCCCGGCCGCCGCGCCCGCCTGCCTGCCCGCCCGCCCGCCCGCCCGCCTCAAGCGCTACGCATCCCGGTGGCGGTGGCGGGCTCTGCGACCCCCTCGCCGGCGGGTGCGGGCCCGGGCGGTGTCCCGGTGTCCCCGAAGGGTCTGCCGCCCAGGCCCTCGCGGTGGTGCGGGCTCTGCCAGCCCGACGGGTCGGGCCCCGCCGGCACGATGCCGGTCGGGTTGATGCCGCTGTGCACCCGGTAGTAGTGGCGCTTGATGTGGTCGAAGTCGACCGTGTCACCGAAACCGGGCGTCTGGTACAGGTCCCGGGCGTACGCCCACAGCACCGGATCCTCGGACAGCTTCGACCGGTTGCACTTGAAGTGCCCGTGGTACACGGCGTCGAAGCGCACCAGGGTCGTGAACAGCCTGACGTCCGCTTCGGTGATGTGGTCCCCCACGAGGTAGCGGCGGTCCGCCAGCCGCCGGGACACCTGACCCAGGCGCCTGAACAGCGCCGCGTACGCCTCCTCGTACGCGCTCTGCTCCGTAGCGAAACCGGCCCGGTACACCCCGTTGTTGACGTCCCGGTAGATGCCCTCCATCACGTCGTCGATCTCCTCGCGCAGCGGCTCCGGATAGAGCTCGGGGGCGCCGGCGCGGTGCAAGGAGCGCCACTCCGTCGCGAGATCGAGGGTGATGCGCTGGAAGTCGTTGGTCACCAGCCGGCCGCTCGGGACGTCCACGATCGCGGGGACGCTGACACCGCCGGGATGGTCCGGCGCGCGGGCGTCGTAGGCCTCGCTGAGGTAGCGGATGCCGAGTACGGGATCCCGCCCGCCCGGGTCCAAGGTGAACCGCCAGCTGCGGTCGTCCTGGATCGGGTCCGCCACGGCCAGCGACAGGGCGTCCTCCAGGCCCAGCAGTCTGCGGACGACGAGCGCGCGGCTCGCCCACGGGCAGGCGCGGCTCACCACCAACCGGTAGCGGCCGGCCTCGACGGGCCAGCCGTCCCTTCCGTCCGCCGTGATCCGGTCCGCGAAGAAGGCGTCGGAACGGACGAAGGTCCGCGTTCCGTAGTGCGCGTTGCCCATGATCACTCCTTCGAGGTCGCCGAGCCCGGCGTCCCGGCCGGGACCGGGTCGGACCCGGCAAGGAAGTGACCACCGCGGATCCGCCTACGAGCGTTGCTCGCCTTCCCCGGTGGCGTTCCCCGGTGGTGCGCGGCTGGAGTCGCCGTGCGTCTACCCGAGGGCGGGCCGGGCAAGCGCCGGGCCGCCCTGCCGCCCACGTGCCCGCCCGTTCCCGCACCGTGATTCAGGTCTAGCGAAACCGGAAGGGCAAATCGTAACATTTCAGACATGGAGCCGGTCAAGCCTCGGACCAACTGGACGTTCATCACCAACCACGCCCGGATCCTCGCGATGATCCTGCGCGATCCGGAGATCCGCGTACGGGACATGGCCTCCGCCTGCGAAGTGACCGAACGGGCCGCCCAGGCCATCGTCACCGACCTGGAAAGCGCCGGCTACCTCACCCGGGTCCGCAACGGCCGGCGCAACCACTACGCGGTCGCGTCGGGCACCTTCTTCCGACACCCGGCCGAGCACCATCACGAGATCCGGAGCCTGCTGAAGCTGCTGGTCGACCTCGAACCGCCGGACGGGACGGCCACTGAACCCGACTCCGACTACGACTCCGGCGATGGCCCCCACGAGCCGGATCCACACACCTGATTCACGCACCTGATTCACGAGCGCCTCCGGGTCGGACCGCACCACCCGCACGACATGGCTTCCGAAAGGGAGAAAGGCCATGACCGACCCCTTCGACCGCCGGCCCGCCACTCCCGCGGACACCACCAGCGGGACGATGCACCCCTCCGCCATCGCCTTGGTCTTCGAACCCGGCCCCCAGCGAGTCGTCGCCCGGGTGCGCGGCGAGATAGACATGGACGACGCGCACGGCCTGCGCGAAGACCTCGTCGCCGCCCTGACGTCCAGCCGCGCCGGCCTCGACCTGGACCTCTCCGGCGTCACCTTCTGCGACAGCTCGGGGCTTCACGTCCTGCTGGATCTGCACAAGCTCGCCACCGAGAGCGGCAAGAGCTTCGTCCTGACCGCCGTCAGCCGCCCCGTAGCCCACTTGCTCCAGCTCACGGGCATCCAGCAGACACTGACGACCCCCACCCCCGGAAAAGCAAAAGACCCCACATGAAGTGGGGTCTCAGCTGATTCTGGTGTCCGAGGGGGGACTTGAACTCTCCACTCGGGCACCAGCCTTTTTTATGTCCTGACCTGGGGAAACGCGCCCTGTGAGGCCCCTTCTTGACGGTTGGGGTTGGGCATGCGTCCCATGCGTTTCGGACCGTTCCGGGCCGCCGTTGGTCATGCGTTGGTCACGTGGCCAACCCCAACACCGCTGGCCGACGCGATCCGGCCTATCTGCACAGTTTCCTGTTCCCTCAACTGTGATCACTTGACCCTCCCGCAGCGGTGCCGGGAGCATCGAACGGGACACAACCGAAGACCTCACAACAGCAGGGGGACGGCATGGCAGTCACACGGCTGGTAGGAGAGTGCGAGAAGGGCACGTGCGCAACGCTGTACCGCGTCGACGGCACGGGGGACCTCCTGGTTCAGGGCTACGACACGACGGACGCTGAGACGGCCGGCCAGGAATGGTCCGACGAAGTACGCGGGAACATTGACGCGGGAAAGCGCATGTACCGCGTCCACATCATTTCGCGACCCATGACGGACTATCTTCGGTTCGAACTTGGATGGGGATACCAGAAGAACGCCAAGGCTGGTGAAGAGTTCTTCATTCTGGACACCACGAACCAGCTGAACCCGCTCGAAGGTGTTCCGGACTTCTGGATGTTCGATGAATCGTCCGTCGTCTCCATGAACTATGCCGAGGGCGGAAAATTCCTCGGCGCGGAATCCCACACCAGTCCTGCTGAATGGTTGGAACGGCGAGACGTGGCCCTGAGTCGGGCTGTGCCTTTTGCTGACTGGTGGGAGCAGTACGGGGAAGTGTGAACGGAACAGATCTGGGCAGAGCACTGCGAGAATTGCGAGTAGCCAGCGGAAAGCAGGCGAAAGTGGTTGCCCGCAGCGCAGCCATGTCCCCGAGCAAGTTGAGCAAGATTGAGAACGGGGCGCTAGCTCCGAGCGTCCTCGATGTGGAGCGCGTTCTGACAGCCTTGGAAATTTCCAAGGAGGTGAAGGAGCAGCTTACCGAGGTGGCCCGGCAGGTGGCCACTGAGGCCACAGCGTGGCGTATATATCGGCGCACCGGCCTGCACAAGCATCAGGAAGAGATCCAGGCAATAGAGGCTCAGACAGCCCTACTCAGGGTTTTTCAGCCCTCCTGCATCCCTGGACTGCTTCAGACTCCCGAATATGTGCGGGGAGTCCAGCAAGGCTCGAAACTGACTGACGATGCCCTTGAGAAGATGATCGGGGCGCGTCTGCGCCGACAGGAAGTCCTGTACGACCGATCCCGGACATTCGAATTCCTGATCACCGAATCGGTCATCAGGTGGAAGCTGATCCCGGCCCCGATGATGGCCGCACAACTGGATAAGCTCATCACCATGTCTCGGATGTCAAACATCCGGATTGGGATTGTCCCTCTCTCTGCCACCATGCCTGGACTTCCCACATCCTCGTTCGTCCTATTCGACGGCCGGCTCGCGATCGTGGAAATCCCGCACGCTGAAATCACCACCAGTGAGATGCGGGACATCGAACTGTACGTGGACAAGTTCCAGATGTTCGACCGAGTAGCCCTTTCAGGTGAAGACATGTGGGACCTCGTCGCAGGTATCCGTGACGACTTCTTGAGGGAACAGGAAACCGCCTAGAATCCTACCTTTCGCTCGTACACCATTAGCGCCGATGCACGGGAACGGCAGCGAAGGGGTACGGCATGGCAAGGGCGAAGAAGGCAGAGACGCCGGAGTTCGACCG
>NZ_JBITDP010000066.1:0-7897 GCF_044454405.1 Streptomyces sp. NPDC051555 | reverse complement strand
CCTCGGCTACCTCACCCCGGCCGAGACCAGGCAGCGGCAACAGCACGCCCTCGCAGCGTAGACATCGAGTGTCCAGGATCACGGGGAAACTTCACCACGGACTTGATCCCGGTGTTCGTGCCATAGGCGTAGATGACCAGCAGCAGGCGTTCGGCCAGCACTTCCGACGAGAGGCTGCCGCCGCCGGAGACGGAGGTGACCGCGTCCAGGCAGCCGGTCCGCAGCACCGCCTCCTTCAACATGTCCACGAGGGGCACGATGCCCCACCGCCGCTGTACCTCACCCTTGACCCTGCGCAGATTGCGTGGCTCCGGCTGGGCCTCGGCCGCCGTCAGCCGGATCGCCCCGGACTTCCGCTCGGTGATGTCCAGCCAGGACAGCTTGGGCATCTGCTCGTTCAGCAGAGACAGCTCGGCCGTCATCTGCTCGCGCAGTTCGTCGATGAACACCGAGGCGTCGAGCGGCTTGCGCAGCTCGCGGTAGTTCTCCTCCCGCCTTGCCTCGAAGTCCTGTGGCAGGTCCTCGTCCGGGTTGCGCCACCTGTCGGCGCCGACCACCCAGATCTCCTTGCACTTGAGCTGATCGCGCAGAGCCTGGAAGGCGACGACCTCGTAGACCATGCGGACCACCCGGCGCCGGCCGCGCTGGTCGGTGCGGTGCACGACCTCCGCCCAGTCGCCGCCCATCGCCTTGTGTACCGGCACCGTCTCGCCCAGCGGGTAGTACGTCGTGTTCCCGGCGCTCGCGTAGCGGGCCACCAGTGCCAGCGCCTCGATCACTGGCCGGTGGGCGTGGTTGCTGGAACGGAACTCCAGCACGTCCAGCAGCTTGATCAGCCCGCGCCGGTAGTGGCTGGTGTATGACGCCTTCAGGGTGGTCTGCACCGTGCGCCGGTAGACCGGCCCGCGGGTCTTGAACTCGTGCACCAGCTCCCGCAACGTCGCCTCGCCCCCGGACACCGCCGGGAACACGACCTGCCGCACTGTCCCCTCCGGGGTGCCGAGCGAGGCCTCGGCGAGCTTGAAGAGGATGTTCTCCTTGCCCGACACCTTCTTGAACGCGTCGACCAGCTGCTCGGTGACCTTCTTCTCCGCCCGCGCCCCGATCCGGTGCACGGTTGAGATCAGCAGCTCCACCAGGGTGTCGGTGATCTCGCGCTCCCGTTCGTGCAGGAGCGCGGCCAGCAGGGTCACCCGCAGCGGCACCGGGTGCGTCCGCAGGTGGGAAGGCGACTCCACCGCAGCCCGCGCCCGCCAGCCGGCCAGCACCTTCGGCGCCACATCGATGAACAGATCCGGCGGCAGGCCGACTGCCCGCACCGCCAAGAGCTTGTCGATCTCGGTAAGCATCGTCTCCAGGCTCACGTTGCCCGGAGCCTCCTTGATCTTCCCCAGCACCGGCCAACCATCCTCGCCGTCGATGTCTCCATCACCAGGTCCGGCCTCGTCGTCCTGGTCGGTGCCGCCGGCCACCAGAGCCGCGATCCGCACAACGCTCTCCGCGGTCAGCCGCGAGGAGATCCGTTCCGTCAATACCTCCTCGGCTGCCCGCAGGGCAGCCGCGACGATCCGGTCGCACCGCCCCGGCGTGGGCGGCTCAATGCTCTCGACACGGCAACGCGCCAGCAACTCAACCCGCACCTGCTCGGGCCTGCGTTCCTTGTGCGCAACGTGCTCGGCCAGATATGCCGTCAGCTTCTCCGCATCCGCGACGCTGCACTCACGGAAACCGAGATGCCCCCGGATCTGCGCGCGGTGGTACTCGACCGTACGGCCCGTCCACTCGTAGAAACCCAGCTCAGACGCATGAACCTGCACCTGCCGAGCCACGAACTCCACGGCCTCGCTACGCAGCTCCGCCCGGCCTCGGGGAAACCGGCCGTGCTGCGTGTAGAACTTCAGCAGGACGGCGAAGCCCAGCCGCGTCGCACCACGCTTGCCGGACACCAGTACCTGCTCGTCCTTCAGCAGCGTCCAGTGCTCGACCAGCTCATCCAGGTCCAACGGGGTACGGGCCACGGTCGTAGATCGTCCTCGCATGAGCTCACACACCACAGCCGTACAGCCTCGGGCTCACCCGCACGAGGGATGCCCTCGCAAGATCACCACCGTTTGCGTCTGGTGACACGGTTCTTACCAGCATCCCTAGACCCCGGCCAGGTGGGCCGATATCTCCCCGTGCGTGAGGCCCTTCGCGGACAGCGAGAGCACCATCTCGTCGATGCCCGTCAGACGTCGCTGACGCTTCTTCACGATCTGCGGCTCGAAGGTCCCGGCGGTGTCACGGGGCACCTTCACCTCGACCGGACCGACGTCAGTCAGCACCGTCTTCGACCGGGACCCGTTACGGCTGTTGCCGCTGTTGCGGCCCGTCGCGTCGCGCTTGTCATAGCCGACGTGATCGGTGATCTCGCCTTCCAGGGCAGACTCCAGCACCCTCTTGGTCAGCTGCTGCAGCAGCCCGCCCTCCCCGGTCAGCTGCAGCCCGTCAGTACGGGCCCGGCCGACCAGCATCGCGATCAACTGCTCATCCGACACCGCCTCCGCAGCCGACTCGACGGCCACCTCTTCCACGGCCTCGTACTCGGCGAGGGTCTCGCTCATCAGGCGTCTCCTTGATCATCAGATCCGCCGTCTATTGGACACTCCCGGTGCTGCAGCCGGTGCGGGCCCGGGTGCCCCAGCGCCTGCCCAAGCGTCCAGCAGTTGCGTGTGTCCAGCTCCAGCAACAGCCCCGCGACCAGCTCGGCGGCCGTCGCCCGCGTTTCACGCCGTGTGAAACAGCCCGAGACGGCTGCCATGACCCTCCCGAATGTCTCGCCCCACGCCTGCTCGGCTATCGCAGCCTCCGCAGCCACCGCGTCTTGATACGTCGTCACAAACGTTCATGATCGCGGTGGCCGTCCTCATACCCGCACGCACCCCGAAAAGACACTGACCAGCACAGACGCTGGAACTACAGCTGCCGTGTCGATTGCCCTCGACTATGAATCAGCCCTGGCACAGCCATCGCCTGATCCCACGCAAGATCACCAACAGAGTCTGGGCCATTGGCCCTGCCTGGACATTGGACCAACACCTTATGGAGCTCACATGCCAGCACACAGCGAATTCCAGAAGGCTCGACCCAAGGCAACTTCGAAGAAAAAGAAAAAAGCAGGAGCCGCGAAAGAACCGGAAGCAGTTCCAGATCCCGATTTTAGGGAGTTGGAGGAGGTAGTAGCACTGGATGAGCTCATGAGCATTCTCACCAAAGAAGAAGAGGACGACCTTGACAGATATGACACGAAACTCACCGATCGGAATAATGCTTTCCAAACCATTTTGAGTACCGGAGAATCCTCCATAAGGAGACTCGAGGCCCTGAGAGATAAACACACCAAGCTGCTTGGAGATAAGCATGCCGAGAGCATGGCCACTCCTGACCCGGCAACGAAGATGAGGCTGGAGAAAGAAGCAGATGAAATACTGCAAACCACGAACAAGCTGAATTCACAGATTTCTTATATGGTAATTAACCACCTTGGCATTCTGGAGGGAGGCGCAAAGTCTGGTGACGCGCTCGTAGATAAGCGTAAGCTCTGGGATAAGTACCTCGAAACCAAGGCGTACAAGGAATCAATGAAGACCAGGAAAATGGATCGCGCCAACGAGAGAGTAAACGCCTACGGTAACATTCGAGAGTACGCGGTGCAACATGGTTACGCTAAAGCGCGGGGCGACAGAGAGTCGACGCCAGATCAGAAAAGTAACATGCACGAATTTGATGGTCTCCTCGGAGATCATTTCGCCGCAGGCGAAATTCGGGCCCAAGCGAGAGGGGCAGAAAAGGACCGGATCGATAAACTGCGAGAAGAGCAAAGGTCGGCTGAGTGGAACGCGGAGAAGGAAAAAGACCGAGCCAGGAGGCGAGACCAAGCGGAGGAAGATAGGATGGATATCCTCCGTGACATGGCCAAGCCGAAGGAAAAGAGCGGCCCGAAACCGGCGGTAGGGGGGCCAACGGGCAGCCCGGGGCTCAGCCTGCTCGCCAGGACAGCAAAATCAGGATTTAAAAAACTCGGAAAGGTAGTAGTGCAAGCGGATTTGACCGCCGGCATAAAAGCCGCCAAAGGCAGGATCAGCGAACCCTTAGAGCAAACAAGAAGGGACCTGATTAAGGCCAGGAATGTGGTGAAGAAGGAAAATGGGGAACGACTCAAAGATAAGGTCAAATATTTCGAGTCAAGCACATATAAAGATCTCGTTGTGGATGAGAACATCCTGGCCCGGGATAAGATGATCAGCGAAAAGAGAATGCAAGAACACAGAGATGCAACGAAAGGTTTAGTAGACGTTCTAAAGCAAAGGAAGGTGCAAAAGCTTGAGGACGGTATCATCCTTGACTCGATAATCGACACTTCTCTCGATTCAGTCGCCGTAGATGTAACCGAGGCGACTCTCTATCAAAAGCTTCGGTCCTGGTTGCTTGCCGGCTCCGGCCTGAATATTACACATGTCATGTTAGCCGATGTACTGGGCATGCAAGCTGACAGCCCTGAGATCCGAGAGTTGCTGCAAACACCCGAGATGGCCATAGCTAGAATCCTCGAACAGCGTTCCAACAACAAGGGCCCCGTTACGGGACTGCCCGGATCTGATGTGGGACCGTTGGGGAGGTTGGGCTTTGCGATCGCGAAAGCGCTTGAGCTGACCCAGTCACTATGGGAGCAAGATCGCAAGGCGCACATGCCGAACGTAGATGAGGCAAACAAAAATAGGCGAGAGGAGTGGCAGCGCGACATCAACAAAAATGAGAATTGGATGGAAAAACTCAACAAACACAAGGCAGACGAACAGCCCGCAGACGCATTACCGACTGAGGCCAGCCAGTCCTCCTTCGACGCCCTCGGCGCCACTGCCGGAGCAATAGGGAGTTATGTCGACCGTGTCCTTGACCGCGCAATGGCACCGGGGACACTGATCGGAGGTGACGCCGCCATCATCAAAGGAAAACATAATCCGTTTAATGTTTATACAGTTGCCGACGTTGATTCGGACTATGGAAGAAATTTAAACGCGACTATGCGCGCAAAGCAGGCAGCGGACTACCTCGTCAATGCGCTGGGTAGCGCTTATACTCCATCCAAGGCTCCGACGGGGATGAATCATTTTGTAGCTTTATCCGGGATTGAGGGGAAAACTGTCGAGAAGATGATCGGGGCATATGAGGGGAAAGTGCCAAAGATCAAAATCCACTGGAATAGTGGAATACGGGCAGATAAATCGGTGAGGCCTCCTACACTCAAACCACAACCTGACCAATTAGTTTATATTGCAGCCGTTATCGTAAGCTCCACCGCAGAACTACATAATAAGATCGGTACTGGCTACGACGAACGCAAATCCTATGCCGATCTGATCAAGGAAGGCCGGATCAGCGAAGAAGACATCCCAGGGCCAATGAATATCCTGTTTGCTTTCAAGCCTGAAATTAAGATAGCTCCTGGGGGCCCCGCTGCAATGCAAGGTGCACTGAACACGTTAGGAAGCGCCGCAGGTGCGCTCGTGGATGTCACAAAGCTATTCCATACAGCTGTCTTCAAACGACTGCAGCAAAAAATACTTGACGAATTGCCCTCTCCCTATTCGGAAGTCGACTTGTACAATGGGCAAATTATGCTCCAGCTGCTCAGCCGGGTTAAATCCGATCGTGTTATGAAGCTGCTGGACCACCTTGGCGATGAAGAGAAGAATGCTTTCGCGAAAGCCCTTGAGCTTAATGCATACATAGTGACAGCAGAAGCGGAAAGGGCTAAGGTCTTTAAAGAGAAACCCGTCAATAGTAATCTCGTTGGAAACCTCGCCCTTAACGGGCTTAAAGCCATTGCCAATGCAGTGGCAACGGCACTTGATTTTGCCGTAGGTCACAACTTGGGCAAAGCTACGGTTTTCGTCGGAGGCGTAACAGAGAACGACGTTACCGCCATGAGGAATATAGTCCTCCATAGCTACAGGGAAGAGGTCCTTGGGGTCGACTACACGGCGAATCCAGTGGGAGATAAGATGCGCGAAGCTCGTCGGAGAAAACAACAAGAGAAGACTGCTCCAGTAGCGCCGAAGCAAGTAGGATTCCGGCAGGGACTTTCCAATATGGGACTATCTGTAACGCCTTACATGCAAAGATCGGTTCAATCCGTTGTCACTTGGGTGAAACTTGGTAGTCCAACTGAGGTACAACCGGATGCGGGCTACGGGGCCACACATCAACCGGTATTAATATTGGGTTCTGCATTTGTGGTAAACCGCGGCAACATTACTATAGGAGAAGTTCAGCTCTTGAAGGACGGGAAGGTATTGATTATCCTTGACCAGGACGATTCATGGGGAATCCAAGTGTCCGCGGATCAGGGGCCATTGCGCATTTACCAAACGAAAGGTAAACACATATTCACCCCTGAACATATTGGGGACAATATAACGGTAAACATCTGACCTTCTCGGCAATGTTGCCTAAGACCGTGTCCTATTTGGTGAGGCGGACGAGGCGTTTGTAGCAGCAGAGGGCGGCGGCGAGGCCGAGAAAGGCCAGGTAATTGCGGGGGTGGCGTTCGTAGCGGTGGTTGAGTCGGCGGTAACCGGTCAGCCAGGACATGGTCCGCTCGATCACCCATCGGCGTCGCCCAAGCCGTTCCGATGACTCGACGCCTTTGCGGGCGATGCGGACGCCGATCCGCTTACCTCGGAGCCATTTCCGCAGTTCAGGTATATCGTAGGCCTTGTCGGCGTGCAGGCGTTGGGGTTTGAAGTGGCGGCCGCGGTGGGGGTCGTGTCTCGTTTGGTGGCCGAGCAGCATCGGCTTCAAGGCTTGGCTGTCGTGGGTGTTGGCGGCTGAGATGCCGACGAGGAGGGGCAGCCCGTTCGCGTCCGACAAGACGTGCATCTTGGAACCCGGCTTGCCCCGGTCCACGGGGCTCGGACCTGTGAGTTCGCCCCTTTTTTAGCCCGGACATGAGCGGAGTCGAGCACTGCGCGGGAGACATCAAGGAGACCCGCGTCGTCGAGCCGGTGCAGGATCTTCTCGTGTAGCCGGCCCCAGACGCCAGCCCTCGACCAGATCAGGAACCTGCGGTGGGCGGTCGACTTCGATATCCCGAAGCAGGGCGGCAGTGCCCGCCAGGCGCAGCCGCTGACCAGGACGTAGATGATTGCCGCGAACAGCGTCTCATCAGGCGTGTCCTGCGTTCCACCGCCCTGCGGCCGCACCCTCGACGGCGGGATCAGCGGCTCCGCGATCTCCCATAACCCGTCCGGAGCAATCCAACTCCATGCACCCCGCCCCATACGAAGCACAACGACGCCTCACCACATAGGACACGGTCTAAAGACCACGATCTGGTCGGAGATTTTCTGATCACGACCTTGAGGCGCCTTCCAGGTGAACGGGCTGGGTCGAGCCAAAGGGCTTGCAGGGGATCAAGGTGTTACTTCCCGCTCTGGTGCTCGTTGGCGTGGTATGCGCATCCCGGATGAGACCCGTGCTCAACTTGCCTTGAAGTTCGCTGTGTTGTTCCCGCATTTGGACGAGCGGCAGCGGCGTCTGCTGATGGCCGCGGAGGCTCGGGGCTGGGGCATGGAGGTGTCCGGGCAGTCGCACGGTCGGCCGAGGTGAGTGAGACGACGGTCCGCAAGGGCGTGTGGGAGCTCGAGGCGGGCGTGGAGCCGCTGGGGCGGGTGCGGCGGACGGGCGGTGGTCGCAAACGGGTCGTGGATCTCGATCCGGGGCTGCGGCCCGCACTTTTGGCGCTGGTGGAGCCGGACGAGTGTCCCTCCCCTCGTAGCGTGGAGTCCGTGATTGCAGGGGATGTTGGGGTTCATGGGTTCCAAGCAACGGACGTACACGTCTGAGTTTCGTGAGG
>NZ_JBITDP010000065.1:0-8135 GCF_044454405.1 Streptomyces sp. NPDC051555 | reverse complement strand
GCATTCGTCAGTTCATGCCGACGCACCATGACCGACTCCTGCCCGGAACGGCAGTAGATCCACCATCCGGGCGAGAGCCATCAGACACGGCCTAGGCGCCGGCATAGAAACCGAGCAGCAGCCACGTCCCATCCACGCACCCCGTTCGTGCATGGTCCCGGCCGGGTCCCCACTAGCTGAGCACGTTGCGGCCGATGGGGCGGAAGAGCGCGATGCCCAAGCTGCACAGGTCCCCCTCGCCAAGCTCTGCAGTGCGAGTTCGTTGGCCTGTGCGCAGTCAAAAGTAGAGAAGATGGCCGTCTCCCTCGCTTCGCGTCGCGGCATGGATCGGGACAGTGCGACTTGTAGCATCTGTGCCAAGTAGGGGGTGACGGGCGAGACTGATGAAGAAGGGGCCGAATCCATGACCGAGAACACCAGTATTCAGCCGTATCGAATCGACATCCCGCAGGCCGATCTGGATTTCTTGCAAGCACGTCTGGACACTACTCGCTGGCCGGACGAGGCGACCGGCGTCGGGTGGGACTACGGAATTCCCCTCGCATACATGCAGGACCTCGCCGCGTACTGGCGCGATGAATACGACTGGCGCGCTCAAGAAGCCTTCCTCAACACCTTTCCCCAGTTCACCACCGTCATCGACGGACAGAACGTGCACTTTCTGCACGTCCGGTCGCCCGAACCGACCGCCACCCCGATGATCATCACCCACGGCTTCCCCAGTTCCGTCGTCGAGTTCCTGGACGTGATCGGCCCGCTGACCGACCCCCAAGCACACGGGGGTGCCGCGGGTGATGCCTTCCATCTGGTGATCCCGGCGATGCCCGGCTTCGGGTTCTCCGGCCCCACCCCCGAGCCGTGGGAGCCGCGCCGCATCGCGCAGGCGTGGGCCGAGCTCATGCACAGGCTCGGCTACGACAAGTACCTCGCCCAGGGCGGGGACTGGGGCCACATGGTGTCCCTCGAACTCGGCCGGATCGACGCCGATCACGTGATCGGCGTGCACGTCAACAACGTAATGGCCGCGCCGACCGGCACACCCGGGGAGCTGGACGGCCTGAGCGCCGACGACCGCCGCCGCCTGGACAAGCAGGCCGGCTTCAGTAACCGGCCGATCGCCGCCGGTGGGACCGTCCAGGCTGCCCGGCCGCAGACGCTTGCCTACGGGCTCACGGACTCCCCCGTGGGACAGCTGGCCTGGATCCTCGATCCGATCAGGGAATGCGCAGACCTGACCGGCGTCCCGGAAGACGTATTCGACCGTAACCGCCTGCTGACCAACGTGATGATGTACTGGATCACCGGCACAGCCAGTTCGTCGGCTCGTCAATACAAGCTGGTCTCGGCCATGTTCGCGAGGCATTCCCCGACCACATTCCCGCTCGCTGTAGCCGTCTACCACAACGACATCGGCGAGGCGATCCGCCGCCTCGTGGACCGGGACCACAAAAACGTCGTCCGATGGATGGAATTCGACCACGGAGGCCACTACCCCGCGTGGGAACAGCCCGCAACATTCACGGCGGACCTCCGGGGATATCTTCGCGACCTCCGCGAAGCCGGCATCCTTGCTGATTGAACAAGACCCAACGGCAGAACACCGACAGCGACCTCGTAAATCCGAGACAAGGCAACCACCATCACCACAGGGCCGAGCGCCTCAGTGCCACCGGGCCTCGCCTGCACACGCGCGTACACCTTCCTGACCTGCAGTCATCCGCACGAGTGGGCAGCGCCGTTCGGGCACATCACAGCGGCGCCCAGGTGAAAGTTGCGAACTGAGCGTGATTCCTCAGGTGTGAAAGGTGATCTTGGGTGTGTTCGTGAGGCCGCGATCTGTGCCGTAGTCCCGCCCGAGCGGGACTGCCCGGTCGCTCCTCACCCCCACTCGCCTTCAGGGAGTCGTTCGTGCGTCATCTGTTCCGCCACGTCGCGATCGCCACGGTGCTCGCCGCGACCGCTCTGCCCACGGCCGCCGCCGCCGGCCCTTCGCAGCCCGCAGACTCCACCACGCCCGTCGTACTCGGGCAGGGGAGCCTGAACCTGAGCACGGCCGACTTCGCCTCCTTCTGCTCGCTGGCCACCCGTCAGACGCACGACCACCAGATGTCCCTGACCATGGACCTGAAGTAGGCGTCCGGCGCGACCCGCGCCTACAAGACCATGCTCAAGGTGTCCGGTCAGGTCACCCCGATCAGTGACGGCTCCGACAGGTCGCTGGCGTGGGCCGGCGAGGTCACCGGCATGTCCGGCTCGACCAGTTACCTCACCGTCAAGGGAGCCTGCGCCTCGCCGGCATCCGAAGGCGACATCCAGGGCTTCGTCCGGACGCCCGGCCACAAGTACCTCATCGGCACCGACCCGCAGGACCACACCAAGGTCAAGGTCACCGATGTCGACCCCGACGCCCTGCCCGCCCCCCAGCCCGACTCCCTCAACCTCCCCGACACCCTGCCCGCCGTCCCACAACGGTCCGCCCCGGCCACCCCTGCCCCCAGGGCCGCCACCAGGGCCGTCATCGACGTGGCCGTCGGATACACCCAGGCAGCCAAGAACGGCCTCCGGACCGGCGAGGGCTCCGGAATTGCCTCATGGGCATGGCGGCCACGGCAGATCGCGGACGAGATCCGCACCACCGTCGCACAGATGAACCGCGCCCTCACCACCAGCGGCGTCAACGCCGAGGTGCGCCTCGTGCGCACCTTCGAGGTCCCCGCCTTCTACGGCAGCGAGGACCCCGGCGAGGCTCTCCAGCAGATGGACACCGGTACCGGACCCATCGGCCGGCTCGCCCGCCAGGTACGCGACGAGTCCGGCGCGGACCTCGTCTCGGTGCTGACCAACGTCACCAAGAGCGGCACCACCTACACCGCGGGCCAGGGTGACCTCCCGCAGAACGAGGACGGCGTCTACCTCGCCCCCTCGCGGCAGACCAGCAACGCCGCGTTCAGCAGCATCGACGTGTTCGCCGCCATCGACGGTGAGCCCGGCTTCGCCCACGAACTCGGCCACAACCTCGGCCTCATGCACGACGAGCGCACCATGCGCAGCCAGCTCCAGTCGGTGGCGGACGCCAACGACGTGTCGGTCGACTACGTCAAGCGCTACCTCAACGTCCCGCCGGTCCCCGGAGGGCAGGGCTACATCACTCCCAACGCCAAGTGGTTCACCACCATGGCCTACAAGATCACCTGCCGGCCCTACGCCGAGCAGATCAACGCTCCCGCACCCAGCTGCCAGTACACCAACACCTACTCCACCCCCCGCCTCAGCGACGGCACGACCCCCATCGGCGAACGCAACACCGCCGACGCCGCCACCGCACTCAACCAGACCACCCCCACCATTGCCGCCTACCGCACGAGCAAGACCAACTAGCGTTCGACCTTGCCGTTGCTCTGGGGCCGCCAGGGCTTGGTCTAGCGTGGGCTGATGCCCAGATCACGGCAGGTCCGGCGCCAGATGTTCTTGCTGTAGGCCCAGGCGTTGCCGGTCAGGACACGGTCGACGGTGAGGCCTCGGGCGGCGAACCATGCGCTCGCTCAACGCAGGAAACCTCCCTCGTCCATGCTCTGCCGGGCCCCTGCTGGGGCCGGGGCCCCGGTGGAACGCCGACCGTCCTGTCTGGCTCTGACCGGGGCCTGCGCACCAGGACGGGGCCCCGGCCAGGATGTCGGCCGGGGCCCCGCCGGTAGGGGCTGGCCGCGCCGGGGTGTGGGGGCGGCGGTTCAGGGGGTCCGCTTGACTCTGTCGGTGATCTTGGTGTTCCCCGGTGCGGGAGCATGATCAACGGGCATGCTCGGGCTGTTCCAGTGACCGATGAAATCGTCGAGGTGCCCGTTGTCGCTCCGCCCCCCCCGTCCTGGTGAGCAAGTCCCTTCTCAGAGGGCTTTTGAAGTAGGCGTATTGCTGCTTATGCCCTAGTGGGTTCCAGAGGAAGTAGTGCCAGGTGGGAAGCAAGTACACGAAGCGGAGGGCTGGCTCTACCTCGCCTCATGGCTGGACCTGGCCACACGCGAGATCATCGGGTACTCGATGGCCGACCACCACCGCGCCGACCTCGTCGTCGACGCCCTGGACATGGCCGCCGCGCTGGGCCGCCTGGAGCCCGGCTGCGTGATCCACAGCGACTGCGAATCCGAATACATCTCCAGCCAACTCCGCACCAGACTCGCCGAGTTGGAATACCGGCAGAGCATGGGCCGGACCGGAAGCTGCTTCGATGATGCCGCCGCGGAAAGCTTCTGGGCCGTCCTGAAAGAGGAGATCGGCACCCGCTTCTGGCCCGACCGGGCCACCGCCCGCGCCGACATCTTCGACTTCATCGAAACCTTCTACAACAGACGACGCCTACGCAAGCACATCCACTGGGGCTACCTCACGCCCCACGAGACACGCCTGCGCTACCGGCAAGACCAAGCCCTCGCGGCATAACAACACTGTGTCCATGATCACGGGGGAACTTCATTCGGGAAGGTACGCCCTCTGCGTGCCCTCCCGGAACCCGATCCACAGGTCTTGAGCATTGCTCGGCCGGGTCGTGGGGGTGGCGGCGGACGAACTGGTCGGTGCGCTGGGCTTCGGAGCGGTAGACGTGGTTGAGCAAAGCTTCTGCGCGCCGCTCGCGAGGTGCTGCCCAACCCGCAGCACGGCATCGAGACCATCGCGGCTCTCCTCGGCGTCTTGGTCGGCACCCTCTACAACCACATCCCCGACCTGAGGGAACTGCGGATCTCCCGCGTCCTCACCCAGCGCGACGGGAGTACCCGGTGATCCCCGCCCCGCGAAAGGCCCTGAGTGCGTTGTGGCAAACCGGATTTCGTTCGAGGCGTGTGGGCGCGGGTGATCGTCTGGACGGAGGTACGGGTGCGGCCGCGGGCATGAAAGAACGGGCCCCTTGGTAGTGACGCGGTTACGACACCCAGCACGCCCAAGGAAGCCCGTTGCCCGATCAGTTGAGCAGTATCTCTGTGTCTTCGTCCACCGCGGTCACTCCTGGGTGTGACTGCTACGTGCACCGGTTCGGTTCGATCGTTCCGGGGCGGCGGGCGGCCTGCTATCCGAGTGACATGACGGATGCGGAGTGGGCCGAGGTCCGTTCCGCGATGCCGGTGCCGGCCTGGCTCCTCAAGCAGGGCGGGCGTCCCGAGGGGTATTGTCACCGCGAAATACTCGATGCGGTGCGCTACCTGGCCGACAATGGTGTGAAGTGGATGGCTCTGCCGGTCGATTTCCCGTACTGGCGGGCGGTTTACGACTTCTTCCGCCGCTGGCGGGCCTACGACTACGTGCGTGAACTGCATGAACGGCTGCGTCGCACGGCCAGGGAACACGAAGGGCGCAACGCCGAGCCATCCGCGGGGGTCATCGACAGTCAGTCGGTGGACGCCTCCGAGACCGTCGGTGCGGAAAGTCGCGGATACGACGGCGGGAAATCACGTGACGGGCGCAAGCGTCACATCCTGACCGACACCGAGGGCCTGCTCCTGGAGGTCACCGTGACCACAGCCGATGTGCACGACTCCAAGGCCGCTCCCGCACTGCTGGAGACGTTCTTGGACCAGCCGGGCCGGCTGCTGAAACTGGTGTGGGTCGACAGCGCCTACCAGGGCCCGGCCCTGGCCAAGGCGTTCGCCCGGCACGGAGTACGGATCGAGGTCGTGCGCCGATCCGACGGACACCGCGGATTTGTCGTGCTGGCCCGCAGGTGGGTGGTGGAGCGAACGCTGAGCTGGCTCTCCCGCTCACGCCGCCTCAACCGCGACCACGAACGCCGCCTCGACCACCACGCCCAGATGGTGTGGTGGGCCGCTGTGATCAGGCTGTCCCGGCGCCTGGCCGCGGACGCTCCGCGCTGGCCGGAGAAGCGTCCCGGCCGACTGCCCCGGGCGCGGGCATGAACCGTCCGTCCTTCGCCCGCACCAACCAGCCCCGCTTCTCCAGCACGTAGGCACGGTGCCGGATCTTCTCCACCTCGTTCTTGATCTCCGCTTCCCGGCCCCACCGCCCGCGTCAGCTCCACTCCATTCACCGGCCCCGAAGCAGCCGCCACCGCGGCGAACACCTCCCGATACAGGCCGCCGAGCACCTCCCCGCCCATGCCCGACCGCCGCACCGGCGGCCTCTCGCCATGCCCCGCGCCGGGGCCGCTCGATCCCACGGCGGCAGCCATCTCACCACCAGACGGCACGGAAACCGGCGGAATCACGGGGCTCTCCTCGGCCAGCACCGACACGAGCTCCTCACGCCCCACCCGGGCCCGCTCGACTCGCTCCCGCGCGGCATCCACCTCCGCCTGAGCCTGCTCCAGGACCTCCGTCCAGGACTCCAGATCCCGCCTCGCCCGCGCCTCACGCTGTTCCATCAACCCCAACACCGACGGCATCGCACCCTCCTCGATCCACAACAAGCCGTCCGCTGCCTGCCCCTACCCGGCCCCGGTCATGCCCCGCACACGAAGAAGTCCCTGCTCATCGAACAGGGACTCCCTTTGCCACAACGCACTGAGGCCGCACGGCAGGCGGCGAACGTGAACCGATCAGTGCACACCGTGGCACTGGGGATCGTGAACCGTTCCGGGTTCGATCGAGACTCTAGATCTTGACTGTGACCTGGGGTTTCGTGGTTCTGCGGTAGTAGTTGGTCTCGTATTCGGCGGGCGGGATGTGCCCTATTTCACCGTGCAGCCGTCGGTGGCAGTACCAGTCGACCCACTCGGCGGTGGCCAGCTCCACGTGGGACAGGGTCTTCCAGGGCCGCTGCGGCTTGATCAACTCGGTTTTGAACAGGCCGATCGTGCTCTCCATCAGTGCGTTGTCGTATGCATCGCCGACGGAGCCGATCGAGGCCGCGATACCGGCTGCGTCCAGGTGCTCGGCCAGCCGGAAACTGGTGTACTGGCTACCCGCATCGCTGTGATGTATCAACTCGCCCCGCTGGTAAGGGAATCCGTCACGGTCGCGCTGCCACAGGGCCATCTCCAGAGCGTCCATGACGAGCCTGGTCTCCTTCGAGGTGGCGGCGGACCAGCCGACGATCCGGCGGGAGAAGGTGTCCACGACGAACGCGACGTAGACGACCCCGGCCCATGTGGCGACGTGCGTAAAGTCGGCCACCCAGCAGCGGTTCGGCGCGCTCGCGACGAAGTTCCGGTCCACCAGGTCCGGGGCCCGCTCGACCGATCCGTCCGGAATCGTGGTGATCACCCTCTTGCCGCGGACGGCGCCGGCGATGCCGCTCTCGCGCATGAGGCGTTCGACGGTGCAACGGGCCACGATGTGGCCTTGCCGGTTCAGTTCCCGCCAGATCTTCCGGGCCCCGTAAACACGGTAGTTGTCCTTGAAAACCTGGTGGATCAGGGGCTTGAGATCCGCATCGCGCACGGTCCGCGCAGATGGTTTGGCGAGCCGTTTGTGGTGGGCGTAGTAGGTGGAGGGGGCGATCTTGCAATCGTGCTCGGTGAGCGTCCTGCAGATCGGCTCGACGCCGCCGAAGCGGTCCCGGTGCTCGTCGATGAACGCTACGAGCGAAGATGTGGCCGGTCGAGCTCGGCCGCGAAGAAACTCGCCGCCGCCTTCAGGATGTCGTTCGCCCGCTTCAGCTCGGCGATCTCCTTCTTCATCGCCTTGACCTGCGCGGACTCCTCGCTTGTCACGCCGGGGCGGGTACCGGAGTCGACCTGGTCCTGACGGACCCACTTGCGCAGCGTCTCGGTCGAGCCGATACCGAGCTTCTCGGCGACCGCCTTGATCGCAGCGGACTCGGTCGGGTAGTCACTGAGGACCTCGGCGACCATACGGACCGCTCGTTTACGCAGCTCAGCGGGATAGGAGGAGGGGCGTGCCATGACTCGATCCTTTCACGGAATCAAGTCTCTACTGAACCCGGAACGGTTCATCGTGCTGAGTGGCAGGACGTGGCGGGCCTGGAGCCCGATCGTGGGGCGCTTTTGATGGCCGGTTGCGTTGCACGGCCCTCGTCCGCACGTGAGTCGGGGCGGAAAGGGAGGTGATCACCCGGACGGACCGTCCCGCTTGGCAAGCCCTCGGCGTCAAGTGACGATCGGTGGACAGGGAGATGCGACTGTCGCTGACCCTTCGTCATCAGAGCTGGGAGAGACTGTGAACCCTCGTCAG
>NZ_JBITDP010000064.1:0-10719 GCF_044454405.1 Streptomyces sp. NPDC051555 | reverse complement strand
CCCCATCCGCATATTTCACACACCACGGATACAGCCACCCACCCACACCCATCAGGGAGTTCGGACAGAATCACCCCAACGAGCTGAAGTCAGTAAGGCCTGTCCGGCGGACCATGGTGTCTTAGTTGATTCGTTTTCGTTGATCACAACATGGACACCATGAAGCGCACTCTCGTCGCCCGGCTCCTCACGGGGCCCGCGGCAGCAGGTCCAAGGAGGACCGTCATGTTGCCCGTGTCTGCGCGTGGCAGGGCTGCCACTGCGGCGGCGGCCCTGCTCGTGGCTGCTGCAGTCACGGCACCCGCGGCTGCAGCCAACCCCGGTCGCGCGATGATGGCGACCTTCAACTGCGCCGGCTCGATCAACGTGAACGTCCATCCTGTCAACGGCGCCGTCGACGGCAAGAGCGCCAGCAACTTCCGCTGCGCTACGCCGGACGAGTCCTTCCCTGCGCAGCTGACGATCTCCGGCTCGGTGACGGGCAGCGGAGCCCTCTTCTACGAGACGCGGACCACCGAGACCCTCAGGCGGACGGACACGGGGCAGTCCCTCCAGTTCACGATCGACCGCCGCTTCGACCGGGACACCACTGCGGCGTCTGGCAACGCCACCGAACGCGGAGCCGGCGGCCAGGCGCGTGACTCCGGGACCGGCACCTTCGGGACGGGTACGAACTTGGTGACGTTCGTGATCACCAACAACTACATGCTCGACGTCACCACCTGACCGCCGCAGGGTGGCCACGCTAGGCCCTGGCCGGCGGATCATCGCGCCGTAGTCTCGGCTCCATGCCCGCCGCCCTGACGGACTACGCCCGATGCCTTGTCGGGGACGAGTACCGCCCCACGCCGCCGTGCGACCGTCAGCATGACGAGGCCCGCTCCTTCACCCGCCCCTATTGGCGGACGCCCTTAGCCAGCCCACGCCGGGGCGCCACCCCGGTGCAGTGGGGCTGGCTGTTCGCAGCTCATTGCCCAGCGTCGGCGTTGGCCGGCTGGGCGTGGCGGGTCAGTCCGGCGGCGGTGGCGGCCTGGAGGTGTTCTTCGGGCAGGGTGTCCCAGCGCTTGCGGAGGTTGTTGAGCCACTGGCCGACCTTGTGCTCGGCGCCGTCGACGGTGACGGTGTCGCGCTGCCGGATGTGGACGTGGCCCTCCCGGGCGCGGAAGGCCTCGACGGCGTTGATGCCCGCTTCGAACTGCCGCTGCTGGCGGGCGGCGCGGCCGGCGGGCTGCGGAGCCTCGTCTGCTGCCGGCTCGACGGGGGTGATGCCGAGTTCGGTGACGAGCTGGGCCTGCGCGGGGTGGAGGGAGGGGAAGGCGCGGCTCTGGGTGGCGACCCATTCCCCCAGGGGTTCGTTGTCGTCGGTGAGGAAGTCGGCGGGCAGGTCATCGAGGGTGATGCTGGCGTCGGCGTAGGTGCGGGCGGTGTAGTAGAGGCGCTGCCAGGTGATCGGCCACGGGGGGTTCCACCAGGGGTCGATCTCCGCGAGGGCCGTGTCGGTGGGATCGGGTGCGAGGCCCTTCTCCGTCCGGGTGCGGGCGGCGCTTCGGCGGTAGGTGAGCCAGCGTCCGAAGGCGAAGTCGCCGATCATCTCGGCGGAGGGAGCTGCGAGGTGGCCGTGGGCGGCGGCCCAGTTGCTGGCGTGGAGCAGGCCTCGTTCTGCTGCCTGGGTGACCAGGTTCCAGATCATGCCGATGTGTTCGAGGGCTTTGATCTGGCGGGGTTTGAGGGAGCCGGCTGCGTACGCCTTGCGCATGCGGTTGATCCAGCGGCCCAGCGCGAAGTCGTCTTCGTCGTCGTGGAGCTGGGGGACGTCGAGGTGGCCGAAGGTCTCGTAGTAGGCGGTGGCGGAGTCCAGGCCGCGACGGAAGGACGCGTCGCGCGGGTAGAGGACGCGCAGCCGGAAGGCCTGGGCGATGGTGTCGGCGGGGAAGGGGTGGTCGAAGGTGACGTCGAGGGGGATGTGCGCGCCGTGTTCGTCGTCGTTCGGTTCGGGGCGGGAGGGCTGCTGGGTGACGGCGAGGCGGTCGGAGATCCGGTCGTCGTGTGCGCGTAGGGCTTGCAAGACGCGCCAGAGCGGCTTGTACAGGTTGGAGCCCAGGAGATCGTCGGTGTCCTCGCCGGGGGCGACGTAGACGGGGACGATCAGGGTGGCCTTCTTGCCCTGGCCGGGCTTTTGACGCAGGGCGCGGCCGACGGCCTGCACGGTGTCGACGATGGATTCTTTGGGGTCGGCGAAGACCACGGTGTCGATGCTGGGGATGTTGACGCCTTCGCCGAGGAGGCGGGCGTTGGCGATCACCGTGCGGTGGGCAGGCGCCAGTTCGCCGAACGGCCTGCCGTCGAACCGGTCGAGGAGGTGGCGGCGTACGTCGGGGTCCTGGGTGCCGTCGATCGCGGCTGCCCACAGCTCGCCGGGGTCGGGGCAGCCGGTTCCGGTCGGGTCCGCGGCGTGGAGGAGGGCTGCGGCCTTGGGGAGGGTGGTGGCGAAGGTGTGGGCGTCGGCGACGCGGTGGTGGAAGGAGACAACGCGGCACAGGTCGAGTTCGGCCATGGCGCGCAGGACGGCGATCTGGAGGGCGGCCTGTCGCAGTTCGGCTTCGGTGGCCCGGTCTGAGATTCCCAGGCGGGTGCGGATGGTGGCCTCGTGGACTTCCATGACGACGACGCGGTAGTCGGCGAGGAGGTCTATGTCGATGGCCTCGGCGAGGGGGAGGCGGTAGCTGGTCTCGCCGTAGAGGCCGGGGTCGTCCATGGAGGCGACGAGGGGGGCATCGTCGTCTTCGTCGGGCTCGCCGGCCGACCAGATCCGCGGGGTGGCGGTGAGGTAGAGGCGCTTGTGCGCGGGGACGAGTGCGTCGTCGTGGACGGCGGCCCAGCGTTTTCCGAGGTCGCCGCTGGTGCGGTGGGCCTCGTCGACGGTGATCAGCGACCAGGGCGGCAGGGCGCGGTCGTGGTGTGCGGCCGTGACGCGGGTCAGGGAGTGGTACGTGGCGAAGACGGTGAGGTCGGGGTGCCGGCTGACGGTCGCGGCGAGGATCGCGGGGTCGGTGGTGCGGGGGACGGGGTCGCCGGTGACGGGCGGGCGTTTGGAGCACAGGGCGAGGACGGGTCCGGTCAGGCCGGCGGTGCGCCAGTCGTCGATGGTCTGCGCGAGGAGGTCGATAGTGGGCAGCAGTACCAGGCGGGTGCCCTGGGGGGCGACGCGGGCGGCGGTTCGGGCGGCGACGTACGTCTTGCCTGTGCCGCAGGCCATGACGACGGTGGTCCGGTCCGACTGCCGCAACGCGGTCTGGGCGGCGTGGACGGCCTGGGACTGGTGCTTGCGCAGCCGCACCTTCGGGGGTGCTTCGCCGGTGCTGGTGGATACGGCCACGGTGACGGTCGGCCTTTCGGGAGAGACGAGGGGGTGTGGGTGGTCAGTCCATGCCGAAGCGGATGTGGTCGATGCCGGTGAGCTCGACCTGCTGGAGGGACTGGGCGCGGGTGCCGCCGTCGGTGAAGTAGTCGTCCCTCAGCCCGTTGGCGACGATCTGGGCGAGGTCGCTGTCGCTGGCTCCGGTGGCTTTGGCTTCGAAGAGCTTGCGCGCGGTGTCGGCGTCCAGGCGGCGGGTCATGCGCCGGTGGCGGGGGTCGTTGGTGGTGCCGCGCGGGGAGGTGAATCCGAATGTCCCGCGGACGTCGACCTTGATGCCCTTGTGGGTGATGGCGTCCTGGAGGCGGCGGGCGCGGACGAGGGGCTGCCAGAGGTTCTTCACCTCCGCTTCGATGACGGCCGTGGTGTCCGCCTTGGCGGTCTTGATCTCGTTGTCGCGGTAGCGCTCGACGGTGCGCTGGCTCTTGCCGATCTTCTCGGCGACGGCGCGGGCGGCCTCGGCGCGGGTTCCGGGCTCCTGTTTGAGGAGGAACCGGACGCGCGCGCCGAGGGTCTTGGGGATCGGCTGGGAGAAGGCGGTGTCCGCGGCTTCCCCCAGGCGGTCTTCGATCAGTCCCACGAGTTCAGGTCCTTAGGGTCTCAGGCCGCCCGCACGAGGCTGGCGTCCTTGATCTCGTTGGCGATGTTCACGCCGTCGGCGAGGAGGTCGGCTGCCCACTGGAAAGTCTGGCTGCCCTGATGCTTCACGGAGCCGGGGTTGACGCCGAGGCGGAAGCCTCCGCGTACGGGCTGACCGTCGGGGCCAAGCAGCACGGGGAGCGGGGAGAGGCTGTCGGCGGCGTAGATCACGCAGTCGGTGTTGACCGCGAGGGGGTAGCGGTTCGCGACTTCGGCGAGGTTGCGCATCTTTCGGTGCATGTTGATCCGCGCCTTCGACAGGATCATGGCGCGGATGTCGGGCCGCCACGTCTTGCGGTTCAGGGCGGGCCAAGGCTCTCCGAAGACGTGGTCGAGTCCGATGTTGGGGCGCTGGCGGAGCTTGCCGATACCGGACTTCGCGGTGGACTTGATGGCGTCGAGGAGGGTGACCAGGGCCGGGTCGCCGTTCTTGTAGCCGGCCATGGCGGCAAGGAATGCCTCGTCGTCGAGGTCGGCGGTGACGCCGAGGCCGGCCATCGTGGTCAGGTAGGCGGCGCGCAGCCGCTCGTACCAGGGCTGGAGGTAGGGGCTGTGGGTTTCGCGGACCCAGGCTTCCATGGGGCGGACGTCGGCGCCGAGTTCGACGGCGTACTCGAGCGTGGGCGTGGCGTACCAGGCGGGGCCCTGGGGCCGGTCGCCGCTGGAGGTGAAGGGGTTGGGGAGGCGGGGGTCGAGTTCGATGTTCGAGAGGTCGGCGTACCAGGAGCCGGGGAGCTCGGGGTCGAAGCGGGGGTTGCGGGGGCGGTGGATGGCCGGTCCGGTACCGACGTGGAGGCGCCGGCAGGCGGCGAGGAAGGCGACCGCGACGTCGAGGGCGACGACGCTGGTGCGGGCGTGCTCGTCGTCGCTGATCAGGTCGTAGGGGCGGACCCAGATGCATGCCTCTTCGTCGAGGGCCTCGCTGGCGGGCCGGGAGCCTGCCTCGGGGTAGTCGGCGGCGACCAGGGGGTGTTCGTCGGGGGCCTCGCACGGGGCGGGGTCGACGACGGTGTGCAGGGTGTCGGGCACGTTGGCCGAGACGTACTTGCCGCTCTCCGCGCTCCAGACGGCCTTGGTGGGCGGGCGCAGCGCGGTCATGAGTTCTTCGGCGGTGACGGCGACCGTGCCGCGGGGGGTGAGGACCAGGTCGGCGAAGGTGCCGAGGAGCCGGGCGAGTTCGGGGGCGGGCAGGTCGGCGGCGTTCCCCCAGGCACGGGTCTCCAGGGCGCGCCAGGGTACGAGCGCGAGCTGGACGCAGTGTCGGCGGCCGTCGACGCGCTTGAAGATACGCGGCCAGGGTCCGAGGCCTGACTTGGTCAGTTCCCATCCGGCCTTCTGGATGTTCTTGACGATGGTGTGGTCGGCGGGCAGGCGGAGGTCTTCCTGGTCGGCCAGATCCGTGGGCAGGCCGAAGTGTGCGACGGCCCCGTGGGTCAGTACGAGTAGCGGGTCCTGGTGGAAGCCGTTGTCGTGGAGCCGGTCCGCGCCGAGTCGGATCTTCTTCTTGTCCAGGGCCCAGGTGGCGAGGGCTTGGAGGGTCTTCGCCGGGCACGGGATGGTGCGGCCGTCGACGAGGTGGGCGGTCAGGGCGCCGCCGGTGATGTCGAGGACGGCGAGCGGGCCGTCGGCGTGCTCGGGTGCCACCTGCTTCACGGCCGCCGCCTTGGCCGTCTTGCGCCGTGGGGCCGGGGTGGCGGCCTTGGGGGGGCGTTGCGGCGCCGCCGCCCGCACCGGGGGTTGGGCCGGCGCGGGAGCGGGGTCCGGGGGCTCGGTCACGGCGTCCTGGGCGAGGGCGGTGTCGCCGGGCGTCACCGGCACCGGCATGGCGGGTGTCGGCACGGGCGTGGGAAGGGTGGGAGCTGGGACGGCGACTGTCTGGGTTCCGCAGCGCGGGACGCCCATGATGGCCATGGCCTGGAGGTAGACGTGGCGGGGCTGGTCTGCGACGAGGAACGAGGTCGGCCGACCGCAGCGGGCGCACGGCCGGGTGTCGCCCTCGGGCAGTGCGGTCCATGAGCCCGGCATGTCGTACTCGGGGTCCGGGACGTCCGCTGGGGCCGGGGTGGTGTCCCAGCTGAGCTCAGGCGGGTCTTCGACGTCGAAATCGAACGCGAACTGCGCGTCCTCGTCGTGCTCGACTGGGGCTTCCTCGCTCGCGGGGGCGGGAGTCTCGGGCACGGCTGCTGCGGGTGTCGCGGTCACCGTGGGGGCTGGAGTACCGGCGTCGAGTTTGGTGGCGAAGTGGGCGAGCAGGCGGGCGTAGAGCTGCCCGGTCTTGCCACGGGGAGTGCGAGGCGGTTCCTTCTCCCACGTCCACACCGTCTCCCGCGAGACCTCGAGCGCCTCGGCGAGCTGGGTCTTGGACCAGCCCCACCCCTCACGCAGCCGTGTGCGCTCCTTCGGGTCAGGCAGCGGCGGCACAGGCCCCACCAGGGGGATCTGAGCGAGCACCGCCTTCACGGGGTCGAGCATCGTCTTCCTCCATCACCGGATCTAACGCGAATCTAACGTACCGCGAGCACCCAACGTCGTCAACGCGAAACTCAATGATTGAGTGCAATATAATCGTTGCCTATCCCGGGATTTACAAGTATTGTCATATCTGGGGTCGAGCTGACGGCCTCACCGCCTCCTGGAAGGGATCTGCTGTGTCCAAGGACGAGATCATTGCCTCGGTGACCGAGCGGCTGCGCGAGACTCCTACCGGTGACCTCTTTCGATGCTCCACCGCATGGTTCATGGCACCGGTAGCTGAGGACGACTTGCCAGCGAAACCTGAAGCGCGCTACGACTCCGCACTGACTCCCGAGGGCCACGAAGGCCACCGGAGCGGTGAAACAGATCCGGCGGCCTGGGCACGCCTGAACGAACTCCGTGACCGTCTGAAGGCCGAGGCCCACATCGTGACCAGGAACCTCGTAGAAACGCTGCGCGCCTGGTACCCCTCCGCGGACGCCCTGGAGATGTACGAGAACGAAGACGGCTGGCTCCTGACCGTACGCCTCGTCTCGGCCGACGGCCGCACCGTGCGCGACCTCCGGAATGATGTCGGTCTGCCCACTGACCTGCCCGAACTTCCCGAGCCGGTACGCGCCCTGTGGCCGAAGCGCATGCTGCAGGAGGTCGAGGACCTGGACGAACTCCTCACCGTACTCGCGAAGGCCGGCGTCGGCTTCGACGACCTGCCTGACGAGCTCCGCGACAACAACGACTGCCCGGACCTGTACATCCCGGCCTTGCTCCTGGGGACGGCATGCGAACTCGGCTGCTGATCCGGATCGGGGCGGCCGCGACCGCGCCGCCCCGTCTCCCGTCCACTGTCCGGAGGTCACGATGAACGCGCGGAGCCGTGCTCTGCGATCCCTCGCGCACGAGGCCTGGGTCGCCGCCAACTCCTTCGCGATGGTCCGTAGCGGCCAACTCGGCTACGACTCCGTTGTAGCCACCTTTCACGCCTGGAGCGACGAGCAGAAGCACGCTGACCGGCTCCAGCAGGAGCTTGCCCACAAGGGCCGCGGCCCCGAAGAGGTCCGCGCCATCGCCGCCCGGCAGTGGGCGCAGTCCAAGGCCGGACATCCGGCGCGGCAGGTGCGCGAGGTCGCCGCCACCATCATCCGCATTCTCGACAACAACGGCGTCTGACCCGAGCCGCCGCGAAGGAACCAGGACCATGACTTCCCGAACACCCCACCCCGGTCCCGCCTCCGATCCTGGCGAGCCGGCCACACCCCAGTCTCTGGTCGTCGTCGAGGAGGGCCTCGACATTCTCATGCGCCGAGGCCTTGAGGAGTACGCACCGTCCGCGCAGGTGAGCATGTTCGAGTCCGCCCGGGCGCTGGAGGACTTCCGCCTGGGCGGCGGTCCCGGAGCCCTGGAGCGCGCCGAGGTGTGTGCGGACCGGGCTATCACCACGTTTCAGGTCCGCACCGGCGAACGGGATGTGGCCGCCTGGCAGGTCGCTGTGGCGTACCTGGTGGAGATGCTCGCCGCCCGCTACAGCGCAGAGCGCATGCCCGCCTTCGACCCGGCGCCGCCGGTCCCGTCGCTGTTCACGCCCGTCAGCCCGCTGCGGTTGGAGAAGATCACGCCCGAAGGGCACCTCCGCGTCCTGGACGCCGGGCGTGCGCTGGACCGTGCGCGGCGCGGCGATGCGTTGGACGTCGCCCGGGCCCAGCACGCCATCCACGATGCCGCCCGGCTGGTCCGTGCGGAAATGGATGGGCTGTCCATGCCGTTGTGGGTGCTGATCTGCCGCTACGGCGCGGAAGTCCTCGCGTACAACCTCCGCCTCCGTCCGCCCTCCAGCCCGGCCGGCACCATCTGAGGTGCCGACCGGCGCCCCGTCACGGTCGGGCCTTGATGAAAATGCCATTTCCACAGGTCAAGCACTGTCTGGCTGTGCACGACGAAACGGGCGCCGGGTGGGGGGGAAGGATGAGGGCATAGTCAGCAGCGTGGGGTCGACACATGGCCGACCCCACACCGACAGGCGCTTCATAAGGCCACCCGTTAGCCGGAGTTGGGCTCACAGCAGGTCAGACGCTACTCCCGAGAAGAGGCCTGTGGCCGCGGAGTGACGCTAAACCACCCGCTGGGCTGATTCCCGCATTGTCATCCACGATTTCATCAAGGCCCGTCACGGGCGCGCTGGCCGTCGTCCGGCCACCGTCTCTGATTCTCAAAGGAGTTCAGCATGAGCAAGACCTCTTCCGGGACCGTCCGGCTCCGGCAGCTGTGGCAGGACATGGCGCCGGACATGGTGGCCCGCGAACGGATGCTGCGCGTCAGCGTCATCGACGGCACGCACGCCGAGTGCGTGGTCGAGCACGACAACCAGGCCAAGGCGGGGCGCAAGACCAGCGTGGCACTGCGCCGCTTCGCCACCAGCGCCTTCCGTCTGGTCGAGGACGCGGTCGAGGACGCCGACCAGGCGGCCCACGCGCGGTTCCTGAAGGCCATGGCGGACGTGCAGGGGCGCAGCTCGTCGCCGACGGAGTACGCGAGCGCCGCGATGTCGGTGCACAAGGAGCTGCTCGGCGAACTCGCGGCGGCCCAGGGCTGACCCGGCGATCGAGCCCTCGGCTGAGTTCAGGGGAGCATCATCAGCTGCGTTCTTGGGCGCGCTCGCCTTGAACGGTCACTTCGGAGGGCCAGGTGCCGTGCTCGATGAAGTACGCGACGGCTTGGGCGGCGGTGTCGAAGGCGACCGTGTCCCGGTCTTCGTAGCTGTCGGCCTGCCCGTTGGACAGCCGATAGCCCCCGGACGAGCCTTCGCCGCGCGGATCGACGAGATGCTCACCGGGGTCGCCGTCCCCGTCCAGCAATACGACCATCGCGCGTTCGCCGTTGGTGACCACGCCCAGAAGCCGCCCCGCGTCGTTCTCGAACCACGTCTCCTGGTTCGCCCAGTCCCACCGATGCCGAAGCAGCTGTCGTGCTTCCTCACCGGAGTAGGCGTGCTCCGCAGAGCCCTGCAGGTGCCAGCGGCCGTTAGGGGTCAAAGTGCTTCTCCTGCCTCGATCGGGCGTCTCCGAACAGCCAGGGCCAGATATGGGCGATGACAGCGCCGGGACAGCGTCTGAAGATGTCCCCATTCTCACCCACACGCCTGCCGTCCAGGTCTCCCGCTCCTGCCGGCCCGGGCGTGCGGAGTGGCCGTCCGGGGGACGGACGGGCGGTGCGGCGGCGAGAATGCGGCTATGGCACTTTCCCTCGCGGTCGGCGTGGAGATGGCCGCCCGGCTGCTGGATGCCTGCGGGCCGGTGGAGCCCCTTCGGCTGTGCCTGAGTGCGCGGGACGTGCAGGCGGAGGTGTGCGCCGGCGGGGCGACCACGCGGGCGAGCCTGGAGCGGCTGGCCGCAGCGGCGGGTACTGCACCGCTCGGCCCGGGGCTGGGCGGCTCTGCCGCGTACTCGCTGACGGCTGATCTCGCCGAGGGCCTGGTCCTGGTCGCCGGGATCGACGAGCTGGCAGCCGGGAACGGCACGAGGGGCCGCTCGACATCCACTGCAGCTGCCGCCGAACTGCTGCGCACGCTGGAGCCGTGGGCACGCGGACTGCGCCAGGAGATCCAGCCGGTGGCGGAGCTGTGGGTCGAGGACCAGGGAGACGCCTTCACGGTCCGGTTGCTCGCGACCGCCGGGGAGGGTGACGACCCGGAGGCCATCGCCGCCGCTGCGGGCCAGGGACTCGACCGGTTCCGCCTCCGCCGTTCCGACAGCGGTCTGGACGGGACAGGGCGTCTCCCGTGCGGCCTCGCCGTACGAATCGGCGTCGTCTGCTTGTACTGAGGAGCACGGTGGCAGCCGCCACCAGCGACAGGCTGGGGCAGACAATCCCGCTCCAGTCGAGGCATCCCCATCACCAGGCGTTGCCTATCTCGCGAATTGCATGTATCTTAATATCTATCGGCGGGGGGTGATCACCCCCCGCCCCATGCCGCACGCCACTGAAGATTTCAGCGGCAACGAGCCCCTCCAGCGAACAGTTCGCGACCGTGCCGAATCCTTCGGTCCCAGGTCAGAGCTGCGTCCAGTGAAGCCATGCTCCGGCGCGCACGCACCCACCTAAGGAGCTTCCCAATGCTGATGTCAAGCCGCTGCCGTGACCGGTGGTATGGCTTGGTAGCACGCTCCGTCGCGAATCATGGCCCACAGGACGTTGAC
>NZ_JBITDP010000063.1:0-11195 GCF_044454405.1 Streptomyces sp. NPDC051555 | reverse complement strand
ATCCATGCTGGTCGAGAGCCGAGCGCTGTTGATCGTTGCCAGAGTGTTGCGCTGCAACACTGGTCGATCTTCAGCAACGGAGCGTTGCAGGCTCCACGCATCCTCGGCACGCGGCGCCCACCGCCAAAGTGACGAACTGGACCCCCGCCCCAGGCGCGCAGCGCGCCCAAGCGCACGTCAGCACCGGCCGGGCGGATCGTTTCCCCAGTGAACTCGTGCACCCAGCCGAGTGAGTTGACGTCCAGGGCCATATCCGAACCGGGCCGGGGGCGCTAGACCGTCCGTGTGATCAAGACCCTGATGATGCGCGGTCTGCCCGCGCTAGCCCTCGCCGCGCTGCCCCTGTTCACCACCACCCCCGCCTCGGGTGCTACCGACCACCAGCCCATCGCCGCCCCGTCCTCCGCCGCGGAGACGGTTGTGGTGCGGCGGGATCTGCCGGAGGCGCCGCCCGCTGCGGTCGCCCGGACCGAGCTGGCCGCGCTGACGGTGGAAGCCCCCCATTCGATGGCCGGCTACAGCCGGGCGAAGTTTCCGCACTGGGCGCAGCAGGGCGAGCGGTGTGACACCCGCGAGGTCGTCCTGGCCCGCGACGGGCAGGACGTCGTGCGCGACGACGAGTGTCGGGCTGTGTCGGGGACGTGGGTCAGCGCGTACGACGACAAGGTGCTGACGGCCGCGAGCCAGGTCGACATCGACCACATCGTCCCCCTCGCCAACGCCTGGCGCTCCGGCGCCGACCTCTGGGACACCCCCAAGCGGAAGGCCTTCGCCAACGACCTCCAGGGCCCGCAGCTCCTCGCGGTCTCCGCGGCGTCGAACCGGTCGAAGGGCGACCAGAGCCCGGACCAGTGGAGCCCCCCGTCCCGCGCCTACTGGTGCACCTACTCCCGCGCCTGGACCCACATCAAGCACACCTACGGGCTCGCCATCACGGAACCTGAGCGCGAGCAGCTGAACACGATGCTCGACACCTGCGTCTGAACCCAGCACCCCTGTCGGCTGACGCCACTCGTCCGCCCTACGAGTCCCATCCGACCCAGTTTTGTGAGAAGCGGCCACATTCCGCTCGTTCCTGTTCCCCAGCAGACATAGGAATGGGGACGGGCGGTCGCCCGCCCGGGAACCGGGGACGAAGGAGCGGATGTGACGGAAATGATTGAGCGCGCAGTGGACAGCGTGGTGGTGGGCGTGGCCCAGAGGCCCGGGACGGAACCGCCGTGCGCGGACGGCCACGACGTACAACGGCGCGGCAGCAAGGTCTGCGCCGCGGTGGTCGACGGCGCCGGCCACCACGAGAACGTCGTCCGGTACTCCTCGGTCGCACCCGCAGTGATGACCCACATCGGCATGACCCTGGGCGGGCTGGCCGGACTGATCACGGCCGGGCAGATGGCGCACGCCTACGACACCCCGCCGCACGCCTCGGCCGTGTACGCGTGCATGGAACCGGGCTGGCCCACCGCGGTGCACTGGCTCGGCGACGCCCGTGCGTACGGATTCGACGGGACCGCGCTCGTCCAGTGGAGCACTGACGCCACCATGGGCAACTGGTTACGCCGCAACGGCGGCGTCCCGGTAGAGATCGCGGAACACCACGACAACTGGTCCCGCCTCGGCCTCTCCCAGGCCGGCCCGGCAACCTGCCGCCAGGTCGAGATCCCCGAGAACATCAAGCTCATCCTGCTCGTCTCCGACGGCATCTCGGACCAGGTAGACGCCCAGACCATGGAGACGCTGTGCCGTCGGCACGAGGCCGACCCCCAGGCCCTGGCCGACGCCTTGGTCGCCGCCGTCAAGGAAGACGGCGACGGCTACCGCGACGACGCCACCGTCATCGCGATGCTGCGCTGCTCCCGCTGACGGACCCGGCTGACATTGCTGCATGGGGCACCTGATCGGGCGGAATGAGGTTCGGGTCGTGGGGTGCCGCTGTAGGCTCCGCCCGCGAGGAACCGCGGGCGGAGGGTGACTGTCTCTCCCTTCGCCGGATATAGCCGGGCAGATGTCGGGCGGGGGGAGCCATGGGAATGCAAGGGGCTGGTTCGGAGCCGGAGTTAGGGGCGGAGGACGCGACCGTCGTGTTGCCCGCAGTCATCGGCCCGTACGTGGTGATGCGGCCGCTCGGCAGTGGTGGGATGGGCGTGGTCTCCCTCTGCCGGACCGGGTCGGGGCGGTTGGTGGCGGTCAAGCAAGTGCGGGAGGAGTACGCGGACGATCCGGCCTTCCGCAGCCGTTTCCGGCGGGAAGTGGCGGCAGCCCGCCGGGTCAGCGGCGTGTACACGGTGCCCGTGCTGGATGCCGATACGGACGGGCCTCGGCCCTGGGTGGCCACCGCGTACGTCCCCGGGCCGACGCTCGATCAGGCGCTGCGGATCTGCGGCACCTTCCAGGAGCCGGCCGTGCGGGCCCTGGGGGCCGCCCTCGCCGAGTCTCTTCAGGTCATCCACGCGGCCGGATTGGTGCACCGGGACTTCAAGCCGGGCAACGTGCTGCTGTCCACCGACGGCCCGCGCGTGATCGACTTCGGTATCAGCAAGGCCCTCGGCGAGACCCGGCTCACGCTCACCGGCACGGTGATCGGTTCCCCCGCCTTCATGGCGCCGGAACAGATCGCCTCGTTCCACGACGCCGGGCCGGAGAGCGACGTCTTCGCGCTGGCCGGAGTTTTGGTCTACGCCGCCTGCGGGGAGGGTCCGTTCGGTCCCGGTGATCACGGGGTGTTACACCGCATCGTCACGGACGAACCCGACTTGCATGCCGTCCCCTCCTCCCTGCACTCGCTCCTGCTGCGGTGCCTGGACAAGACGCCTTCCCGGAGGCCCCCTCTCGATGCGGTGGTGGCCGGGCTGGCGCCCGCGCGCCCGTACGATCTACTGGTCCCGGCGCTCCAGGCGGATCTGGCGGAGCGGGCCCGGGACGCCGAGCTGATGGCGGTGGCACCGCCCCCGCCCCGCGCCGTGCCCGACGGGGGCCGAAAGAGGTCCGCTCCCAGCCGTCGCACGGTCCTGCTCGGCGGCCTCGCGGCCGCCGCGCTCGCCGGAGGCGGGGTGGCCGCAGCCGTGTGGGGGCCCTGGAAAGCCGGAGACGGCGGCAGCAAGAACGCCGGCCCTGCCCCGTCTCTCGGCCCGACCGCGCGCCCCGTGGTTCTGACGGACCCGCCCGCGCCTCTGTGGAACGAGCCGCTCCCCGACTCGCCGAGCGGAATGCCCCAGGTGCGGGCGACCGGCGGGACGCTGGTGGCGCAGGACTCCAGCTTCGGCGGCTACACGGTGGCCGCGTTCGATCCCGCGAGCGGCACGCTCCGCTGGAGCCAGAGCATCGCGACCGCGATGCAGCTGAAACAGCCCTCCGGAGCGCTCCCCCGGGGAACCCGAGTCCTCGGCCCCATCGACGCCGGGCTGCTCGGCACTTCGATGAGCACGGCCCTGGAATCCATGGGGCAGACGAGCTTGATCGTGCTGGACCCGGCCACCGCCCGCGTGCGGTCCACCCTGGGTCTGCCGAAGGGCGACAACGTGGTCACTCTGCTCTCCGCCCACGAGAACATGGCCTACTGCCTGGTGGACACCTTCAAGGGAGGCCTCACGCCGGGCGCGCCGTCCCCCGACGCCACTGCGGGTCCCGGTCTCAGCGAGACGGCCACCGCCATCGACCTGAGCGGTGGAGGCGTCCGGTGGCGCAAGCCCGTGGTCCCCAACTCCACGTCTCGGGTCAGGTACGCCGCCGATCGCCGCGGCTTCTACTACACCGAGAGCACCAAGACCGGCTTGACCCTGTACGCGCTGAACGTCGCGGACGGAACGCCGCGGTGGTCCGTGGACGTGGCCGCGGACCCCAACAGTCAGCTCCCCCCTTATATGCAGGCGGGCGGAGGATCCCTCACCTCTTCGCTCATCGCCGTCGGTGACCTTCTGATCGCCATGCACCAGAAGGCCGGAATGAGCGCCTACGACGCTGAGAGCGGGCAGCGTCGCTGGGCGCTTCCCATGGCCGGCGCTTCGGCCCCCATTGCCGTCGGGGACCTGCTGCTCGTCAACGACTTCCGGAACGTGCACGCCGTGGACCTGCACACCGGAAAGATCCGATGGCGCGTCGAAAGCCCCGTCCCACTGTCTCCCCTTCCTGCGTTCTCGCCCACCCTGGCCGCGTCCACCCAGGTCACCGTGGTCCTGTTCAGCCCAGCGATCAGCGGTCTCGGCATGAACACCGGGGAATTCTCGTCCGGCTGCCTGGTGCTGCGGACCTCCGACGGCAAGCAGCTCTGGGCGCTGCGCGACAAGCCAGCCGCCCCGGCGTCCTCCGGCCCGGTTTCCGCCCCGGGCTCTGCGGTGCCGTCGCCTTCCGGCATCGGGGAAGCCGCCCGCCTGGCGGAGGCGTTCTGGGGCGTGTGGGTACAGGACGACGTCGTGTTCGTCAGCGGCGGCGGACGCGTGCGGGCCTACCGGGCGAACGCGGGATGAGCGCCCCACCGCCCGCTTCCGCTTCATCCGCTTCCTCCTCGTCATCCGCTTCGTCGTCCGACAACTCCTCGTTCGCCGAGCCCCTGCCGCCTTCGGCGGCCACCCCGCTCCCGGTGCGGGTCGGTCCGTACCGTGTGGTCAGGCTGCTCGGGTCCGGCGGCATGGGCAAGGTCTACTTGGCCTCCACCCGGGCAGGGCGGCCGGTAGCGGTGAAGGTCGTCCGGGAGAGCTACGCCCAGGACCCGCGCTTCCGCGAGCGGTTCCGCGCCGAGACGGAGGCCGCCCTCAAGGTCAGCGGCGCCTACACCGCCCCGGTGCTCGCCGCCGACCCGGATGCCGCGCAGCCCTGGCTGGCGACGGCCTACCTCCCCGCCCCCACCCTGAGCGAAGCCATCACCGCGCATGGGCCGATGCCCGAAGCCACGGTACGGAGCCTGGCCGTCGGCCTGGCCGAGGCCCTCGCCGCCGTCCACGCCGCAGGGCTCGTACACCGCGATCTGAAACCGTCCAACATCCTGCTGACCAACGACGGGCCGCGTGTCATCGACTTCGGCATCGCCCGCAGCGTAGACGGCGCCGGCCCGACCGGCACCGGACAAGTCGTCGGTACCGCCGGCTACATGCCGCCCGAGCAGGTATCCGGGCGCACCTGCACGGCTGCCGGCGACGTCTTCTCCCTCGGCGCCACACTGCTGTACGCGGCTTCGGGCCACGGAGCCTTCGGGAGCAGCGCACTGCACATCGTCCTGTACCGCACCGTGCACGAGGAACCGGACCTGGAGGACGTACCGGAGGGACTGCGGGCGGCCCTGGAAGCGTGCCTGGAGAAGGAGCCGTGGAAGCGGCCGAAGGTGGTGGACCTGGCGGCGCTGTTCGGCGGGCCGGACCTCCCGGGTGCAGGCTGGCTCCCTGAGGCCGTACGCCGGGAGGTGCGCCGGCGGGAGGAGACCGTCCGGGCGGCACTGCCTGCCGGCGGTTGGGCAGGGCGTCTGGACCGGCGCCAGGCCCTCGCGGCCGTCGGTGCGATCGCCGGGGCCGCGGCGCTCTCGAGCTGGTACCTCGCCGACTCCGGGGAGGAACCGTCCGTGCAACCGCCCAGGCAGCTGTGGCGAAAACCGCTCCCGAACGGATTCTCCACCGTGGTGAAGACGGCGCGGGGCCGGCTCCTCGTGTCGGGCAGCAGCGGGGCGGGTGCAGCCGTCCTCGACGCGGACACGGGCGAAAGCCTGTGGCAGAGCGCACCCGCGGCCTCCGCGGCCTCCGTGACGGACGGGCGGACCGTGTACGTCATCGAAGTCGACGGCGCCGTCCACGCCCGGAACCTGGAAAGCGGCAAGGAACGCTGGCGGTTCGTCCCGCCGGGCCCGGCGCAGCCGGAACTCACCGACCTGACCGTGCAGGCGGGCGAGGACGGATGGGCGTACGTCACTTCGGCCCGGACCGGGAAGTTGTACGCGCTCGACGACGGGGGGAAGCCGCGCTGGGACCGGGACAGCCCGCTCACCGCCGTCCATCCGCGGGGCGCGGTACTGCTCTGCGTGGCGCGCAGGCAGGCCGGAGCGGACGACCGCCGTACGCTCTACGCCCTCGACCCTCACTCCGGGAAAGAACTGTGGCGCCACCCCTCCGACATCGTGGGCATCGGCGACAACCCCGGGGCGCGGCTCGTCCTCGCCGTGCTGCACGACACCACTGAGCTGACCGCCCTGCAACTGGCCGACGGGCACCCACTGTGGAGTATTCCCAGCGGCCTGACGCCGGAGGACCGGCTGCAGAACGGGTTGCTGGCGGGCACGGCACGGCTCAGCGAGGACGGGGCGACGGTGCTCTTCGAGCAGAGCCTGACGAACGGGTCCTTCGCGGCCGTGGACGCGGAGACGGGCAGGCCGCTGTGGCAGGGGCACGCGGAGACGAGGCAGCAGCTGAGCCCGAGGGGCAACACCCTCTTCACTACTGAGTTCCCTCCGACCGGTGTCGACCTCACCGCCGGTCGCGGGCCGCTGACGGCCTACGGGCTGCGCGACGGCCGGCGGCTGTGGCACACCCCGGACCTGGGAAAGGGCCTGCACCAGGTGCTGGCGGCGCAAGACGGCCTGGTCCTGCTCGGGATCACCGGTGGCAGCCGACCCGGCCTGTACGGGTACGCCGAGTCGGACGGGAAGGAGGTGTGGCGCCTGCCGCAGGAGGTCGGGGCGCGCGCCCCACTCAAAGCTGCCATCACCTCAGGCAACCGCCTGTGGGTCTCCAGCGGTGACCTGCTGTTCGCCTTCGCCCTGGACTAGGACTTGCAAGCCATGGCGCGCAAGGTCTCGATGAACAGCGCCGGGGCGTCGCCGGCCCTGACCCGACCCAGCCGCATGTGAGCCCCTGGCACAAGGCCGGGGGGGCGCTCGGCACTGCGGTCGCGCTCAGAGGCGGGGCCCGTCAGGCGCTACGGCGCGGCGACTTCTTCGCGGGCGTCTTCTTGGCCTCGGGCTTCTTTTCGGCCGAAGCCCTTGCGGCGGTCTTCTTTGCGGGGAGCGGATGGACGGTGCCTGGGTCGTTGTGGCGGGAGGTCTTCGCGTCCTGGACGGACTTCTCCAGCATGGCCATGAGGTCGACGACCTCGGCCGAGGCGGCCGGCGCTTCTTCGGAGGGCGTCGGCAGGGTGCCGGTGCCGGTCTTCGCGGCGATGACCTGTTCCAGTGCGGCCCGGTACTCGTCGTGCATCTCCTCCAGGCCGAGACCGCTGAGGGAGTCCGTCAGGCGCACCGCGGCCTCCACTTCCTCCTCGGAGACCTCCACCTCGGGGACTGGAACCTGAGAAGAGGAGCGGATCTCGTCGGGCCAGCGCATCGCGTGCAGCATGATCGCCTGGCCTTTGACCCGCAGGAGGCCCAGCCGCTCGCGGTCGCGCATCGCGAACTTCGCCACCGCCACCTTGCTGCTGCGCTCCAAGGCCTGCCGGAGCAGCTCGTAGGGCTTGGCGGCGACGGTCTCGGTGGCGGCCAGGTAGTAGGAGGCGCCGATCTGGATGGGGTCGATACTCGCCGCGGGCACGAACCCCACGATCTCGATGGCCTTCGCCGTCGGCAATGGCAGGCCGTCGAGGTCCTCGTCGGTGACGGGGATGAGGGTGCCCGTCGCGGTCTCGTACCCGCGGACGATCTCGTCCTGCCGCAGCTCCTGGCCGTCGATCTCGCACACCTTGCGGTAGCGGATCCGGCCGCCGTCGGCGGTGTGGATCTGCCGGAAGCTGATGTCGTGCGACTCGGTCGCCGGGACCACCTTGATCGGGATGGTGACCAGGCCGAAGGAGATCGCACCGGACCAGATCGGACGCACCACAGACCTCCTCGCCGTAGCCCCCCTCATTTCCAGCGTCGCACCGCTCTGGGCAGAGCGCGCCAGGTGAGAAGCCGAGGGGGCGACTGCCGTCCGGGGGCGGCGGGTGTGCCGCTGAAGTAGCCAGGAACGCACAAGGACCAATTACGGCGCCGCCCGACTGCAGGTCCGTCCCAGCGTCCTGTCTCGCCTCGTAATTCGAACACGTGTTTCACTTGGTGGATGGAATCGTTCCGCTTCCCCGACGACCTGGTGGCGCTCCAGGCCGCGTGGCTTCTCACCTATGACGCGCTGGCCCAGGCGCCGACCGGGTCCAGCACCACCATGCTCCGGCGGCGCCTGCTCGTCCTGTCCCGCCAGCTCTACATCCATCCCTACTGGGCGGCGCCGGGCCGCTCACGGACGGCGTGGGCCGAACTCCGCCGCCAGGCCCGCCACCGTGGCTGGGGGACCGCGGCGTGAGCACCGACCCGGGCGGCCCGAGAGCCACCGACCGCTTCCCCCAGGACCTGATCGCCCTCCAGCAAGCCTGGACCGGGACCTTCAACCGGCTCGCCCGCAGGCCCCGCGCGGGCACGGCAGAGCTGAGAGCCGAGCTGTTCCGGCTCTCCTGCCGGATCGGCGCCCACCCGCACTGGGTGGACGGGGACCCCAGCCGGATGGGACGCACGCGGCTGTGGCAGGCCGCCCAGGTCGCGCCGGGCGGTGAGCCGCAGGTCGTGGTGCGGCTGGCCGACGGGAAGTTCGTGGTGACCGAACCGGAGGAGTGTGGTCGCCATGGGTGAGGTGGAGGCGCGGCTGGCGAGCTGGCGGGCCGTGGCGGCGTGGCTGGCCTGGCAGCAGCGCCAGGCCGAGCAGACCATCGCCGCACTCGAGGCCGAGCTCGCCGAGCTCCAAGCCCGGCGGCCACCGCCGGCGCCGCCGGAGTGGAAGGTGGAGATGATGCGCACCGCAGGCGGGCCGAGAGTGCACCGCGTGCACGTGGGGGACTGCACCATAGGCAGCGGCAAGCCTGCCGACCGGGAACAGGTCCGCCGGATGCTCGCCGAGGGCACGGAAGCCTGCCCCTACTGCGGCCCGGACAACTTGCTCGGCCTCGTCGGCTGAGAAACCGGAACGCACACGGCCGGGCGCAGGGGTACGTTCGGCTATACGGGGTGCGGCTTTGGCCAGGAGGGCCGCGACGGAGGCCGCACCTCGACACCCGGAGCGCCGCCCGCCAGTGAGGACCCTCGCTGGCGGCAGAGGTCACCGTTTGGAACAGCGAGAATCACCTGGTGAGTACTCCTGCGCAGTCTCAGCGAGCCGTCGGCCGCGGCGTCAGCACCCTTATACCCCGCAGAGCGCCACCGATCAGGCCATGGCGGCGCTGACCGGGCTGGAGACCGTGCCGGTGCACGTCGGTCTCCTCCAGGCAGCAGCCCTGCTGCTGGAGGAAGCCGCCCGGACAACCGCCGACGAGCCGACGAAGGCCGCCATGGCCAAGACGGCCGGGATGCTGCGTTCCACGATGTAGCAAGTGGTCGTGAGCCGCCCAACGGACCGGGCGCCGCCCGTGAACGTGCGGCTGACGCAGCAGGAAGTAGTCCGATGGCATCGGCATTGAGCGGGCTGCCCACGGTCTGACGAACTAGCCGACACCCCTGCGAAGCCGGTACGGGCGGCGGGGACGGTCCGGGTGGATCCCAGACCGGGCCAGGCGCTGGGGCCGGTCCAGTCGAGCTCACCCTGGAGCGCCGGGTCGGCCCACTGGAGGCGGCTGCGCCCGGCGAGGATGAAGAAGGCTGCGGGCATGAGCCACACGAGGCGCTGCAGGAGTCGCTCAAGGTCGCGGTGGCGGTCGGCGGTGTCCTCGAAGGTGTCCAGCAGGACTACCGGGGTCACCGCCTTCTTCGCGGGCAGCCGGCTCAGGTCCCAGGCCAATAAGTGCGGGTAGTACGACAAGCTCTCCAAATCCGGGGTGGCCTCCAGGAAGGGTGCGGTGCGGGCTGCGCCCGCGAGGGCCTGGGCGCGGTCGTGACGCTCGCAAAGTGCGGTGACCAGGGGGGCGCTGCCCGGTAGCCGAGCCGACCAGCCCTGGTAGCGCAAGGCCGCGTGCCGCTTCGACGCTTTCCATGGCTGGACCAACCCAGCGGGGGGAGTTCCTGTCCGTCGTCGGCGCGGACTGGTCCCTGTCGGGATTCAGTCCCTCTACATGAGCGTCCTTAAAGCTGCAGGTCAGAGGGTCTCTGAGAGTGAGCAGACGGGACTGAAGGGACCGAAGGGACTCAATTCGTCAGTTCCTCTTATCACGTGTGTGTGTATGCGCCCGCGCATAGCAGAGGCTAGGTAAGTCGTGAGTAGCTCATAACTATGGACTTTGAGTCCCTTCAGTCCCTCTCTGGAGCAGGCAACCCCACTGACCTGGGCCTTTCTGTCAGTGACTGAGTAGGGACCGAAGCTCAATCCGCCCCTCGGTCCAGTCCCTGTGTCCGGAGCGCCAGCCCTCCCCGACACGCCCGGGTTAGCGGATCCCCCCGTTTGGGGCGCTGGCCCGTGGTTCCTTTGCCCAATGGGCGGCGAAGGGACTGAAGGGACTGGGGAACTGATACACCGGCAGCGCTGGCCCCCGCCGCTGGGGTAGGCTCTGGATTTCATTCGAAAACTCGGTCCCTTCAGTCCCTCTCGAACGGTTATAGGCCCTCTGAACAGGGCTTTCTTCACAGGGTCTGAATCAACTGTTGGGTCCCTCAGCAAGGAAACCTCAGAGTGTCACGCCAGGGTGAGAGCAGTGCATCGATGCCATCGGGGAGCATCAGCCCTTTCGACGTTGCGATGTGGTGCGCTCTGCAAGGATGGCCTGTCCACCCGCTTGCGGCCGGCCGGAAGACACCAGCGGCCAACTGCCCCGCCTGCAGGGGACACGACCATGCCCCGCAGACTTGTCCATGCACCGCTGCAGGCAAGTGGTGCCACGGCTTCCATGCCGCCACGACCGAAACCTCCCGTGTACGGGCCTGGTGGGGTCCAGACACCGTTCTCGGGGTCGGTGTCTCCTGCGGCCCTGCAGGACTCGTGGTCCTTGACGTCGACGCGCACAATGCCGAAGTTCCCGACCGGGACCGGCTTCTGCCAGGCATCGCCATCCCCAAGCAGGTCAACCTTGCCGGCCTCACCTCGGGATTCGACACTCTGGCCCTGCTCGCCGCGTACCGAGGCCAGCCTGACCCTTCCCAGGACGAAGCGACCTTGCGCGTCGAGACGCCCTCGGGCGGTCTCCACATCTGGTATCAGGTCCCCCTGTCCGGGATCCGGTACCGGTCATCAACCGGATTGAGGTTCCCCCGGGATGCGGAGAGTGTTGACATCGGGTCAGATGGGACTCATGAGAGGACCAGTGGCCATGGCTGCACCCCGGAAGTACTCGCT
>NZ_JBITDP010000062.1:0-11489 GCF_044454405.1 Streptomyces sp. NPDC051555 | reverse complement strand
ATCCGCCGGGCGGTCAGGGCCCGCGGCCACTTCCCCTCCGAGCACGCCGCTCTGAAGTGCGTCTACCTCGCGGTGATGTCCCTCGACCCGACCGGAGCCGGCCGCAAACGCTGGACCACCCGCTGGAAGCGAGCCCTCCAGGCCTTCGACATCGCCTTCGACGGACGCCTCACCCACAACCGAATCTGAGCCTACAAACCAACCCAGCTACACCGAAAACTTTACAGACCCTGGACCCAACACCCCTTGCGTGACCAGCGGAAACGTTAACTACCCGGCCTTGGGTCAAGGCCCCAAAGAGACACGCGATGTGGAACTGTCGGGCCGGCATCCGGGATTATTCGAGGGACTCACGCATCTTGCGGAGGCTACGCGAAAGCATTCTGGACACCTGGGGCTGAGTCACCCCCAGGAGGATGCCTATCTGGTCCTGGGACATTTCCTGCCGAAACCTCAGGTCAATCACCTGCCGCTCTCTCGGAGAGAGCCGACCGGTGGCGTGTGCCACTAGCTGGGAGTTGTCCACCGAGTCGTAGGCGGCTGCCGCCGCCGGGTCAGGCTTGTCGAATCCGGTGCCCGCCCGGGGAGAGGGCGGGTCGAGTGGCCTCGCCTGCCACGCCCGCGTAGCGGCCACGGCCTGCACGACCTCCTCTCTCCTGAGGCCCAGCTCGTGAGCTATCTCCTCGGCCGTGGCTTCGTGGTCGAGCGATGCGGTCAGCTGCCGGGCCGTCCGGGTAACCGCCACGGCCCGGTCCTTCACGGTGCGCGGTACGTGCGCTGCCCAGGCAGTGTCCCGGAAGAACCGCTTGATCTCACCGTCGATGTAGACGAGGGCAAACGCGGCGAAGGGTGTCTTCAGCCGATAGTCGAACCGGTCTACGGCTTTTATCAGTCCGATCGCACCCGTCTGGCACAGCTCTTCCACGTCGTGCTCCGGCGGGCGGCTGCGGCGGTAGGCGACACATCTGACCAACGGTAGGTGCATGATGATCAGTTCGTCACGCACCGAGGCCCGATCAGCCGCGTCGTCTTCTGCGAGCCGACGGAACAGGAGGTGTGCGCGGTGCGAGGTGGCGGGAGCCCGGCGTACCGTGGTGGTCGCGGTGCGGCCTCGGTGGTTGGTCGCCATACCCGTTCCCTTTCTCTCGACAAGTTGGCCGGTCGCACGGAACCGGGCCGGAGGCGGGCTGGTCATGTGGAGCGCTGTGCGCCCTTGCTTCGCCGCGCTGCCCTTCTGGCCCGCTCCGCTTCCAGCACGTGATCTTCCCGGTAGAGCCGGACCCCGCTCTTCTGGTAGGTGGCAGTCGGCGTGAGGTGGCCCCGTGCCACCCACTGGCGGATACAGGCTGGCGATACCCCGAGCAGTTCTGCGGCTTCTTTGGCTGTGAGGAGTCGCAGCCGGGGGGGAACGATAGTCATCACGTGACCTCCTGAGTTAGCGCCGTTGCTCGTCGTCGGGCGGAAGGGCGGGAACCGATTCGCCGCAGGATCTGCAGATGAGGTGCCCGTCATCCGATGACGCGAGTGCCCTCAGATCGCACACGGGGCAGGGCTGTCGGGTGACGGTCGGCTTGCGTCCCTCGCCGGCTATCCGAGCCCTGCACGCCAGGTACGTGCTGCGTACCGCGGCGGCCTTCTGTCCTTCGTCGCACGTGCGCAGTGCTCCGGGAATGTCCTTGGCCAGGGCCCGGCAGAGGCGTTGGAGCATGAATCCTGGGCGTACGGACTGCCGGGGGACTGCCAGGGGCACCGAGCGGAGCCCCCAGTCGTAGACGACCTGGACGCAACGGTCTGCCTGAGACAGGACGTTCAGCCGCAGGGCTGCGGGTGGCCTGCGGTATTTCCACTCTTTGCGGTCGCCCAGTAACTTCGCATGCGGCTGCTCTCGTGGTGTGCTGAAGCTGTGCAGCTGGACGTAGAGCATAGGGAATTCCCCGAGGGCCTGAGCTAGTCCGGCCAGGCAGGACGGGCAGCTGGTCCCGGCGGATATTGAGTCACTGCAGACGGTGCACTGGCTGGTCACGGATGTTCCAATCGCCTCAGATGTCTGTGATAGGTGGGGGTGGGGATCTGCTGGTTCACCCGGGGCCACGGCATCCGGGAGCGGCAATGGCCCGTACGGCGGAGGTGGCGGCTGCCTCCACCACCTTGATCCCGTCCTCCTTGGTGGGGTTGTCCTTGGTGAGCACCGCGATGAGATACGTTCCGCCCGCGTACGAGATCCGGCCGATGCTGTTGATGTTCCACCGCCCGGTGTCTGTGCGCTGCATCCACCCGTTCTTGAGGGCGGGGTTGGTGCCTGCCGCTGTGATACCCCAGCGTTGGCCGGGGTCGACGGCTTCCATGCGGGCCCGGATCGCGGAGCGTGCGGCCGGTTGCAGTGCGGAGCCGGTTCCGAAGACCTGCCGTAGCAGCTGTAGTTGGTCGAGTGCGTCGGTCCGGGTGAGCCCCCAGTAGCCGGCCGGGCCTGCTGTGCTGCGGGTCAGGCCGAGATCGTGGTTTGCGCTGTTCACTCCGTTGCTGCCGCCGACGGCTCTCCAGAGCCTGGTGGCGGCAGCGTTGCTGCTCTTTTCGATCATGAGTGTGGTGGAGTCGAGTTCCGTCTGCGTGACCTGGCGGCCCGTTCGTGCGGCGTGGAGGAAGAGGGTGGCCGCGATGTCGATCTTGACGATGCTCGCTGTTTCATAGCTGCCTTGGCCGTGCGCGAGTGTCTGTCCCGTCCTCAGGTCCGTTACGGCCAAGGAGATGTCCTTCTGCCGTTCGCCGAAGGCGTCGGAGACGAGCCGTGTGAGGGAGTCACAGCCTGTCTCGGGCGGGTGCGGGGAGGCGGCGCTCGCGGGGGCTCGGGCCTGATGCACCGCATCAGGCTTCGGTGCGGTGTGCACCGCCGCCGGGCGCTGGGGAGGGAGAGTCTGGGTGGCTGTGGACTGGGGTGCTTCCGTTTGCGTGGCGTTGAGCGCGGAGGCGACGGACGCGAGGCCGAGGAGGATGCCCAGCCCCAGGGCTGCCAGCAGTGAGCCTCGCCGGGTGGCGGGGTTCGGCCGGACCGCCAGGACCGGGTAGTGCGGGCGCACTACAAGGTCGCTTGGCCGCCTGGCGGAGGAGGTAAGCGCGAGCCTGGCGGGGGGCGGCTCCAGGGCCGGCTGCGGCAGGGGGCTTTTGTAGCCCCTCGCGTGACCGCGTGTCGGGGGCAGCCACTTCGCCCATCCGTTCCGCTGCCCCGATGTGCTGTGGAAGAGGCTGCTCAGGCGTGACGGGCAGCCGGGTTGCCGCGGTTTCCTGCGTAGCTTTCGGGCGCGCCGTCTCATGTCGTGTTCTCCCTCGTGATTCGTGCCGTGCCTCTGGCGGGCACGGTCGGTAGGGGCGTGCGGCTGTCCGTCTCGTGTGAGCGGTTCGGCGAGAGGGCGCCTGTCCCGGCTACTGCGGCGGCGCCCACAGCATTGGCCAGGTGGCGGGGGTCGGATACCCGTGGGCGTGCTCGCCGCGGAGCCCAAGGTCGAGTTGGAAGCGGGTGTACTCCTCGCGCAAGCGGTCATCCCAGAGCTGGGACCTCAGCAGCCCCCGGTCGCGTTCGAGGTGGCGGGGCGCGGTCTCGTCCGAGTAGCCCAGGACGATCAGTCGTAGCCGGACGAGCAGGACCCAGGTGTTTGTGCAGCCGGGGCCGAACAGGATCCTGCCGGGGAAGGGCGGGTAGGTAACGGTGGGGGCGGGCATCAGGACCTCTCTCACTGCGGTTCCTCCCTTAAGGGGTGTGTCGCGCTGTGGGGTGCCGGGGGCGGGCAGCACGCGTCGATGGCGGCCAGTTCTGTGGGGGTGAAGGCGGTTCTGCACGTGGCTTTGTGCAGTTCGCCGAGGTGGCCGGGGTCGGATGTGGATACAAGGGCCGAGGTGACGCGGGAGTCGTGCAGGGCCCAGCTCAGTGCCAGTTGCTCGACGCTCTGGCCGCGTGAGGCCGCGATGTACGTGAGGGCTCTGAGTAGGGCATGTCGTCTGGGTGAGGAACCCTGTCCAGTGGGACTCAGCGCGCCGTGGGCCAGAGGGGCGCAGGCTACGACCCCCACTTGTTGTTCGCGGCACGTGCTCAGCACGGTCCTCTCCGCCCATCGGTCCATCAGGGAGTAGGAGACCTGACAGCTCGCTGCGGGTGCGTCGTACTCCGTCATGAGGGTGTGCGCCTGCACGAGCAGGGCCGGGGATACCGCCGACAGTCCTGCGTAGAGGGCTTTGCCTTGCCGCACCACGTCGGCCAGAGCGCTGACGGTCTCCTCCAAGGGTGTGCCCGGGTCATTGCGGTGGACGTACAGCACGTCGAGGTAGGTCAGTGAGGAGCGCTGGAGGAGGGTGTCGAGGCCGGACATGATCTGCTGGCGGGACCCGTATCCCCGTAGCGCCCGCGGATAAGTGCCCTGGCCGATCCGGGCGGAGAGCACCAGTTCCGCGCGCCGCCTTCCCCACGGTTGGAATGCCTGGCCGGCCTCTTCGAACAGGCTGTCGCGATCGTGTGAGGGCGAGGTGACATCGAAGGAGCTGACGCCTAGGTCCATGGCGGCCCTCACCAGCGTCCGGAGATCGCGGACCGGCCGGTGCGGGCCCCGTCCGAGACCCAGGGTGAGCGCGGGAACGTGAAGACCACTGCGGCCACTGCGCCGTGGAGGGACACGGTCCAGTGGTGGGGTTTGGGCCTGTTGCATCTTTCTGCTCCCGTTCTCAGCCGGCCCCGTGGTGGCAGCCGTGGGGCGGGTGTGGAGTGAGCGAGGTGGGATTCGAACCCACATACCCTTACGGGCGGCGGATTTTAAGTCCGCTGCGTCAGCCTGTTGCGCCACTCGCCCCCGTTTCCCAAGCGCGTTCAGTTCACCGGGGACAGCGCACACGCGGCTGTGTGCGGGGTGCGGTGGCGCCGTCGGTACTCGGCGCGGGCTCGCAGCAGGAGGTCCCGCCAGGAAGGCACGGCCGGTCGCCGCTGCAGGAGTTCGTTGCGCCATTGAGGGGTCGTCCCGGCGAATATCCCGTGCGTCGCCCGCGAATCGAGGGCGACAGCGAGGCATTCCGTCTGCACGGTGCACGCGGCGCACACGGCTACGGCCTGCGCACGCGAGACGGCGCTGGTGGTGGCGAAGAAGAGATCGGTCTGGCCGACGCACCGTGCGCGGCGGCGCCAGTCGCTGTCCCATACCTCTCCGGCACCCTTACCGTTGGCGGTGTCACCTTCGGTGTCTTCGGATACCGCGTTGCTGTCCATTCATCCATCTCCTTGACGAAGCGATCCGGATATTCGGTCAACCCTGTGCCTGGCGGCTGCGCACAACTGGTGTATGAGACGGCCGACCAGTCTCTGTACCGTGCCCAGTCCTCTGCGCTGCCGGCCAGGCCAGGAATGCGGCGGTCTCTGCGGGCGCTGGGGCCGCAGCCGGGAGACAAACAGCCAGAACGACGCGGCTTGGGCGAGGAGCCAGAGCCGGCTCGGGGAGGCTGGCCGGATGTCTTCCCAGGCAGGGTTTCCGTCAAGTACCGGGTACAGGTCGATCGGTTCACGTGGTGCGGGAATCATCGCTGCCTCCTGTGCAGGGCGGCCTGCGGGGCGTGCTCTGAGCCGGGTACTGTCGTGCTCAGGCGACGTGCGGGGTGATCAGTCCGCTCGCGACCAGGGCGCCGGCCGGAACCACCTTTCTGGTCCACGAGGTCCTGACTTCGCTGTAGGGCCTGCCCGGCAGGATCGCTGAGGGTACGAAGAGGGAGATCTCGTCCGTGCCAACGGTGAACAGTGCGGGTACCTGGTTCGGGTGGGTCAGCGCGACCAGCTGCCTGCCTGCGGCAGGGAGGTCTCGTGCGATGATCCGGGAGTATCCCCACTTCGGGTCGAGCGGTTGCACGGAGAGCTGCCGCGTCACGGACAGGCGGCCGTCCGCGTTCGAGAGGAATACCAGGGACTGTCCGTCCGTCCGTTCTACGGCTGCGGCGTCCGTCACGCGGTCACTGATGGTCGTGCAGGGGACGGGGCCTAGTTGCGGATGCCACAGGTAGAGGCGGCCGTCGGAGAGGAACAGCGGGGTGGGGCAGTGCAGATGGGCGGGGCTGCACGTTCCGATGACCCGTGACGCGGGGACTTGCGCCATGATGTAGGTGAGGCCACCGGACACAGCACAGCCTGCCGTGCCGTCCCATCGCCGCAGGAATCCGTTGTGGGTGGTGTCCAGGACCCAGGACCGGCGGCCGGTCATGGACAGTTTGATGCCGGTGGCCCTGTCGTGTTCGGTGAGGGCGTAGTGGCCAGGAAGGATGTAGCGGTCGGGGCGTCCGTGCAGTGTGCGGACCCACAGGCCCGTTCCGGCTGAGTGTCTGTCGGTGCTGAGGCCGTAGAGGACTGGCTCGGGCGCGCTGGTGCCGGGGTGCATGTAGTAGGTGCTCTGCAGGACTCGTGTGTCTGCGGCCCAGCGCAGTTCTGTGGGCGGGGAGAACCCGTCGGGAGTGAGCAGGCTGCGCCATACCCTGCCTCGGAGCTCCGTCCAGTAGGCGTGTACAGATCCTCGGTATGAGGTGGTGACCAGATTGACCGGGGTGAGGGGTGCGGTGGCGACGATCTGCGTGTTCCAGTGGCTGCCGTCGGGTGAGTACAGATGGACGAGTTGTTCGCCGCTCTGCGCGGTTCTTGTCATCAGGAGCTCCGGGAGCCCCGGCCTGTAGGGGTTGCGGAATGCCGCGCAGGGGGCGGGGAGCTGTCCGGTTCCGTCGTCCGTGCGGACGGCGTCCGGCATCGTGGCCGGGGGTGTGGCGGGGAACTGCCTGGGGGCTGGTGGTACTGGGAGTTCGAGTGGCGCGGGGCCGCAAGTGAGGGCGGCCGGGTGGACGGGCAATGCTCTGCTGGCCCGTGCCGGGCGGCTCCGTCTGTCGGTCACCTGGCGGCCCCTGGATGCCCCGGTCCTCCACATGGCCTTGGTGTCGGCGGCGGCCTGGCTGACACTGGCGCCGCATCGTGTCCGTACCGAGTGCCAGGTATGCAGAGCGGCGCCCGTGGCCCGGCTGATCAATACGGTCGTTCGTACTGCGGAGCGTTTCAAGGCGAGAGCCGCACGGTGGACCCACTGTCGGGGGCTACCAGCCGGAGTAGAACATTCTTTCTTCACGGTCCCGGAATCTCCCTGCGTGTGGTGGCGGGCGCAATGAGCTGAGGCCCTGGTCCCCGCAATGTGTCCCTCATATTTCCATCAGGGTTCGCGGCAGCGCAGAGCGATAATCTTGGCAATTGCCCCGAGACAGTCGGACTGGATTTGCATGGAGTAGGCGGATGCCTGGAGCTACTGAGGATTTTCAGCGGTAGCTCTCCAGGGTGGCGATGGCTCGGGCTGCTTGGGAGAGCCAGTTCGGACTGCAGCGGGCTCGGCGGAAGACCTTCCAGGTCTTAAGACCGTGGATGGCCTTTACGATGGTGCCGATGCGGTTGGTGGAGCATCATGCCTGTCGGAGGATCTTCCATGATTTCAGGAGGGCGAAGGCGCGTTCGCCGCGGGCTCGGAGGCGGGCGTGGTCGCGGTTGAACTGCTGGTAGTGGGCCGGCTGGATGCTGTGGTGTTTGTAGGGGGTGCGGACCGTGGCGCCGGCTCCCTGGTACGCGCGGTCGGCCAGGACGAGGATCTGCCTGGTCAGGCAGGCCTGGACGATGCCGTGGGCGCGGGCCGCGGTCAGGTCGTGGGTCCGGCCCGGCAACGCCCTCGAAAACCACAGGGGTGTTCCGTCGGGACGGGCGATGACCTGCACGTTCATCCCGTGCCCGCGGTGCTTCATCGAGTAGTACGGCTCGTCCGCCTTGATGCGGTCGGTGCCGATGAGGGTTCCGTCGACGATGACGAAGTCTCCTTCACCCAGGCCGACGAGGGCTTCGTGCAGCCCCGGCGCCCACTCGGCGAGCACCTCCAGGGTCTCGTCGACGTATCGCCAGGCCGTCGCCTCGGACACCCCGAACCCCATGCCCACCTGCGCGAATGTATCGTTCTTCCGTAGATGCGCCAGCGCGAGCGGCGCCTGCTTGAAACAACTCAATCGCCGCCAGCGAGAGTTCAGCTCCCGCCGACGGGCGTGGAGCAGCCATGAGACATGCTCAACGAGCTCGTGCGGGACGTCCAACGTGGCAGAATACGGAACCAACGCAGCCTCCGGCCGCTGATGTGATGAGTGAGATCACCACACCAACGACGGAGGCTTCGTCATGTCGCCACCAACTTCGCTGACCTGCCCTTTCACCCCGCAGAGCGAGGATGAAAGAGGTTCGCTGAACCTCAACAACCAAGATCAGCCGTCGATTGGACACCCCCCCCCCCCGAGTCGCAGGTCAGGGGGCGACGGGTGGTGGACAACTCCGCAGTCGACGGGGTTTGCTGAGAATCACAAACACCCGGCCTACCCGAAGGGGGCGGCAGCAGTGGACGACACGTTTCGAGTCACGGTCCGGCGTTGCGGACCCGGCAGCTGTGAAGTGACCGTCAGCGGCGCATTGAGCTCCGCCACCGCTCCAGACCTCCAGGACACCCTTCACCACGCCACCAGGGTCTACGGGCAGATATGCCTGGTCCTATCTCAGCTCACCTTCCGCGATCGGACCGGAGTGCGCGCCCTCCTTACCGGCGTGCGCCTTATCGAATCCCACAAGGGGGACCTGCGGCTGCACCAGCTCCCCCACTTCCTGACTCGACTGTTACGCCTCTCCTACACCGGAGGTACCGTCACCATCGAAGGGTGTGTCCGGAAGGGGCCTTGACCCAAGGCCGGGTAGTTAACGTTTCCGCAGGTCACGCAAGCCAGTTGAAGGGTTTCCGACGCAGAGCAACGGAGCTCGTTGGTACAGGCAGTCGTCCAAGACAGCTTGTACTTGAGGAGCTCCGTTGCCGTTTCATCATGTCCTGCCGACCCCGGTGATGGCCATTGTATGAGGCCGGTGCGATGAGCATGCGGGAGGTCGCAAAGGAGACCGGGCTGAACCGGCGGACGGTCAGCAAGTATCTGAAGGGCCCGGCATCGGCGGAGCTGCCCAAGCGGGAGGTCTCTGGTCGTCCTCCACGCCGGGTCGTGGACGAAATCGCGCCCCTGATCGACGCGATGCTCAGGTCCGAGGTGCTCCTGAAGGGGTCGGTGATCCACGAGCGCCTGGTCGCGGAGTACGGGGTCACGATCAACTATCAGCGGGTGAAGCTCTATCTGCAGGAGGCCAGGCCGCGGATCGCGGAGGAGTTGGGCATCAACCCGGGCGAGCTGGCGGGTCTGTACCGGCGTTTCGAGGTGGTGCCGGGTGCTCAGGCCCAGGTGGACTGGGGAGATGAGGGCAGGGTCCTCGCTCATGTCGGGATTCCGAAGGTCTACTCGTTCCACATGGCGCTGTCGTATTCGCGTGATCCGTTCTGCTGCTTCACCACCAGCCAGGATCTCGCGACGTTCTTCGACTGCCACCGCCAGGCGTTCGCGCATTTCGCCGGGGTGCCGTTGAGCGTCGCCTATGACCGCACCAAGACGGTCGTGCGCCGGCACGTCGCCCCAGGCGAGGCGGTCCCGCTGCATCCTGAAGCGGTCGCATTCGCAGGCCACTACGACTACGACATCGACGTGCTGGCGGCCTACCGGCCGCAAGGCAAGGGCAGGGTCGAGCGTCAGGTGAACATCGTCCGCGACCACGTCCTGGCCGGCCGGTCCTTCTCCTCGGTCGAGGAGATGAACGCCGCCTTCACGGCCTGGGTGCCGTTGCGGCGGGCGAAGGTCCACGGCACCCACGGCGAGGTCATCGGGCACCGGGCCGCTCGCGATCACACAGCCTTGCGGCCGCTGCCGCAAACTCCGTACGTGGTTGCCCAGCGGCACCTGCGGCACGTCGGCAAGGACTGCCTGGTTGCCTTCGATGCAAACCTCCATTCGGTGCCCGCCCGCAAGGTCCGCCCCCGCCAGCTGGTCGAGGTCCGTGCCACGAAATCCCAGGTCAGCCTGCATTCCACCGTCCCCGGACCCGATGGGATGACGCTGCTGGCCATTCATTCGCGGGCGGTCGGCCGCGGAGCTCGTGTCATCGACGAGGGTCACTGGGCCGGTCTGCCCACCGGCGCCGGACGTCGCGTCACTACCGGTGATGGCCTGCCCTCTCCCCGCCGCAGCCAGCCGACAGGTTCGCAGGCCAGCCCGCTGCAGGCTCTTCTCAGCAGGTCTGCAGCCGCCCACGTCGAGGTCGGCCGGCGGCCGCTGTCGGTCTATGACGAGCTGACCGGCACCCGGCCCTTCAATTCGCCCTTCCCGACCAAGGACGCCCGTTGAGCGAGCTGACCAGCAACCGCATCCGCACCACCGCCGCACGCCTCGGCCTGCCGCACCTTGCCGAAGCCCTGAGCCACTACATCCAACGGGCCGACGAGGCGAAGATGGGCTACCTCGACCTGCTCGACCTGGTCCTCTCCGAAGAACTCGCGGTCCGTGACGACCGCCGCTTCCGCAACGGGCTCAGGCTCTCGAAGCTGCCGCATCACAAGACGCTCGAGGACTACGACTTCTCCTTCCAGCCCGAACTCGAACCGCGCAAGGTCAAAGACCTGGCCACCTTGGCCTTCGTCGAGGACAAGGCCAACGTCGCCCTGCTGGGGCCACCGGGAGTCGGCAAGACCCACCTCGCCGTCGCTCTCGCGGTCGCGGCTTGCCGGGCGGGCTACTCGATCTACTTCACCAGCCTCGACGACATGGTCCGTCACCTCAAAGCCGCCGAGGACCAGGGCCGACTGATGAACAAGCTCACCAGCTATCTCCGCCCCGCCGTTCTCGTGGTCGATGAGGTCGGCTACCAGCCACTCGAGCGGGCCGAGGCGAACCTGGTCTTCCAAGTCATCTCCAAGCGCTACGAGAAGGGCTCGATCATCCTGACCTCGAACAAGGCCTTCGGCAAAGCGCACACGTTCCGGCGAACCTGTGCCAGGCAGTGCCGAAACTTCACGGGTTCCGGCAGCAATCCGGATGCTGCATGATCGAACGATGCTGATCGAGCTGGAGGTCGCAAAGTTTCCCTGGAGCCCCTGGCTGGCCCAGATCCGGACGTCGTTCGGTGGGACCGCGGTCCGTTGGTGCGGTGACCAGACCGCGGAGCCGGGCGAGTACCACGTCGAGTGGACGGTGGACGAGGAAATTGCCTGGGGACGGAACGCGAAACCGGCCGTCGGCGTCGGACCGGGAGTGCGACCTGGCGGGCACTGCGTTGTCCTGCGCGGACGGCTGGACCTCACCGTGGACGGGGCCGCCGTGCTGGACTTCGATGGCACGCAGATCCTGCTGGACCTTGCTGATCCGCTGCCCGAAGGTGTTGCCGGCACGTGGGTCGAGCTCTTCATCGAGCGCGAGAAGATCGCTCTCTATGAAGTTTCCCCATGATCTTGGACATGTCCCTCCCCTCGTAGCGTGGAGTCCGTGATTGCAGGGGATGTTGGGGTTCATGGGTTCCAAGCAACGGACGTACACGTCTGAGTTTCGTGAGG
>NZ_JBITDP010000061.1:0-13752 GCF_044454405.1 Streptomyces sp. NPDC051555 | reverse complement strand
CGTTGGTACTGGCCACCTGGGGCACTACTCCTTCTCCGCCCTCGACTCAATGAATCATCCAGTATGCCTGGCTTGAGCCACTTTGACAGAGAGGGGGGGCCGTGGCGGCGGAACGCTTCCCCGGCCCCGGCCCCGGCCCGGAGCCCGAGGGCAGAGCACCTGTAGCCCGTCTCCAGGGTTCAGCCCCTCAGTCGTTCAGCCGACGTCGCTGCGCCGGGAACTGGCGGCGGACAGCCCATGTCCGGTGGCCTCGGTGCAGCGACGCCGGCCAAGGACGGCTGGACCGTACCCGCCGGACGGGCGTCCGACCACCGAGGCGGCGCCCCCAGGAGTGATCCGTGCTGGCCTGGCGGGTCGGCTGATGGTTGATCGGCAGGCGGCAGCCGGACCGGTGAACCCTCGGCCCAGGCATCAGGGCCTCAGCAGTCCGCCCACCCACCAGTCGTGCGGCTTGCCATCGTTGGCGATGCTGCGATTGCGCAGTGTCCCTTCGACGGTGAAGCCGAGTTTCTCGGCGACGGCACGCGAGCCGGTGTTCCCGGTCATGGCCCACCACTCGATGCGGTGCACGTCGAGCGTGGCCCAGCCCCAGTCACACAGGGCCCGAGCGGCCTCCACCGAGTACCCGCGTCCGCGCTGCTCCTTGACCGCCCAGTAACCGAGCTCCCAGACGCCGCGACTGATGAGTGTCAGGCAGTACGAGCCGACCAGGGCGCCGGTGTCCTTGCGGAACGCGCCGAAGGTGTAGTCCTTGTCCTCGGCCCACTGGGCGGGCAGCTCCTCGCCGACGAGCTTCTCCGCGTCAGCACGCCGGTACGGCACCGGCACCGGCGTGTAGAACTGGATGTCTTCGTCCTGGCAGGCTTCGTACACCGCATCCACGTCGGCAGGTGCGAAGGCCCGCAACAGCAGACGGCCGGTCTCGAGGGTCACTGGATCCATCGCCGCAGTATGACCACCATCCCACAGCGGCGACCAGCGAATATCCCGAGCGAGCACCGCCCCTCACCACACCCCAGATCAACTGCCCTGCAACGCGGCTGCACCCGCCATCGATCCCGCGGCATCGAGGAGCGGTCCGAGCCTGCCCACGCCCGATTCCGGGTGCGCGAAGACCCCCATCAGGGAGGGGAGAGCGGGGAACGTCACTGAAGTCGCCTTCCTCGGGGCGGAGCGGGGCCCTCACGGTGGAGGTGACCGGCGATCCAGATGCCGCGGGCATCTGGGCCCGCGGATCAACAGCGCCTCGACGTACTGCCGGATCAAAGGGCTCGGCGGCGTCTTCTGATCGCTCAAGTGCCGCATGTACCTGCGGCAGAGGTCGTCGAGTGTCGTTGTCGCCGCCCCGTCGTCGACGGGGCGGATGCCTTCCCAGACAGCCAGGTCGTAGCTCATGGCCGCATTGCGTGCGACCTGGCTGACAGGCCACTCCGTCCTTCTGGCTTCATTCCCGCTTATGCGTCAGTCCGGCAGCCAGCGCAGCTCGTGCGCCAGGGTTTTGGCGACGGCACGGATGCGGTGGTGGAGGGGCGACTGGTCGCGTGGGAGGACCAGGTGGATGGTCAGGCCGGGCGCGCCCCGTAGCGGTCGCCAGGTGAGACCGGCTGGTTGTGCCGTGGCCGCGGCTTCTCCGGCCGGGGCGAGGGTGAGCCCGTCGCGCAGGTCGCGCTGGGACATGTCGAAGGAGACCGCGGGCGTGTGGAACCGGGGGAGTGGCCGGGTGTCCCGGAACAGTGCAGACAGCTGATCGTGGATCACCGGGTTGGCCGTACGGTCCGGGAGCCGCAGCGGGTACGCGGCCGCGTCGGCGATCTCGATCTCCGGGTGCTCGGCCAGCGGATGGTGCTGCGCCAGCTGGACCCCGACGCGCATGCGCCGCAGCAGGAACCGGCGTACGCCACGGCCTGGTTGTTCCCCGCGGGTGATCCCGGCATCGATGCGGCCGTCGGCGACCGCGGGGGAGATCTCCGGTGTCGCCATCGGGACCGCGCCGACATCGAGTCCGGCGTTGTCGCGCATCAGCCTGTCCACCAGGGCCGGCGCCGTCTCGGCCCCGGCGCTGAGGCTGTATCCGATGCGCAGCGTGCCCAGTTCACCGGCCGCCGCGCTCCGGGCGGTGTCCCAGGCGCGGTCCAGCGCCGCCAGCGCGGGCGGCGCGGACTCCGCCAAAGCCGCACCGGCCGTGGTCAATGCGACGCTGCGCGTGTCGCGGACCAGCAGGGCCGTACCGAGCTCTGCCTCCAACCGGCGCATCCGGGCGCTGAGCGCGGGCTGTGCGATACCGATCCGTGCGGCCGCGCGGGTGAAGTTCAACTCCTGCGCCAGCACCAGGAAGTACCGCAGGCTCACCGTGTCCGGCGCCACGCGCCCTCCCTGCCGAGGGTCTGTAAAGTTTTCGGTGTAACTGGGTTGGTTTGTCGGCTCAGATTCGGTTGTGGGTGAGGCGTCCGTCGAAGGCGATGTCGAAGGCCTGGAGTGCTCGCTTCCAGCGGGTGGTCCAGCGTTTGCGGCCGGCTCCGGTCGGGTCGAGGGACATCACCGCGAGGTAGACGCACTTCATGGCCGCGTTCTCGGAGGGGAAGTGGCCGCGGGCCCTGACCGCCCGGCGGATGCGGGCGTTGACGGACTCGATCGCGTTGGTCGTGCAGACGATCCGGCGGATCTCGGCGTCGAACTGCGGGAACGGGACGAACTCGGCCCAGGCGTTCTCCCACAACCGCACGATCGCCGGATACTTCTGGCCCCATTCCTCGCAGAACTCGAGAAACCGACTGGTGGCCGCGTCTTCGGTCGGGGCGGTGTAGACAGGCTTGAGTGCCTTGGCGATCTTGTCCCAGTCCTGGCGGCCGGCATAGCGGAACGATGCTCGCAGGAGATGGACGACGCAGGTCTGGACGACGGTCTGGGGCCAGACCTCGCCGACCGCGTCGGGCAGGCCCTTCAGCCCGTCGCAGACCAGCATGAGGACGTCCTCGACGCCGCGGTTCTTCAGCTCGGTCAGGACCCGAAGCCAGTGCCTGGCGCCCTCGCCGCCTTCGCCGCCGGCCCACAGTCCGAGGATGTCGCGATGGCCTTCGGCCGTGACCGCCAACGCCACATAGATGGGGCGGTTGGCGACCTGGCCGTCGCGGATCTTCACGTTGATGCAGTCGATGAAGACCACCGGGTAGACGCGGTCGAGGGGGCGGGCTTGCCATTCGGCCATGCCCTCCATCACCGAATCGGTGATCGTGGAGATGGTCTGCTTGGAGACCTCGGCTCCATAGACCTCGGCCAGATGAGCCGAGATCTCGCCGTGGGTCAGGCCCTTCGCCGAGAGCGACAGGACCATCTCGTCGACGCCGGCCAGCCGGCGCTGACGCTTCTTCACGATCTGCGGCTCGAACGCTCCCTCGCGGTCCCGCGGCACATCGATCTCGACCGGGCCGACGTCGGTGACGACCGTCTTGGAGCGTTTACCGTTCCTCGAGTTGCCGCCGTTCTTCCCGGCCGGATCGTGGCGGTCATAACCGAGATGATCCGTCATCTCACCCTCGAGAGCGGACTCCAGCAGCCGCTTCGTCAACTGCTGAAGCAGCCCGCCCTCGCCCGTCAGCTGCAGGCCCTCGGCCTGGGCCCGGGCTACGAGCTCGTTCAGGAACCGGTCATCCACGCCCGCCGACGCGCTCTCCGCCTCGGACGGTGTGGCTATGTTCTCGCTGGTCACAGGTGCAATCCTCCATGATCGGAGTTACACCGTTCCTTTTACAGTCCCACACGATCGTCATAGCGGGCAGACGCCCGGCATACCGGAGCCTTCTGGCCGGACGAGCCGGCAACAGTGGGGCCACTCGTTCCCACAAGTCATCAGACGCAAGGTCAGCAGGCAGCCCACCAACGCTGCCCCTACACTACCCAACTGCCAAGCCTCACAGCAGACTTCATTCTGAAAGCATCAGTAAGGTCTGGGCTCGTATCCGGGTGCGGTTGGCAGCAGGTCCAAGTGACACGAAGTGAGGGGCGCAGATCGACGGCGATGTCGTCATCACCGCGCATGTTCCCCGAGGACGGGGCTTCGGGCCTGTACCAGGTGATCAACCAGCGGCATCTCAAGTCGTCCACGATCTTGACCACGTACGTCGGGATCGCGGACTGGGCCGGCGCACCCTGGCGGTCGACGACCAGGAGTCCCTGCGCCGGACCGTGCTGGAGCTGGCCGAGCGGGTCAGCGCTGCGCGGCCGGGTCGGCGACGGGGACCGGGTCGGCGACGGGGGCCCGGTTGGCCCGTAGACCGGGACCTTCGGCCGTGCTGCTCGCGACCTTATCCTCCTGCGAACAGGGGCCCGCCCGCCCATTCTGATGGCGTGTCACTTATATGGAACAGACAACGCGGTCATCATCAGAACCGTCGCGCACGGACCCGTTGGTGGCCGGTGCTGCTCGCCGTAGCCGTCCTGGGCGCCGTGGCGGGCGGTGGCGGGAGCGCCGGTGCGGACGACGCTCCGGGGGATCCGCCGCAGTGGGTCTGGCACGCCTCCTCGCTGCCGCCCGACGAGATCGCGCGCGACGGCGCGGTCTTCCCCAAGGGGCTCGACGGAACCCGCCCGGACCAGCCGCCCCCCAGTCTAAGCCTGTACCTGCACGTTCAGGGGACCCCCTCGGGCGCCAGCCGCTACGACTCCGGGTACGTCGGCACGACCACCGACCGGGACTACGCGCTGCGCCGGATCACCGAGCGCTTCGGCGGCAACGGCTACCTTTACCGGGTGCACGCCACGCCCAACTTTGTTGACGTGGGCGGGTCGTTGGGCGGCTTCTACAACCGGGCCTCCGAGCACGAGTACGCGGCCATGGGCGGCTTCCGGTTCGACCAGGTCGTCGACTGGGAGGAGATCTCCTTCGGGGCAGCGCGGCCGGGCGAGAGCAACGCCGCGTACGACGGGGACCGCTACCGCGGTCTGCGCGCGAGCGGAGGCCAGCCGCAGCTGGCCGGGTTCCCGGCCGGGCACGCGGCCTGGGCGCGGGAGCCGTGGCGGCACTACGCGGGCTGCGGCTCGGCGGCGGCTTCCCACGCCCGTGTCGCCCGTACCGCCGCCGGTGCCGCCCGTACCGCGCTGTCGGCCGAGGAGTGCGGTCCGGTGCGCCAGGCGTACGACGCGGGGCTGGAGTTCTGGCGGTCGGTCCGGCGGGCGGGCCTGGTGCCCGACCGGTGGTTCACCGGCGGCGGGGCGGCCGTGCACCTGGTCAGCGCCGCGACCGGCCGGGTCGCGGAGAACGCCGACGCCGCCGGGGACGGGGGCGCGATCACTACCTGGGACGCGCATCGGGGGCGCTGGCAGCAGTGGCGGCTGGAGCCGGCGGGGCACGACACGTACCTGGTGGTGAACCTCGCCTCGGACAAGGTACTGGACGGTAAGAACAGCAGCGCGGACGGTGAGCCGGTGGTGCAGTGGCAGCGCGACGGGCAGGTGTGGCAGCGCTGGCTGCTCCAGCCCGCGGGCTCCGATCTGTTCCGGCTGGTCAACGCGGCCACCGGGATGGCACTCGACCTCGGCGGCGACGCGGAGGGCGCGGCGGTGGTCCAACGGGCCGTGTCCGCGTCCGGGACCCAGACATGGCGGCTGCGGATGACCGATCCGCTGCACGGTCTGACCGGGGTGCCGCTGACCCTCACCAACACGGCGGGAGACAAGGCAGCGGACGGGCGCAATCGGGGGGCCGACGGCGAGCGCGTCGTGCAGTGGAGTCCGGACGGACAGCCCTGGCAGGAGTGGACGCTGAGCGCGGCCGACGACGGTACGTACGTGGTGGCGAGCGCGGCCACGGGCAAGGTCCTGGACGCCGGGGACGACCCGGGCGACGGCGCGGCCCTCGTCCAGTGGGACCGTACGGACGGGCGCCCACAGCGGTGGCGGATCGAGCCGGACGGGGACGGCGGGGACTGGTTGTTCCTCGTGGACGCGGCGAGCGGCCGTGTCGTCGGCAACGACGGCAGTGGCGAGGACGGCAGTACGCTGACGCTGCGGACTAGGCGGTCGGACGGCGGGGGCGGACAGCGATGGTCCATTGGACCGGTCCGACCGCCAACAGCGCACGTGCCGGCCCGGTGACACCAGTGCGCCGCCCGTGGCCCGCAGCTCGCGCTCGGGCCGCGGGCCACGGGCCACGGGCCACGGGCCACGGGCCACGGGCCACGGGCCACGGGCCACGGGGGTGGACTCCGTCGGACCCGAGGGACGGTAAACGACTGGCCGTCGTCGCCCCGTCGGCCGCGGGTGGCCGGAGCCAGCCCGGTCGGATGCCCTCCTCGTCACGGAGTTCGGCGGTGATCCTGGGGGCTCCGTAGGTGCCGTCGGAGTCCTGGTGGACCTTGCGTATCCGGGCCTCGAGCCTGGCTTCGACGGTCTGCCGGGCCGCTCTTGCTGCCGCGGTGCGCGCCACTAGGAGAAGCTCGAGCGGGAGAGGCCGAGGATGTCGCAGAGCCGCTTCACGCCGTGACGGCGCTGGTGATCGTCAACGAACTGGTAGCGGTTCACCAGCGCGTCTCCGTCGCGAAATGCCGGGCCGTCTTACGCAGGTTGTCGCGCTCTTCCTCCAGCTCACGGATCCTCTTACGGGCTGCGGCGAGCTCCGCCGGAACGCCGTCACCGGCGTTCCGGGCAGCGGTCGGCCCTGACGAGCGGGTGCCCGGCAGGCGGCCGTTGGCCGCCCGGATCCAGTTCCGCAGCGTCTCGGTGTTCACCCCCAGATCACCGGCGCCCGACTTGATCGTCGCTCCCGGTCTCGACCGGAACAAGCCGACCGCGTCCGCCTTGAACTCAGCGGGGTAATGCTTCCCTATGTTGTTCTGCGGGACAGGGCGAGCCCTTCGTATGGTTCTCCCACCCAGGGGCGACGGGTGTGGCTTGTAGTGAGCTGTACTGAGTTTTGTGGAGTCCCTGATGCCAGGGTTACGGTCCTGGCGAAGGAGAACCACCAGCACCAGGGCAGCACCCCGTAAATATCCGGACGAACTGCGCGAGCGGGCGATCCGCGGGGTCCGCACCACCGGCCGCCCGATCGCGCACGTCGCGAAGGACCTCGGCGTCCACAAGGAGGCCATGCGCGGCTGGGTCCGGCAGGCCGAGGCCGACCGCGGCGAGCGGGACGACCGGCTCACCACCGCCGAGCTTGACGAGCTCAAGCAACTCCGAAGGGAGTAGCGGAGTTGCGGCGGGCGAACGAGATCCTGAAAGCCGCCTCGGTGTTTTTTGCCCAGGAGATCGACCGTCCCCGGACGAGGCCGAACAGGTGATCGACCACCTTCGTGACAAAGGTCTCGGGGTCGATCCCGGCTGCCGGGTCCTGGAGCTGTCGCCGTCGACGTACTTCGCCCGCAAGAAGCGGCCGAAGTCGGCCCGTCGGCTCCGCGACGAACAGCTCATGCCGCTGATCGAGGAGATCCACGCGGAGTCCGGGGCCACCTACGGCGCCCGCCGGATCACCCGCGCGCTTCGGCGCAAGGGCCAGGTGGCCCGCTGCACCGTCGAGCGGCTGATGGCCGAGCTGGGCCTGGAGGGCGTCATCCGCGGCCAGCGGCGCCGCACCACGGTCCGGAGCCGTCGGCGCCCGGCCGCCGGACCTGGTCGACCGTGATTTCACCGCCTTGCGGCCCGACCAGCTGTGGGTGGCGGACATGACGTATGTCCGCACCTGGTCGGGCTGGGCGTATGTGGAGACGGAGGATCAAGAAGGACTCCGGCCTCGTACATCACAGCGACCGCGGGTCAATACGTATCAATTCGGTATACCGACCGACTGTCCGACATCGGCGTCTCCGCGTCAGTCGGCTCGGTCGCGGACTCGTACGACAACGCGATGGCTGAGGCCCTGAACGGCACCTTCAAGGCCGAGCTGTTCGAGATGCAGGGCCCCTGGAAGGACGTCGACCAGGTCGAGCGGGCGATCTTCCAGTGGATCACCTGGTACAACGAGGAGCGTCTCCACTCCGCGCTCGACTATGTTCCGCCGGCCGAGTACGAGGAAGCCTTCTGGCGGAGCCAGGAGCAAATCCCGCAGCCCACCTAAACCAACCAAGATCGGACTCCACAAAACTCGGGACAGCTCAACGTGGCTCACACGGGGTGTGTTCCCAGGCTGGGGATCACGCCAGGCGGCTCGACAGATGTGCTGTGTGTCTGCGGATGGCGGCCTGCCGAGAGGGACAACCCCTACACGGTGAGAACGGGAATCGGGCTGGGGGCACCGGCTTCATGCCGGTGCCCCCAGCCCGATGGACATCGGATCCGCCGAGTACGCGCCGCTCCCTCACACCCGCCGCCACCAGGGTCACTCAGCAGCGCGGTCTCCATGATCCATCGCCTTCAGGCGGGCGAAGCGTGTAGTTCCAGTCTCCGCAGAAGCGTTGTCGGTGGGCAGGGCATCGATGCCTACCGACTCCGAGTGGGAGTTCATAGGGCCGTACCTGCCGATCGGCAGCGAGTACGGCCCGTACCTTGAGCGGCTGACCCGCAGCTCGAGGGCGGGGCCGGAACCGGACCACCCGCACGCCTGACCGGGAACGCACGCGGGGCGCCAGCGCATTCCAGCCGATGAACGATGCCGGAAGGCCACGGGAGGGAGGACTGCGTGCACGGTTTGAAGCGGCGAGGGCTGGAGAGGGGGCATCAGCCACCGCGCCAGCCCCCGACCCTACTCAGAAGCCGGGTGCTGTTGCGGTCTGGCCGAACTGCCAGTTGGCAGGGAAGACATTGCTGGCGATCACTGTGCGGTCGTGACTGTCGGTCACCTTGAAGCTGAGGGCCTGGCCCTGAAGGGGTTGGAGCGCCCGCCAGTTCGCACCATAGTTGCGCGTCATGCTCTGGCAGTTGGTGTTGCGGGCCTGTAAAAGGAACGGTGTAACTCCGATCATGGAGGATTGCACCTGTGACCAGCGAGAACATAGCCATAGCGCCTGAGGCTGGGGCCTCGTCGGCGGCTGTCGATGACCGGTTCCTGAACGAGCTCGTGGCCCGGGCTCAGGCCGAGGGCCTGCAGCTGACGGGCGAGGGCGGTCTGCTCCAGCAGCTGACCAAGCGGCTGCTGGAGTCCGCTCTCGAGGGCGAGATGACGGACCATCTCGGCTACGACCGGCACGATCCCGCGGGTAAGAACGGCGGCAACTCGAGGAACGGGAAACGCTCCAAGACCGTGGTGACCGACGTCGGCCCGGTCGAGATCGACGTGCCGCGGGACCGCGAGGGAGCGTTCGAGCCGCAGATCGTGAAGAAGCGTCAGCGCCGGCTGGCCGGCGTCGACGAGATGGTCCTGTCGCTGTCGGCGAAGGGCCTGACCCACGGTGAGATCTCCGCGCACCTGGCCGAGGTCTACGGAGCTGAGGTCTCCAAGCAGACCATCTCGACGATCACTGATTCGGTGATGGAGGGCATGGCCGAGTGGCAGGCCCGCCCGCTCGGCCGCGTCTATCCGGTCGTGTTCATTGACTGCATCAACGTGAAGATCCGCGACGGCCAGGTCGCCAACCGCCCCATCTACGTGGCCCTCGCGGTCACGGCCGAAGGCCACCGCGACATCCTCGGACTATGGGCCGGCGGCGAAGGCGGGGAAGGCGCCAGGCACTGGCTGCGGGTCCTGACCGAACTGAAAAACCGCGGCGTCGAGGACGTCCTGATGCTGGTCTGCGACGGGCTGAAGGGCCTGCCCGACGCGGTCGGCGAGGTCTGGCCCCAGACCGTCGTCCAGACCTGCGTCGTTCACCTGCTGCGGGCGTCGTTCCGCTATGCCGGCCGCCAGGACTGGGACAGGATCGCGAAAGCACTGAAGCCCGTTTATACCGCGCCGACCGAGGACGCGGCCACCAGCCGGTTCCCCGAGTTCTGCGAGGAATGGGGGCAGAAGTATCCGGCGATCGTGCGGTTGTGGGAGAACGCCGGGGCCGAGTTCGTCCCGTTCCCGCAGTTCGACGCCGAGATACGGCGGATCGTCTGCACGACGAACGCGATCGAGTCCGTCAACGCGAGGATCCGCCGGGCGGTCAGGGCCCGCGGCCACTTCCCCTCCGAGCACGCCGCTCTGAAGTGCGTCTACCTCGCGGTGATGTCCCTGGACCCGACCGGCGCCGGCCGCAAACGCTGGACCACCCGCTGGAAGCGAGCTCTCCAGGCCTTCGACATCGCCTTCGACGGACGCCTCACCAACAACCGAATCTGACCTACAAACCGACCACGGTTACACCGTCTACTGGACAGGCCCCTCAGGCCCGCATCGTGGCGGCCGGTTCGTTCGTTGAAGCGGCAGGGTAACGGGGCAAACCTCTCCGGGCCGGGGCGCTGTGGGCGGCACAGCCGGCGGAGGGGGGCGCCAGCTGCCGGTGCCGGCGCAGCGGAGGTGAGACAGGGATGATCGGGGCCGAGATGTCGCAGGAGTTCGCCGGCAAGACGGCGTTCGTCACCGGTGCGGCCTCTGGGATCGGGCTGGCGGTCGCCCGGCGCCTGGCCGCCGGTGGAGCGGTCCTCGTCCTCACCGACCGCGATGCACAGGGTGGCGAAAGTGTCGCGGCTGATCTGACTGCCGAAGGCGCCCGGGCCTGCTTCCTGCCCATGGACGTCACTGACGAGCAGTCTGTGTCCGACGCCATCCGCCGCGCTGTCGCAGACACGGGCGCCCTGCATCTGGCGGTCAACAGCGCCGGGGTCAGCGGTCTGGTCGCGGCGGTTGCCGGATACCCGGTCGAGGAATGGCGCCGGGTCATGGCAGTCAACCTCGACGGCGTCTTCCACTGCCTGCGCCACCAGATTCCCGCGATGCTTCCCACGGGCGGCGCGATCGTCAACATCACCTCAGTGCTCGGCACCCAGGGTTATGCCGGATCCGGGGCCTACGTCGCGGCCAAACACGCCGTGGCGGGGCTGACGAAAACAGCCGCCCTGGAGTATGCCGCCCGCGGCGTACGGATCAACGCTGTCGCTCCGGGTTTCATCGACACCCCGCTGCTCAGCGCCCTGGACACTGAGCAGCGGCAGTCCCTGACGGCGATGCACCCGGCAGGACGCCTCGGCAAGGCCGACGAGGTCGCCGAACTCGTCGCTTTCCTGCTCTCGCAGCGCGCCTCCTACATCCACGGCAGCTGCCAGCTCGTCGACGGCGGATACAGCGCTCGCTGAGGCTCCGCCCGCCTGCTCACCCAGATCAGTCAGAGCCGTCCAGCCACCCGGCCAGGCAGAGCCGCCCGCCTCGAGGGGCGCGCCCCGATTCACCGGGCCCGCCTCCTTTATCCGCTGCATCGCAGTTCGGCGCAGCCGCTACGCCGCGCGCTGGGACTTCGGCGCGGTTGCGTGAGGGTAGGGCACGAGGCAGATGGCAGCGTTGTGGCCGCCGAATCCGTAAAAGTTGCTGAGGACCGCGCCTGGGGCAAGTTGCCGGGGGGTGTCGTGGACGACGTCGATGCGGCAGTCGTCGTCGGGGCGTGAGAAGTGGGCTGTCGGTGGGATGAGGCAGCGCTCGACGCTCAGGGCCGCGATGGCGGCTTCCAGGGCTCCGGCGGCGCCCATGAGGTGTCCGGTCGTGCCCTTGGTGGAGGTCACCGGGATGCGGAAGTCACCGAACATGTCGGCGAGGGAGCGGGATTCGACCTCATCGTTCTTGCGGGTGCCGGTGCCGTGTGCGTTGACGTGCACGACGTCTGCCGCGGCCAGGCCGGCTTCCGCCAGTGCCTGGCTCATGGCTCGCAGGGGGCCTTGGCCGCTGCCCTCGGGGGCGCTGATGTGGAAGGCGTCGGAGGTGCAGCCGTAGCCGGTGACCTCGCACAGGATCCGTGCTCCGCGCGCGGTCGCCTGCTCCATTTCCTCGAGCATCAGGAACGCGGCGCCCTCCCCCATGACGAAGCCGTTGCGCCGGCGGTCGAAGGGGCACGGTGTCCGTTCGATGCCCTCGCCGGAGGGTGAAAGGGATCCGGAGCGGAGATATGCGAGGAGGTTCAGCGGGGTGATGGCTGCTTCGTTGCCGCCGGCCAGGGCCGTGTCGGCGATGCCGTACTTGACCATCCGAAAGGCCTCGCCCACAGCCTGGGTGCCGGAGGCACAGGCTGTGGTGACACACAGGCTGGGGCCCTTGATGTCGTGCTTCATGCTGATCCACGCGGCGCTCGCGTTGAACATGCTCAGCGGAATGTGGAGGGCTTTGGGCGCACCGGCCACCCGGTCGGGGCGGGCGGCGTGGGCCTGCTCCTGGCTCTGGGCGCCGCCGTGGGCCGTGCCCACGACCACGGCCCGCCGCTCCGGCGCTACCCGCATGCCTCCGGCGTCGAGGACGGCGTCGGTGGCCGCGCTCAGTCCCAGCAGGCTGCACCGGTCCATGCGCAGTGCGTCGCGCGCGCTGGCGTAGGGGTCGGTGTCGAAGGCGGGGACGAGGCAGCCGGTGTCGGCGTCCGGTGCCCACCCTTTCTCGGCGGGCAGACGGCGGGCCGTGGTCGTCCCGGCGAGGAGGTTCTTCCACAGGGTGTCGACGTCGTTGCCCGCGGCCGTTTTGATGCCGACGCCGGTGACCACGACTCGGCGTCCCCTCACGCCCTCGCCTCGACCTGCGCGCGGATCATGCGGACCAGCTCGCGCACACAGCCTGCTTCCCGGACGGCGCCCTCCGGCAGGCGGACCGCGTACGCCTCGCTGAGGGACACGTTGATTTCCGCGTAGTCCAGGCTGTCCATGTGCAGGTCCGCGAACGCGGTATCCGCGTCGACCTGGCGGGCGATCACAGCACCGACGGCCCCAGCCACGTCCGTGGCCAGCTCATCGACAGTACTCAACTCCCACACCTCCACTCCTACGGTGCGGAACTCGGAAACTCGCTCCGCCGCCCGGCACTCTAAGCACGCATACCAACATATTTCCGGCATCCGCGCGGAAGGCGGCTGTACGTGAGTAGCCGTCGGAGCACAAGCAACCCGTACAGGCGCAAAAACGGTTCTGCATGGGCCTGTCGAGCTGCACGCTGAGTGATCTGGTGGTCGCATGACTCAGGTCGGGTCACAAGTCCCCGTGGCCCTCTCCGGAGCAAAGGAAAATCCATGCGTTCCCACCTGCGCCTGCTCGCCACCGCCCGAGCGCTCCAGGGAACGGTGAAGCCCTTCAACGAGGCGTGCCCTGCCGTGCACGTACGCGAGGACGCCCAGGCCTGAAGACGTCACCGACAGGCGTCGGGCCGCTTCGGCCATGCCGTATGCCAGCAGTTCGCCGAGTTCAGATTCGGCCGGCAGGACAGCGACGCGGGCCTCGAGCTCCTCCAGGATCACCCGGGCATGGCCGGTGAGCTCGAGCGCTGCCAGGTCGATCTCTTCCAGCGGAGGGGCTGTCGGTGTGGACCACGCGAGCACCTGTGCCGCTCGCCGTAGGTGAACTTCCCGGTCGAGCGGCAGCCCACGGCCGAGCTCTCCGTCCGGATCCTCCACGAACCCCACACCGGCCACGACGGCCCTCCTCCGCATCACGCACATCACCCGAGCCCGCCCACCCGCACCCAATCTCGCGGGGAATCGGGTACGGCGTGCCTTTCCGTATTTCGGAGCATGACAGTTCGCCGGATGCACCCGCGGCCCCCATCCGCAACAAGCAGACGCATGCTGTGCGCGGGGGACTTGCGCCGGCGGAATATCGGGCGCCCGGCAGTCCGGGGAGGGGGATGTGTCAATCCCCTCGGGCTGTGGAGATCTTTCAAGCGGCCAGCTCCACGGTGAGGCCGGCCTGGTGTTCTCGTTCGTAGTCGATCGGGCTGTGGTA
>NZ_JBITDP010000060.1:0-13938 GCF_044454405.1 Streptomyces sp. NPDC051555 | reverse complement strand
AAGCGAGATCAGACTGCCCAGCGAAACCAGCACCCATGTTCACCGACGCTGTCGCGAACCCCCACCTACGTGCTCACACAGAGAGTCGTCCAACAGCCGACTGGCATCAGGCCGCCGCCCGCGCCCTGGCCGCCCTCGGCGAGCAGTGGACGGCGGCCACCACGCTCGGCCCCAGCCGACTGCTCCTGGTCGCCTGCCTGCGCCAAGGACTGCGCCTGGCCCGCGAGCACCGCCTCACCGACCTGGGCTGGCTCACGGAGGCCGCCTACGCCTACGCCGACGACTCCGTCTGGGAGCCGCTCACACTCCCCACCGACACCACCGGCGCCCCGGACACCCCTGCGGACGCCCTGGCCGAACTTCTCACCGCGATCACCCGCCGCCAGCACGAGCACCGGCAGCGGACGGTGGACCGTCTGACCGAGGTGCTCGACTCCGGCCTGCTGACCGCCGAGGTCGTCGAGCTGGCCTTGTACTACCGGGCGAAGGCGTACAAGGACCTCGACCAGGGCGCCGCCGCCCGGGCCGGGATGCGGCAGGTCGCCGAGTCCGGCGGACGTCTCGCACCGAAGGCCCGCCGCGGCCTGGCCAACCTGTCCCGGCTCGCCGGGGACTTCCCCACCGCCCTGGCCGCCGTTCCCACCCTGGGCTGGACGGGCCGCCACCACCGCGTCCTCGGCGACATCCACTGGTCCCACGCCGACACCGACCAGGCCGTCGCCGCGTTCGAAGCCGGCCGCACCGAAGCCGAACAACACGGCGCCGCCGGCGAGCGCGCGATGATGCAGGTCCGCCTCTCCCTCGCGCTGTCCTTCGCCGACCCGGACCGGGCCGACGCCGAACTCTCCCTGGCCCACCAGCTCCTCGAAAGCCTCGACCAGCGGTCCAACGCCCTCCTGGCCCAGGTCGTCGCCCTGATCAAGGACGCCGGAACCGACGGCGTCATCGACCGCGCCCGGGGCCTGAACACCGACATCACGGGCGCAGGTCTGCCCTTCCTCCAGCGGTTCGTCGAGCTCGCTGTCGCCTTCCACCACGCCGTGCGCGAGGAGGACCAGGAGCTGACCGCCGCCATCGGCCGCCTGCACGAGCTGACCGCGACCGGCGACTTCGCCTACTTCACCGACATCGCCCACTTCATGGGCGGCCTGCACCTGCCCGGTGCCACCACCACGCAGTGGATCGACAGCCCCGACGCCGTACGCGCCCGCTGGCAGCACCTCGTCCAGACCCGACGGACCCGTACCGGCCGATAGCCGAGACACAGGCGCGTGGGCCTGGACCACACACGGATCGGGGCCCGGACCACATGTGGTCCGGGCCCCGATGTCACCTTGGCCGGCTGCTCAGCGGCCGGGCGATGAGGTCACTGGCTGTCGCTGTTCTTGCCCACGAGCGAGGACAGCAGCTCGACCATGGTCGCGTTGACCGTGCGCTGCTCGTCGATGAACCCGTCGATCTTCCGCTCCAGACCGTCCAGGCGCTGGGTCACGTGGCCGCTGAGGTTCTCGACCTTCTGGTCCAGGTTCCCGACCTGCAGACGCACCGCGGTGAGGTCGGACTTGATGATCCCGAACTCACGGACGTCCTGAGCCGAGGTCTCCTCGAAGCGCCGGGTCAGGGCAGCGAGCTCGCTGTGAGCGATGGGGTCCTCAGGCACGCGGGCACTCCTGCCAGATCACAAAACCGCAGATAGAGACTCCACAGTATCGCGCCCGTACCGCCGTCCGGGCTGTCCCTTCAGCAGTAGATACAGGAGAGGTCGGTTGGATGAGGGCCGACGAGAGCGGTGAGCTGCTCCCAGGGTGTGGTGCGGGCGGTGGCCTCGAGGAGCGATTGCACCGTGGCGATCAGGCGCTCGTTGCCGCTGGGGACCAGGCCCACCGTGTGCACGGCGGCGCCCGGGTGCCAGATGGTGTGCTCGATCGCGGCGGCCAGGTGGGCGGCGCTGCCGCATTCGGGGAGCACGACGAGGTTGTCCCGGTCGGTCAGGACGAGAACCAGGGCGGGTGGGGAGGCGTAGCGGTCGCCCGCCCAGGCGGCGCGCAGCACCACGGTTTGCAGGAAGTTCCCGGTATCGGGTCCGGGGGCCGGCAGGCTGCGGGGGACGTGGAGGGCGGTCAAGGTGGTGCCGGGCGTGGTGGCGCACCAGGCGGGGCCGGCAAGAGCGGGCCAGGTGCCCAGGGTCGTACCCACGGTGCCGCTCGGGTGGGCGTCGAGGGTGTCCAGGACCCGCTGGGCCCGGTAGCTGATGCCTGCGGCGGCCGGTGCAACGGCGCTGTCGGTCAGCTGCGCGGCCGCGGCGAACGGGAGCAGGCTGGTGTCGAGGATGACGGTGGCCGCGCTGTCGGGGTCGCCGAAGATGTGGTGGGCGTCGCGGGCCAGGCGCATGGACGGGGCGTGCTCCATCAGCCAGCGCAGACCTTGCCAGAAGTCGCCGTTCCACGGTGCGCGCTGGCTGGAGAGGCCGAAGCGGACAGCGACCTGCCAGACCCCGGGGGCGCATTCCTCGGGCAGTACGCCGAGGTCCGGCTCGTAGCCGGGGCGCCAGTCGGTGGATGCCTGGCCCCAGCGGGTGTCGCCGAGTTCTCGTACGGAGGCGGCGAGGTCACCTTCGAGCTGGTCGGCGGTGGCCGCGCAGCGTCGCTGGAAGGCGTAGGCGTCGGCGAGCGGCGGCGGGATCGCCTCAGTCCGTGTGGTCTCCGGATCCCAGGCTGCCACCAGCGGCGGTGTCGCACAGCCTGGTGGCCACCACGGCAGCCGGTGGCCGATCGCGCTGGTCACATCCTTCATCTCCGCGGCCTGAACAGGCAGCTGACGGAGCCGGCCGTGGAGGTCGTTCTCGGTCTGGCCGGCATCGGGCTGGTAGAGGTCCAGGACGCGGACGAACCCGGTCCCGCTGCCGTAGCGGGGATCGTTCTCGGTCGGGATCACCACCAGCGTGCCCAGTAGGCCCTCCCCGGCCGCCTGGCGGAACTCGCCGTCGTCGAGGAGCTCGTGCACCAGGTTGTGCAGCGGGCTGCCGTGCTCCCAGTGGGGAGGCCAGCCCACCAGCCGGCTGCTCTCGTCCGGCGCCATGACTGTGGCGAGCCATACCGACGGCCCGCGGCCGGGGAGTCCGTCGGCGGTGTACTGGACGACGTGCACGTCGATGGGCGGGCGCCGCAGATCAGCGAGGACACCATCCACCTGCCGCAGTGTCACCGTGCGCTGCCCGGCGCGCTGCAGACGAGGTCCGTCGGGACCGGGCAGAAGCCACGACGCGGTACGCGCGGGCAGGCGGCGGCCGGAAGCAGCGCACCATCGGGCCACCGTCATGCCACGCCACAGGGGCCGCGCCTCTGTGCTGTCGGGTGCATCGGGCTCGGGCAGGGGTACAGCTTCGTCGGTGGAGCGCAGCTGGGTGATCCGGCCGCGCGACAGCCCCATGAGGCGGGCGATGTCGGCACTGCCATAGACCGAGGCGAGCTCGTTCGCGGTGCCGCGGAAGCGTAGGAGGTTCACCCGCACCACGCTAAACGAATTGTTTAGCCGCTGTGGGGAGTTGGCGAAAGCCGGCAAAAACCGCCACCACGTGCTTGGCCAGGTCGGGGCTGACCCCGATCTCGAAGCCGCTGGGGACGAACTTCCCTATCCACCGTGGACCGGCTCAAGCCCCGGGGGCCGCCTCACCCATTGGGGTTACGGTTGCTGTGGCGTCTTGCACCGCCGCCTCTCCGCGGGCTTCGATGTATCTGGGCTCGTGAACGCCCGGCCGCGCGATGGAAGATGCCCCCGCACCCTCGCCGAGAACCGGCCAGAAGCATCACTACCTTGGACGTCTGCTGGCCGACTTCACCAAAGCGCTCGCCGCCGGGGGCCGGTGTGGCGCAGAACAGCGAACACGATGCCGCAGGCCGCCCTGTCCCTCACCGAAGACCGCCGCCATAGCACCGGCGAGTCCCACCAGGCCCTCCACGCACTCCTCGGGGATACCGACCAGCCGCTCACCATCCCTGCGGCCCGTGATCTGGAGCAGGCAGAGCTGGAGGCTGCGGTCTTCTTCGCCGCCTGCAAGATCGGCAGCCTCTCCGAGCACCCCCTCGGCATCATCCAGGTGCGTCCGGAGGAAGACCAACTCACCCTTCGTCTCCTTGACGAGCCGTACGTCGTCCTCCACTGGGCCGAGTCCCTCCTCCCCCGCCTGCGCGACGGCGAGAGCGGCCACCCCCTGGACCGCGTTGTGGGGGTCGCTGGCCTCCGCTATCGCCGCGAAAGCGGCGGCATCAGCATGCACCGCCCCGGCACGCCAGCCCGCATCCTGCTCACCGGCTTCAACCCGCGCTGGTGGGAGCGGATCGCCGAACGGCTCACCACCAACTACGGCCTGCTCCAGCAAGAGCCGGACTGGACCCCTACGGAGCGAACCGCGTACACCGCGATCGTGAACTCCCCCTACGAATCGCCGTCGATCTTCTCCCCACTGCTGCGCCGCATTCGGGCGACAGCCAGCCCCGGCCCCTTCAACGGCACCGATGCCTGGTACTCGGGCGGCGGCTCCTTCCGGCTGGAGACCACCGACGGACCGCCGTGCCCCGACCTCATCCGGCTCCTCGGCGACAGCCCGACCGGGCTGGGCTGGAACGTCAACCGCAAGAGCTGCACCTGTCTGTGCGACCACACCCACCCCGGCACGGGCTGCACCATCGACTTCCTCGAACCCACCACGGGCAAGTTCGTGTGCTACTCCAACCTCAAGTGGAACCACGCCTGCAGCGACCGCGACAGCCAGACCGTGACCGACCTGAATCGGCTGGCCTTCGCCTGACCCCGCCAGGTTGACGCCAGGCGATCAAGGCCACTCACCGGCCGCCGTTTCCAATGGAAACGGCGGCCGCGTCCATCGCTACGCGCCCCTCAGGCGAGGGCGTCGCCGAGCAGCCGGCGCGGGGCTCCGTCCAGGTGCCGGTGGAGCAGTTGGGCGCGGGAGTGCACCAGGCCGCTGCGGTAAGCGGGCGGTAGCCGGTCGTAAACGGCGGCGGCCATCGCCCCGGCCGCGCTCGGATCTCCGTCCACGCGCAGGCACGCGGCGGTGTCCATGGCGATCAGCGCGCGGGTCATGACCGATGGCGAGGACGTCAGAGCCAGGGCGTCATCCTGCGCCCGGTACGCGGCGCGGGTGTCACCGAGCAGCGTGTACGCCTGGGAGAGGTGCACCGCGTGCTTCTGGGCCGGGTACCCGAACCACGTGTCCGCCGACTCGGGTCCGTCCAACTGCTCGGCCAGCGTGCGGACGTCGTCCACCGCGCGGCGGGCGCCGGGGAAGTCGCCGATGGCGGCCAAGGCGCGGGCGTTGACAGCGGCCGCGAGCGCGGCCGCGCCGGACGGGCGGGCACCAGCTTCCCGGCGGGCCTGCGCAGCGATGCGGGCGGCCTGACCCGGGGCGCCGTAGTTCAGGCCGACCATGGCGTGACGGCCCAGCACCCAGGCCGTCATCCGCCGGTCCCCGGACTCTCGGGCCGCCTTCGCCGCAGTGGCGAACCAGCGGTGCGCGTCGGCCTGGTCGCCGCGGTCGTGCTGGACGATCGCCACCAGGCCCGAGATCCCGGCAGCCGTGCGCGCCAAGTCGGTACGGTCCCGTGCGGAGTGTGGCCGACGCAGGACCGCGGCGAGGAGCGCCAGGTCCTCCCGCATCTCGCCCAGGACCGCGTCGGGCGCCCGCCCGTTGTAGCCGCCCCGGTGCCGCTCGAAGGCGCCTTCCAGGTAGGCGAGGTCCCCAGCGCCGTCGCCGTCCAGGCCGGTGTCGATGCCCTCTCGGGCCTGCGTGATGCCGGGCAGCACGGCGAACCCCGCCGTGGCCGCCGCCAGGGTGAACAGCTTGCGTCGCTTCACGTCGTCGTCCTCCATCCTCCGCTGCCTGCGGTGCCGCCGGGAGTTCTCCAGGGCCTGGTCCAGCTGCTCGTCGGTCAGGCCGTAGACGGCGCGGATCGCCGAGCGCCAGACCGGAGTCGGTAACCGCTTCTCGGTCTCCCAGCGCTTCAGGTTCTCAACCGTGCACACGAGACCGGCCGCGGTCATGCGCTTGGCCTGCTGCTCGCGGCTCCGGTCCGCCCGCTCCCTGATGGAGCGCAGCAACTCGCCGATTCCGTCCGGGCTCACCATGCCGGGGCCTCCCCTGTCCGGGTATCGAAAGACCATCCTGGCCCCCAAACGCGGCACCCCGCAGCGGGAATCGGCACCCCGGAGCGGCCCTCCCCTCTGGTGTTCCCCGGACCTTCAATGGTCGAACGGAACCGGCCGGGACAACGCCTCCAGGGGCTCCCCCTCCGGCCGGTCCCGCACCTGGCGCCCGCCTTGCCTGGGGGCGGCGGGCGCCGTCCAGCGCTCCATCCGACACGAGAGAAGGAGTACGTCATGAACGGTCTGATCCTCTCCAGCCGCTCCATCAAGGGAGCCGCGACCAGGACCCCCGACGGCGGGGGCACCGGCAAGGGCGACGGCAACGACTGATCGCCGACCATGACCACCGCGATTGACGCGGCGGTCCGTAGCCTCGGCGGGGACTTCCTCGCCGGGGCTTTCGGCCGCTCCTTCCAGCACTGGTCACAGGCCGCCGCAGGGCTGCGCGGCCTGTTCACGTGGGACGACCTGAACGACCTGGTGGCCCGCCACCGGCTCGACGCCCCGCGCCTGCGCCTGTTCAACGACGGGGAGCAGGTCCCGCCGTACGAGTACCTGCACACCTCGGTCACCAAGCGCTCCGAGGTCCGCCACCGCGTCGAGCCCTCCGGGCTCCACCGCCAGATCGTCGGCGGCGCCTCCCTGGTCCTGGACGCCGTCGACAAGCTCCACCCGGGCGTCCAAGACTTGGCCGAGGCGCTGGAGCGGCACTTCCGCACCGACGTCCAAGCCAACCTGTACGCGTCCTGGCATCCCACCGAGGCCTTCGGTGTCCACTGGGACGACCACGACGTCGTGGTCGTACAGCTCGAAGGGGCGAAGTGCTGGAACCTGTACGGGGCGACCCGCACGGACCCGCTCCGCCTGGACGTCGAAGCACCCGAGAAGCCCAAAGAGCCGCCGCTGGCCGAAGTGGTCCTGCAGGCCGGGGACATGCTGTACGTGCCGCGGGGCTGGTGGCACGCAGTGGCCGCCACCGAGGGCCGCTCCCTGCACCTGACGTGCGGCCTGACCCCGGCGACCGGCCACCACCTCCTGGTGTGGCTGGCCGGACAACTCCTCCACTCCCCCACCCTGCGCGCGAACGTGCCCACCGTGGCCGGCCCCGCCGAGCGCACAGCGTATGCCGAGCAACTGCGCAAGGAGGTGTCCGAGGCGCTCCACTCCCACATCGTCTCGGAGTTCACCGCCTCCCTGGACGCCCGCGACCCCGGCCGCCCGGCCCCCTCCCTCCCGTACATCGGCGACGTCCCCGCCGACCCCGGCCTGGTCCTGGCCCTCACCACCGCCCGGGCCGCACTGGAGGGAACCGACGAGGCCGTCGTACTGCGCGCCGCCGGACACGAATGGGAGCTCCACCCGTCCGTGCGACCCGTGTTGGAAGCCCTGGTCTCCGGCGCCCGCCTGACCCTTGGGGAGCTGGCCGAGCGCTCCGGCCTCACCGTGAATCAGGTCGCGGCTCTCGCCACCGAGCTGGTATCCAAGGACGCGGCCGCCGTCTCCCACCCGAGGTAGGACCCGCCATGTTCGACGCCCCCGCCCCCGCCACCGTTGACCGGATGCTGGCCGCCCAGCAGCACGCCGCCGACCAGTTCGGCCTACGAGCCACCGGGCACCGGGTGTGGGGGTACCGGGGCCGGACCCTGTCGGGCGCCGCTGGTCCGCACTGGCTTCGCGTGGTCTGCGCCGAGGCCGGCACCGAGGGCGGCAAGCTCTGGGACGGCCCGTCCACCTCCCGCGCCCTCCCCGCCGCGGTGCCGCGCCCCGACCTGTTCCGCATCCGGGACTGGACCACCGAGGGCTACACCTACCGGGCCGAGCTGTACGCTTTCGCCCCCGCCCCGATCGTCTCCCCGCGCCCCGTCCTCGACGAGGACCCCGGCCTCCCCGAGACGTGGTGGAAGGAGATGACGGCCGCCCTGGACGCCCTCGCCGACGTCCCGCCGCCGACGGACCGCGATGCCGTACGGGAGGAGTACCTGCGCCGCGTCATCCCCGAGTTCACCGGCCACCAGGTCGACGACGTCATCTGGGCCACCGCCCACGGCGACCTCCACTACGGCAACGTCACCCGCGGCCCGCACATCCTGGACTGGGAGGGATGGGGCCGCGCCCCGTACGGATACGACGCGGCCACCCTGTACCTGTTCGCACTGCTGGCCCCCACGACGGCCGCCCGCATCCGGACGGAGCTCGCCCCCGTCCTGGACAGGCCAGAGGCTCGCACCGGCCTGCTGACCGTGTGCGCCCAGATCCTCCAGGCCCAGGAGCGCACTGACTTCTACGCCGAGCTCGCCGACCCAGTCCGCGCGTACCTCACCCGTCTGTAGCCCGGGGCGTCCGGGCGGCGAAGGGGCGCTCGGTCAGGCGCTGCTGCGCTCGGGCTTATGGATTCAGGTCCAGAATCCTGACCGGCTGTCCTTCCCAGCGTTTCGGTGCGGTGGTGGCCACGATCGCGCCGTCGGGCCGGTCCGCGGTGGGCTGCGCGGCGTGCTGACTGTGGGCGGCCGCCCACGTCTCCTGCTGGGCGATGGCGAGCGCGGCGGGCGGATCCAGATCCAGGACGGTGATGCCGGGCAACGCGGCCAGGTGCTCGTCCGTGCCGGGCCGTGCCCGGTCTGCTTCGACGAGTGCGCAGGAGGGGGCGTAGAGGAACCAGCCGGTCTCGGCGTGGGCGCGGTGGATGAGCCGGGAGGCCAGGACGTTGCCCTGCCCGGCCGCGGCCATCGCCGTCTCGTCCAGCACGATGTGCATCGCTTCGCTCACGGGCGCTGCACCTGCGCGAGGCGCCGGTCGAGTTCGTCATCGAGCTCGCTCTGCTCCGTGGCGGTCGGGGCATATCCGCTCCACGCGTGCAGGGCGGCCCGCGCCGCTTCCGCGCGCTCGGCGCGTTCGGTCGGCGTCAGCATCGTCTCGGCCAGGCGGGCCAGGTATGCGCAGGGACAAGCCCTCGGCGGCCGCGATCGCGGCGAGGCGGTCCTTGGCTTCCTCGGGGATTCTCACATTGGCATCGGACATCGTCATGCTCCTTCCCATCCCCCTAGGGTTCGGGTACGTACCCGTACCCGCGAGCTTCTGCCTTGGGCCGTGGCAGCGGGACGCGATGTGTCCCGCCACGGGGTGATCCGGTCAGAGCTGGTGGTAGTCGGCGAGGAAGCTGTGGGCGGCCTGCTCGCTAGTCCCCAGGGCGGTGGCCACCTCCGCCATCGGGATGCGGTCCGCGCGGACGGCATACGCGGCTTCCTCGCCCACTCCCGCCATCAGATGGCGCAGGTCCGCGAGCGCCTTCAACACGACCAGCGGGCTTTCCTCCACCGCGGTGGACAGCTCCCGGCTTAGCCCGGTCAACAGCTCGGTGAGTGCGTCAGACAGGGGGACGGCCTGGTCGCGGACCACGCTCACGTGCGCCTTGACGTCGCCCGTCGGGCCCGACAGGTCGATGTCCGCCTTCCACAGCGGGCCCTCTTCCAGCACGCTCCAGTCCAGGGGGTAGTGGGCCGGGCCGCGCCAGCCGCACGAACACGCACCCCGCAGTACAGCGGCCCGGGGGCGGCCCATCCGGCCGTCGTATGCGTGCCAGTCCGTCGAAGACGGCACGTGAGCGCCGCTGCCGACGTCGAAGTACACCGGGCCCGGCTCACTCCCATCGGCCAGCAGGACCCCCACCGACCCGGTGTGCCCCGCTGACAAGCTCTTCAGGATCCTGTCCGTCACGACGTCCTCCCACAGTTCGCGCCCCTGCGCCCGCCCGTAGCCGGCCGGCCCCGCACACCAGGCTGCCCTCACCCGCGCTTCTCGGTCCGGCGATTCACCGAACGTGCTACCTCCGGGGGCCGGGCAGCTGCTTCACCCCTTGTCGGGGAGCGCAGCGCATCGACGAGCGGTGAAGCAGCGGGGAAGGCTCACGGTCTCCAGGGCGGTTCCCGCTGTAGGAGCACGGTGCTGCGGGAAACGGCCCGGCGGCCGCCGTGAGGGGAACCGCTGCTGCCGGCTCCCGTGTTACTGGGCCGCTGGCGCAACGGATGGGGTGGGCGGTCAGGCGCAGGTGTCGAGCATCCGGTTCAGCTGATCGAGCTCGGGCTCGGTGATGGTGAGCTGGTAAGTGTGCTTGATGTGGGTCCAGGCACGGGAGTAGGTGCACCAGTAGGCGCGGGATGGCGGGCTCCACTGGTCCGGGGATTGATCGCCCTTCGACCGGTTCGACGCCGCGGAGACCGCGAGGAGCTGCGGCCCCTCCAGGTCGTTGGCGAACGCTTTCCGCTTCGGGGTGTCCCAGAGGTCGGCGCCGGAGCGCCAGGCGTTGGCGAGGGGGACGATGTGGTCGATGTCGACCTGGCTCGCGGCCGTCAGCACCTTGTCGTCGTACGGGCTGACCCACGTGCCGGACACAGCCCGGCACTCCTCGTCACGCACCACCTCCTGGCCGTCCCGGGCCAAGACGACCTCCCGGGTGTCGCACCGCGCGCCTTGCTGCGCCCAGTGCGGGAACCGCGCCCGGCTGTAGCCGGTCATCGAGTGCGGGGCCTCCACCGTCAGCGAGGCCAGTTCAGTCCGGGCGACCGCCGCGGGCGGGGCCTGCGGCAAATCCCGCCGCACCGCGAACGGCACCGTGACGGAGGCGCCTTCCGCGACGGGCTGGTACGAGGCTGCGTGCGAGACGGGAGCGATCGCGAACAAGGGGAGCGCGCAGAGCGCGAGCGCGGGAAGGCCGCGCTTCATGAGGGTTGTGATCACACCGACGGTGTAGCGCCGTCGGCTCTGACCCTGAGGCCGGCTCTGACGCCGGATCACCCGTCTGGGCGTGCGGGTTCACCGCGGAAACGATCCCGCGTGGCCGGGGCTGAGGTACCTGGGTGGCGGAGGGTGCGTGGTCAGGCGCTGCGGGGCTTACGTGTCGTCGCAGGCTTCTTTGCGGCCGGCTTCGACTTCGTGGCGGCGGTCTTCTTCGCCGTGGTCTTGCGCGCAGGGAGCTCGTGCACGGTGCCGGGCTGGCCGCGGTTGGTCTTCGCGTCTTGGACGGACTGCTCGAGGATGGCCATGAGGTCGACGACGGCGGCCGAGGCGGGCGGTGCCTCCTCGGTGGGGGCGGGCGGGATGCTGGTACCGGTCTTCGCGGCAATGACCTGCTCCAGCGCGTCCCGGTACCCGTCGTGCAGGCTGTCGATGTCGACGCCGCTGAGGGAGTCGGTCAGGCGCACGGCGGCCTCGACCTCCTCATCGGAGACCTCCGCCTCCGGGGCCGGGACGTAGCTGGAGGCCCGGATCTCGTCGGGCCACCGCAACGCGTGCATCATGATCACGTTGTCCTTGACGCGCAGGAGGCCCAGCCGCTCGCGGTCGCGCATCGCGAACTTCGCGACGGCCACCTTGCTGCTGCGCTCCAGTGCCTGCCGCAGGAGCTCGTACGGCTTGGCGGCGATAGCCTCGGCCGCGGCGAGGTAGTAGGAAGTGCCGATCTGGATGGGGTCGATGCTCGCGGCCGGCACGAAGGCGACGATCTCAATCGCCTTCGCCGTGGGCAGGGGCAGGCCGTCGAGGTCGGCGTCGGTGACGGGGATGAGGGTGCCCGTCGCGGTCTCGTAGCCGCGGACGATCTCGTCCTGGCGGAGCTCCTGGCCGTCGATCTCGCACACCTTGCGGTAGCGGATCCGGCCGCCGTCCGCGGTGTGGATCTGCCGGAAGCTGATGTCGTGCGACTCCGTCGCCGGCACGACCTTGATCGGGATCGTGACCAGGCCGAAGGAGATCGCACCCGACCAGATGGGACGCACAACTACCTCCAGGTGTGGCCCCCTGAATCCAGCGTTGCACCCCCTACGTGATGGCGCCGCCGGGAGCGAAGCCAGGCGAGGGCCACCTGGGTGACCGAGCGGAGCGGCAGCTTCCCAAACGAATTCGAACAGATTTACGATGGGTTGGTGACCACTGCCGAGCGCCCCTTTCCCGATGACCTCCTCCAGCTCCAGGAGCAGCTTCACCGCGCTCACGCCGAGCATCGCCTCTTCCTGGCTGGGCCGCCGTGGAGCGTGGAGCCGTTGAAGGGCTGGACGCGCACAGAGGGCTCCTACTCCCATCGCGGCGACGTCCCGGACAGCCCTGGCTGGACCCAGGAGGAGAAGGACACCGCGGATCGGATGTGGAAGGAGATCCGCGAGCTGTCGATCGCGGTGGTGGACCCCCCCCCACTGGGCATCGGTGCCCCGCGAAGAGGTCGTGCAGGCGCGTATGGACTTGAAGAAGAGCGCCCGACCCGCCTTCGCGCCGCAGGCAGAGGCGGCGTAGCCGCCGTGCCCGGGCCCGAACCTCTCCTGCCACTCCCGCCCGAGCTGGACCAGCTGGAGCTGATACGCCGCTGGCTCGCCCTGACCCTCGCCCGAGTCGACGAGAAGATCACGGCCGTACGGGCTGAAGAGGCGGAGAAGGCGTCGCGCCGGCCCCTTCCGGAGCCGCCACGGTGGTGGATCGAGTACAGCATCGGCGCCCGCCGCACCCCCGAGCGCGTCCACACCAGCGACTGCACCATGACCGGTCGAGGGCGGCCCACCACCGCCGAAAGCGCCCGGGACATCCTGCTCACGGTCCCAGACGCACGCGCCTGCTACCTCTGCCGACCAGACAGCGCGCTCGGCCTCCTCGACGCTTGACGATGAAGCCCCTCCTTGGACGGGGTGGGGCGGAGGGGGGCTCCGGCGTGGCGCTGGTACTGGTGGAGGGAGGCGGGTGCGTGTGCCGGTGGGTTGCGCGGTGTTGCGCGGGGGGTGGCCTGGGGGCGCGTGGTGTTCGTCGTGACCGCGTGTCAGCGTTGTGGGGCGGGGTTTGTGCCTTCGTCATGTGCCGGGAGCCTTCCCGAAGGCTGCCACATTCCGTGACATTGGGCTCACTGGCACCACACTTGATGCATTATCAGATCACTATTTTACGGTGTTGACAGATTCCGATTACGTGACCGGGCATACCTGGGTGTGGGTGGGGTGAGCGATGCGCCGTGTCCCGGGTGGGCGTCTGTGGCCGTCACCCTCTGCGCGCGTGGCATCCCGCGAGGGTGACGAAGTAGAGTCCGATTCCCGGGTCAACACCGGGAAAAGACAGAGACCCTGGCGGGGCGTCGCAACCATTGCCAGGGCCTCTTGAACATCCACACGTCCACAGCCCAACATGATTCCTTGAGGGGTTTGTCATGTCTTCAGGCCGTTTCCGTTGCCTGCGCACCATTTGGGCGCCGACGTTAGGTGCCGAAAGTATCATGCCGCCTTGCAGGAGCGGTGAAACCCACAGCGTCGATGACATGACGGTCACGGCACACGCCCGGCTCTTCCTCGCCGTCCTCGCCCTGCCGATCATCCTCATCTTTATCGCTCAGCGCCCCGCGGGTGGCGCCGAGCTGACCACCCTCGCCGGCATCCTGACCGCCGCCGCGCACGGCAGTCGCCTCTCCTACCGGCGTGTTCGCCGCTGCTGACCCACACCCAGTCAGACAGCCACACCCTCGACCGTCGTCGACCCCCGGGTCGACGACGGCTTCACCTCACCCCGAAAACCGCGCCCCCAGGCTCGCGGGAGGGTTTGCGCCCAGGTCACCGACGACCACCCCCATGCAACGAACCCTCACCTTCGGCACGCCCTTTGGAAGGCACCCGCATGCTTGTTCCCGCGCGCCCGCGGGCCTGCCGCGTCTGCGGCACCCTGTCAAGCCCCGGGTTTTGTGGAGACTGAGTTAGCTGGTTTTCTGGAGTGACGCTGGGGGTTCGGTCATGTAGTGGGCGGCTTCGTGTTCGGCGG
>NZ_JBITDP010000059.1:0-14684 GCF_044454405.1 Streptomyces sp. NPDC051555 | reverse complement strand
GACGTGCCGTCCCGGAACACGCTGATCGCGGTCTGGCGGGAGTGGTTCGGTTCGGACGGCGCGCGTCAGCGTTACGTCCGTACGGCGGAGACTGCCCAAACCGGGCACCGGGTGGTGGTCCACCGGCCGGGCCAGGTCGTCGCGCTGGACAGTACGCCATTGCCGGTCAAGGTCCGCGAGTCGGTGTTCGGCGAGCCGGTCTCGGTGATGCTGTCGCTCGCGCTGGATCTCTACACGCACTCGCTGGTCGCGTTCCGCCTGACGCTGGTATCCGACACCTCGGTGGACATCGCGATGCTGCTGCGGGATGTCATGCTGCCGTTGCCCATGCGCGAGGGTTGGGGCGAGGAGATGGAGTGGCCCTATCCAGGTGTTCCGGCCTCGGTCGTCACCGAGTTCGCCGGCCACCGGGTCGCCGCGCTTCCGTTCTTCGCGCCGGAGACGGTGACCACCGACCACGGCGGTCCTTACAAGAGTCACCACCTCGTGGACGCCCAGGAGGTCCTGGGCTGCAACATCCTGCCCGCCCGCGTTCTGCGGGCCACGGACAAGTTCGCCGTCGAGCGGGCGTTCTCCTCGGTCAAGACCCTGCTGTTGGAGCACCTGCTGGGCTTCACCGGCGCCGACGTCGCCGACCGCGGCGCCGATCCGGAGGCGGACGCGCTGCTGACGATGTCGCAGATGGAGCACGTGATCGCGACGTGGATTGTCCGGGTCTGGCAAAACCGGGTTCTGGGCGAGTACGCGCCGGCCTGGGGTCCGGGCGAGGAGCACAGTCCGAACTCGCTGTTCGCGGCGGCGGCCCTGCAGGGCGGACTCGATCTTGAGATCCCCGCTCCCGAGCTCTACTACCAGCTCCTGCGCGGCCATCACGTCAAGATCCACCAGGGTCGCGGGGTGAAGATCCTCGGACTCTGGTATCACGACCCGCTACTGGACGAGGACCGCTTCCGGGGGCCGTCGTCACGCGGCGGCCGGAAGAAGGGCCTGTGGCTGGTCCGTTCCGACCGGCGCGACCGCCGGGCCGTGTTCTTCGAGGATCCTGATGAGCCGGGCCACTGGCACGTCCTGCGCTGGACCGGGCTGCCGCCCCAAGGCGAGGTCCCGGCGTTCTCCGACGCGACTGCTCAGGCGTTGCTGGCCGAGGTCCGTGCTCTGGGCCTGGCGCCGCGTTCCGACGCCGACTTGCTGCCCACCCTGCTGAAGATCCTCGGCTCGGCGATCCCGGTCGCCCAGTGGCCCTCGCAGATGACCAAGCGTGAGAAGGCCGGCCGCTCACGCCGCACCGCTCAGGCGGCAGCGGCGGCGGCCGATCGGCCCGCACCTGAGCCTGGTGATCCGGAGGGTCTTCCGGTGGCCCGGGTGATGCCCTGGCCCGCCGAGGCGTCGGCAGTCGAACGCGCCGTCGACGTGGAGCGCCGTCGATGCCGGGAGGAGAACGTCGCCCCCGCTCCTTCACTGCCTCCGCGGCTGGGTGACAGCGTGCGACGGCGGAACCTGTTCGCTCTGCCGGACGACGACAGTGAGGCCAGGGAGAGCTCATGACCGACCCCGGGCAGCCGCATCCCCTCAGCGCGATCCTCAGCGGCAAGCCGCCCCGGCGCGACACCTTCGACGGCTGACAGCACTACCGGGCCAACCGCCGGGCGTTCGTTCCCGCGCCGGCGCTGACGCTGGACCAGTGGCGGGCCCTGAGTCCCCGCGGGCGCGCTCTGCACGATCTTCACCGGACGGCGACGCATGTCAACCTGCCCCTGCAGGAGACCCCGATGGCGTTGAAGGTCTCCCGGCTCCTATCCCGGCGGGTCTTCGGAAACGCCCTGCAGCGGACCGCGGCCACCTGGCCGGGGGTGATCGTCGGAGGATGGGGCTACCAGGGCAAGACGGAGACGGTCTGCGAGGTTGTCGCGGACTTCGAGGACACCTGGCTCGAGATGAACAACTTCGTCAACCCTCACCTCCCGCGGGGCGCCCGGGCCCTGCACGCCCCAGTCGCCTACGTTCAGACGCCCGTGACCGCGACGCCGAAGAGCACCTGCGAGGCGATCCTCAGCTTCTTCGGGGCGACCACCAAGGGGCTGACCCTGCCCCAGCTGGTCCGTCAGGTCGCCGGAGCATTGGACGACCACGGTGTCCTGGTCCTGATCCTGGACGACATCACCCGGCTGCGATTGCACCGCGCCGACGACCAGGACACCCTCGACCTGATTCGGGCGTTCATGAGCATGAACGTCACCCTGGTCCTGGTCGGCGTCGACATCGTGGGATCCGGCCTCCTGCGACGGGCTTGCTGGGACCAACGTGGCCGGCAGTGGGTGATGCCGGCCACGGCGGGCAACAGGATCCACGGCTTGGAGGTCACCCAGACCGAGCGGCGCTTCGACTTCGTCGACCTGGACCGCTTCCAGTACAGCACCCCCGCCCAGATCCAGGCGTTCGGCGACCACCCGACATACGGTTCGACGGGCCCCGCCGCCTACGCATACCCGGCGGAGGTGGGCAACCCGCCTTCACCGTCCGCCTCCACCAGTCACCCCGCGCCCTGACCAAGCTCACCAACGACGGCCGCGCCGTCATCACCAGCCTCACCGTGGCCCGCGAAGGACACCGCTGGCACGCCTCAGTCCTCGCCCGCATCACGCAAGAACTCCCGCAGCAGCCCACCCGCCGCCAGCGCGCCGCGGGCCGGGTCGGCGTAGACCTCGGCGTCAAAGCCGCCCTGGTCCTGTCCGACCCCCTCACCCTCCACCGCGGCGCGCCGCCCGTCCTCACCGTGGACAACCCCCGCCTGCTGGAGAACACTGCCCGCAAACTCGCTCGGGCCCAGCGGATCATGTCCCGCCGCTACGTCAAGGGCGCCACCCAGCAGTCCCAGGGCTACCTCGAAGCCAAAGCGAAGGTGGCCAAGCTGCACGCCCAGCTGGCCGCCCGCCGCTCCACCGCCCAGCACCTGATCACCAAGCGACTCGTCCAGCAGTACGCCGAGATCGCCCTGGAGACCCTGAACACCAAGGGCATGACCAGCTCAGCGAAGGGCACTGCGGCCAAGCCGGGTAAGAACGTCCGTCAAAAAGCAGGCCTCAACCGGGCCATACTCGACGTCGGGTTCGCCGAGATCAACCGTCAGATCGAGTACAAGGCCCGCTGGCACGCCGTCACCGTCGCCCGCGTCCCCACGTTCTTCCGGTCCTCCAAGACCTGCCACCAGTGCGGATGGAGCGATACCGCCCAGACCCTGGCCGACCGAACGTTCCACTGCCAGGCCTGCGGTATGATCATGGACAGGGATGCTAACGCGGCCTACAACATCAAAAACCACGCTGTAACCCGACAGGCCTGATGGCCTGTCCAGTCCCCTGGAAAAGGGGCTGTAACGCCCGTGGACTGCACGTAAGACCCCGACACCCGCAAGGGCACCAGGGCAAGCAGAACGAAGCGGGAAGACCCTCTGGGTCACCCTGGCAGAGCAATCCGCCAGCTGTCCTCACATCTCCATAATGCGCGCGTATGCGAACAATGACCGAATCTCGCAAGATACCCAAAACACGGCCCACACCTAGCTAGACCAGCAGGTCAAGAAGGGTCCGGCCCGTGTGCGCGAGGACGGTCCCGTCGAGGAGGGCGAGCCCTGCGTGCTGGTCCAGTCCGGCCCGTGTGCGCGAGGACGGTCCCACCGTGCGGCCGGAAACCGTGGCGCACGAGAAGTCCGGCCCGTGTGCGCGAGGACGGTCCCCAGGTATCCCTCTTCGTCAGGCCGCTGTGGCAGTCCGGCCCGTGTGCGCGAGGACGGTCCCGGGTGGACCTCCATTACCGACTCGCTGCGGGCGTCCGGCCCGTGTGCGCGAGGACGGTCCCAACCCGAGCTGCTCCGTCTCGCTTGCACCCCTGGACGTCGCGGTTCCCGCCGCAAGCGGCCCGACGCTGGCCGCGCGGGTCGCCACCGGAGCGGTCGCGCTGATCGTGGCCGCGCAGGACGGGGGCGCCTGATGGCCGTCGTGGCGCTGGCCGGCGGGTTGGGCGCGCCGGGGGTGACGACGTCGGCGATGGCGTTGCTGCTGGCGTGGGAGATGCCCGCGGGGCATCGGGTGCTGCTGGCCGAGGCCGACCCGGACGGCGGCTCCGTCCTTCCCGGCGCGCTCCAGGGGACGCTGGACAACGCGCGGGGGTTGCGGAACCTGGCGGTGGCCAGTCGTCAGGGGCAGCTGACCGATGCTTTTTGGCGCCAGTTGGTCGACATTACCGACGTCGGTAGTCGTGACCGGCTGCTGCTGCCGGGGCTGTATGACCCGGCGCACGCGTCGGCGATGGAGCCGGTATGGCGCCCACTCGCCCGCTTGTTCGTCGGGATCGAGGAGCACGGGCACGACGTGATCGTGGACCTCGGCCGTCGCGGCGCGTTCGGCCCCTCCGCCGTGCTGGCCCAGAAGGCCGACGTCGTGCTGATCGTGGCCCGCGGCACCCTGCGGTCGTTGCAGAGCGCGCAGGTGCGGGTGGAGGCACTGCGCGAGGCGGTGGGCGGGACGACGGAGTTGGCCGTGCTGCTGGTCGACGACGGCCCGTTCTCCAAAGAGGAAGTCCGCAAGCACCTGGGGATTCCGGTCGTCGCGGTGCTGCCGTGCCGGCCGAAGGAGGCCGCGGTGCTCTCTGACGGTGCGCCGCCGCCGCGGCGGTTCGAGTCTGGGGAGTTGATGCGCTCCGCTCGGTCGGCCGCTGTACGGATTCAGGAGCTGGTGGCGATCCGTCGGTCCCGGCTGGCCCTGCCCCACTCCGGTCCCGGCTCCGCGGCGGTGACCGGTGCGCGCTAACCCCCTGCACAACAGCCCCCAGGTCCCGGCGAACTCCCTGCACGCTCGTCTCGCCGACCCCCGCACCTCCCCGGCCCCTGTCCCCGTGGTTCCCGAGGGGCGCCGCGGGGTGGCGCCGGTCAATCCGTGGACCGCCCTGCCCAGCACCCCCACCGCCGACGTCGAGCCGACACCGGCACCGGCGCCGGTCGTCGACTACGGAGCCGTTCGGCTGATCAAGAAGGAAGTCGGGGAGCGGCTGACGGCCCTGCTGCGGGCACGGCCGGGGATGAGCGAGGCCGCGCAAGAGCAGCAGGGCCGCCACCTGATCAACGCGCAGGTCGCGGTGTGGTCGGATGCCGAGGCCGTCAAGCGCGGTCGCGCGACGTCGGCCGCCGAGGACGCAGCGATCGCTCAGGCCGTGTTCGACCTCCAGTTTCGGGCTGGCCGGCTCCAGGCGCACTTGGACAACGGTGCGGTGGAGAACATCTTCATCAACGGGTTCGCCGACGTGTGGTTGGACTTCACCGATGGACGTCGGGTGGCGGTGGCGCCGGTCGCGGACTCTGACGAGGAGCTGCGCGAGTTGCTGCGGGATCTTGCGCGGCGCACGACCGGTCAGAGCGAGCGGAGCTTGTCGACGGCCGACCCGTTCCTCGCGTTGCGGCTGGCCGACGGGTCGCGCCTCCAGGCGGTCACCGACGTCACGCCGGGCACGTACGTGACGATCCGCCGGCACAGCATGCGTCATGCCGACCTCCCCGAGCTGGTCGGCCGCGGCATGCTCGACACCACCCTCGAACAGTTCCTGCGGGCGTGCGTCCTCGCGGAGAGGAACGTGATGATCGTGGGCGGGCAGGCCGCGGGCAAAACGACCCTGCTCCGGGCGCTGCTGAGGGAGATCGATCCCGATGAGCGGTTCGCGACGCTGGAGACCGAGCACGAGCTTTTCGCGCACGAGAACGGCTACCACCGCCAGGTCGTCCCGATGGAAGCCCGCGAATCCAACGGCGAGATCGTCGCCGGGACGGCGGCCGGTGAGATCACGCTCATGGACCTGATGTACCGGGCGCTGCGCATGACGCTGACCCGGATCGTGGTCGGTGAAGTGCGCGGCCCGGAAATCGTCGCGATGCTCCAGGCCTTGACGAACGGCGCGGGCGGGAACCTGTGCACGCTGCACGCCAGCAGCCCGGGCGTGGTGTTCGACCGGATCGCCGAGCTGTACTTGTTGGCGCAGGCCAACATGTCGGAGTCGCTGGCCTACCGGCAGGCCGCCAACGGGCTGCACTTCATCGTGTTCGTGTCCTCGATCGATGAGACGCGGATCGGCGGTCACCGGCACCGGTTCGTCTCCCACGTCCTTGAGGTCACCGGTATCGGCGAAGGCGGGCGCCCCGACACGAACCTGATCTTCGGGCCACGGCCCGAGTGGGGCGAGTACCGGGCGGTGCCGCTGATGCACCCGCGGTGCATCCCCGCGCTGCGCCGGGCCGGGTTCGACGCCAACCTGCTCAACGACCCGACCGGGACGTGGGGCGCTCCCCTGCCTCTCCTGGTGCAGGAGGCAGCGCTATGACGATCTTGTTGTGGGTGCTGGCCGGGCTGGCCGTCGCGGGCGGTCTGGTCGCGCTCGTGGCCGGAGTGGTCGGCACGACGGCGCCCAAGGGGCCGTCCATCGCGGCCCGCATGCGGGCGGGTCGGCAGTTGGCGACCCGGGACGAGCGGATGATCCGCCGCACCCGCCTGATCGGCGGCGCCCTGGCGGGAGTCCTGTTGTGGCTGGTCAGCGGGGTGTTCATCGCGGGGGTGATGGTGTTCTTGGCGGTCATCGGGGTGCCGTGGCTGTTGTCGCCGACGAAGTCCGCAACCGCCCGGATCGCCCGCCTGGAGGCCCTCGGCGACTGGACCCAGCGCCTGGCCAACACCCTGCGTCTCGGGCGAGGCCTCGATGAGGCGCTCCAGGTATCGCGCCGGGGATGCCCCGAGGCCCTCGCCGACGACGTCAGCGACTTGGTGGACCGGTTGAAGGTCGGGTGGCGGCCCGCGGATGCGTTGCGGGAGTTCGGCGACGCCCTCGGCGACGTGACGGCGGACAAGGTCGTCGCCGCGCTGGTGTTGTCGGCCGCCGACCGCGGGCCGGGCCTGGCCCAGGCCCTGGAAGACCTCGCGGAGTCCGTCCACGAGGAAGTCGCGCGGCGCAGGTCGATCGAGGCGGACCGGGCGAAGCCGCGCACGACCATGCGGTGGATGACGATCATCACCCTGGGAGTGATCGGCGCCGGGTTCCTGGTCCCCTCCTACACCGCCCCGTACGGGACGCTGATCGGCCAACTCGTACTCGCGGTGCTGCTGGCCGGGTTCGTCGGTGTCCTCGCCCTGATGCGGCAGATCGCCGACGTCAAGCCCGTCCCCCGGTTTCTGATCGCCGATCCTCGCAGCGCCGTCACCCCCACCACCCCTACCGCCGACGTCGAGTCTCCCGTGGAGGTGAGCGCGCGATGATGCCCGTGGCCGCGATCTTGTCCGGCGCAGCGATCGGTGCCGGTGGCGCCTTGCTCGTGCGCGAGGTCCTGCGCCCCGCGCCCGCCCTCGGTCCGGCCCTGCGCCGACTCAACAGCCCCGCCCCCGCCCCCGCCCCCGCGGTCGCGCCGTTGCCGCAGAGAGCGGATGCGGGCGCGGATCGGGATGAGCGGTGGGGGCGGTGGCTGCTGGAACACCTCGCCGACGTTCCCGGAGTCCGCATCCCCTACAAGGACCTCGCGCTCACCGGCGCCACCCCGGGCCGGTTCATCCTGACCAAGGTTGCGTTGGCCGGGGCCGGCTTGTTGTTGCCGCCGTTGTCCACGGTGCCGCTGCTCCTCCTCGGCGTGCCGCTGTACCTGCCCGCGATCGTGGGCATCCTCGCCGCGATCCTGTTGTGGTTCGCCCCGGACCTCGCGCTGCGGGACAAGGCGCGCCGGGCGCGGGCCGAGTTCGCGCACGCGATGGCCGCCTACCTCGATCTCGTGGCGCTGCGGCGTGCGGGGAACGTGTCGGCCGAGCAGGCGATGGAGCAGGCCGCGCAGGTGGGGCAGGGGTGGGCGTTCGGGCGGATCCAGGCCGCGCTGGCGCAGTCCCGGGTGGACAAGATCGCGCACTGGGAGTCGCTGGCCCGACTGACCGCGGAGTTGGATCTCCCGGTCATGGATGATCTTGCGGCGATCATGCGACAGTCCGCCGACGACGGCGCCTCCGTCTACACCACCCTGCGTTCCCGCGCCCGCAACCTGCGCACCGAGCTCCTCGCGCAGCAGGCCGCCGAGGCCAACGCCGACAGCGAGAAGATGACCGCGCCCGGCGCGCTGCTCGCTGTTCTCGTGATGCTGCTGATCGCGTTTCCCGCGGTCATTCGCATGCTCACCACCTAGACCCCAACCCACCCGAAGGAGCCGATCGTGAAGACCTACATTCGCCTGACCACCGCCCTGCGCGCTCACTGGGCCGAGATCGAGAAGCGGGCGTCCGAGGACCGCGGGGACATCTCCATCACCACCGTGATCATTTGGGTGGCCGCCGTCGCCGGCGCGCTCCTGATCGCCGGATCCATCGGCGTCCTGATCACCAAGTACAACGGCAAGCTCTCCGGCATCTGATCAGCCAGCACCCACAGCAGCACGCCACGAGGGAGGGAGGGCAGGGTGTCACCGAGAACGCGCAGAAGGCCGTTTGCCCGCCTGCTGGCAGCGGGACGCCGGAGGGCGGGCGGAGACCGGGGGGAGGCCTCGATTCAGATGGCGATCGTGTTCCCGTTCGTCATCTTGATGACCGTGGCGGTGGTCCAGGCCGCGATGTGGATGTATGCCCGCAACATCGCGCTGACCGCCGCCCGCGAAGGGGTCGCCGCGGCCCGCGTCTACCAGGCGCCCGACAGCGCGGGTACGGCCCGGGCGCGGGAGACGCTCCAGCGGATCGCGGGCGACAGCCTGACCGGTACGGGCGTCTCCTCCGGGGGGTCGGCCACCGAGGTCCGCATCATGGTCACCGGGAACGCGCCCTCCCTCATCCCCGGTATCTCGGGGTTGAGCGTGTCGCAGTCGGCCGGCGCTCCGCGGGAGAGGTGGACCACGCCGTGACCGGAACTGCCTGGCTACGGCGCCGGATCGAGGTGGCACGCAGCAGCGGGGACCGGGGTAGCGAGACGATCGCCGCCGCGATCGTGACCCCGCTCCTCCTGGTCCTGCTGTGTCTGGCGATCGCGGGCGGACGCATCGTCACGTCCGGCGCGAAAATCGACGCCGTCGCCGAGGACGCCGCCCGCGCCGCCTCCATCTCCCGCACCTACGACAGCGCCCAGGCCGAGGCCTCCGGCGCCGCCGCCCGGTCCCTGGCCGACCAGGGAATCCACTGCGCCTCGATCAGCACGAGCGTGGACACCTCTGGTCTAGCCGTGCCTGTTGGGCAGGTCGGCACCGTGACCGTCACCATCTCGTGCACCGTCGCTCTGTCCGACCTGATGTTGCCCGGGGTGCCGGGCACGAAGACGCTCACGAGTCGGTTCACGTCCGTGGTGGACGCCTACCGCTCCAGGGAGGGCTGACCAATGACCACACCGCCGCGGAAAGTTCTTCCTGGCGGGGATCGGGGCGGGATCGCCATCTACACGGCGATCGTGACCGTGGCCCTGCTGGCGATCATCGGGCTGGCCATCGACGGCGGCGGGAAGCTGCGCGCCACTGAGCGCGCGGACGCCGCCGCGATGGAAGCGGCCCGGGCGGCGGGGCAGGCCATCGACCCGGCCGCTGCCATCGCAGGCAGCCCGGTCCGCGCCGACCCCGCGGGCGCCCAGGCCGCCGCCCAGGCCTACCTAGCCCGCACCGGGACCCGGGGCAGCGCCACCCTCTCCGCCGACGGCACCGGCCTGACCGTCACCGTCCACGCCGAGTACCCCACCGTGTTCCTCGGGCTGGTCGGTATCGGGTCGATGGACGTCACCGGGCACGGCTCCGCGCACCTCCTCTACGGCACCACCCAGCCCCAGTAGCCCCGTTCACCACGCAGAAGGACGGCCGATGCCGACGAACCCCACCACCTCGATCCGGCCGCCACGGCGGGGCGGTGCGCAGACCGCCGCCGCGCTCGTGCGCGGTGTCCTCGCGCTGGCCGTGCTCCTCTCGTTGCTGGCCGGTCTGCCCGTGCTGCTGTGGTGGGCCACCGCCATCGTCGGCCCGCCCGGACTCGCCGCCGCATCCTCCCTCCTGTCCACCTCCGACTCGGGCCAGGTGTTCCTCCTGGTCCTGGCTGTGGCGGGGTGGGCGGGGTGGGCGTGCTTCGTGTGCGCGGCCCTGCTGGAAATCCCCGCGCAACTCAGGGGCCGCACCGCGCCCCAGATCCGGGGACTGGCCGGACAGCGGGCCGCCGCCGCGCTGGTGAGCGCCGTTCTGCTGGCCCTGCCCGCCGGAACCGCCCTCGCCGCGCCCGCCCCCGCCGCCGTGGGCGTCAGCGTGAGCGCCGCCCCCGTCCCCGGCGCCCCCGCCGCAGCGACCGCGGCCACACAGCAGACCGGCGCCCCGGGGGCGGCGATGAGCCACACCGTCCAGGACAGCCGGCCCGCCGAGAGCTTGTGGTCGATCGCCGAACAGCGTCTCGGCGACGGCGAACGGTGGGGCGATATCGCCGCCCTGAACGAGGGCCAGACCATGGTGGACGGGACCCGCTTCCACGCGGATCAGCCGATCCAGCCCGGGTGGATCCTGCACCTGCCCACCGACGCCCGCCCAGCCGGCCCCGGCACCGGAGCCGGCCCGGACCTGCCCGGCGCGGCCGGTGCGACGCACACCGTGCGCGAGGGCGAGAGCCTGTCGGAAATCGCCGCGGCTACCCTGGGCAGCGCCGACCGCTACCAGGAGATTTTCGACCTGAACCGGGGCCAGGCCCTGCCCGACGGCACCACGTTCACCGACCCCGACTTGATCCTTCCCGGGCAGCAACTCGCCCTCCCCCAGCCTGCGGCACCCGCCGTGCCGAGTCCCACTCCCCCCGCGCCACCCGTCCCGGCCGCACCGGCCGCTCCGGCCCCGACGGCGCCCGCCACACCGAACACACCGGCCGCGCCCGCGCCCGGCACACCGACACCGGCCGCTTCGGCGCCCTCGGCTCCGTCGACCGCACCGTCGACCGCAGCCCCGGCCCCGGTGTGCGACATCCCGTGAGTTCCCCTGAGGGTCTGTGAGCGTCGGGCCTGCTGGCCAGGGGGTTTACCCTTCGCTCTACAGTCGGGCGCCCAGTGAAGGAATTTCAGGATTTATGAAGTAGTCTCAGCTTTCACGATGGTTCCACTTTCTGGGTGAAGCTGAGGGGGCTCGGGTTGGCGCTGGCCGCTGTACGGGATCTGCGCGAGTTCCGGGCGCCAGCCTCGACCGAGGAGCTGGAAGCGTTCGAGACTGACGTGTTGGCCGGGTTCGTGCTGGCGCGGGCCTCGGCGGGGCTGGCGGACGGCACCATCCGCGGGGACGTCGGCAACCTGGAGCAGGTGCGGACGTGGTTCGGCCGTCCGCTGTGGGACATGGAGCCCGCCGACGCCGACGCATACTTCGGGCGGGTGATGAGGGGCTCGCCCAGCGGCACCCGGCTGGCCCGATCCCAGGCGCTGACGACGTACTTCGCGTTCCTGGAGTTGCGGCACAAAGTCGAGATCCACCAGCTGACAGGCCGGGTGGTGGACTGTCCGATCGACGAAATGAACCGCCCGCGCGGCTCGAAGGACGCGCAGTTGCGGATCCCGCCGACCTCGGGCGAGGTCGGCGGGCTGTTCGCCGGCTGGGCTGGGGAGTTGGCGACCTGCCGCAAGTTCGGCCCTACCGCCCGGAACTACACCGCCGCGAGGCTGATGGCAGGGGTGGGGCTGCGGGTGAACGAGGCGTGCCGACTGGACTTGGCGGACATCAAGTGGGACCTGGGCAGGTTCGGCAAGCTGCACGTCCGCTACGGCAAGGGCTCCCGGGGGTCGGGACCGCGCGAGCGGATGGTGCCGCTGATCAACGATGTCGGGCGGACCCTGCGGTGGTTCATCGAGGACGTGTGGGGCCAGTTCGACGACGACCACACCCGGCCGGGCGCCCCGCTGTTCCCCTCCGAGCGCAAGAACGCCGACGGCTCCTCGCGCCAGGTCGGCGACGATGCCCTCCGGACCGGCCTGAAGGAGGCCGCGAAGGCCCATCTACCGGGCTGGGCAGAGAAGTTGACACCACATGTGCTGCGGCACTTCTGCGCGTCGGAGCTCTATCTGAACGGCATGGACTTGATCGCGATCCAGGAGGTATTGGGACATTCCTGGATCGCGACGACGATGCGATACGTCCACGTGCACGGCACGCGGGTCGAGGACGCCTGGGCCGCCGGGCAGGAACGGGCCGCACAGCGGCTGGGAGGACTGGTTCGATGAAGTGGAACCTGCGGCTGACGGCCGCGAGTAAGGGCATCTGGAAGGCGTCCGACCTGCAGCGGAGCCTGGCCGAGCACGGGCTGGTGATCTCGGCGGGCAAGATGTCCGGGCTGTGGTCCGGACAGCCGATCTCCCTCAAGCTCGACGACCTCGACGTCATCTGCGTCGTTCTTGGGTGCGAGATCGGGGACCTACTGATCCCGCAGCCGGAAACGGTCGCCCGCCCCGGGCAGGAAACGGTCCAGCAGACGGCTGTCGGCTCGGGGACCACCGTGGTGCCCCGGCGGCACGACGGCCGTTCCCTTCCTCCGGTCTGACCGGCCGTCGTGCGAGCGAAGTCCTGCCCGCAGTGCTTTTCCTGGGGCCTGCTGTTCGGACCGCGCTGCGGCGCGTGCTCCTCCTTCGCGGCCAAGTGCGAGATCGGCCCGTGCGCCAGTTGCTCGGGCCGGCTGCCGCTGCGGAAGGGTCACTGCCGACTGTGCTGGGTCCAGGCGCGGGCCGAAGCGGCACCGACGCAGGCCAGGGCGGAGCTCTTCCTCCCCAAACTGCGGCACCACCAGCTGTTCTTCTCCGGCATGACGGCGCTCTGGGACCGTGGGCGCCGACCCCTGGCCGTCACGCATGAACGGCGAGGGCGCCCCCGCCGGCCCGACCCCGAGGCCTCCCGGCCTCCCGCGAGCGGCTGGTCCCAGGAAGCGTTGTTCGACGCCCGCCGGGACCTGACCCGCACCGGACTCCGGCAGGACGTTCGGCCACAAGGACCGTGGTTGGCCTGGGCCCGGCACGTTGCACACCAGCTCGGCGAGGCCCGGGGCTGGCCCCGGGCGACCCGCCTTGCCGTCGACGACGCCCTGGTCCTGATCCTGGTTCACTACGCCGATGGGGAGACGGTCCGGTACTCGGAGATCTTTCCGGTCCTGCGGCCGCGCGGGCTCAGCACCGTGCGCACCGTCGAGGTGCTCGACGCCATTGGCGTCTTCCTGGACGACCGTCCGTCAGCTTTCGAGCAGTGGTTGGAGCCCAAGCTCGACGGGCTCGCCGACGGCATCCGCCGTGACACGGCCCACTGGGCCCGAACCCTGCACAGCGGCGGACCGCGCTCCCAAGCCCGGGACACGACCACCGTCTGGGGCTACGTCAACCGGCTCCGGCCTGTGCTGTTGGAGTGGTCGAGCCGCTACGACCACCTACGCGAGGTCACCCGGGACGACGTGGTCGCCCACCTCGAAACCGTCCACGGCTCACAGCGCAGATCCACGCTGATCGCACTGCGGTCGCTGTTCGGACGGGCGAAGAAGAGCGGCACCGTCTTCAAGAACCCGACCAGCCGAATACCGGTCGGCCAGCAGGAGCTGGGGATCGTCCAGCCGCTGGTGTCCGAGCACGTCCAGAGTTCGGTCTCCGCAGCGAGCAGGCCGGACGACAGGCTGATCCTCGCTCTTGCAGCTGTCCATGCCGCCCGCACGGGTGCGATATGTCGACTCCAGCTCGATGACCTCGACATCGGCAACCGACGGTTGACCGTCGACGGCCGCGTCCGTCCCCTGGACGCGCTGACACTGCGGCTCGCCCTGGCCTGGTTGGAATATCGGGCTCGTCGCTGGCCCGATACCGCCAACCCGCACCTACTGGTCAACAAACAGACTGCTCTGGCGGCTGGCCCGATCAGCGGCAACTCCGCCGCGGCGGCACTACGCGGCCAGGCCGCCACCCTCGAAAAGCTCCGCGTCGACCGTCAGCTCGAAGAGGCCCTCGTCCACGGTCCCGACCCGCTCCACCTCGCCGAGGTCTTCGGCCTCGACGAGAAGACCGCCATCCGCTACGCGAACTCCGCCCGCCAACTCCTGGAGCAGTCAGCAGAAACCGGTACCGTGGCTTCACCACGAACCCACGGCTCCACCCCTGCACAGCACACCGACGGACCCTCGGGTTCCCGCTGAAGGCCCTTCAGTTTTCGTGAACTCACGGGGGGCACGGGGTCCAGCCAAGGTGAGCCCAAAAGGGGCAGTGGGATGATCTTGAATTTTTGATGGTCCGCTCAGCATTCGGGGTGCTACTTCCCCGGACGTGGAATGAGTGGCGTCGAAAGCCTTCCCTGATGAGCGAGCATGAGAAGGTCCGGGCCGAGAATCCGGCCACGATAGAGCAGATCGCCGCGGTGATGGCCGCGTTGGGCAGCGGATGTGATGCACGTGGCTGATGCCCACCAGCTGGCCCAGGTATATCTCCAGGCCGCTGTCGCCGAGGCCGCCCTGGGCGAGGTGGAGCAGGCTCGGCGACGGCTGGACGCGGTGATGGCACTGCGGGCTTATGACCTGCTGGCGATGGCCCGCACCGCTGCGGCCTTCGTCGACTCCATCACCCTGGTCGCCGGCAACGAGTTGTCAAGCCCCGGGTTTTGTGGAGACTGAGTTAGCTGGTTTTCTGGAGTGACGCTGGGGGTTCGGTCATGTAGTGGGCGGCTTCGTGTTCGGCGG
>NZ_JBITDP010000058.1:0-14941 GCF_044454405.1 Streptomyces sp. NPDC051555 | reverse complement strand
CCTCGATATCACTGTGCGTCACTTTCCGTTCAGGGCAGGAACCGGACCAGATAGGAGCAATCATCCCCTACTCACACAACCTGGTGTACACCCTCTTCTCGGCATCTCCGTCCCCGTAACGCTCGCACTCTTCGCCACCATCTACGGCTGGCTCCTCCTGCCTGGCCATGGAATCACAGCGAGTGCCGGAGGCCGCTTGCATCTGGTAGACCCACTCCTGCTGGCCGTAGGTATCGCCACCACCGACGGCACCTTCGATTACCTGCTGCACGGATACTGGGCCCGGCAGGCGGTCCTGCTAGAGATGCTCATGCTTCTCACGATCGCAGGCACCACAGCGTTCGCGGTCGCCCGGCAAATTCTCCGGTCACTTCAGGCGCCGCGCGGCGAACCGCAGTGACGCGGTTGCGGTAGCCGATAGGTGCATGCGGCCGCACGGTCCTGTGGCGGCTGAACCAGGCGGTCAACTGCACTGCTTCTCCTTGCCGCGCTGGCGGTATGCAGCCGGATCAAGAGGTAGCCGCTTGGCCGGTGGTGGTTCAACCAGGCGCCGGGCCCCCGTGTCAGCCCGGATGGCAGCAGCACCGAGAGCGATGTGATCTATCTCTGGACCGCCCACCGCTGACGCGCGTGATCGAGCGGCGCCTTCCCGTGACGGGGAAGCGAACGGGGATCGACCGAGCTGGACACCGAATACAGCGCGCTCCGAATACGCACCTGTTACCAGCTATCAGGGGCGACCTGACGGTCCAAGAGCTCCCGGCGGTGCCGTGAAGCCGTACGGGAGCTACGACGACGACGTGTACGGAGGGACCGCGGCGAGGGCAAGGCCTAGCAACGCGCGCGGGTGTCCAGGGCCTCGGCCTCCTGCTGGACAGGACGGGTCCTGGTCAGGCCGGGGGGCGACTACTCCTCGTCTGCCGGTCCGCGCAGGCGAGGGTCGCCGATCGGGCCGCCGGCCAGCGGTCGGGGCCGGGTCGGAAGGATGCCGCTGACGGCCGCCTGCCGGGGGTCCAGCGCCCGCTCCACCAGGTCGTGCCAGTCCGTGGCCGGGGTGAAGGCCTTGTCCGCGAGGTGGACGCCCCACCGCAGCAGGTCGGTCCAGGCGCGGAGGCGATGTACCGCGATCGTGAACGCGAAGCGGGGCGATGTGCCGCAGTCGGTGTGCCGAGTCGCCCAGGCCACCGGCCGGGCCCAGGGGGTGGTACGGAACACCGCGCCCGGGTCAGTTCCGTACCGTGCGCGCCAGCGTTTCAGGGCCCGTTCGGCCGCCGCGATGTCGACCTCGACCATGCCCTCCCCGTCAGGGATGGGCTGAATGCAGAAATCGCAGACCGCGACCAGGTCGTCCGCCACAGGGCACCTCCGGCCGCAGACTTCCCCCGTTCGGTAGCCGCCACTCCCCCGCACCTCCAACAGCACCTCTTCGTGAGTCGGGCACTGCTCACACGAGGCGGAGCGGCACAACCTCGGCTGGCCTGTCGAAGAGAACTGGATCGCCGGCCGACAGCGTCAGTAGCCGCACCAGCGCGAAGCCGAGGTCAGCGACGCTCGACGCTGAATCCGCTGTCGTGCAAGGCAGCGGTCCATCGGTCCCGGTCGAACCACTTCGCGATGTCCGGGGACATCGCGGTGATCTGCTTCATCCGGTCGTTCCAGTCGTGGCCGGACGGTCCGCGGCTGCCCTCACAGCCCGCACATCCGTCCTCACCGTGGATGTGGCCTGCCATCCACGCACTCACGGCCACGTTGATGATCACCGCGTAGAGGTCCCCTCCGCTCTGCACGAGGGAGTCCGGTACCCCGGCGAGCACCAGAGCAAGCTCGGGATTGTCGACCGGCGGCATGGGTGCCACGCCTACACCGGCACTCTCGCTGGAGGCTTCGAAGTCCTTGTGGTGCTGGGCGATGGACTCGGCCAGCCCTGCCGCGTCGAAGTAGCGCCAGGTGGACCGTTCCTGGATGCCCAGCCGGGCGGCGACCTCACGCATGTTTGCCTCGATGATGTCCGCGACGGAACCGGGCCGCACCGTCACCCCGAGTCGGGCGAGTTCGATCAGCGTCTGAGCGACCGCATCCTTGAAGGCTTTGGTATTCCTCACAGAAGCAGGTTAGGCCACCCCGCTCGGCCGTCTGTGGGCTGAAGGCGCCGAATCTGGGCTGCCCCGGCGTGGCAGTCCCACTGCGCCCCCGCGCCGCCGGCGTTCTTCACGCCGTGCTGGACGACGCCGCCGTGGCCACGCGTTCGGTCGAGGGCGGTAGTAGTCCGCGGTTCCTCGCCTCGCGGGAAATGATCTCCAAGTCGGCAGCGGCAGCCCGGTAGGCGTCGGCGGCGCGGGCGAGGCGCTGCTCGGCGGCAGCAAGCTTGACGGCAGCATCGTGATCGCCTGGTCCGCCGGTGGGCACGGGGGCGGAGGCGATGGCCGGTCGGGTTGGGAGTCCCCTCGTCCCGCTGGAGTGCTCCTCCCTCACGTTACGGCGGACGAACACGCCTTTGCCCTTGACCGCGAAGACCAGGCCCTCCCTCTTGAGCACGCGCACGGCGTTCTGCGCGGTCGAGTTGGCGATCTTGTATCGGTCCTGGAGCTCGCGGGCGGACGGGAGTCGTCCTTCCGGTGCGAACTCATCGGACAAGATCGCCTGCCGGAGGATGTCCGCCGTCCTGACGTACGGGGGCCGGGGGTCGTGTTCTGCTTCCGTGTCCTCGGACACGCTGCCGGGATGCCCCGCGCAGCCCGCTGTTGGCAGGTTGGGCGCCGTGCTCCTCACATAGCTGCCGCGCCCCAGGACGGAATAGACCAAGCCCTCTTGCTTCAACACCCGCAGCGCGTTCTGCACAGTCGAGCTGGAAACCCCGAAGCGCTCCTGAAGCAGCCGAGCCGACGGCAGCCGGCTGCCCGGGGCGTACTCCCCGACCACGATCCCGGTGCGCAGATAGTCGGCCGCCTGGAGGTAGGGCGGCCTGGAGTCCTCTTCCAGCGGCAACATCATGCGACAACCCTACGCAGAGCCCAGTACGCGAACGGCTCCCGGGTGACGCGGACCTGCGGGTATCCCGGTCTGTGCGGTCCCCGGGCCACTCAGACCGGGGCGAGTTCGCGAAAGCCTCGATCCCGGTGAACTCGTATCAGTCGGGCTCGGAGTCGGCCTGGAGTCCGAGGCCGGCGAGGAGGTCGTGGCGCTCGCGCTCCTCCCGTTCCAGGAGACCCGCGAGAATGTGCGGGTCGTGGTGGGAGGTGATCGCTTCCCGTACGACGACGGCGAGGATGTCGGGCGGCAGCGCCTCGGCCTGGGTGGTGGAGGTTCCGGTGAACGCACGGTTGTCGCTGGCCTTGGTCGGGGCGGTCGGCAGCCGGTACTGCTCGATCTGCTGCTCGGTCACCGCCAGGCGCTCGAAGACAACCTCGATCCCGGGGGCGTCGACGGCGGCGAACGCACCGACGTCCTCGGCGAGGGCGGAGAACAGGTGAACTCCGCTCGGGTCCCAGTCCGAAACGACGAACACCTTGACCGGCCTACGATCCGCCGCCGTGCGCAGCGCTGCTGCCCTCTTCGCCGGCAGGCCGCTGAACCCGCTGCCCGAGTACACCGGAACCCCGTAGGGGCCTGCCACGGCGCGAAGCTGGCTGACCATGCCCGCGGTCTCGGACCACAGCTCGAGTCGCAGGGGTTGCCCAGTCTGCCGGTCCAGCTGGTACTCGGCCGCGGCCTGACGCAGAGCTGCACGGAAGTCGTCGGGGCCGGCGTAGAAGGCGGGTTCCGCTCTGATCTCGGTGTCGTCGCGGAGTGCTTCCCACGGGATCCGGCCCGAGCGGCGGGCCATCCCCATCACCTCGATGAGCCGCTTGTACGTACGGCCCTCCTTGGGCAGCACCCCGTCGGAGATGAGCGAGTACCAGATCTGCCTGATCGTGAGAGGCAACTGGGCTGTGTAGCGGTCCAGCACCCGGTCCACCGCCGCGAGCAGCTCCAGGGTGGAGGCTTGGGGCTTCCAGGACGGCTGGTACCCGCGCGACCGCCGATCGGGCATGACCGCCTCCCACCTCAGGAAGGGACGCCATGGCGTCCCTTCCTAGGATCACGCACGGAACGTGTGACGCCAGGGCCGTCGCGCGGGCTTCGGCTGCTCTGCCTGGACCGTCAACCGCGCAGGCGGATCGTCTCAAGGTGGTCCCAGGTGATGGTCTTGCCCTGAGTTGTGGTTCTGGCGGTGACGTCGACCAGGTGAACGGCGTTGATGTGCAGCGGTGCGTGGCTCGGTCGTGCTCGTCGAAGGATGCGCTGAGCGGCGTCAGAATCGGCCTCGGCGTAGGCGTATGCCGTGGTCAGGTGTTGCAGGCCCCAGTGGTATTGGCAGGCTTCCTCGCCGAGGGCGGCGCAGATGCCTTCGCGTGCGGCGTGGTGGAGGTCGGCGAGTTGCTGGTCCGGGTGGAGGTCGGCGATCACTCCGGAGTGGTACGAGAGCAGCGATCCGACGGTGACCTCGATCGGGGCAAGGTCGTTGAGGCGGTCTGTGACCTCGGTGATGAGCTTGTCCCGCTCTGCTTGGGCGATCCGGTTCGCGGGGCGGCCGGAGATCTGGTCGACGGTGATGTGTAGCCACTTCAGCTCGACGGGGGTGATGGGGAATCCGGCGTCGATCAGTGCCTGGTTCGAGGTGGTGACGAGTTCACTCAGGGCCTTGTGGCGGGGGTCGTTCCAGTCCACGGCGGCGTAGAAGTGGAGGAGTGTTTCGCTGTCGGTCTGCCAGGAGTTCTGGCCGTCCTTGAACTCGAATGGCTTCATAGGCCGGGACCGTACCTCCGAGGCGGGTCGGCGGGCAGAGTGTTCTGTCAGTTGAGGGGCACGAGGTAGGCGGGAGCGAAGACCTTATTCAGGCCGGAGATGAAGCCGGGGCCCCAGCGGGTGAACGTGTCCTCCCACACGGCGTCGGGGGCGTCTGCCGGCGGCTGGTAGCTGATGCTGATCTCCCGCCACATCTTGGCCACGGGGTCGATGGGGTCGTGTAGGTCGTGGCCGAGGGCGATCAGCCGGCGTTCCCAGTGGGCCTGCTGTCCCTCGACCTTCGCGCCTCCGGCGGCTGCGGCCTCACGGAACGCCTCGACTTGGGCACGGGTCACCTCGCGAGGGTGGATGCCCTCCTCGGCGGCGGTGATGTAGCAGATCGTGGTCAGAGCGGCGGCCCCTTCGGCGAGGACCGGCGTGTCCATGATCATTTGCATGCCGGCCCAGGGGACCTGGCCGAGTTCGATGGTGCGCTCCCAGGCCGCCTGCCACAGGTCGGAGCCGCCTTCGGCCTTCCAGCGCTGCAACTGCTCGATGATCGTGGTCATGCGCTCATTCTCGCGTCCACCGGTACAGCAAGGGGGAGGTTCCGCCGGATCGGGGTGACGTACAGCACCGGGGGCTGTCCTCGACGCCGAGGTGATCGTGTCGCAGGTCGCGCTTCGAGAGCCGGAGCGGGCCAACGACCACTCGTGTGGGCTGTGCAGCTCCCGTTTCGTTCGCGAGCGGCCCTGCCTCGTATCGCCCATGCCCTTCCACGCGCCCCGGCGTACGCTCGCCTTCCATGAGTGCCCTCCACTGCGTGTTCTGCGGAGCCCCTGTACGAACGCCTCGCGAGCATGTTCTGCCGTCCTGGTTTCTCAAGCGGTTCAGCGGTCAAGGTCCCTTCACGGTCCAGGTCAACGGTGAGGCGGTCCCGTACGCCAGCGGAGTGGTGGAGCGCCCCCAGCTCACTCGGCTCATGCTCCCCGCCTGCGGGCAGGAGGGGAGCTCGGTCGGCCTGAAGTGCAATGACTGGCTCAACACCACCTTCGAGCAGCCCGCGAAAACACCGGTGCGTACCCTTCTCGACGACCTGCGCCCGATCTCTGGGTCCGAGGTGAACACGTTCGCCCGCTGGGCGGTCAAGACCTTGCTGCTTGCCGCGCACCCCGAGGCCGTGTATTCCGAACCTCCGCAGCGCGACCGGCAGCCGTGGGAATTCCCGAGTGAGTGGCTGACGGGTCTGCGCAACACTGGCGAGCTGCCCGTCGATCTCTCGCTGTGGCTGGGCATCCTCGACCCGAAAGCTCCGGACGGGGAAGCCGTTCCCGACGAGCGGCTCCTCCTCCCCCGCATCCAGCATCCCGACGGGGGCGGTGGGCCCGGCCAGGCGACGCACCTCGGATTCGGTCTCCCGGACGGGCGCGTTGCGCAGTTCCAACTGCTCAGCCACCCCAAGATGGACGTCGACCACCCCTTCGAGGGCGCGGGGCTCGTGGCACGCCTCTGGCCGACCCCTCCGGATCATCTCGACCTCGCCGCGCTACCCGTGCTCAGCAGCACGGCTGGGCGGCAGTTCACGAAGGCCTTCATCCACGGCGGAGTGTCCATCCGCCTGGGAGCCGGCCAGACCCTGCTCCCCCAAAATCTCCTCAGCCCCCGCATCCGCGTACGCCTCGCACCGTAGCCACGGCGGGCCTTCCGGACGGACGGGCACGGCGGTGGCGCGCCACCGCCCAGCTCGGCCCAGGCCGGTCCCCTCAGTCTGCGATGCTGCTCCCATGGTCACTACCCGCCTCCACTGGACTGATCTCCCTCAGGTCGTCCGGGCCGAGATCGAGGCGCGGACCGGATCAATCCAGCGGGCCGAGACCGTCTCGGGCGGCTACAACAGCGAGATCGCCGTCCGGCTCGACACCGACAGCGGAGCGATCTTCGTGAAGGGCCTACGCAACGATCACCCCCGGGCCTGGACCCAGCGCCGCGAAGCAGCCATCGCCCCGTACACCGGGCAGCTCGCCCCGCCCCTTCTCTGGCACCTGGAATCCGCCGGCTGGGATCTCCTCGGCTTCGCATTCGTCGAGGAAGGCCGTCACGCGGACTACTCCGCGGACTCCCCCGACCTCCTTCTGCTCGCCGACTCCCTCACCGCGCTCGCCGAGATCCCGGCCCCCGCAGTCGAGTTGAAGCGCGCCGAAGACCGCTGGGCGGCGTACATCCCCGACCCAGTGCACCGCGCCGCCCTGGCAGGCCGCTGCCTCGCGCACACGGACTTCAACCCCGAGAACGTGATCATCACCTCGGATCGCAGAGCAGTGCTGGTCGACTGGGCCTGGTCGACCGCGGCCGCTCCCTGGCTAGATCCGGCCCTCGGGTGCATCTGGCTGATCGCCACTGGCAAGCAGACTCCCGCCGAAGCGGAACGGTGGGCGGCCCGGATGCCGGCTTGGCGCACCGCGCCCCCTGACGCACTGGACATCTTCGCGCAGGCCAACGCCAGGCTGTGGGCCGAGATCGCCGACGAGAACCCGGGGGCCTGGTCGGACTCGCTGCGCGATGCCGCGCAGCAGTACGCGATGTTCCGCAACGGCACCTGACGGACGCCGACGCTTGCCGATACCGTGTGCCGGCATGGACGGCCGCCCTGCGCAAACCGATCCCGACTCGGACCATCGCCTCTGCGGGATCTGCCCCGCCCTTCGGTATCCGCGCGAGGACTTCGTCATCTTCGACCGGCCGTGCCGCGGGGCACCCTTCAACCCGGCCGACGGACACCGGTACACCCTCGCCGGGGAGCCCGCCTGTGTCCACCCGCACAAGATCGGCCTGCCTCCCGACCGCACCACGGTCCCGTACGAGCCTGCGCCCGCCATCGCTACGCCCCCGCGGGAGCCTAGCCGGTGGTGGCCCTGGGGCCGTTGAAGGGCGCCTGGGGAGCGCGGAGCGGCGCCGTACGACGTGCGAGGCGCTCAGCCATCAATTTGCCGTGCTGCCCGCCATTGCATGGTCAGCTCGCGGCTGGCCTTCCGCAGGGCGTGCTGCTTCTCCTCGGGGTCGGCCCAACAGGTCGCAAAGATCATGTACGGGGTGTCGCCGTAGGGGACGAATCCCAGCGTTGCCCAGGTTTCGCGCAGCCGGTCGCAGGCGCGGTCGCGCTCGTCCCTGGTCATGCCGGTCGCGTCGATGGGCGCTGGGTGCACCATCACTGCGCTGCATCCGGGTGCAAGACGGCGGAATGCGTCTGCGGCGATCGCCGGTCCTAGGCCGAAGCCCCTCCATGCCTCGCCGATCTCGGCCTTGTCGAGCACGAGCACGTCGTTGCCGCCCCATTCGGCGATCTCTTCGAACTCCTCGGTGAAGCCGGTGTGCTCGTCATCAAAGATGGTCTCGGCAATCTCGTAGAGGTTCTGAGACTCCTCCTCCATCGCCCAGAACGGATTCTGTGAGCCTCCCCAGCGGACCTTGACCAGTTCCAGCATGCCGACGCGAAGGCGGTGGAGGCACTCGTCGTCCTCGTCGACGTGCCCGCTCGCCTCTTCGATCTGGTTCCACCGGGCGACGCACTTCCCGCACGGCGGGATGTGTTCAAGGCCGAATCTGTCCTCACCCAAATGCGCGATGACCCGCCACTTCTCCAGCGTGTCCTCGTAGTTGCTGTTGTCCAACGAGGCTTCAAGCTCGTAGGACAGCCGGATGTAGCCGGGGTCGCAGGGCATTTGGTCGAGCGGGCGCTTGAGGGCGGGAGCAGCAGTCACACGGCCAGCGTAGCGGTGGCCCTGATGCCGCCGCGGCCGGTCCGATCTGATAGCGGAGGCACGGTAGCGCTGCACCAACCTGCTCCGCGAACGCCGCCCTTGAGCCGCACCGCCCGCCTGCTGCAGCCGGCCGCGTACGGCGACCACGCCGGCGGCCGCGTGCTGTACGGGTACGCTGCGCAGCTCGCGTTCGCCCGATGGACTCCTCCGCCCATGCCCGACCTCGGTCCGCGCCTCATGTCACGCAGCATCCTGGGCAGGATCGCCGCGAGCGAAGCCGGACGATCCCTCTGGCCCGCGCAGCACGGGACGGCTCCCGTTGCGAGCGGTCGCCGCTCATCTCAAAACCTGGACAAGCTGAGCCTTCTGCCGCCGGGATCCAGCGATCGGCGCACGGCGGAAAGCGCCGACCGAGAACAGCTGCGAGACACCCCCGACTGAGCGTAAGGCTGCCGTCCCGGACGCCTCTCACGGGGGGAAGAGGCGTCCGGGAACTGCGAATTTAACGTACCGCGCACCAGACGCCTTATCGCACATATTGGGGAAATCGGTCACCGGCGCGGCGGGCGGTGGCCGAATCACCTCATCGCGACCGCGGCAGGGATCGGTGCCGGTACCGTCCCCGTATCGCGACATCAACCTGTGCGGGGGACCCCTTGGAAAGCTTCTTCGAGGCAGTTGAGAGCCGGGCACTGGCATGGCCACGTGGGCGTGGTGATCTTCACTGGTTGATCACCTTCCCCTCGGACATCGTGGACGAGACCCTTACGTCCCCCTACCGGGAGCTCGCCTCGATGCCCGGCCTGGAGCCGGTGCCCGCGGAGTGGATGCACCTTACGCTCCTGCACGCCGGCCCCGAGGACCAGTACACGGCCGAGGAGATCACCCGGGTCGTCGAGCTCTTCCGGGCCGGGGCGGCCTCGGTGCCCGCGTTCGACATCGAGTTCTCCCGCCCTTCCGTCGGACGGATCGCCCTGGAGATGGCCGGACGGCCTGGCGCGCCATCGCGGCGCCTGTGGGAGCTCGCCGCGGAGGCCTTCGAGACGGTGGCGCCGGAGAGGTGGCCGCTCATCCCCGCCCACCACGCCCCCCACATGTCGATCGCGTACGGCGGCCAGTCGGCCTCCAAGGCCAACCCGGCCCTCATGAAGGTCTGGTTGAGCGATCACGGACCGGGGCCGGTGACCCTCCGTGCGGAGAAGGCCGTCCTGGTGTCCGAGCGGCACGACGGGGCGCGCATCACGTGGACGCACATCGCTGAGGTTCCGCTCGGGGCCGCCGCGTGATCTCGAAGGTGCCTGCAGACGATCCGGTCGCCTGCGCGATGAGTGAACTGCTCCCGGCCGGGAGCAGCGTGTGGTGGCGGGCCGCCGTCGTGCGGGCCGCGCGCTGGATGCCGCCGATGTGGAGGCCGGTGACCGTGCCGACCCATCACACGCATGCGTTCAACCGCCGCCGCCTGGCCGTTCTGGCTCTCGCCGTCCTGACCGTCTCCTATGAGGAACAGCAGCCCGCCGACCGGGTCGACATCGCCGTGGTGCGCGCGCTCGTGACCGCTGACGCCGGGAAGGAAACGGTGGGAGGCGTGTTCACGGAGCCGTGGACGGTTCGCCGGCGGATGGAGGCCGCGATGCTCGCGCTGCGGGAAGCGGGGGATGCGACCAGGCCCGTGCTGGCCCTGTTCGAGCAGCTCTCCCACATCGAGTACCCGGATTCCATGTGGTCCGACGATGCGCCGTCCCCATCCGACCTGGCCTCCACGGTCTGGTGGCTCAGCGGGGAGCTGGCCGCCCTGACAGATCAGGAAGAGCGCCAGCTCCCACCCGCGCCAGCACCGGCACCTGCTCTCGTGGTGAGGGTGCGCGGCGCGATTCGCAACGCCGACCATGCTCCCGGCCCGCACGGCCCGGTCGACCCACTGGCCTGTCCCTCGTGCGGGTCACACGAGGGCTGGAAGATCTACTGCGACGGCATGGCCGCCAGCATCGTGTGCCCGGCCGGACACATCTCCACCCCTGAGGTGCTCACCGCCCCTCACGTGCGCACCAGCATCCGCCTCCACCCGGAGGAGCCCCTGCCTGACGAGGCGGGGACCGTGGACGTTGCCACGGACATCGTGGTCGGCGGTCGGCGCTCCGCAGAAACCGCCGACCCGTACGACTACTGGCGGGGCCGGAACTGGGCCCGGCTGAGCGGCAAGGCCAGGCAGCACCGGCAGTGACGACCTGCCCGTCCGGTGGTGATCCGGAATCCGACATCCCTTGTCGCAGGCTGGAGGGACCGATGAACTGGTCACGTCCTGCGGTGGCGGGTGGCTCGGGGACCGCACGGCGCTTCGGAGGCCATTGTGGGGCGAGCACGCCGTACTTCGCCGGGAGTTGGCGGATTCCGCACTCGGTTACGACCTCGCTGATCGGTACGGTTTCCGCGCGAGCAGCGTGGGCAGGGACATGCGGAACGGAGCAGGCTACACAGCCAGCCCCGGGCACCGCGGCGTCCCCCCTTCCCGCGGCCTTAGGTCCTCACCCCACCGCCGAGGAGTCCAGCCGATGACCGGCAGCCTGATACGACTCTCCCGGCGAAGCGTCCGCCGGACCGGTGCCGCCGCCTCAGTGGCGCTGGCCATCCTGGTGACAACCGGCGCAGAGGAGGCCGGGTGCGCGCCGCCGGCCGACGACAAGGTCACTACTACCGGGGACCGGGGCGGGAAGGCGTGCCTGCACACGATCTCCGCGCCGTACGTCAACCGGGGCCGGGTCCGGGGCGAGGCGGTAGCGACGTGTTTCGAGGCCGTTCTCCGGCACAACCTCACCGTGACCCTGGAGAAGAAGGGGCCGGGCGGCTGGACGGAGATCCAGCGGGTCACGAACGACAAGGCCCCCGGGAAGGGGTCGCCCAAGCGGGTGGAAGTCGCGGCGGGGTGTGAACCGGGCGCGTACCGTACGAGGTACTACGCCACAGTCGAGGCCCTGAAAGAGCCGGACGGGCAGGCCGACAAGGGCGGCGCGTTCTCGCCGACCACGGTCGTGATGAAGGAGCAGTGCTGAGTGAACACCGCGAAGAGCTACCCCGAGCACGGTGGTGGGCTGTGGCTCGGTCGCACGACCAGCGCCCCGCTGCCGCTTCGGCGCCGTCTCCTGGGACTGTACTGGTCCGTGGGCGGACGGCTGCTCTACAACGCGACGATCTCCATCCGTGATGTCGCGCGGGCCCGCCACAGGCCGTGAGGACGTACGTGCGGACCCCGCTGTTCCGTCTACAGGGCGTGTTTTAGAAAGCAGCGCCAGGCGCCGCGGGCCAGGCGGGACTTTTAAACACGCCCTAAACCGCTGAGCGTGAGCGCGCGGTCGGCAACCGTGGTGTTGTCGGTGGGGGCGGCGACGATGGCGGGTATGGACGATACGGTCGCCCGGGCCTGCGACGGAGTTGCCCGGACCTGCGAGGACATCCGCGCCCAGCTGGCCGCGTGGGTACCCCGGCTGCTCGGTGTGCACGTACGCGACCGGACGCACGGCCCGAGCGATGTGGCCCTGCTCGTGGCCACGGTCGCCGACGCCGCGGACTGCACCGTCCTGCCAGGCGAGTCCGATGCGGCCCGCCGCGAGCTGCGGGAGGCGGCCGTCCGTGCCGTGGCGGGCGCTGGCGAGCCAGCACCTGTGGATATGCGGGCCGAGCTGGTCGAGGTAAGGGCGGGGTGCCGGCGCGCGGCAGTGGCACTCGGGGTGCGGATTCCGATCGCGCCTCTCCGCCCGGCACGGCCGCTCCCACAGCCCAGGTGACGGACGCACCCCGTATCCGAGCTCGCTGCAGCCGTGCCAGCGAGGGAACTCGGGGGAAAACCGTGCCGCCGGGTTCCGGCCGTCCCTCTGGGCCGAGGAGCGGGAGGCCCGGGTGGCCGACTCGCGATTACGGAGCCGGTTTCCTCAAGCTGGAGTTGCTCTCTGTCACCACTCGATACGCTCTGTCCGCGCATGCTGGGCAAGGGGAGAAGGGGGACTCGCTATGAGTCAGGACGTACCGCGCGCGGATCTACCCCAGGACGGGGGGCCTGAGGATCCGGTCCTTGGGCTCGACGATGTCCAAGGCGGCGGCGACCCTGAGGCGACTGGGGCGCGAGTCAGGAGCCGGGATGAGCCTGCCGTTGCACTGCGGGCACAGCCAGCCGGAGGGCTGGTGCCGGCTGAGGCAGTGCAGGCGGCTCTGGCCCTGATCGAGGGGCAGTTCGAAGAACTGCACACCGTGCTGGGCACCGTGCACGCGGTGGCGGTCGAGGCCGATCACGGCGGGGACCCGGCCGCCGACCTGCCGAAAGAGGCAGCCCTCGCCCTCGCGGAGCGGGCCGAGGCGATCCTTGCCCGGCTGCGGGAGTGCGGGGCGGGCACACGCGATGTCCTCCGCACGACGCTCGGTGACCTGGGCGGGCGCCTTGTCGAAGCCGACCGGCTCAGGGCGGCACTTGGGATCTCACACCAGGACGCCCTCGCGCTGGCCGACCACCCCGACGACGAGGAGCGTGCGAGCCTCATCGGGGTCCTGGAGACGCATTCCGAGATCACGACGTACCCCGCGGCCCTCGACTACTCGCGCCGGGAGCGGATGCCCTGGACCAGCGACATGGCGCTCGCCACCTACCAGACCGCCGGCTTCACCCCGACCGAGCTGGACGCCATCGACGAATACCGCGAGCAGATCGAGCACCTCGGCCTGCGACCGTACTTCGACCTGGACGAACTGCTCGCGGAGTCCGGCTCCGCCGAGGTCCGGGAGACGGCCCTCCATCAGCGCGCGGAGAAGCTCAACCGCTGGCACGGTCTCCTTGCCACGCTGCTGACCGACCCCCGGCTGGAGAACGAGCGGCGGCGCGGCACCCCCGGTCCCTCCTTCGACCCGCGGGGAGAAGGACCGTACTGCGCGGCCGTCGCGTACTGCCTGCGCACGGCCGCCGAGGACTACCACCGCCACAGGCAGGGATTCGAGTACGCCGTCACGGTACGGGCTCTCGGGGAACAGGTGTCGGACGGCTATCCGGCCGAGTCACGGCACCTTGATCTCCGGGCTCGGTCCCTGAAGCTCTGGAGCTGATGCCGGGGATGACGGCTCAGATCTCCCTGGTGAGGTTCAGGCGGGCGATGTCCGCGGCATACGCGGCGGTACGGACCGAAGAGGTGCCTGCAACGTACAGGCCGGTGCCCAGGACCGCGAAGGGCAGGGACAGGAGGAGACCGGCGGTGATGGGGCCCCAGTCCCGTTCGGCATCGCACCGCTCACCCTCGTCCCCTGCGTAGGTGCGGGCCCAGCGTCCGTTCTGGTGGAACGTGCGGGACTCGCACTCGACCGGCTTGGAGTTACCGCCCGGGTCGGCGCTGAAGGGGAGGACGAGGAGGTAGCCCAGCCACAGCCAGATGAGCACCGCGACGGCTATCAGCCCGCGGCCCCAGCTCTGTTGCCGCAGGCCCCGGATTCGGAACTCGCGGTCGTACACCTGGGCCAGCGAGTTCATCGGGGTCTCGTTCATAGGACGAAACTAACCCAGGCCCGTCACACGACATGACCTCACGCCAGGTTGGAGGAGGGCGGCTGCGCGCGCCAGGCACGGCGGCCGGACCTGAACGACCCTCAGGGGCGCGGGAGTCAGCCCCTCAGCTGCTTGCGCCTCTTCACGGACCTGGCGGGCAAGCCCGACCGCAGCTCGTCGCGGGATGAGGCGGGTTTTGAACGGGCTGAACGCCGACAGCAGAGCGGTGCCGAGGTCGTCTGCCGCGCGGGAAAGCTGGGCCTGATCGTCCAGGCGGGTCGCGGCGGAGGCGAGTTCTCGGGCGCTGTCGGCGATTCCCCGCTGCTCGCTTCGGACGGATCCGGCGGATTGGTAAGCCAGGTAGGCCACGGTGGCGATCGCCGGCAGCAGACCGGCCGCGCCCTCGGCCGTGGTCAGTTCGTCAATGCCGGTGTCGAGCCACCACAAAAGGGCCGGTGTCACGGCGAGCGCGATCATCGGCCAAGCGGCCGCCGACCCCCACGTTGCGGCGGTGAGCCGGCGGCGCACCGCCCCGACGTCAGCGGTGGCGCGGGGAAGACTTCGTCCTTCATAGGGATCACGATGCCCGTCCGCTCTGACAGGGGCTGCGGTGGACGGGTTCCGGCCAGCCGAATCGGCTGGGGCGCTTGAGGCATTGCTTCGGCGCGTGGTCGTGGTGGCCGGTCGCTCTCCCTTGGGACGTGCTCTCAGATGGGTGTAGCTCTTCCCGAGGGACCGGCTTGATCAAGCTGTGAGGTTGTATCCGTGCTGGTAGCGGGCTTGGTGGACGCGTTCGTGCTCGAGGTGTGGGTGGAAGGCCCAGTAGTCGTTGAGGTCGTCGTTGTCGTGGAGCGCACGGAGTTTGAGGATGGCCTCGGCTCCGTCGAGGCCCCATCGGGCGCCG
>NZ_JBITDP010000057.1:0-14998 GCF_044454405.1 Streptomyces sp. NPDC051555 | reverse complement strand
CGACGCGGCCCCCGCGCCGGATGGTGCGGCTATCTTCTCGCTGGTCACAGGTGCAATCCTCCATGATCGGAGTTACACCGCTTCTTTTACAGTCCCGGTCAACGGTGTTTTCCCTGTGCGGTGTGAGCTGACTGAGTGTCAGTTCAGCGTTGCTGCCGTACGGAGTTTCGGAGTCCTGTCCTGCGGTGATGCGGCCGGCTTCGCATCAGCAGCGGCAGGAGGGGGCCGGGGGTCCGGTATGTGGCGGAGTGAGGCCGGTGCCGGCCCTGTGGCGGCGGGGCTGGCGGGCGGCCCTGGCCGGTTGCGGTGGCCCGGGCGGTGGTCTTGAGGGGGCGGGGGGCCGTCTGGTGTTGCGGGCGCGGCTCTTGCGGGCCGGGGTTTGCTGTGTGGTGGGGTTCAGGGGTTGAGGAGGGGGGTGGGGGGGTAGCCGAGTTTTTGGTATTCGGTGCGGGCGGCTTGCAGGAGGGTGGTGGTGGTGAGGGGGGTGTTGTGGGTGGCGGTGTGGTAGGCGGCGGTGACGGCGATGGAGCGGATGGTGCCGCCGGGCAGGGCGAGGGCGGCCAGAGGGCGGAGGTCGAGGTCGGGTGAGCGAGGGAGGCGGGGGCCGAGGCAGGTGTCCCACAGGGCCAGGCGTTGGCTCTCGTCGGGGATGGGGAAGGTGATGATGGCGTCGAGGCGGCGGGTGAAGGCGTCGTCGATGTTGCCGGCGAGGTTGGTGGTCATGATGGCTAGGCCGTCGAAGGCTTCGAGGCGTTGGAGGAGGTAGCTGGTCTGGGTGTTGGCGTAGCGGTCGTGGGCGTCTTTGACGGATGAGCGTTTCCCGAAGAGGGCGTCGGCTTCGTCGAAGAGGAGGATGCCGTGGACGTGTTCGGCGTGGGCGAAGATCTTCTCGAGGTTCTTCTCGGTCTCGCCGATGTATTTGTCGATGGCGCCGGCGAGGTTGACGATGTAGAGGTCGCGGCCGAGAGCGTGCGCGATGGCTTCCGCGGCGAGGGTTTTTCCGGTGCCGGAGACGCCGCTGAACAGGGCTGTGGTGCCGTGGCCGCGGCTGTTGCCGGGGCGCAGCCGCCACTGGCGCAGGACGAGGTCGCGGTAGCGGGCGCGGTGGGTGAGTTCTTCGAGCTGGTCGCGGACGGCCGGGGCGAGGACGAGATCCTCGAAGGTGGCGTCGGGGGTGATGTGGCGGGTGAGGCGTTCCAGGGCGGGGGGGTTGAGGGCACGCAGCGCGGCGGTGATGTCCGTGGCGGACAGCGGCCGGGCGTGGAGGGCGGCGCTGGTGCAGGCAGCGGTGATGATGCCGGCGGTCAGCAGGGGAGCGGAGCGGCAGTCGGCCCAGCGGGCGCCTTGGCCCGCCAGGGGAGTGCCGCGCAGTTCCCGGTCCCACACCAGAGCACGGTCTTCGGTGCTGGTGTCGGGGACGCGGATGTGGTGCAGGGGCACGGTACAGGTCCGCGGGTCGATGGGGGCGCTGCCGGTGAGGATGACAGGCAGTGCGGGACCGTCCGCCGGCGCGGGGGCGGTGAGTGCTCTCATCCAGGACGCGCGGACGGGGGACCGGCCCACGCTGTCCTCCTGGTCCGGGAGGGTGCCGAGAGCGTCCAGGGGGCCGGCGACGAGGGCGGCGCCGCGCAGCCGCGCCTCGAGACGGGCCGCGGTCAGGACGGCGGGCAGCGTCTCGCTGTCCTCCACGCGTTCCAGGTCCAGGTGCACCACCGGGCTGCCCGCACCGGCGAGCGCGGCCAGCACGGTTTCCAAAGCGCATCCGTGGGGGCTCTGCCGCAGATACAGCAGAGGGCTGGGAGCGAGGGCCGCGGCCCTCACCTCACCGACGGCTTCCGCCAGGCCCGGGGGAATGAACGGTGCGTCACTGATTACCCGGATCAGTGGTTCCAGCGCGGCCGCGGGCTCGTCCCTGCCCAGCAGATACCCCACGACCCGGTCCGCGGCCCGGAAAGAGGCACCGGAGTCTTCCTCGGTGCCCGCGACGGGAACGGCAAGGCCGGCGGCGCGCAGCACGCTGTGCGGGTGCAGCAGCCAGTGGGCGGCGGCGGCGGGAGCCCCGGCGATCTCCACGGCCAGCGCTGCTGGTGTGCCCGGCCCGCGGTTTCCCCCCGGCAGGGCCTGGTAGGCCAGGTCCAGGGAGGGCTCCAGCTCACGGGCGGCCAGCACGAGCAGGACATCGAGCTCGGTATCACTGAGACCGAACAACCTGCGCAGCCGCAGGACACGGATCTCCTCCCCCTCAGTCTCCCGCTTCGCAGCCCACTCCTGAAGCCCGTCAGCGAGCTCCGCCTGGTCCGCAGCCGCCTGCCGGTCACCGGACGACGGGTGGGTCAGAGGAACCCAGCCCGTGCCCTCGCCGACATCCGCCGCGAGCCGCAGCCCGTATACGCGTACCTTCACCAGCCACAGCCGGGCCTGCAGATACCGCAACCCGGCCGAAGCCCCGGCCTCGCCAAAACCCCCTGCAGAACCCTCCGCCCCCTCGCTTGCCTCTACTCCCTCAACCACCTCTGCTCCCTTCTGCCGCGAGCCCCCTGACAGAGACCGCGCCACCGATGTGAGGAACGGCGGCCCGCGAGGGCTCTGCTGAAACCAGGACTAAGAGTCCCGTTCCTGTTTATAGCCCGGATTTCTAACTGTGATATGCTCCAGCGTCGTAGATGTGCCATTGGCGGATTTCCTGAGCTGTCCCGTACCGTCCGGGAGAGCGAGCCCGAGGTTGACATCTTTGATGGGCGATCCGGCTACGGTGGGGGATGTCCTGAAGGGGCACAGGACGGACAGGTCAAAGAAGGGGCGCGGCTTGATGCTGAGTGCCGTCCACAGCTCTGCCGCCGAACGGGCGTCCTCTGACGGCTGGTTTACGGTCACCAATGCGGTCACTTGGCCGACGCCGACATTGACCTGCAGGGATGTCAGTTCCCATACGGTCTCGAGAGCCATCTGTATGGCGAAATGAGACCCCAGGAACGTTGGATCAGTTAAATTCGGATCGGTTCCCGTGCCGGTAACCATATAGGAAAGTTCGATCCACCGTTCTCGCGTCTCCCCGAAGTAAGAAGGGGAGTGCTTCCTGGAAGGATCATCTGCTGAAACGGTCGGGAGTTTCGGTGTTTCTTGTCTCTTGGGTGGCTGTGTAGTTTGGATGGCATTCTGGCGGCGGTCGAGATGCTCCCGAATTCGATAGAGAAACACGCTGACGGATATAGCATGGCCGCCGTCATTCGGTTCGTTGAAATTGACCTCAATTGACGGCGGGGGGTTGTTGGGATCTCTCTTGCCCCAATGCGTTAAGGCTGATCCGATATTGTCGTCGAATTGGGCTTTGAGGGCTTGATCGACGCCCTGTATGAGGAATGCGGGGCCTGGCATGTCGGTGTCTCCTCTGTATGAGGGCGGGCGTGAGGAGGTGTGCGGCCGTGCCGTGAGGGTCTCGTCCGGGGTGTTGTGGAACTGCCGGTGGCGGTGGGCGGCGGTGCCGGGCGGGGTTTCCGCGGCGGGCTGCGGGGGCGAGGTATGTGCGGCACGGCTGGGAAGGGGCACACCCTGTCTGCCGGCGTGGCTGTTTGCTTGTCGGTCGCCGCAGGCTCGTTCTCGAGTGTGCCTGCCGTGTCGGGCGGTCCGACGGTCAGGCGGAGGCCGTTCTCACGACTTCGATGTGCATGCCACCGCGTACGGTCAGGGGCAGTTCGCCCGCGGCCAGATCGATCTGGCTGACGCCCATCCATGACCCGCCCTCGGACACCGGTACCCCGAGGGTGACGTTCCTGACACGGCGGACGCCAGGGATTGATTCGAGTATCCGGTAGAGGTCGCTTTGCCGGACGGGCGTTTCTGGCGGCCATCCAGGAACACCCTTGACCCCCGTGTTGGGGTTGAGGTTCTCGTTGATGCTTTTCTTGGCGGCAGAGATGATGCGGTCATCTTCGTCTGCGCCGAGGTGGGGATCCGCCTCGAGTTCGGCCCGGACCATAACTTCTTTCAAGACCGGCGGGAGCAGGACCAGCCTGACCCCGGGAATCTGGTACGGACGCAGAAACTCGGCGAGCGCAAACTTGACCGCAGGAGAGCACGAGAGCTGCTCCTTGGAGAAGAAGCCTTCAGCGTCAGGAATGCAGACGGGTACTACTCGCAAGGTCACATGGCTGCCGGAAGATTCAGCGGCCTTCCCCAGTGTCCCAGGGGCGGGTGGTGAGGTGTATGCCACGGAGAAATTGGTTTTGCCGTCGGATGATTGCCACTGCCCAGTTGGCGGATTCTCGGTACTGTTGCTGTATGACTGGTAGGGCCCGACGGTTAGAGTCCGGTCTATCCACTTTCCGCTGACAGTCAGATGGGATGCATCAGCGTCGACGATAAAGTAGGGCTCGGCTGGATCCTCGGTCTCGTCAACGGACGCGAATGAAGGAATTTCGCGGAACAGCACCCCTCCGGCTCTCACGACAGGAAGTGATGATCCGGTAGCAGGAGGCTTCAAGGAGACTTTGCTGTCCTTGTCTACGGTCACTTCCTGCTCATCTGCCTGCACGCCGCGAACGGCATCAATATCCGTATGAGAGAATTGTGCGATGGCGGTGGGAATGAAGTTGGTTCTTATATATTCGCTATTTTTCTTGGCTACCGTCAGGGTGACTTCATACATCTCTCCTTTCTTGCATTCGGTGGCGTTCGGTATGGTCAGCAAGGCGGACCCTGTATTCATGTTGCGTTGAGAGTCTGTTACGGTGACAGTAGTTTCGCTGCCGGGATCGTCAACGCGTTTGATTTTCCCAGCCTCTTCCAGTATTGGAGAGTCGGGCTCCATAGCCCCCGGGGTCTTAAATCTCATTCTTATTTTAAAGGTTTCGCCTGTTTGCATCTTGCTCGCAGGGAACGGGAAACGGAAAGTAATTGTCACGGGGCGCGAATCGTCGGTTTTTCCTTCTTTGTTCCTCTGTTGTAACTGGACGGATATCGACTGGCTCGTTGCTGATTCGACGATCCATGTGGCGGTTTCTTCTCCCCGTGGGGCTATGGTTGTGCCGACGGCGGGAAGGGGAGGGGGAATAGGGCCTGAAGGTAGCGGTCCGCAGGTGAAAGTAGCTGTTACCGGTGTTCCCGGGGTCCAGAGCGTAGCCTTTTTGTCTGCGCTGCTGTTAGGGACCCAGCGGGCTGAGGCCAGTCCGGTGTTGGCCTGGAGTGCGAGCTTCTCGTATTCGTACGGAGTGACAGCCCTGGGCGGTATCACGTCGGTGAGCGTCAGCCGACTGACGGCTTCGGCGACGGTCTCCGCGTCGCGGCCGCCGGAGGCTTTGCTGCGGTTGGTCACTGATGTGATGCCGGGGAGGGACTGTGGCATGACGGTCAGTGTGTGAGCAGCGACGTTGCCGCTGAAACCGCCGTCGGTGAGGTAAGAGGGGATCCGCAGCAGGGTTCCTGCAGGGAATGACGGGGCAGGGGGCAGGACGATCGTGTTGGTGGCGGTGTCGAGGCGGTAGTAGGGTCCGGTCCGTGTCCGAGCGGTGAAATCCTCGACCTGGGTGCAGTCGGCCCATTTCCTGCCGTCCGCGGACCACTCGAGGGGGACGGGGCCTGACAGCGGTGTGTTGCCCAGCGTGAACGCTTGGTCAGGTGTGCCGTCTACCGTCCCCAGGAATTCATTCTCGACGCGCCTGGCGTGGATGACCGGCACTGGCCAGACCACCACCGGTGAGTTGTTCTTGTTCTTCACCGGTATGAGGGTCTCGTTGATCACGGTGAAGGACTTGGGCGGCTGGTCCGTAGTCCGCACGACAAATCCCGCGGGGACCAATGTATGCGTCGTACGGCCCGCTTTCATCGTGAAGTCCACGGTGGTTCGGGCTGCGGTGGCCTGGCGGGGACGGAACGCGCCCATTTTCTTGAGGACCAGGTACTTCATGTAATCCGGCATGAGGTTAACGACGCCGCTGGCCTGAGCCGCCATACCCGCGCACGCGTTGAGCAGAAGGTTCACGGGAGAGAGCGGATCGGACGGCAACTGGAGATGATTCGAGTCGCATGCCTGTTTTGCCAGTTCTAGGGCGGCCTCGCGGGTACCGGCGGCGAGGCGGGGGGGAGATGGGGAGGTCATTTCGTCGGCTCCTCGGTTGCTCGTCGGTGTGGTGATGCCCTGGGGCAGGGCGGGAGACGGGGTCGTTCATGGGACTGGTGGCGGGCTGCTTCCCGCGCCGCGAGTCCCGGCAGTCCCCGCGGGAGACGGCGAGGTGCTGCTGCTAAGGATCTGGCGGCTCAACTGCTGGATGCTGGGCGAGGCAGTGGGGTACCCCGGTCCGGGCCTTGATCCCGGATTTCGGACTCCGGAGGCACGTGGGCCTTGAAGGTTCAGGAGAGCGGAGTCCCCGTAGGCACTACCCCGCCGAGTTCGAGGCGGACGCGGACGCGCTGTACCGGTCGTGGCCGGGAGTGACGATTAGGGCGGTCGCCGCTGCTCTCGGGGTGAATACCGGGACGCTGCGGAACTGGATCCGGGTCGCAGACGGCCGCCGCCCCCGCTCCCACTCGACACCGCCGGCCGCCTCGCAGGCCGGCCGTGACGACGTTCAGGCGGAGCCGGCCGCGGCACGCAAGAGGACCCGTGAGCTGGAGGGAGAGCGCGACATCCTCCGCAAGGCGGCCCGGCAGACCGCCGGGGCCGGGCTGGCAGCCCGGATACGCAAGGTCCACCAAGTCTCCTATGGTACCTAGTACTGTAACGGTGTTTGTTGTGATGGTTTGTTGGTTTCTGGTGGTGTGTGGCCGCGTCGTTTGTGGTGGCTGATGCGGGCTTGGAACTGTCGTCTGCGGCGCCAGTGTGACCAGTGCAGGACGTGGTCGATGGGTGCTGGGCTGCGGTGGGTGAGGCGGTGGATCAGGCGTCGGAGTTCGGGGAGGGTGAGGGGTATGAGCTGGGAGGATCCGTTTCTGCTTTCCCTGCGTCCAGTTCGCGGGCCCGCAGGACGGTGAGGCAGGCGTGTGCGGCCATCGCGAGGGTCATGTGGCGGTGCCAGCCGCTGTAGCGGCGGACCTGGTAGTCGTCGAGGCCGCATTCCTGTTTCGCGGTCTGGAAGCATTCCTCGACCGCCCACCGGCTTCCCGCGATACGGATCAGCTCGTCGAGTGTGGTCCCGGCCGGGCAGTAGGCGATGTAGTAGGAGATCTCCTCCGGCCGGCGGATGCTGCGGCGGGCGATCACCCAGTGCTTGCGGTCCTGGCGATGCCAGGGCCGGACCTCCACCCTGGCCCAGTCGTAGACCCTCGGGCCGTGGGCGCCGTCGCCGCAGGAACGGCGTTTCCACTTCTGCCGGGGCAGCCCGGGGAACAAGTCGTGGACGGGATGGTCCATGGCCCAGCGGGAGACGACGGTGTCGTGCCGCATGGTGGCCATGACGTGGAAGACGTCCGCCCGTTCCAGCTCGGTGCGCCAGCCTTTGGAGAAGCCGTAGGCGGCGTCCGCGGTCACCCACCGGAACGGAATCCTCTTGGCGATCGCCCGGCGGACCATGGCCTTGGCCATCGCCACCTTCGTCTCGAAGCCGACCGTGTCGTCGATGCCGGCGGCCCGGCACCGGTCGCGGTCATCCGTCCATGACGTGGGCAGATACAGGCGCCGGTCGATCAGCGTGCGGCCCCGGCCGCCGGCATAGGCGAGGAAGACCCCGATCTGGGAGTTCTCTGTCCGCCCGGGGGCGCGTACATCAATAAGTGCACGGTGGATGGGGAGTTGGTGGGAGTCTGAACCATGGCCCTGCTTCTGGCTGACCGCGTCGTCGTCCGCGTGTTGCGGGCCAAGTTCGATCAGATTTTGCCGCACCTCGATGAGCGTCGGCGTCGGTTGTACCTGGCCAGCGAGGCCACCGCCCTCGGTCATGGCGGGATCGCCTTTGTCGCCGCGGTTTCCGGCACCAGTCCTGTCACCATCGCGCGTGGTATCGCCGAGTTGGCTGATGGCTCCGTCCCAACCCTGCGAATCCGGGCCCCAGGTGCCGGCCGCAAACGTCTGACAGACACCGATCCCGGCCTGGTGCCCGCACTGGAATCGTTGATCGAACCACACACCCGGGGCGACCCCGTCTCTCCACTGCGGTGGACCACGCTGTCGCTGCGGGCGCTGGCCTCGGCCCTCGCGGCACGGGGCCATCCCGTCAGCGTTTCCACCGTCGGGCACCTGCTGCACACCTTGGGATACAGCCTGCAGGGCACCGCGAAGACGACGGAGGGCATCAGCCATCCGGACCGCGATGCCCGGTTCACCCACCTGAACACCACCGCCGCCGCCTTCCTCAACGACGCTCAGCCGGTGATCAGCGTCGATACCAAGGCCAAGGAATGGCTCGGCAACCGTGACCGGCCCGGTCGTACCTGGCGGCCGGCCAAGGACGCGATCAAGGTGGACTGTCACACATTCACCACCACCGATCAGCCGATGGCGATTCCCTACGGGATCTACGACATCGCCCACAACACCGGATGGGTCAACGTCGGCACCGACCACGACACCGCCCAGTTCGCGGTGGAGTCCATCCGCCGCTGGTGGCAGCACCGCGGACAGGCGGACTACCCACGTGCCAGCCGGCTCCTGATCACGGCTGACTCCGGCGGTTCCAACGATCCTCGCCGCTGGACCTGGAAGAGCAACCTGGCCGCCTTCGCCCGGGAAAGCGGGCTGGAGATCTCGGTCTGCCACCTGCCTCCCGGAACGTCGAAGTGGAACAAGATCGAGCACCGGATGTTCTGCCACATCACCGCGAACTGGCGAGGGCGACCTCTGACCAGCTACCAGGTCGTCCTCGAGACCATCAGCGCCACGACCACCAAGACCGGGCTGACCATCGGGGCCGAACTGGACACCGGCAAGTACGACCTGGGCATCAGCGTGACGCCCGCCGAATTCCGCGCTCTGCCGATCACACCGAACGGCTTCCACGGCGACTGGAACTACACGCTGGCTCCCCTCCCACCGCGAACACCAGACACGCCGGCCAGCACGCGCCAGGTCGACCCCGCCCTGACCGTGATGCTCACCGACCCGGCCCTGACCGGCATGTCACGGACCGCGTTCGCGCATTTGGTGGCGGTCTCGGAACCTTTCTGGGACGCCATGGCCGAGACGGCATTCCAGCGGCGTTTCCACCGCCCGCGCAACTACCGCCACCCGCAGATCAGCAGCGTGGATCACCTCCACCGGATCCTGGCCGCCATCTTGCACCGCCGCAGAGCACTGACCATGACGTTCCTGGCTCAGCTCATGGGCGTCAAACGCACCAACCTGTCGATCCAGTACCAAGACGCAAAGCGGCTCCTGGACCTCCACCAGATCCTCGTCACGCCTCTCCCCGGCCCGGCCGCCCGCACCTTGGAACAACTACACGCCCGAGCGATTCCCGCCGAAGATTGTCCCTGACAGTTATTCAAATACGGGCCCCCGGCGGTCCCCGAGTACTGGCGCTGGACCCCGGCCGAGCGGACACCCTTCTTCAGGAACCCGGTGTCGTCCACGATCAGCACCGCATCCGGATCACCGAGGTGCTCGACGACGTAGCCCCGCACGTCGTCCAGGACCTCGTCCGCGTCCCAGTCGATCCGGTTCAGCAGCCGGTGGATCCGGTCCGGACCCTCATGCCCGGCCTCCTCCGCCAGCGTCCACCCGTTCTTCCGTTCCAGCGGAGCTATTGAACTGAAACTCTTCGGTTGCTTGGTGCGTTGGGTGGGGTGTGACGGGATTCAGGGGTTCGGGTGATGGGCGGCGGTTGTCGCCGGCGGTGCAGGAAGTGGTGCGGCTGCGGGTGGTGGCCGCGCTGGAGTCGGGGCGGGTGTGCTCGTACCGGCAAGCGGCCGAGGTATTTGGGGTATCGGAGCGGTCGGCGGGCACCTGGTGGCGCAAGTACCAGGCCGGCGGGCGGCGGGCTCTGGCCGTGCCCGTGAAGAAGCGGACCGGTCCGGGCGAGAGGATCAGCCCGCAAGACCGTGCTGTGGTGTTCCAGGCCATGGCCGACTACGCCCCCGAGGACCTGCTGCTCGGGGGTCCGCAGTGGACCGCCCGCTGGTGGTCGAGTTGATCGGGATGGTCGTCGGCATCGGCATGACCGAGCAGGGTGTGGGCAAGTGGCTGCGGCGGCACGGCTTCAGCCCACAGCGGTCCGAGCGGCGCTCCTACCGGCAAGACCAGACGAAAGTCGATACCTGGCTGACCGATGAGTACCCGGCGATCGCCGAGAGGGCGAAGGCGGAGAAATCGGTGGTGGCCTGGGCGGATCAATGCGGGCTGCGGTCGGACACGGCCCCGACCGGACGGTCGTGGGCCCCGAGGGGACAGACCCCTCTGGTGCGCGTGAACGGGCGCAGGTTCCGGGTGAACATCATGTCCGCGATCGCTTCCCGCGGCGCGTTGTGGTTCACCGTGTTCACCGGGACCTTCGACGCCGGCGTGTTCATCCGGTTCCCGGACCGCCTCGCCCGGCAGGCCGGACGCAAGGTCAACGTGATCGCCGACCGCCACCCCGTCCACCGGTCGAAGAAGGTCACCGCCTGGCTGACCGGCAACAGCGACCGCGTCGAACTCCACCTGATGCCCGGCTACAGCCCCGAACTCAACCCCGACGAGATCCTCAACGCCGACATCAAACGCCACGTCCACCCCGCCCGCACCCGCTCAGCCGACGACCTCGCCCACGAAACCCGACGCCTCCTCCACCGCCGCCAACAACAACCCCACATCACCCGCGGCTACTTCCACGCACGCCACGTCCGCTACACCACCATGTAAGCAACCAAACAGTTTCGACTCAATATATCGGCAATGGAATGATCACTCCCATCGGGGAGCCTGAAAGCCGTGAACTGCTGGACTGGGAAAAGGAACTCAACTCTCAGATCGACAGGATCCGCTGCGTCATCGAGCAGGCCATCGCGAACTTCAAAACCTACTTTCCCTCAAGTCATCTCCACCGTCATCGCACTGCACTTCTGCAAATCAGCCACTGAATAGGCCTCAAGGGTCCTCTAGGTCGAGCCTCTACCGGACTTCCATTCCACGGTAATGTGAGCCGGTACAAGATGGCGGGTTACCCAGTCCAGTGCCTGGACCGGATTTGTCGTAGTGACGCTATACATGTTACGGTTGTCTGATTTGATTTTAGTTACGGACTGACTTTCGTCCTGTTTTAGTAGGAAATTTTTCAGGCCTTCCACGGTCCCCCAGGCGGGGAAGGTTGATTCGGCTGCGGTGACGTCTTTCACGCTGGAGGACGGGGCTTCGGCGAAGTGTGCCAGCCATTGGCTCTGACTGGTTGAGCTGAAGACGGTTTCCGGATTATCGACGGCGTCCCATTGCGGCCGCAGCATCTCATCTATTGCGCTACACAACTCGGTGAGATTCTTTGCATTCTCCCGGTAAGCTGCTGGGATGTGCTCGAACAACGGATGCTTGACGCCTTTTTTTTTCTGCGCCGTGCTGGAGAGAGGAGGGGGTGGCGTGGTCATCTCTGGTTCCCTTCGGGGGCTGCGGTCACTGTCGGGTTGAAGACGCAGCCCGGTCTCAGGGGAACGTACTGGTCGTCGCCGTTGGCTGCCGTAAGCCGGATGTCATGTATTTTCGCCGGACCGTCCCGGAGTGTGTCATAGACGTCACCGACGTAGAGACCGCGCCCGGCAGGCCACGGTGTCGTAATGAGATCGCCGGCGGTGGCGGGCTGGTGGGGGAGCCCCATGAAATTGCGCACCTTGTCACGTATGTATGTTTCGGTCTTCTTCGTTTTTTCTGTCGTGTCTTCTGCGGTGTAAGTAACCGTTACGGTGACCGTCGTCGGACTGGCGGCTTGAGATGCTATTTCCAGCCCCCATGCGAGTGGTCTATTTTTTTTCTTGAAGTAAGACGCAATTGCAGTGCTGTACTGCTCCGTGGCAGCGGATACCGAGCCTTCTGACTGAATGAGGAATACGGCGTCCTTTTCTCCTTTGGTGACCCGCGGATCATCCGTACACGTTGCCCACCAAGGCTTGCCGCCGCCGGTGACCGGTTCTTGAACTTTTCCCTCGAAGTCTTTCAGGTCTGCAAGTGTGACGGTCCTTGAGTAACTTTCATGGGGCCAGCCGAGAGACGTCCGGGCTTTTTCTAAACTCTTCTGATCTATGTGTGAGGCGCGGTAGCTGAGAGTGTCGACCAGGTAGGCGAAGGATTCCAGGAGCGTGATCCCGGGGTCGGAAACGTTGTGGTCTGTCCAGGTGGTCTGGTCCTGTTGCAGGGATCTCTTGGCCTCGTCGACGAGGTTCTGGAATCGTAAGGAGTCGATGTCTTCGTATTCGGTTTCGCTCACGGCTTCTCCTGGTGTGGTGGCCGCTGATGACGGACCCCACTTCGCGGTGGCAGGGCGTTTCCTAGCGGAACGTGCCTGTGATCCCAGCCCAGGGCGACTCTGTTGCTCAATTCCATAGGAAATGCAAGCTCCCCACTCGCGACCTGTGGCAACGCGGTCGAGGACGGTGGGCTCGGTGTCCGTTTCTACAGGTCCACCGAATTGAGCAACAGAGTCGCCCTGGATCCCAGCCCCGCCTGTCGGCGTTTCAGGCAGGGGGTAAGGGGGTGGGAGGGATGGTGTAGTACGGGTGAATGAGGTTGCGGACGCTGTTCGTTGCGTTGACCCGGTAGGTGAGAGTAATCGTGAGCTCGGAGGGGTCACCCGACCCGGTGTCTGCCGTGACGTCCAGGACGGTGATCCTCGGTTCCCAGAGTTCCAGGGCGGCGCGGACACTGTGACCGATCGCCGTAGCGGAGCCCGCGTCCATGCCCGAAAAGACCAGGTCGTGTATCGCGCAGCCGAAAACAGGTCGCATGGGGCGCTCGCCCGGCGCGGTGGCGAGGATGAGGCGGATGGACTGTTCGATCTTCGTCTCTCCCGATGCGAGGAGTAACCCGGCGGAGCCCTGAAGTGTCATGGGGCGGGCCAGGCCAGTCCCCATGAGAGCGGTGGCCAGAGGCGGTTCGGACATGGCTGCTCCATAGTGGCGGTGGGGCACGACAGGGGTGGCCGGTGTGCTCAGCCCGGTATGTCCAGGAATCCGTGATGCGCGATCACCAGGGTCTCCGTGACTACCTCGGAGGACGCCGCGGACAGGTCGGGTCCGCTCCACTGGACGGGGACCACGGCGTCCAGTGTCCAGCGGACGAGGGGGTGGCCCTGGTCGTTGAGGGCGGCGATCTCGCCGGGGAGGGGCAGAGGCCGGTGGGCCTGGGCGGCCAGCCAGGCCCAGAGCAGCGCGGAGGATTTTCCCAGCGGGCGAGTGAGGGTGATATCGCTGTAGGTCATGCGGGTGGGGAACTTCCACATGTGGTCGTTCAGCCCGCCCTCGTGGTGCTCCTTCATCTCCATCGCGCACGCGAGCCCCGAGCAGGTACTGAAATTGCCCAGTGTCGTCGGGCCGATCGTCACCCGGAAACGGCAGCTGGTCGCGAATGTCTGGTCCGGGGTCCCGGCGAGCGAGGACAGAAGCGGGGTGAAAGTTTCGAGCATGTCAGCCTTCCAATTCATCAGGACCGAGTCTGCGGATGAAGGCGCCCTCGGGCGGAGTCGGCAATGGACGGCCAGCGGGTTGCTCCGGCTCGCGCACCGAGGCGGATATCAGCCCTGACGGGGCCCGCACGGGCCCGCGTCACGGCTGCCTGGACGTCCTCGGCTGAAGCCGGGCAGAAGAACTCAGGGCCTCTTCGGGGCCACCCCCGTACCGGCCCTGCGCGGAGCGGAGCCGGGGGCGCATCGCGGGTGCCCGGGAATCACGTCATGCCCGGTGGACCACGCAGTGGTGGTGCCCGCCGGGACCGCCGTGCGACAGTCCACGGGGAGCGGGGACATCACCGTCGGGGGAGTCGCCGCCGATCTCGAAGCTTCCTCCGGAGACGTCCAGGCCGACGGGGCGTCTGAGACGTTCCGCAGCGCCGACGGCCCTGGCCGGAGCCGGGTGACGAGCGCGACATCGCCGAGGAGCCCGGCCAGCTCTGTCCGGACGGAGACGGTGTCCAGGCACTCGGCCCCTCACGGGGTACGTGTCCCGCCGGCCGACCGGCCGTAGAGCGCCGGCCCGGCCTACCGGGCAGGCAGGCCTCTGCCGTTCTCCGCCTGGCACAGGTAAACGGCCGCGAAAGGCGACCATCTAGTCAAACTGTGACGCTGCTTTCCCTGTTCGTCAATACCCCGCCCTCATTGAGGAAGTTTCATCGTGGTTCGTGCAGGTCACCGGGCCTGGTGTGACGAGTCGTCGGGGTGCTCGTGCAGGTCGTGAGGGTGATCGTGGCGGGGGGGGTGCCCCTATGGGTTTCGTCAACCCGCCCCCACGGGTTGACGAAACCCATAGGGGCACCCCCCCGGCAGAGCAGGCTGTGGGCCTTGTGTTTGGCGCCTCTATGTTCGTCAAGCTGGCGTGGTCGCCATCGATGTGTTGATGATCTTGAAGATCTGCCGGGCGAGATACCGCTTGAGGCATCTGATGATCTCCCCTCTGGTCCGGCCTACGGCGGTCCGTCGCGCTAGGTAGACACGGGTCTCGGGGTGGTCGCGAAGCCGAGTAAGGGCGATGCGGAAGAGAGCTGCATTGGCCTGGCGGTCACCTCCCCGGTTCAGTCGACGCCGCTGGCTTTTGCCGGACGACCGTTCGACCGGGCTCACCCCGCACAGTAAGCATTTTCAACCTGGCCACCGATCGGGTGACGGTTCTCTCGCATCGGCGCAGGTCACGGAGGCTCAGCCCGGGAAGCTGAAGCCCGAGTTGAAAAGGCTCAGTGCGGCGAACGACACCTTGCTGGAGAAGCGCTGCGGGTTGTCGCCGGCCGCGACCAGGAGCGCCGCGGCCGAGTCCGGTCCGACTCAGTGGAGTTGCAGGTGGGTCTGTAAAGTTTTCGGTGTAGCTGGGTTGGTTTGTAGGTCAGATTCGGTTGTTGGTGAGGCGTCCGTCGAAGGCGATGTCGAAGGCCTGGAGGGCTCGCTTCCAGCGGGTGGTCCAGCGTTTG
>NZ_JBITDP010000056.1:0-15139 GCF_044454405.1 Streptomyces sp. NPDC051555 | reverse complement strand
AGCGAGTACTTCCGGGGTGCAGCCATGGCCACTGGTCCTCTCATGAGTCCCATCTGACCCGATGTCAACACTCTCCGCATCCCGGGGGAACCTCAGGAGAGCGCAAGGGCCCCGCGTTGGCGGGCCAGAGTGCCGCCGCACCACAGCGCCCAGGCCATGCCCGCGGTGTCGTCCGCGGCGCGGGCAGTTCGGTAGCTTGCCTTCCACGCGCGTTCGGCCCGCGGGATGTCGCCGAGGCGGCGGTGAGCCTCGGCCAGAGCGAGTTCGGACGCCGCCAGTTCGGGCAGGGATCCGGACCGCCGTGCCGCGTCGCGGTGTGCACCGGCCACGACCAGTACCTGGTCGAAGGGCGTGTTGGCCGTGAGGAGAGCGCTCAGCGCACCCCGGTACTGAGGAGCTGCGGCTGCTGCGGGCATCGCGTGGTTCCGGGCCTTTCAGACGTCTCGGGCGCAGGCGGCCTCTCGCGGCGGCACACTCTGCTCGGCGATGAGGTTCATGAGGTCGACGCGCAGTCCGGGCAGCGCGCGGCGTTCGCGCCCGTAATAGATGGCGTTGGTGCACAGGGCCAGGTAGCGGCCGGTGCCCGGGGCGAGGAAGAGGCTGGTGCCGGTGAAGCCGTGGTGGTGAACGATGCCGGTATCGGACACCAGCCAAGCCAGCCCTCGGGCCAGCCCCGGTCGCGCCTCCACCTGGCCCTGCATGCTGAGGCGAAGCCAGCTTGTCGGGGCTCCGTGCGCGGTCAGCAGGTGGCCGGCGTAAGCGGCCAGGTCGGCTGCGGTGGTGAAGACCCCGGCGTTGCCGGCGGTACCGCCGAGGAAGGCGGCATTGTCGTCGTGGACCTGGCCCCACATCCGCGGCCCGTCGGAGAAATGCCCCCCATCGTGGGCGCGACATCGGGCCCCCGCCCCACCGGCGAGTAGGCGGTGCGCGTCAACCCGGCCGGCCCCCAGACGAGCTCCTCGGCCAGCCGGTGCAGCGGCATGCCCAGGAGGCGGGGCAGGATCAGCCCGAGGAGGATGAAACCCCGGTCGACGTAGCGGTGCACGGTACCCGGCACTGATTCCAGCGGCTCGGCACAGATCAGCTCGGCCAGCGGAAGACGGCTTGAGCCGTACAAGTCGATCCGGGTCCGCGCCATCAGCCCCGCCGTGTGCGTCAGAACCTGGCGCACCGTCACCGCGGCACCCGGCAGGCCCTCCGGCAGCTCGCCCGCGTACGTTCCGACCGGCCGGTCCAGATCAAGCAGGCCCTTGTCGAGGGCGACCCCCACCAATGGCCACACCACCATGACCTTGGTCAGCGACGCGGCATCGTAGCGGGTGTGCTGCGTGGGCGCCGCATCACCACACTCAGGAGCCACCACCCCGGCACTCACCACCATCCGCGAGCCCCCCAACGTGCCCAGGACGGCCACGGCCCCGGGAGACTGCCCCCCGGTCACCAGCACCGACAGCAACCTGTCCACCCGCGGCCCGGCACAGGCCGCCCAGCCCTCCCCGACCACAACCGGCCCTCCCGTCACCGCCTCGGACCGCCCGATCCCCGCCGGCTCGCACCCATGGGGATCCAGGCACACCCAGTCCACGCTGTTGATCAAGAACGGCCAGTCTGCGGCCGGTGACAGGCCGCGTCAATGGCGAAGATCGGCAACACGGCCGACAACACCCAGCTGGTGGCGTGGTCGGGAGCCCGCCGGCAAAGCCGCCTCGCGCTCACCCACGACTGGGTCCGGGCCTGCGGCAGGGGGTGTTTGTGTGGTTCGGGGTCTGTTTCAGCCCAGGGTGGGTAGCCCGCTGCCGAGTGCCGGTGCCGTGCTTTCGAGGGCCTGCCCGCCAAGGATGCCTGTCGCGCTGCCAACGGCTCCGGCTGTGCTGTCGGCTTTCTGGCCGAGGGAGCCGGGGTCGAGGTTGGTCAGGCCTCCAAGGCCTCCCAGGGCGTCGGTGGGGCCGTCGGCATGCGCGGCCGCCGCTCCCATGATCAGTGCGGCTGCTGCGAGGACGGTGGCTGTGACGGCTCGTCGCATGGGAAATTCCTTTGTATGAAGTGATCAGCTTGCGTGATGAGAACGCAGAGGGCCGCTGACAGTCACTTTTCTGGCACGAACGAGGAAGGCGGGGAATCTTCGCGGCTATGAGTGGATTGACGATGGAACCCACCGTGCAGGCGGAGATCAGCACCGCGGTGCTGCCGCCCGTTGACCGATGGCCCCCCGGATTGTGGTGCCGGCTCCGGTCTGTCGCCTCGAGGGCTTTCTCGGGCCGACCGAGCCGACGTGCTCGTGTCCTACGCGCTCTCGCGGCAGAGTGATTTCACCGTGGGAACGGTGATGGATCCGCTGACCGGATCCCTCTCGCACAAGCGCCGTGCATCCCTGGTCCTCCGCGCCGCCGAGCAGGATGCCGGCGGCGCGGAGGACGCGGTCACGGCAGAACGCATACGCATGACTACTCCCAAGGATCTCTGGAAGGCGCACCAGGGAACGGTCGCGTCGGGCCGTTCAAGGCCACGGAACGATCACCGGAAACGACATGTCTCCCCGATGAGGCCATCTTCCTGAGACGCTCCACTTCCAAGATCTCATGCAGCGTCAGGTACTTACTCAGCTCGGTACTTGCCAGATCCAGGCCCTCGGGCCAGACGGTGATCGAACCGTACCCTTCTCCGGCGCGGCGTCGGGCATGCGGCTGTCACGCACGGTGGAATGTTCGTGTGCCCGCCTGATCGGGGGTGCACGATCCGCGATCGAGGGAGAGTTCACGATGGCTGGCGAGCACGTACACCGCAGTGGCGACACCCCTGCCCCGGAGCCCGAGGAGAGCAGTTCCTCCATGGGTTCGGGGATGAGGGTGTTGTCGCATTCCGAGACCGTCGACGGCCAGCACATGCCGGCCGGTGCCACGGTCCAGGTCTCCAACTTCGTTAACCCGACCAGCTACAAGCCGTCGAACGTCCTTGACGGGCCTGACACCGGGCCGTTGTTCTAACGGCGACAGGGTCCTGGTGTTGGGAGAGCGAGCGGTGGAGAGCCGGGCGGCAGCCGGACACGCAGGAGTCGGCGAACAGGTACTGGACGGCTACCGGTTGCTGCGGGCGGTCCAGGTAAACGGTTGCAAGGCGCTGTACGAGGCAGTCGCGCCGGACAGCACCCAGCTCGCGATCCGGGCCGTGTGCCTTGACGCCCCCCGTGCCCGACACCGGCCCCTGGACAACGAGTACGCCTCGCTGCGCCGGCTGGCCGGCTTCTGCGCGGTCCCGGCCGTGGTCGGCGTCGGCCGCACCGACACCGAGCGCTACATGGCCACCACATGGGCACCCGGGAGCCACCTGGACCGCAACCTGCGCAAGACACTGGACCTCGCACCAGCGCCTCCGCTGCCGGCCATCGCCGAAACCTTCGCCGCCCTCCACGCCCGAGGCGTGGTGCACGCCGACGTCAACCGGCACAACATTCTGCTCACCTCCGACCAGGAGGTGCGCATCATCGACTTCGAGAACTCCCGGCGCCTGGAAGATGACACCCCTTTGGCCCTTCGGCACAGTGGCATCACCATCTGCTTTGCCGCACCCGAAGCAAGGGCCGCGCTCCACGACCAGGACAAGGCCCCGGCCGTGCCGACACCGGCCTGGGACCAGTACGCGCTGGCCGCCCTGTTCTACTACCAGCTGACCGGCCACGCCCACCGGATGCACCCCGACAAACCGACCAGCGACAGGTCCACCGCCTTCCCACTCCACGGGCCGGCAGCGGCGCGCTGGCCGGGCCTGCCCGCAGTCCTGGCCACCGCCCTCGCACACGACCCCGCCGACCGCCATCCCAGCACCGCCGCGTTCGCACACGCCCTCCACCGCGCCATGGGGGGTTGATCTGGTGGGGTCCCCGAGCAAGAGCATCGGCGGCGCTGGCGTACCGACAGCGACATGCTCTCCATGGCCCTCCACCTGCGCGGTCAGACGATGAGCTTGCGCGACATTGCTGCCCGGCTCGTCGTCACCACCGGCAAGAAGAAGGGCCAACACCCGTCCCCCGCGACGGTCATGCGGATGCTGCGCGAACAAGTCGAACACACAGCCCCAGCCCCCGATGGAGCCCGTGTCCTGACCTGCGGATCAGCCCTTAGCGTTGTTTCTTCGCCGAGAACTACTGAGGCCCCTACGCGGCCACAGAACCTTCCCGCATGCGTGTGCACCGGCGTGGAGGCCACGGCCCGTCAGCGACCAGCAGGAGCGCCATTGTGCGGTCACGGCCGCCGAGCGATGGGTACGACCGTGCCGGATCTGTCAGTGAGTTCGGCTCGCAGGGCCTGGTTGTCGTGGTGGAGGGCGGCGATCGCGGTCGCGGCGGCCTTCAGCTTCCTCTCCAGCCGGGTGCATTCCTGGGCCTTGGCGGCGAGTCTCTTACGGAGGCGGGTGATCTCGGCGTCCCGGTGGGCCTCTCCTGCCGTGGTCTTGCCCCGCTCGGCGATGTGGGCGTCCCATTCGGTGAGAATCGGCTGGGCGCGGTTCATCGTGGCCCGGCTGACCTGGGCTTCTCGCCACAGGTTCTCCTTGGTGAGCCGTCCGTTGGTGCGCTGGGGCTTTCCGGTGAACAGCCGCTGCATCGCGGCCCGCAGGGCCCTCGCCGTTTCGGGTGAGACGCCGTCGGACGTGACGCGGCGCGGGGTGGTCATGCGGATGTGCCTCGAATCCTGTCCAGGACGGCCTGGGCGCGTTCTGCTTCTCTGGAGATCAGGGCCTTGCGGCCGGCGGGCAGGCCTGGTGTTTGGAGGAGTTGGAGCTGGGTGCGGTGGTGGGAGTCGTAGAGCGGAACGTGCTCGGTGCCGATCATGCTGTTGGGGCAGCGGTCGGGGCGGCAGCGGTCCTCCAGCGGGCCGGTGTGGCCCTCGGGGACGACCGCGCTCTCCAGGCAGACGGCCCCGGCCGGGTTGCGCTCGTCGAACAGGCAGTTGTTGAGCGTGCCGAACCGGATGGTGATCCGGGCCTTGCGCAGCAGGTCGTCCTCGACCCGGGCGTCCCCGTGGCGTGCTTTGACTGTGGCCGTGACCTGGTCAAAGACAGCCTTGAGGCGTTCGGCCGCGGGGCCGAAGCCGATCTCCTCGCCGCTGGCGTGGTCCACGTAGAGGTCCTTGAGTCGACGGAACCGGGCGGCGTGGACCGCGTCGTCGAGGTGCCTGGCCCATGTGGCGTCGGGTGCGGCGTAGCCGCGGGTGGCGCGGTTGGCCAGGGCCCGGGTGGCGATGTGCTTGAGCTGGATGCCCAGCGCGATCTCGGAGCCCGCGAACTGGTCGGTGAGCATCGCCATCGTGCGGCGGAACATGTGGGGCCGGACTGTGCCGGCCGGGATCGGGTCAAGCCCGGAGTGGACGTGGCCGGCATTGACGGCGGCGATGAAGGAGTCGACCATGTGGCCGCCGTGGAGCTCCTCGTTGACCGCGTGCGGGGTGAGCGTGGTGAAGACTCTGGTGGGATGAGGGGAGAGGGCCTCGGCGACCGCGATGGCCTCGGCGACCGGCTCGCTGATCCACCAGTGCTTGCGGGGCCGCCCGTCGTGGCCCTTGACGAGGGTGGAGGCGATGGCGGGCGCGTTGTAGTGCTCCACAACGCTCCCGCGGACGATCTCCTGCAATTCTGAGTCCCGCATCATCGACAACGCCGCCACCAGCACGAATGCGGCGTTTCGGAGGGTAGTCGCCAGGACGGACAGTTCGTAGAGGTCGAAGCCGGGATGCCACGGCCCGTGGCTGCCGTCCGTCCGGGTCACCTCGGCCAATGGGATTGGGTAGCCGAGGTGGTAGCGGCCGTCGGCGACGGCGCGCATGACCTTTGCCCGCCGGCTGCGTGCTGCGGCCGACGACCGGCCGAACAGCGCCCCGCTGCGACGTTCGTTCACGCCGAACTGCAACGTGAGCATCGACCAGTTGACCTCGGGCGGCAGGTCCACCGGCCACTGCGGGTCGTAGTGGCAGGGCACTTTCCAGTCCGGGTCCGACAGACAGGCGTCCAGGGTGGCGTCTTTCCCGGCAGCCGACGCAGCAGCGGCGTCCTTCAGCTGTTCGACCTGGCTAAGGGCACGGAGGATGTCGGGAGCGAAGGTGTGCACGTACGTCCAGGCCGCCCGTACCAGTGGAAACCAGATGTCCGGTGGCACGGCCCTCGTGGAAAGTTCGCCGTCCCGTACGTCTTCGGCGACCTGCCCTGCCGTCTTGCCCGGCCACGGATCCTCGGCCGGCCAGGCACAACTGAAGGCAGGGGCGAAGAGGGACAACTTCTTCAGGAATGCGACATGCCGGGTCAGTGTCGGGGACTTGACCGTCGTCCTCAAAGCTGTGATCCGCCGGCGCAGATCGGCCACGTTCCAGTGCGCCGGGTCATTGTCCAGGCCCTCGCTTCGTGCCCACGTGATCAGCCCGCGCAGGCAGCCCATGTTCAAGTTGATGGTGCCGATGTCCCAGGGAGCGAAACCGAAATGGAGGCCGTTGGCCTGCAGCGTCTCGTGCTGCGGATTGGCGAGGACTATCACCACCTCGCGGGCCAGGAGGTTCCAGTGTGGCTCGGCGAGCGTCCCGTCCAGGCGGATGCGCCACCACGACGGGTTCCGGTTGGCGGGCTTGGCCACCACCCCGTTGAAGTCAAGTACGTCGGTGTCTCCGAAACGCGGGTGCCGGGTGCCTTCCTTGCGGGCCTGCGGCAGCAGGGCACGGCCTTGGACGATCGGCTCGTCCGGTCGGAACAGGGACTGCGTACGAGCAGTCGGGCGGGGAATGATCATGCGTCGAACTCCACATGAGCGGCCAGTGGCAGGTCCAGCCGGACCAGTCCGTCGTTGATGTGCTGCCGTGCCAGGGCCTTCTCCTGCTCGCTGTGCTCTTCCAGTACGGCACGGAGGTTGACGTAGGACTGGCCCCACCGCCGGGTGAAGGTTCGCGGATCGAGGCGGAGGCGTACCCTCTCCAGGTGCTCGGCGAGCAGGATCAGTTGCGGCAGGTGACTGGGCAGGACCCAGGCGTTACGGCACTCCATACAGCGCAGCGGCGCGACCGCGCAGAGCTCACCGGGCTTGCTGAACGGGGAGTCCCACGGGTTCTTGCAGTGGGAGACGCCCATGTCGAGTTCGCCCTGGATCATGCCGTCCGCCTGCTCCGCCTCCAGTCCGAGTTCCCGCAGCCGCTCACTGTCCTCGGCGATCTCAGCAGCCTCCGGCGCGATCACGATCGGCCCGTTCACGGCCTGCTCGAACCAGTGGGCCTGGGCCGTGGTGATGACCTTGCCGGACAGGATCCGCAGTGTGGTGCCCTGGGCGTAGTGGCCGGCGAAGGTTTCCTCGAGATGGTCGTCGGCGGCAGCGCTGATACGGCCACCGGAGACGATTGCCTTCTCCACCTTCGTGGACTTCCGCAGCCGCCCGATGTGCGCCGGGCCGTCGACCGTGACCCCGACCGAGTCCAGCCAGTCGGTGAACCGCTGCCCTGCGGCGTTGGCGTCCCAGCGCCCGAACCTGAGGTCGTAGTACACAAGTGAGGGGCGCACGAACAGGGTGTCGGCCACCTCCGGGCACAGCCTTCGCGTCTGCTCCGTGACCTGCACAAGCCGGCGCACGACCGCGCTCGCCTCACGCCGCGGTCGATCGAGCGACTCTGCCGTCTGAACCTCTTCATCCCCGGGGGCGTCGCGGAAGGCTCGGTGCCGCACGCGGTGGGCGCGCTCCTTGACCAGCGTCAGACGCACACCCTTCGGGAGGAACTCGATATCCGACAGACCGAAGCCGGTGACCTCCTCGGAGGCGTGCCCGGTGGCATCCATCAGCAGGACCCTGAAGGCGTGAAGATCCAGATTCGTCGGGTAGAGGCGGCGCACCAGCTGCCAGATCAGATCCCGCCGGGCCCGCCGAGGTGCGACGGCCCCGTCCTTGCGTAAGATCATCTCGCGCAGCACCGTTGGCCACTGCGTGGTGGTCGGTGGGAGCCGGTCGCCGATCTGCCGGGGCAGGATCGCACCCCGCGACAGGCCCCACAGCAGATCCGGCACACCCAGCCAGTCCCCCTCATCGGGATGCCGACCCTGTTCCGCCAGCGCCCAGCCCTCCGCCAGCCGCTTCTCCAGCGCGCGCACCGACGACCATGCGGCCTTGACCAGCGCCTGCTTGTCCGCCCGGCTGAACTCGTCCCGCTCCGCACCCTCACCCCACCCGGTCAGAGTCATCCCGCGGGCGAACCTCGCCAGCGACTCTTCGACCCGGCGCTCTGCATGGTCCTCCCGCCGCACGATCAAAGTCCGCACGCCCGAGGCCGCCACCCCCGGCTGCCGCGAACCCTCCCCGTACGCGGCCGGCAAAGTGCGCTCCCACCGGGCCAGCAACGGCATCAGATCCACGGACTCCAGCGACAAGGCAGTCGAGTCCTCGGATACGGCGTCCATGGCCGCGCACAACAGATCAACCGCCCGCACGTAGTCCCGGGACGCCGAGGCCGACAGACCCGTAGCGTCGACGTACTCCACCCACTCATCAGCCAGCTCCGCGGCCAGCCGCGAGCACCGGTAGTCCCCGGGATCGATGTACTGCAGCCGCTCCCGACCCTGATCATTGACCGCCACCACACGCACGCCGACCCTGCCGTCCCCACCTGGAGCCCCCAGCGCCCGCCGCATATGCGCCGTCCACTCAGCAGACCTCCGCCACTTCACCCGCGCCATCAACACACCCCTGCCGACTGCTTCTCCAGCTGGAAGGCCCTGGAAGCGATCTGTGCGTAGGTAGCCTCTCCCCCCGGATCACCGAGCCACCCGGCGAACGCCGCCTCGTACTCTTGCACCAGGTCATCGGTGTATTCCAGGTACGCGTACGTTGTCTCCGGGCTCGCATGACCGAGCCTGCGGCTGACGATCAGCAGCGGGTTGTAGCGGATGTGGCCGCTCAAGTAGGAGCGATGCCGACGCCGCCGCGCCACCAGGTCCGGCTCGGCCCCATCCATCTGCCGCTCCAGATAGGTCAACAGCTGCAAGGCGTACGTGTGGCGCAGATCGTGCCATCGCCACCGCTTGGCCGGCAGCCGCGGCGTCGTCTCATTGGCCAGGGCCACCATCCGGCGCCACGCGGCGTGCCGGTACCGCTTCCAAGAGTCCGCCCCCGGCATGAGACCGCCTCGCCCGAGAAACACCGCCATGGCCTCCAGCCCGCACTCGCCTTCCCACACCGTGATCCGGCGCAACTTCGGCGGCATCGCCTGCATCACGAACACCTGCCGCATACCGTCGAGCGTGCCGTGAATCCGGCCCGTTTCCGGCTCGACCCGGGAGACGACGAACAGCTCCCGGTGCCGGCGCTCCAGCCGCCGGGCAGCGGCCGCGGTGAACTCCGGCCGCTCCAGCAGGCAGTAGGCCTCCACGGAGCGCACGGCCTGCTCGGGGACGAACACTGCCCGGGCCTTGCCGTACTTCGCGCACGCCTGGACCGTGAGCTCGGTCTCGCCCCCAGGACGGTCCACTCCCATGCCGAGCTCGGGCAGCAGCACCGTGGCCCACTCCTGCCACCGCATCCCGCTGCACAGGGCCAGATCCGCCCCCGCCCGGTCGCGGTGCGGGGAACTCCCCCGGTAGGACCGGTTCAGTCGAGAGTCCGAGCCCTGGCCGCCAAGCCCGACATCCCGGAAGTACCGGTACTGCTCCAGACTCAGATGCCGGATGTCCATCCCACGCCGAGTCCTCGAACTCAGGGCGTTCCGACCCCGTGACGCCACCCGTACGGGCCGCCGCCGCAGGTAGTTCTGCTCCACCGCGAAACTGAAAAACTGGTCCAAGACCGATGATTCCTTTGACCACGCCGAAGAACCGATGGGCTTCTCCTGCACCTGCGTGCGCGACTTCTTGTAGGCGACCAAGTCGGCCTCGACTGCCATGAGCACCGAGCGGTCACGCTTGGCCTGATGGGCATCGAACCGGGCCATGATCCGCCCGTAGTCCTTCATCGTGTCCTCGGCCAGATCCGCGTACGACATGCTCCGGGCCCACGCGCACAGGGGCTCCACCGGCATCATCGTCTCGTCATCCAAGAAGACTGGCGTGCCGTCGGAGATCCCGTGGAACTCCAGCAGCCCTGCTGCGTCGACACCCTTGAGAACCGGGCTGTCCAGATACCGGCGCACCAGCGCCATGTCAACCGCGAACAACTGCATGCAAGTCACCTCCCTCGACACCTGGAGAAGAGAGATAGCAGTCAGCGGAGAGCCAAGAGGGCGCCGTTCACCGGTACGAGGGACCTGCCATGAGACAAAACTGAAACGCCCCAAGAAACCGAGCGCTGGGTGGTGCCCGCGCAAGCGGCCGCGGCGAGCTGGAGTCCGCCCGCGACCGAGAGGACCAGCAGCCAGAACGGGCCGGGCCCGGCGAAAAGCAGCGGCACGCTCATCAGCGGGTACATCGCGAATCCGGCGACCAAGACCCGTCCGGGCCCGAACCGGCGGACGATCCTCGGTGCGGCGAGCGCCCCGGCCAGGCATCCGGCGCCGGAAACCCCCATGATCACGCCGAGCCCCGTCGTGCCGGTCTTCACTGTGGTCAGCAGGTGAAAGGCCCAGAAGGTCGAGGTCAGCGCCGACCCGAAGCCGGTCCCGGCCAGGCACAGCACGAGCGGCCGTACGAGCGGGGTACGGGCCACGTACATCAGGCCCTCCCAGATCTCCGCGGCCATCCTCCGCCGTGCCCTGGGGGACGGGGCGGGGGCCGTGCGGATCAGGGACGCGCACCATGCCGAGAGCAGGTAGGAGGCGGAGTCCAGGGCGAAGGCCCGGCCCGCCCCCACCACGGCGACGACCGCGGTCCCCAGGTAGGTACCGGCGGTGTCGGCGGCGCCGAACGCGGCCCCGATCCGTGAGTTGGCCTGCTGCAGCAGGCCGGGCGAGACGAGCTGGGGGACGATCGCGATGGCCGCGGCTTGGTGCAGCACCGTCACGGCCCCCAGCGCCAGGGCCACGCCGTACAGGACGGGCATGGACAGCGTCCCCAGGACCGCGGTGGCCGGGATCACCGCGACCACCGCGGCCGACGCGAGGTCGGTGAGGACCAGCACGGTCTTCTTGTTGTGCCGGTCGATGACCGCCCCTGCCGGCAGCGCGAGCACGAACGTGGGCAGTTGGACGAGAAACGCGAGGAGAGCGATCTGCCCCGGGGCGGCCTTGAGGTGGAGGACCGCGAGCGCGGGCAGAGCTACGCCGTGCACGGCCGTCCCGATCAAGCTCGTGCTCTCGCCGGTCAGATAGGCGCTGAAAGACCGGTGGCCCCGGAGAGACACTTTGGCGGACGGGGTGACGGCCGCCGCAGGCACGTTCACCACAGGCCGGCCGCCTTCATCAACAGGGCGGGCGCGGTCAGTTCGGGGGTGGCCGTCCCGGTGACGATGTCCTGCGGGACCGGCACCTCGTGGTTCAGGCGCAGGATGGACCGCTCACGCAGGACGTCCTGCCAGGTTTCGCGGATCCGTGCCAGCGGCTTGGCCAGGCGGCCCGGTGCGGTGGCGGGAAGGTCTTCGAGCTGGCGTCCGCCGCCAAGGAGCCGGGCGGCGGTCACGGGTCCGACGCCGGCCACCCCGGACAGGTTGTCGGCCGGGTCTCCGGTCAGGGCACGGAAGTCGGCCCACTGCGCCGCCGTCACCCCGTACCGGACGGCGACAGTGCCTGCGGTGACGAACTGACGGCCGGGCGGGGCCTGCGGGTTGAGAATCCGGATGCAGTCCTCGGCGAGCAAGCCGTAGAGATCACGGTCACCCGACAGCACCACCACCGCACGGCCTGCGGCGGCCTCCCGGGTGGAGATCGTCGCCAACACGTCGTCGCCTTCGGCGCCGGGCCATTCCAGCCACCGCACCCCACCCAGGTCGAGCATCTCCTTCAGCGGGGCCAGGGCCTGGATCGGGCTGTGGTCGGCGTTGGCCCGGTTCGCCTTGTACGCGGGGTCGGCCTCGACCCGGCCGGCCGCGCCGTCCTCGGCGTCGAAGACCACCACGACCTCATGCCCGGCGCAGTGCTCGCGGTGTGCCTTCCGCAGGAGCGCCACGAACCCGAAAGCGCCGGTCACATCTGTGCCGTCCAGTGCCTGGAACCGCTTCGGAAAACCAAAATGCGACCGATAGAGGAGATGGTGCCCGTCGACGAGGAGCAGCGGCGCGGTTGCGGTCATGAAGGTGCCTCCCGGCATCCCAGGCGCCTGCAGCCGCGACGCCCGGGTGCCCCAACGCGGGCAGCCCACCAGGGTATCGGTCCCCACATGGCGCCGGATCTGCAACACAGTGGGGTTCATGCCAGATCCTCCGCGCGATCCGCCGAAGGGGCTCGCTGGGCTGGCACACTGTCCGCGAAAGCGGCGGCCTGGATCAGATAGGCGTTGCGGAACTCGCCCGTACCGAAGGTTTCGTCCATGAGCTCGGAGAACGTCCCGGATTCAGCGACCTGGCCGTCCTTCATGACGTGGATGACGTCGGCGTCCCGCACCGATTGAAGGCGGTGGGTGATCAACACGACGGTCTGGCCAGTGGCGGCCAGGGCGCGGATCTGATCGAAGACCCGCTGCTCGGCTACCGCGTCGAGGGCGCTCGTGGGCTCGTCGACCACGAGAATCTCGGGACGCCTGTACAGGGCGCGGGCGATCCCCAGCATCTGCCACTCTCCGCCGGATGCCTCCTGCCCGCCCTTGTAGCCCCGCCCGAGCAGGGTCCCGAGGCCGCGGCGCAGGGCGGCGATGAACTTCCAGGCGCCGGAGAACTCCGCGGCCTCCTGTACCGCCTGGTCGTCGATGGGGACGGTGGGCCGGCCGATACCGACGTTCACCCTCACCGTGAAGGGCCACCGGAAGAAGGACTGCGACATGAGCGCGATGCGGGCGAAGATCTGCTTGCGCTGGGCCTTCGACGCGTCGACGTCGTCCCACCAGATCGTGCCGCCGTCCTCGTCGGGCAGGTGGAGCCCGGCCAGGAGCTTGACCAGGGTTGACTTGCCCGAGCCGTTCGCCCCGACCACGGCGATGACCTTGCCCATGGGGAAGGACAGGGACACCTCACGCAGGGTCGGCTTCGGCGTCTCGCCCCCGCTGCCGGGGTAGGTGAAGGTGACCTTCTCGAAGCGGACTTCGCCGATTTTCTCGGGCAGGTCCTCGCCGGTCTCCGGGATCGCCCGGGCCTTGGCCTCTGTGCACAGGCGCTCGAAGTCGGCGACGAACAGGGACTCCTGGTGCAGGTCGGCCATCTGCAGGACGAGACCGTCCAGGCTGGAGGATCCAGTGCGGATGGCCAGGACGGCGGTGCCGGCGACCGCGAGGTCCATCCGCCCGCTCCACAGGAGCAGCCCCAGCGCCCCGTACGTGAGGAGGGTGGCGAGGCCGGACGCGCCGTCGGCGATCAGGCCGATCTTCGCCGCGCTGCGGGCCAGGCGGGTCTGCTCGCGCTCGCTCGTCTCGGCCATCTCCCGGAAGTGGGAGAGGAGGAAGGGGCCGACCTCGTGGACGCGTACCTCGGCGGCCGCTTCCCGCTGAGTCAGCAACTGCCCCAGGAGGTGTCCGGCCCGCGCGTGCTGGACGAAGGCGTGGAAGGAGAGGTACCTCTGCCGGGAGATCGTCAGGGACCTCCACCCGCTCGGCAGGGTCATCAGTACGAGGAGCGGCAAAAGTCCGATGTGGAGCACGGTGAGCACACCGGCCGCCGCGACCAGGGAGATCCCGGAGTTGAGGGTGTTGGTGCAGTAGCGAATCATGCGCCGGGCCGAGTCGGCCCCGTAGCGGGCGGCGTCCAGCAGCCGGTGGAATTCATCGTCTTCGATGGCCGCGAGCTCCACCCGGTGTACGAGCCCCAGGTACTGCTCGGTGGCCACCCGCTGGACCTTCGGTTCCAGCTCGCCGGTTGCGGCCGTGGACGCGGACCGCAGCAGCGAACCCACCAGCGCGGCGACGGCCACGACGACGAGTGCCGGGAACGCACTGGTCAGGCGCGCGTTCGTCCCGCCGCCGGCGAGGATATGGCCCAGGACCGCGTTGACCGCGACCAGCCCGACGGCCTGCGCGATCCCGCGCCCCACTTCGGCACCGAGGACCACGCGCAGGGCGCGAGCGTCGGCGAGGTGCGCGAGGTGCAGCCCGGTGCCGATCATCCGGGGTAACCCCTTGGCCATGGTCCACAGGCCCAGCTTCAGCCAGGCACCCTCGTGCTGGTCCCAGCCGACGTCGTACGCCAGCTCCCCGCCGAACAGCAGCCGTTCCGAGTCCGACACCGTTGCCTGTTCAGGATCACCATCGGCTTCCTTGCTCACTTCGTCCCCCTCAGATCCGGTCGTGTACTGGTGGTTGCGTCGCTGGCCCTGAACGGTCCGGCGGGGCCGCGCACCGGCAGACGCGGTTCGCCTCCGCACTCCACCGCCGAGGCTGCTTCGCCTTCGGCCGTGGCCGGCCCGGTCGTAGGCATGGCGAGGGCGCCGTAAAGGGTGCCAGCGACGTACTGGTTGAGGACCGCGTGGGTCAGGGCCCGGCAGTCGGCCGGGGGGCCTCCGGGGTCGGCCCACACCACCTCGCTGAACCTGTGCGGCGCGGTGTTCCGGGGCTCACCGGACCAGCGCTGTGTGGCGAAGACGGCGCACAGGCGGCCCGCGCCCTGCTCGCTGCGGTAGTGGAGGAGGCCGCTGAGCTCGACGTCCTGTACCCCCACCCGGATGCCCAGGGCTTGGGAGGCCCCCCGACACGCGGCCTCGTCCAGCCACTCCGCCGGCTCCAGCCGTCCGCCCACCAAGGCCAGTTGTCCGCGGTCGGGGTATTGGGACCGGCGGACCAGCGCCACCCGCCCGTCCGGGCGCAGCGCGAGGAGCGCCACCTTCGTCAGCGGCCGGTAGCCCGGCCCGGCCTGTTCGATTCGGGCAGCAGCTGTGCTGGGGTGGGGCGCTGTCTGCACTGGTCCTCCCTGGATTGACGTGGAACCGAGCGATGGTCGAACAACCCCCCACGCCTGGGTGTCGTAACGGACGCGGAAGGGGGAATTCTTCGAACTGAGATGCGGTACGGGTGTATAGGTCAGTTCCGCTGGGTGAGACCTCGATCGGTAGTTGGCCATCTCGTTCGATAGTTGGCCAGCCCCTCGTTCAGCCGTGTCGGACGACATCAGATCGTCAGTGGCTGA
>NZ_JBITDP010000055.1:0-15740 GCF_044454405.1 Streptomyces sp. NPDC051555 | reverse complement strand
ATCAACAAACCCACCGACTTTCACCACGACGACCAAACGATCCCAGCACAGCGATAGAACACATCACCTGCCTTGATCGCATTGACAGGTTCCGCCGTGGCGAACGTGATCACGGCTTACGTGTCGTCCGGGTCGCCCGACGATCTGCAGCAGGTGGTGGCGTTGGCTCCGCAGGTGCAGAGCATGGTGGGTCCCTCGCAGTCACCGTGGACGAAGTCGCTGGTTTCGCTGGACGTGGCGACAGCGTTGCTCAAGCGTCCGGGAGCAGAGGTGGAAGAGGCGATGGGGAAGGGCCAGGAGGCACTGTCCTGCGGCGGTGTGCCCATTCAGTCCGTGCGCCAGCGGGCCGGCGAGCTGCTGGATCTGACCCATCGGTGGCGCGGGGTGCCCGCGGTACGGGAGTATGCGGCGCAGGTGAACGAACTGAGCTGACCCCGGTGGGCGGGTCCCGGTGCGCAGGAGTGAGGTAGGGGAATTCGTGGGGATGCTGGTTCAGGACGGTCGGGCGTTTCCTCCCGTGCCGCCGGCGGTGCTGGACGACGAGCTGGCGGTGTTGGCCGCGGACTGGAGCGCGTTCGCCGGCATCGATCGGATGTCCAACCACTGGGCGCGGCCGGGCTGGGGGCCGGGGAGGCGTTCCTTCTACTGGATGATCACCTTTCCCGGGAACCGGGAGCTCGCCGACGAGGCCTCGTGGTGTCAGAGGGAGCTGGCCGCCTTCAGCTTGGATCCCGTGCCGGCGGACGGAATGCACATCACCATGAACAAGATCGGCGTCATGGGACAGGTGCGCCGGGAACAGCTGGAGGAGCTGGCCCGGAGCGTGCGCGGTACGCTCGGGGGCCCGCTGCGGCTCTTGGCCCATCCGATGGCCGGCTCGCGGGGTGCCGTCAGGTTCACCGTGACGCCGTGGACCGGGCTGGTCTCACTGCACGCGGCCCTGGCCCAGGCCGGGGAGCGGGCAGGGGTCCCGGGAGGGACGGAGACGGCGCTGTTCCGGCCGCACCTGGGCATCATGTACCACAACTGCGACCGTCCGGCGGTGGACCTTATCGACGCGGTCGCTGCGCTGCGGGAGCGGGCGCCCGTCGAGGTGGTGGTGGACACGGTGCGGCTGGTCGAGCTGCGCAGGGAGGACCGGGCTTACCGGTGGGAGATCCTGCACGAAGTCGCGCTCGACGGTGACGGCTAGCAGTGGCGTGGTCTGACCTCAGATCGTGAGCTGGTGGCGGTGGCTGCCTCCGGCTTCGTTGAGCTGCTCGCGTATCCGCGTGTAGACGGCGGTGGCGAATTGCAGCTCGTCGTCGGTCAGCGGGTCACCAAGTCGAAACAGGTCCTTGACCTGGGCTTCGCTGGTGAAGCCGGCAACAACGACGGTGTGATCGGGCTGCTGGAGGCTGTGGCGCAGCGCGACGCGGATGAGGTCGGAGGGCTGCTCCCCGAACCGCTCGCGCAGGGGAATGAGTCCTTCGGTGATGATGCGCAGGCCTGGATTCTGGTACCAGTTCATGTGCCGTCGGTGGTCTCCGGGCTGGAACAGCGGGGGCGCCAGGGGGTGATGCTTTCCGGTCAGAAGTCCCTGGGCTAGGGGCTCGGTCAGTATGAGGGAGGCGCCGTGGCGCGCGGTGAAGCCGACGATGTCCTCCCCGTCGATGAGTACGGGCGGACTGAGCGGACTGGCGCGCGACCAGACGGTGTCCGGGTTCACGAGCGCGAAGGCGTCGAGGAACGCTCGTGTGATGCCGTGCAGGTCCTGCTGGCTGCCGGCCTGGAGGTGCGGCCCTCGTATCCCTACCGCTCGCACGAGACCGCTCTCGCGCAGAGCGTCCAGCTGGACCAGCGCGTCTTCCAGGTATCGGGCGCCGGGTCCGAAGTCCAGTGTGTGCAGCAGCAGAAGGTCGAGGGAGACAACACCGAGGTTCGCGAGCGACTGCTCGACCTGGTGACGCAGGTGAGGCACGGCGTAGGGGTGCGGTGCCGTGCCGTGTACGTAGCCGGTCGTCCCCGCGATCCGCACGCCGACGCAACTGGTCTGCTTCAGGACCTGCCCCAGGAGGCGTTCCGAGCGTCCGTGGCCGAAGACGTCGGCGACGTGGAAGAGGTTGGCTCCGTGCTCCAGGGAGGCACGCAGGCCGTCGAGAGCGACCCGGTCCTCCACGGGGCTCCAGCCAACCGGGCGGCCGCGGTTGACTGTGGGGCCGCCGATCGGCCAGCAGCCCATCGCCAGGGGCTTCACGCTGAGGCCGGGCGCGAGATGCCGGGAGGTCAGATCGGAGGGGAGCACCGAGTCGCTTTCGGGGACAGGTCGAAGACGGCGGTGACGAGCGCGCCCCCGCTGGGAGCAGGTTGCGTGAACCAGGCGGCCAACAAGGCGGCAACGAGGGCAAGGCCCCGTCCGTTCGTTTCGTCCGGGCCCGCCTGGCGGGCGGTGATGCTGTGGACGCCGGGACCGCGGTCGCAGACGGTGAGTACGACGGCGTCCCCATAGACCTCCAGGAAGAGACAGGCGGCGCCACAGGCGTGGGTCTCAGCGTTGGCGACGAGCTCGTCGGCAACGAGGGAGATGTCCTGGACCGCATCGGTCGCGAGCGGCCGCAGGATGTCGGCGGCGAATCGCCGGACGGCCCGGGCGGGCAGGTCGGTTGCGGACAGGCCGGCGTGGTGTCTGGCGGGGGGCGGTCCGTCGGCACGCCTGACCCGGTCGAGCAGTTCAGTGGCATGCGGCATCGTGGTCTCCCTCGTGCTGGAGGCTGGCCTCCGCCCGCGAGTTGAAGGCCCGGAGGGAGTACGTCCACCCTCAGTTCACTCCCGGGGCCTCGTATCCACCACGCCGCCCGCACGCCGTTTGCCGCCCCCGCAGTACGCCGCTGACGGCACCGCACTTGATGTATATGGCAGCAGAACAGGTGCCTGGGTTCAAGGAAGCCGCCGGCAAACGGCGTGGTACCGGCGTAGCGACACCCTTCTCGGCGAGGTGATCGTGGTCCTGGGCATCGTCTATCACCGGGATGCAGAGCCGAACTCTTCACGCGCGGCGACGCCCCGCGCCCTGAGCCACTATCCGTACCGTCCGGCACCCCGGGCGTCGAGCCAGATCGGACACCATGGACCGCCTCACGCACCACGGCGCTGGATTCCCCGCCGTGGTGAAAAAGGCACGGCCGGAGCCCCACGGGGCCGGGCACAGCCCTGCGGCCGGCGCGCCCGGGCATGAGCAGGGAGATCGGGCGGGCGGCGGTGGCGTGAGGACCGTGCTGGCTTCCCCCGCTCCCTACCGGCCCCCGACGCTGGCGGACCTGTTTCCTCTCGCCCGTGACGCCACGGGTGGGGTCGAGGTGCCGGTCGGTCCCCGCTTCGAAATCGCCGCCCTTCCCGAGGCCCAGGCCCGCCGGGTGATCACGCTCCTGGCCCATCGCGAGCCGTATCCGGTCGGCGCTGTTCTCGCCCGGCACGACGACGCCCGCTGGCTGTTCTTCCTGCCTCCGGGATCCGCGGAGGGTCTCAACTGGGCTGCGCCGTTCTCCTACACGGCCAGCGGCGTGGTGTGGGTGCCCCCGGTGCCTTCGGCGGGGCCGGTCTCCGACGGCGCCGGTACGCCGCGCTGGGTGCGGTTCGGCAACCCGGACCGGCGGGCGTTCACCGCTCCGCTCGTGCTGTACGCCGTCACGTCCCTTCTGTCGCTGTCGACGGACCGCGCCCGAGCGGCGGCCGTCGGCGCGCGCCGCACACACGGGGACTTGAGAGGGCGGGGGGTGTGCCATGTCTGATCAGGCAGTCGGCTCCGCGGTGCCCTCCCGGCGCCGGCGTAGGGAGGGCACCGGGGACGACCTGCGGCTGCCGCCCGCGGTCACCGCGGCGGCTCTGACCGCGCTGGCCGTCGGTGGAGGCTGGGCCGCCGACGGGAGCGGTGTGCTGCCCACGACGGGCAGCGTGCTGCTCGCGTCGGCGGCGGTCGGCTCCGTGCTGTGGTGGACCACGATCCGCTCCATGGGAGCCCGCAGGTCGGCGGTTCGCCTCCAGCGGCTCCGTACGGACCGCGACGAGGCGCTGGGGGCACTCGACGAGCTTGTCACCGCCGTTGCGGAAGGCAGGGATCACATCCGCTGGGCGCTGGATCAGGCTCAGCGTGGGCTGGCGCGAGCCGACTTCGAAGCGGTGGTTGAAGCGCCCCGGACGGGGGATGTCCTGGCGGACTCCGTCGCCACGGTCCGCCTTGGGTTCACCGAGTCGTGGCAGGCCATTTTGACCGTGGCGGCCCGCCGGCACGGGACACTGGAGTCCCAGGCGGAGCTGGCCGAGGTGTTCGCCTCACTCGCGCCGCGCCTGCACGGGCTGGTCACCCGGGGCATCAGCCTGATCTCCGAGGTCGAGCGGACGGTAGAGGACCCGGACCTGCTCGGAGAGCTCTTCCGCATCGATCACCTCCTGACGCAGATGCGGCGCGAGGTGGAGAGCCTGCTGGTGCTCGGCGGGAACGTACCGTCCCGCAACACGCCGCCGGTGCTCGTGGTGGGGGCCATCCGCCGGGCGGTCGGAGAGATCCCCGACTATGCCCGGGTACGGCTGGCTCCCGATCCCGTCACGGACGCGGTCCCCGGATACGTGAGTCCCAACCTCACCCATCTCCTGGCCGCGCTGATGGAGAACGCCACCCGGTACTCCGTCCATCAGGTGGAAGTCCACACCCACCGGACCGAGACCGGGATAGCCATCGAGATCCTCGACCGGGGGGCGGGCATGTCCCCGGAGAAGAGGGAAACCCTCAACCGACTCCTAGCCGATCCCGAGTCGGCGGACCCCCGCGCCCGGCTGCGCGAGGGCACCCTCGGCCTCCTGGTCGCAGCGCTCCTGGCGCGGCGCCACAAAATCTCCATCACGCTGCGGCCCAACGTCCTGGGCGGCACGCAGGCCATCGTGCTGCTGCCCCGCGAACTCCTCGTGGCCCCGGCCATGGAGCAGCCCTACACGCAGCAGCCGTCCGCACAGGCCCCGGTCCGGACAGGTGCCGGGCCCGCCCGGGCATCTCAGGCGGCCCCCGACCAGGCGGGGGTACTGCCGCGCCGGATCCGCCCGACAGCCGAGGTGAGCGAGCACACGCTCGCGGTGGCCGACGACAGCCGCCCGGCGCTGCCGCGTCGGGCTCCCAGCCAGAGCGGCCACGTGGCCCCGGCCCCGCGGCAGGCTCCGGCCGGGCACCCCACCGGCGGGCTCATGGCCAGCTTCCAGTCCCGCACGCCCCGCGCGCAGGAGCCGGCACCCGGCTCCCCGCCGGGCCGTCCCACCCCCGCCCTCTCCGATACGACGACGCAGGAGTAGCCCATGCACAGCGCAGACCTCGCAGACGCCGCCGCGGACTCCGCCGCCACGGCACGCAACCACCTGTCCGGGCTGCTGGCCGGCCTCCTCGCCAGAACCCCTGGGGCCGTCGATGCGCTCCTGGGCACCAACGACGGGCTCAAGCTCGCCTTCACCAGCCAGTCCCTGGACAAGGCCGATGCGATGGCCGCCACCGTCAGCGGGCTCGTCTCCCTGGCCCGGACCCCGTTCCAGGACTCCTCGGGCAACGTGCGGCAGATCGTCATCGAGCACGACGACGGGCACGTGTTCGTCATGAGCGCCGGGACGATGAGCGGCGACGGCCTCGCCACGGTGCTGGCCGTCTTGACCACGCCTGCGGCGGACCCGGGCCAGGTCGGGCACGAGATGGCGACGCTCATCACGGGCCTGGACGAGCACCTGGTCACCCGGGCCCGCCGCAACACCTTCGGGTAGGAGCGCCGGATGGCAGCTCGCGGCGGATGGCCGGACACGGCTCTGGGGGACATCCGCCCGTACACGATCACCGGCGGCCGGACCCGCACGACGCACGAGCTGTACCTGACCACCTGCCTCCTCACCCGGCCCACCACCGGGCAGTTCCCGGCCGGCGCCGAGAGCGAGGCCCTGCTGCTGCACTGCAGCGCCACCCCGTGCTCGGTCGCCGAACTCGCAGGCCGACTGCACCAGCCGGTGCAAGTGATCAAGATCCTGGTCGGCGACCTCCTCGACGCCGGAGCCCTCGCCCTGTCCAACCCAGCCCGGCCGACGGCCGCCGGCCCCGACACGTACCTGCTGGAGGCAGTACTCCATGGCCTACGCAACCGGCTCTGACGCCGCCGTCCCGGCGCAGCCCCCGAGCGAACTGAAGATCATCGTCGCGGGCGGCTTCGGGGCCGGGAAATCAACCCTGGTCGGGACACTGAGCGAGATCGAACCCCTGAGCACGGAGGAACTCCTCACCGTCGCCAGCACGGGCATCGACGACCTGGCCGGCGTCGACGGCAAGAGAACGACGACCGTGGCACTGGACTTCGGCCGGATCACCTTCCACGATCCGCTCCCCATGATCCTGTTCCTCTTCGGGGCTCCCGGCCAGGAACGGTTCTGGTTCCTGTGGCCCGATCTCGGCTACGGCGCCCTCGGCGCCGTCGTCCTGGTCGACACCCGCCGCCTCGCGGACTCCTTCACCGCCGTCAGCTGGTACGAGCAGCAGCAGCTGCCCTTCGTCGTCGCCGTCAACGAGTTCGACGGCGCATCCCACCGCTACACCCCCGACGAGGTCCGCCAAGCCCTCGGCCTCACCGCCCACGTACCGGTGGTGACCTGCGACGCCCGCGATCACACCTCCGCCGTGGATGTCCTGATCAGCCTGGTCGGCCACAGCCTCGCCGTGCGCCGCGCCATAACCTCCGGAGCCCTCCTATGAGCCACCCCACCGGTCAGGTGCCGAACCGCACGACCCTCGAACGGGAGGAACGCACCGCGGTCCTGCGCACCCTGAGCCTGGACGGGCCCGACCCGCGGCTCGACGACTTCGCCCGTCACCTGGCACACGACGCCCAGGTCCCCTACGCCATGGTGAACATCTTCGGCGACACCCAGCAGTTCCTGGGGCTGTGCACGCCCGGCCCGCAGGACATGCTGCCCGAAGTAGGGCGCAGCATGTCCCTCGCCCACGGCTACTGCCCCGAGGTCGTCGCCCGGCGCACCGCCCTGGTCCTGCCGGACGTCTTCTCCTCGCCCCGCTTCTCGGGCAACGAGGTCGTCGACCTGATCGGCATCCGCACGTACGCCGGCGCGCCGCTGATCCACGCCAGCGGGGTGGTCCTGGGCACCGTGTGCTTCGTGGGCCCGCAGGAACAGCCCAAGGCGAGCGGACAGGGCTCCCTCGCCCTCATCAAGAAGTACCGGGACGAGGTCATGGCCTACCTCACCCACCAGGCCGCCCCCCGGCCCGGTCCATAGGACACCACACCCGCTTCGCCACACGCCGAAAGCCACCGAAGAGGGAGGGGAAGCACCATGTCCGACTGGTTCCTGACGCCATACCACCAGCAGCTGCGTGAGCAGGTCCGTGCGTTCGCCGAGGCGGAGGTCGCCCCGCACGTCGAGCGGATGGAGACCACCTGCGGGACGGAGCAGGAGCTGGCGGCCAGGATCGCCGCTCAGGGGTGGATCGGCGCCACCATCGACCCCGTCTACGGCGGCATGGGCGCCGGCCACCTTGCCAAGACGCTGATCATCGAGGAGCTGGCCCGGGTCGACGCCGCGATGGGCGCGATGGTGCAGGCCTCGCAGCTCGGCGTCGCCAAGGTCATCCGCTACGGCACCGAAGAGCAGAAGCAGCGGTGGCTGCCGCGGTTCGCGGACGGCACCGCGCTGCCCACCATCGCCGTCACCGAGCCGGTATCCGGCAGCCACGTCCTGGGCATGGAGAGCACGGCCCGCCGCGACGGCGACCACTACGTCCTCACCGGCCGCAAGGTGTACGTCGGCAACAGCCACGTGGCTCACGTCCACGGTGTCGTGGCCCGCACCGGCCCCGGCTCGCGCGGGCTGACCGCGTTCCTCGTGGAGGCCGACCGGCCCGGCCTGACCCTCGCACCGCACCCCACCACGCTCGGCCTGCGCGGATTCAGCTTCGGCGAACTCCACTTCGACCACTGCCGCATACCCGCCGGCAACCGGCTCGGCGGCGAAGGCGACGGTCTCGAGGTGGCCTACTCCTCCAGCATCCTGTACGGGAGGCCGAACCTCACCGCGGTCGCGCTCGGCATCCACCAGGCCATCGCCGAGGAAACCGTCCGGTTCACCACAGAACGCCGCCGCTACGGCAAGCCCTTGCACAACCTGCCCACGGTCAAGCACAAGATCGGACAGATCCAGTCGCGGCTGATGACGGCACGTCTCGCCACCTACCACGCCGCCCACCTGCTGGACACCGGCCGCCCGTGTGACACAGAGCTGATGAACGCCAAGCTCATCAACGTCGAGTGGGCGATCGACTCCGCCCGCACCGCCATGGAGATCCACGCGGCGGCAGGACTGTTCACCGACCGGCCCCTCGAGCGGTACCTGCGTGACGCCTACCACCTCTTCGCCCCGGCCGGCACCTCCGACGTCCAGCTGCTGCGCATCGCCGAAGCCGCCCTGGGCCTCGGCAAGGGCCAGTGGTCGGCACCGGAGCCCCTGAACGCCGACCACGATCTGACGGCCGCCAGGACATGACCGCGCCTGCCCCGCACCCCGCGGCCCCCTCCGACCCGCCAGAAAGCCACCCCATGACCACCGCCGCGCTCATCCCTCTCCCAGACGCACACAGACGCATCGCCCACCACGTCACACATGGCGCCGCCAACGACACCACCACCGCCCGCGATCGCCTGTCCCGGGACACCCGAACGCCGTCTGCTGCGCGCCTGCGCCGAGCAGTCCCCCGCCGCCGGCACCGCCTCGGTCGCCACCGTCGCTCCCGGCGGCCTCCGCACCGAGACCAGCGCCCTCATATCCAGGACGGGGCCCCCCGGGCGCACGCACCCCGTCAAGATCGGCCACGCCCCGGGCTTCCTCGGTGCGGCCGCGCAAGAAGCGGCGGCCCGGGCCACCCGGGAGCCACTTCATGACCACGCCCAGCGTCCGCGGGCAGGCGCCGGGCTGGCCAACCGGGCCATCGGCCGCTGGTTTCGGCGGCACGCCCTGGCCGGACCCCAGACGCAGCGCGGCACCGGCTCCAGTTCGGCGGGCGCCGGGAGCAGGGGCGGTCTCGTTCTCTCCGGGGGCCCGCTGGCTGGCCGGGCAGGCCGGCTTCCCCCAGCCGACCAGAAGCCGCAACCCGTGGGCCCGGAGCACGCTGGCCGACATCCCGGTCGGCCGCGGCTTCTTTGTCGTGCGCGTCCCCACTTCCGCGGCGGCCGCAGCCGTCAAGGTCCTCTCGGAGTGGGCTGTGCCGCCGGCCCCGGTCCACGACGCCGGGCACGTCTGGGCCTTCCTGGTCCGGCCTGGAATGGTGGATGGCCGCGACATTCCCGGCGGGGCCCTTCTCACGGGCGCGGCGCGGGAGGTCCTGCGCTGTCCCGAGCCCGGGCAGCCAGCCGCACCCCCACGGATCTGGCTGGTCCCGCCTGATGGCTCTGGTGACTTGCTGGACCCCTGGGCGCTCGCCGACGCACTGCGGCCCCTGTGACCCCCTGGACGGGGGCGCCGACTGAACGCGGCCCCCCGCGCACCGCGACACGAGGAATGTCGTGGTTGGGCGGGCCGCGGCGACATAACCCCGACATCGGCCTTGTCCGATGCCGTTGCCGACCTAGTGAGAGGACCGAGAGGCTGTGACCTCGATGGACTACCCAGGATTTGGGGGGACCGCAATGCTGGAACCGCAGTGGCGCGTGACGGTGAACTCCCGTTGTAAGAGAGCCTGCAGCTACTGCCGGCCGTCCGGTGAGGCCGTCGCGACGGCAATGGACGCCGAGCTCGCGCCCGACGATCTGCTGCGCGTCGCCCACGCGGTGAGGGAGCGCGGATTGACCTCGGTCAAGCTCACCGGCGGCGACCCGGCCCTGTACGGGCCGCTGGTGGAGGTGGTGCGCAGGCTGCGGGACGAGGCCGGGTTCACGGAGATCGAGGTGATCTCCCGCCACCCGCGGATCGGGGACCTCGCCGAGGACCTCGCGCGGGCCGGGGTTACCTTGTTCAACGTGTCCCTGGACACCCTGGACCCGGCGCTGCACCACGAGATCTGCAACGTGGACGACCACGGGGAGGTCGTCGCGGCGATCAAGCGGTGCGTGGCCACCGCCGTCCCGGTGAAGGTGAACGTGGTGGTGATGGCCGGCGTCAACGACGCGGAGGTCCCCGCCCTGGTCAAGATGTGCGAAGAGGCCGGCGTGCACAGCGTCAAGCTCCTCGACGTCATCAAGGACCTCGACGCCGGCAGCGAGTCCTACGCCCGGCGCCTGAAGACCAAACGCGGACGCACCCTGCAGGACGTGTACATGTCCCTCGGGGACATCACCGAGGCGCTACGCGGACGGGCCATGCACGAGGAGACCGTCCACCAGGGCGGCCTCGGCCACCCGATGACCGTGCTGACCCTCCCGTCGGGTACCAAGGTCGTCGTGAAGGACTCCACCGCCGGCGCCTGGTACGGGTCGGTGTGCCGGGGCTGTCCGCTCTTCCCGTGTCACGACGCGCTGATGGCCCTGCGATTGACCGCTGACATGCGGCTCCAGTTCTGCCTGCTGCGCGAGGACAACCTCATCGACCTGACCCCGGCCCTGGCCGAGGACACCGACGACACGCTCCACGCCCAGGTGGAGGCGGCGTTCGAGATGTACGCGGACGCCCGCTTCCACCCGACCCAGCCGTCCGCAGCCCTGGAGGCAGCCCGATGAGCGTCATGCTCGGCATGCCCGCCCTCCCCAGCCCTACCCCGGTCACCGCGGAGCCCGGCAGCCGGCCGTTGGTGATCCTCGTCTACCCGAAGATCGACCACGAGAAGAACTACGTCTACTTCTGGATGCCGTTCGCGCTCCTGACGCTGGCGAAGCCGCTCATGGAGTCCGGCATGGTCGACGTCGTGCTCTTCGACGGCAACCAGCAGGACGCCGCCGCCTGGGAGCAGCTCCTCGATGAGGAGCTGGAGCGGACGGTGTGTATTGGGGTGAGCATCATGACCGGCGGTGGGCAGATCGGCCACGCCCTGGACCTGGTGGCCTCGGCGAAGACGCGCGTCCACTGCCCGCCCGTCGTGTTCGGCGGGCCCCACGTGAACGTGCTGGCCGAGCAGACGGCTGCGCACCCGCTGGTGGACGCGGTGCTCCAGGGGCCGGGCCAGAACTCCATGACCGCCTTCGTCGCTTCCCTGCTGGGGCGCACTCGTCGGCGGGATGTGCCCGGCCTGATCTCCCATCGGTGCGGCGAGACGCTGAAGGGGCCGGTGAATCCGCCGCGGACCGGGGCCATGGGTGCCTACCCGTGGGATTTGCTCGACATCCCCCGGTACATCCGTGACGACCCCACGGTCGCGACCCGCACGCTGAACTACATCTCGTCCCAGGGCTGCATCTACCTCTGCGACTTCTGCTACGAGCTGGTCTACGAGCGTAAGTACTCGGCCATGCCCTTCGGTGACCTGGTCACCGACATCGCCGACCTGAAGGCCCGGTACGGCATCAATGGGGTCAAGTTCTACGACGCCGACTTCTTCGTGCACCTCCAGCGGTCCATGGGGTTCTGCGAGGGGCTGATCGAGCAGAGCCTGGACCTGAAGTGGGCCGCCTCCATCAACCCGAACGACATCCTCAAGGCCCGCAAGAAGGGCATGCCGCTGCTGGAGCGGATCGCGGCCAGCGGCTGCACCCGCCTGCTGATGGGCATGGAGTCCGGCAACGACCGCGTCCTGAAGGACGTCGTGAAGAAGCAGATCACCCGCGAGCTGCTGCTGGACGTCGCCCAGGAGATCGCGGACAACGGAATCCTCGGCTCCTACACGTTCATCGTCGGGTTCCCCGGGGAGAGCAAGGCTGAGATGGAGGACACCTACTCCCTCATCGACGAGCTCCGCGCCCTCTCGCCGATCCCTGAGACCCGGGTGCACCTGTTCGCCCCGTACCCGGGCACGGGCTTGTACGACAAGGCGCTGGAGCACGGCTTCGTGCCGCCGGACTCGCTGGAGGGCTGGTCGAACTTCGACTACTACACGTCGCTGACGCCGTGGACGAGCGACGCGACCGCCGAGCGTGCCCGCGATGAGACGCGTATGCGGCTGGCGCCCGCCCGATAACCCCCTCTACCGTCACTCAGTGTGCCGGGGAGTACCTCCCCCGTTACTTCCCGGCACACCCCCCACCGCCTGCGAAGGAGTTCCTCGCTTGAGCACCACACCCCGCCTGGCCGCCCCCCTCTCGAAGGGGGCCCGGCTCGGCATTGTCACCGTCTCGGCGCCCGAACCCGCCGCCGACCCGGCCGTCTTCGACCGCGGTATCGCGGCCCTGACCGCCCGCGGCTTCGAGACCGTCCTCGGCGCGCACGTCTCGGGACGCTCCGGATACCGCGCCGGCACCAGCGCCGATCTCCTGGACGACTTCCACACCATGGTCTGCGACGAGTCGGTCGCCGCCGTGGTCTTCGCGGGCGGCGGCAAGAGCGCCAACCGGCTCCTGTCCGGCCTCGACTTCTCCTTGATCGCCGCGCACCCGAAGGCGATCGTCGGCGTCAGCGACCCCTCGCTGATCCTGAACGCGATCACCGCGCGCACGGGGCTGGTCACCTTCCACGGGCCGTCGGTGATGTGGGACTGGGCCCAGGACGGCCCCGCCGACACCTTCGAACACTTCACCGCGCTGCTGGCCGGCCTGCCTTCCGCCGCCCGGATCGACGCACCGCTGACCTGGACTCGGGCCGGCTCCGCCGAGGGCCACCTGGTCGCCGGCTGCCTGTCCTCCCTGCGCTGCCTGCTCGGCACGCCGTGGGAACCGGTCTGGGACGGCGCGCTCCTGGTGATCGAGGACGCCTTCAAGTCCACCGAGGTCCTCGACCAGGCCCTCACCCACTTCCGTGACTGCGGCGTCCTGGACCGGATCGCCGGCCTAATCGTCGGCGAGACGGTGGGCTGCGAGCCCACCGCAGGGATCACGGTCGCGGAGATGGTCGACGACATCTCCCAGGACTACGACTGGCCTCTGGCCCACGGCCTTCCGTACGGGCACACCCCCCTCAAGGTCACCCTCCCCGTCGGCGCGAGGGCCCGTATGGACGCCGACGCCGAGCACCCGCTCACCATCACCTCCCCGTGGACCGCCGACCGAGAGGAGGCGTGATGACGACCAGCGTCCGCGACGAGGCCCGCCGCTTATACGGCACCTTCCTCAAGGAGAATCCGCGCGAGCGCGACCTGGTCCTCTTCAAGGCCGACCTGCTGCGCGCCGTCCGGGGCTGGCTCCACACCACCGGATACACGGAAGTTGCCACCCCCGTGCTGTGCCAGGACCGCGAGAGCGCCCCGATCCCGCAGTTCGCCACCCGCCACCCCCTCACCGGCCAGGGCTTCCACCTCAAGCACTCCGCCGAGGAGCACCTGCGCCGCCTGATCATCAGCATCGACCGGGTCTTCGACCTCGGGCCGGCCATCCGCGCCGAGCACGAGGACGCGGAGCACGCCATCGAGTTCACGATGCTGCAGACCGCCGCCCGCGACGTCACCCTCGCCGACGGCATGGCCATGGTCGCCAACCTCGTCCAATCCTGCGTGCAGACCGTCTTCGCCAACCTGGCCAACCCCGGCGCCGACTTCACCACCATCTACGAAATGCCGGTGGACGACGCCATCGCCCAGGCCCTGGGCACCGCTACTGCTCCCGAAGGCGCCAACCTCGTCGCGGCCGCCCGGGACTGGCTGGCCGCGCGCGGCATGGCCTGCGACGGCGGGGACTGGGAGGTGATGGAGGCTTTCGTCAAGCACGGTGTAGAGGCCGCCGTCACCGCGCCGACGCTGTTGCACTCCTTCCCCTACGAGCTTCGGCACAACAGCCGCATCGACGAGAAGACCGGGCGCGCCCAGCGGTTCTCCCTGATCGTCGGCGGCGTCGAGATCTGCGACGGCGGCGTCAAGCTGCGCACGGCGGCCGACTACCGGCCCATGGTCGACGCCAACATCGCCCTGCGCGAGGAACTCCACGGTGTCCCGGCCGATGAGGGCCCGCTCGACTTCTACGCCGACGTCGACCGCGACCCCGCCGACGTCTTCACCTTCGGCCTCGGCCTCGAGCGTCTCCTAGCCGCCGTCACCGGCCGCAGCGTCGCCGACGTCCTGTCCTTCCCCTTCCACTGAACCACCCGGCCACCCCCTGACCGAGAGGAGCGAGTGCGTGTCCCCTTCGCCGATGCGGGCTGTCGTCATTACCGAGAGCCTGACCACCCCGCACCTGCCGGACGCCTTCACCGGGCTGCCCGAGCGCCGCTACCCCCACGACCTCGACGGCCACACCCCGATCGAGATCATCGAGGTGACCGTTCCGGCAGATCAGGCAGCGGCGCGCGCCCTGGACCTGGCGCGCGCCTTGAAGGCGACCCTGTTCTACGCCCACCTGATCGACCAGGAGCGGATGCTGATCGCGTTCCCGGACACCGTGGTCACGGTGGAGCGCGGCGACGAGGACGCCATCGCCCACGCCCGCGCGGTCGGCGCGCTGTTCAAGATCCCTGACGAGCAGATGCGGTTCGCCGAGATGTGGCACACCGACCACCCTGATGCCCCCGCAGGCACGGAAGCCGGGGCGTGACCATGCTCGGTTTGCCGATCGACATCGAGGCGCTGCGCTACCCCCGGGGGTCGATGGCGGTGGTGACTGGGGCTTCCGGCGCCCTCGGGGCGGAGATCACTCGCCAGCTGATTGCCCGGGACGTGTTCGTGGTGGCCACCTACCGCACCCGGCCTCCGGCCGAGCTGCCGAAGGGCAGCCTCTGGGAGCGGTTCGACACGGCGGATCCCGCGACCGCGGACCGCCTGCGACTGGTGACCGAGGACCTGCCCCACCGCCTTCAGGCGGTGTTCGCGTGCGCCGGAGCTCCGTCGAGCAAGAAAACCGTCGCCGACACCGAGCCGGGCGAGTTCGAGGCGGTCTACCAGGCCAACGTCGTCTCCTTCACGGCGGCCTGGCGGGCGCTGGCCGCGCGGGCCCGCTACGACGGCGCCTCGGTCCTGGCCGTGGGATCGGACGCCGGGCGGGCCGCGCGCGCGGGCAGCGGCCCCTACAGTGCGGCGAAGGCAGCCCTGGAATGCGTCGTGACCACCCTCGCCAAGGAAGAAGCCGTACATCGGGTGCGGGTCAACCTCGTGGCGCCGTCGCTGATTGACTCCCCGCTCGCCCGCACGGTGATGGCCGCGAAAGGGGTCACCGACCCCGACGCCTATCTCGCTGGCCTGCCCTGGGGGCGGCCGCTCGCCCTCGACGAGGTCGCAGCCGCCTGCATCGACCTGGCCACCGCCTCGCAGTGGGCGTACGCCAGCGGGCAGGTCTTCCCCCTCCAGGCGGCCCTCTGATGGTCAATCCCGCCCACGCCCGGCAGCTGGGCATCATCCAGATGCTCCGCAGCCGCGGCCACGTCCCCGCCCGGGACATGGCGGAGCGCTTCGGCGTGGACATCCGCACCATCCAGCGAGACATCACCACCCTGGCCGGCCACGGAATCCAGATCGACTCCCTCCCCGGCGCGAAGGGCGGCTACCGCTTCGCCGGGGAGGACCCCGTCCACCCCGCCACCCTCGACTCCGACCAAGCCCTGCGCCTCTACGCCATGGGCCTCCTGGACACCGGGGACGAAGACGGGTGTAGCTCTTCCAGAGGGACTGGCTCGAGGCGGTCTGAGCTGGGAGTTTCCTGATCTGGCTGCGATGGCGGGCTCGGGCTCGTAGCGTCGGG
>NZ_JBITDP010000054.1:0-16137 GCF_044454405.1 Streptomyces sp. NPDC051555 | reverse complement strand
ACTCGATGGCTCTTGCATGGCCGGACCAACGACGAAAGAGAGAAAGGGTCACTGACCTGCGGAAACTCGTCCAGTAGTTCAGTCAACAGGTAGTACCCCTGAACGCGGTCGATCATCGCGGTCCCCGCCCGTCGTCCATCAGGGACGAGTAGTTGATGCCCTTCGCGGTGTTCGCCGTGTGCGTCTCGTCGAGGATCTTCAGGTAGTCGATTCCAGTCGGCGGGGCCGACTCCGGCGGTGTCTCCGGCCTCGCCTTCGGGTGGGTGTGACGGCCCACCCGGTGCGGGACGGCTTTGCCCGCCGACTTCCCCGCGGTCCTCACTTCGATCTCGGTCAGGTCGAACGGGTCGAAGACCAGCTCGACCTTCATCCCGACCAGCATCGGGTCGACCTCGTAGCTGTTGCCGTGCAGGCTGACCGTCGCGGTCTTCGTCACGGTCCGGAACTCCGACCACAGAAACGCCTCCCGAAGATCAGCGGGGCTGGGCAGCGGAAGCGGCCGGGGAATCGAACCCAGCCACCGTTCGATCGGAGGCTGCCCCGTCTCCGAGTGCACCGTGCGGTGATAGACCGTCTCCACCCACGCGGTGAAAAGCCTGTTCAGCTCGGCGAGATGCTCAATCTGACCGACACGTTCCTCGTCGAGCTCGACCAGGAACTGGTCACGAACGGTGCGGAAGAACCGTTCGATTTTTCCTCGGCCCTGAGGCCGTCCGGGCTTGGAGTGGGTGAGGCGGACGGCCAGGGACGCGCATGCTCGCAGCAGCCAGGTGTCCACGAACGCCGACCCGTTGTCGACGTAGATCGACTCCGGGACCCCGCGGGCAGACAACGCCGGCCGCAGGGCGGCGGCCAGGCGGACGGTGTCCTCGGCGAACCCGAACCGGTGGCCCACGATCGCCCGGCTGTGGTCGTCGATGAACGCGAACAAGTACGTCTTCCGTCCGCCGATCTTCGGTCCGTGGAGGGCGTCCCCGGTCCACAGCTCGTTGCCGCGGGTGGCTTCGAAGCGGCCGAACACGCTCTTCTCGCCGCTGGCGCCGGTCAGGCCGGCGTCAGCGAAGTGCCGCTGCAGCGTCCGGTCGGTCGGCGACCAGCCCTGCGTGGTCCGCAGGATCCGCTGGATCTGCGCTGCCGTCCGGGCGGGGTTCTCCTTCTTCAGCGCGGCCGCCAGGTCCAGCACCTCCACCGGCGTGCGCGGGGTGACCTGCCGCTGGGCCGGCACCAGCGCGGGAAACCCGCCCGCGCGGTAGTGGCGGGCCCAGCGGTCCAGCGTCCCGCGGGCGACCCGCACCTGCCGGCCGAACGGGTCGGTGTGCTCCTTCGCGGCCAGTTCGCGGGCGAGCTTCCCGCGCTGGCGCGTCGTGAGCTTCGTGTCGATCAGGTCCTGGATCAAGCCGTAACGGAACAGGCCCACCTGCCGGGCCCGCTCCGCCCGGCGACGGTCCTCGTCCTCACTCGGTGACATAGGCAACCCACCTCGCGTCTCGAACAGAGTCCGCCGCTTCGCCGGCGGACACGATCAAGACTTCCGGCACCCTCCGATCCCGCCCAGGGGCGGCCCGTGTTGATCAAATAGCAGAAGACGGCGAGGTCAGCAGCCTGCCACCTATCGCCCTCCCAGCGAACTCCCACCGCGACACCGTGAGCATCCCCGGCCACTTCGTCGCGGCCGCCCGATGGGCGGCCGCGACCACCGAAACGGCGTCGGCGAACGGCGAAGCCGCCGCATCCGGCATCACCGGGTCGTCGGCGAGCGCAACCAAGGCGACGGTGAAGTGCCGGCGCACATCCTCGGCCCGCGTGGCGAATGCCCGCAGCCAGCCACGGACCGTGCCCTCCGCCAGGCCCAGATGGGCGGCGACTTGGCGGTGGCCCATGCCAAGGGCGGCTATCTCCAGCCCGGCCCCGATCACCACGGCCGTATCCGCCCGGCGTGGCCAGAGTGTTTCCGCCAGCAGCACGTGCGTGACCTTGCAGCCTGAGCAACGCGTACGTCGTGGCCGCAGAAACAGCCGGGCCCCCAGATCACCCCGGATCGACCGCGGCCGGCCATGACCCCACGGCGCCAGAACCGCCCCACATGCCGGACAAGTCAGCCGGCCCTGCCGAAGCTGACGCTCCACCAACAGCCCGTCCGAGTCGACAACCAGCACCGACACCTCCGCCTGACCTGCAACGATCAGCCGGAATCTCTCCAAGCGGGCGGGTGATCATGCCCGGATCACCCGGTCAACGGCCCCAGGCGCCAACCCGGCAGATCCTTGTCCAGCCATTCCTCAACGGTCCGCCGCCACGGGTCGGTGGAGTCGCTGTCGACGACATCAGCCCACGTGTCCGCCGCCAACTCTGGATCAACGACCAGGCTGTCGAGGTAGGAGTCGAAGTCATCAGCCACCTTGGTGAAGACCCCCTTCGACAAGTATCCGGGCAAGGAAATGCCGTGCACGAAGGCGTGGAGACGGCCGTGGGTAGCGGGATTCAGGTCCAGGAACAGGGTGTCGCTGCCGCCGTTGCGGGCGATCGGCAGAAGGCCCGTGAGCGAGACCTCATCGGCGAGCCACCCCTGACGACTGCGGCGGTATTCACCGAGCAACGTGCCCCAGCCGTACTCACCATCGCCGTCGCGGCCGAGTTGGTAGAGATCGTCGAAGCTCTGCAACGGCTCCGGTTCACAATCTGGCAGGCGGACCGAGTAGGTGAGGCTCTGCCCGCCTGCCGCCTCCAGGAACGACCGGTATGACGCCGGCAGGGTCAGTCCAATCTCCTGCTCGAGACGGCCCAGCTCCTCGGCTTCGAACGGCCTGAACGGCCCCACGATCAAACGGCCCCGATACCACCGCGATATTTCCTCAGACACGGACCGATCATCGCACCTACGAACACCCGAGCACTGGTCACTCGACGACACCCGAGAGCCTTCGTGTTCACCGTGTCGTCGCACACGAAGCGCCATCAGGCTGACCGCCGAGATCAACGCTCGTGTTCACCAGGAACGTCGCGGGCCTTCACGTACGTGCTCACGTAGAGAGTCGTCTAACACTGACGCCGAGTTCGGCGGCGACTTGTTCGGGGATCGCACCGTCCTTGATCCGTTGGGCGGCTCCGGTGCGGGTGGTGGCGTTGAGCTTCGCGGGGCGGCCGGTCGGCAGTCCGCGGGCCTCCTTTGCCGCGCGGGCGCCGGCGGCCCGCTCCAGCATGTAGATCCGCTCCATCTGGGCGAACATCGCCAGCAGCGCGATAGCCATGTCAGTGCCGGGGCCTGGTTCGCTGGTGTCCACGGCGAGTTTGTCGCCGAGCGTGCGCAGGAAGACGCCGCGCTCGGTGAGGTCGTGCACCAGGTTGAGGGTTTCGCGCATGTTCCGGCCCAGCCGGTCCAGGGTGAGGATATTGATCCGGTCGCCGGGCCGGGCGAAGCCGAGAAGAGCCTTCAGGCCCTCGCGGTCCATGTTCGCGCCGGTGCGTTTGTCGACGTAGATGTGTTCTTCGGCGACTCCGGCGTCGCGGACCGCGTCGATCTGCCGGTCGAGGTCCTGAGCGGTTGTACTGACACGGCAATAGGCGAGGTCCATCCCGGGACTGTCCCACAACTTGATGCTGTGACGCGGGTTTTGACCGAGCCTTATGACACTGACTTCTGACACAGGGCGACCTGCGGGAACGTGATCGCGTTTCGACGGCCGGAGTCCGGTGTCACATCCATGGATGTGACACCGGAAGGGCAAGGACACGGATGGCGCTGCCCGCCGACGCATGAACGATCGCTATTCGTCCCGCCGCGCAGCCCGTGAACACCGGCCACCACCGCTCAATGCGTGACTACGTCCGCTTGGGGTCAGATCAACATGTCCCGAGGGACTAGCCGATCACCCGGCAAGGAAGCGGCGTTGGCGATAGGGGTGATGTCGACTGGCTTCGTGCTGCTGTCAGACGGCTCGTCGGCCCACTCGATCGAGTTGGTCCCACCACCACGCGATCGGGCCGAGATCCGGCGCCTTCATCGAGGGGTTGGAAGGAGCTGCAGACCATTCCATAGGAACCTGTTCTACAGTTTCCGGGAATCGGGATTGGTCGAAGATCCTGTACCTGGGAACGGAGCTACTCCATTCGAGGATGGAGCGCAACGACAATCGCAGGTGCCGTACGCAGCGTGCAGCGGCAGGGCTTCCGGCGCGGTCAATCTGTTCGGCCAGAGCGAGAAACAATGCCATCGTCCGGTCCCGGAGTGCGACGGCCTCGACCACGGCATCCTGAACCGGGCAGCCAAGATGGTTAGCCATAACGGTCACACCATTGGTTTCGGCGTCGCCTTGATACAGCTCTTTCGGGTAGGAGATGAGGTCGTTGTCCCAGCCGACCACCGATGCCGCTGCTTGAAGTGCAGCCTGCATCAGGGGTGAGTGGTACTCATGGGCGGAGAGGTGCACTCCATCAGAGATGTCGTTGAGCGCGAAGGTGGGGCCCAGGCCGCCTGACCAGAGGCGCTGAACGAGATACTTCTCCAGGGTTAGTCCACCGTTCTGGCTGCGGTTCACAGCTGACCAGAGCTCGCCCATTGACCACTGCATATGCCCTGCAATGAACCGGGCGTACTGGGCAGGCGAGGCCACAGCCCGGAGCTTGTCGCCAATGTCAGACAGGCTCGACACGAACCTACTCTCCGGCCACTGGTTCTGCCCCGGAGCGGCCAGAACGATGTTGAACTTCCCTGCCAGGTCAGCGATGGCCAGTTCCGGGTGATCCCCTTGCCCCGGGGTGAAGCCCTGAAGTTCATGAAGGTGCGCGTCGTCAATAGCCATGACCCAGTACGCCCACAGCAGTTGCGGAAACAGGAGTTCGGGAGCGGCTTCCGGAGTGAAGCCGCAAAAGGCCAAAGACACTCGTGTGCCGGTGACACTCCATGCGCGTTGCAGCGGGGAGGCGCACAGCCCTTGTTCGTCGATCCAGGTGACGCAGCGCATTTCCAGGTCAGTGAAGTCAGGGTGGAGGATGTACTCGGTTGGGCAGTAGAACGGGGGAAGATCGAAGTCCTGTGCAAAATTGACCATCAGGTTTACCTCCGTGTTGCCCGAGAATGCACGATGGCCCTTCTCGAGTCGCCATGTGGTGACCGGGATACTCTTCTATTTCCTCAGAGTTGGTGCACGGAGGGAACCCGTCACGACCTCCCGAAGAAGACGACACAGCCAGCCAGTGCCCGTACGATGTTGGTCTTTGGGAAAACAGGGAATTGCGGCAATGGGAGTGCCGGGCTTGTAGACATGGGGGATTCCCTTCAGCGGTTGTGGCTTTGGAAGCGAATGTCAGGGTTGGTGTGGCTCTCTCTCGGCTGTTGTGATCGGTGGCCCTCATTGAGCGCCTCCGTCTGGGAACTAGTGGCCAGTTCCCGGGGGAGGGCGAAGATCTGGTGTTCCTCGGCTGTGGTGAGGGTTTGTACATCTGAAATGCCGCGCGCGGCGAGCCATTTCAGAACATCTTGGATCAGGGTTTCAGGGACGGAGGCGCCGGACGTGAGGCCGATGGTGCACACGCCCTCCAGCCACGTCTCATTTATTTCGTCGGCGTGATCGATCAGCTGGGCGTCGTGGGCGCCGGCGGCGAGAGCTACTTCGACCAGGCGGACGGAATTCGAGGAATTTGCTGAGCCGACAACGAGTACCAGGTCTGCTTCTTTGGCGATTTCCTGCACGGCTCGTTGACGGTTCTGAGTCGCGTAGCAGATGTCGTCGCTGGGCGGATCCAGGAGGTTGGGAAAGCGGTGCTTGAGGGCGGCCGCAGTTGCCATTGTCTCGTCCATGGACAGGGTGGTCTGGGAGAGCCAGACGACTTTACCCGGGTCACGGACCGTCACGTTCGAGATCTCGTCAGGTCCTTTGACCAGTGTGGTGCGCTCGGGGGCCTCGCCCAATGTGCCGATTACTTCTTCGTGGCCTTCATGTCCGATGAGGAGGATGTCGTAGCCGTCCTGGGAGTAGCGGAGAGCTTCCTTGTGGACTTTGGTGACCAGCGGACAGGTGGCGTCGATGACAGAGAGCTGCCGTCGGGCGGCTTGTTCATGGACGGTGGGGGCGACGCCGTGGGCGGAGAAGATGACGATGCTGCCTTCGGGCACCTGGTCTGTCTCATCAACGAAGACGGCGCCCTTGTGCTCCAGCCTCTTGATGACGTGGGTGTTGTGGACGATCTCGTGGCGCACGTAGATCGGGGGACCGTACAGGTCCAGGGCTTTCTCGACGGTGGCGATGGCGCGGTCGACCCCGGCGCAGCATCCGCGCGGGGCGGCGAGCAGCACGCGGCGGTTCATGAGGTGCGCTCCACGGCTCGGGCGGCGATGTGCCGCAGTGCGGCAGCGGCCGATGGCGGGTACGGGACGGTGTCGAGGGCGGTGAGGGCCTGCGCATGGCGGGTGGTGATCATGTCTTCGACCCTGGCGTGGGCGCCGGTGGTGTCCAGGACGATGCGGATGAGGGCGGCGCCGTCGTCGTCCAGGTCCTGGTTGCCGACCAGTTCGTTGAGGAGATTGCGCTGGGCGGTGTCGGCACGCTGGGCGGCCAGGGCGAGCAGGACGGTGTGCTTGCCCTCGCGTAGATCGTCCAGGACGGGCTTGCCCGTGTCGTCGGGGCAGCCGTAGACGCCGAGGAGGTCGTCGCGGAGCTGGAAGGCTTCCCCGAGGGGCAGGGCGTAGCGCGACAGCGCGGTGTGCAGGTCCACCGCGGCGTCGGCGAGGGTCGCTCCGCAGTGCAGGGGGCGTTGCACGGTGTACTTCGCGGTCTTGAACCGGACCACTTGCAGGGCCGCTTCCTGATCGGTGAGAGGCCCGAGGGGTGTCATGAGGTCCAGGTACTGGCCGTAGATGGCCTCTTGGCGCATCGCGTCGATGACCCGGCGCAGGGCGGCGAGGCGGTGGGCCGGGTGACCGGCGCTGTGCAGGAGTTCGTCGGACCAGGCCAGAGCCATGTCTCCGATCAAGATGGCCGCGCTGGTGCCAAGTTGGTCGTGGCCGTGCCGGGTGGCGATGGAGCGATGCACGGTGGGCCGGCCGCGGCGGGTGGCACTGTTGTCCATGATGTCGTCGTGGATGAGGCAGAAGGCGTGGAACATCTCCAGGGCCGCCGCCGTACGGATCACGGCCGCGTCGTCTCCTTGCCCGCCGGCGGCATGCCAGCCGAGCACGCACAGCAGCGGACGCAGCCGCTTGCCGCCCGCGGCCAGGAAGTCCCGCAACGCCGCAGGGACGTCCGGAGGCAGGGACCGGTCCTCAGCCCCGCGCGTCTTGGCAACGAGGAAGGTGTGCAGCTCCGTGTCGACTCGGGTCTGCAGGGCCGCGAGGTCGATGGTCGGGGTGCTCATGGACAGGCCGGTCATGAAGTCTCCCCGGCCGTGTCGGTGGGCGCTTCGTCGGTCAGGCGCAGCGCTTCGTCGAGGAGGGCTTCGACAACTTGGTGTTCGGGGACGGTGCGTACGACGTGGCCGCGGACGAAGATCTGGCCTTTGCCGTTGCCGCAGGAGACGCCGAGGTCGGCTTCGCGGGATTCTCCGGGGCCGTTGACGACGCAGCCCATGACGGCGATGCGCAGGGGGTGGGGGAACCCGTCGAAGGCCGCCTCGACCTGGGTGGCGAGGCGGTGGATGTCGACTTGGAGGCGGCCGCAGCCGGGGCAGGAGACGATCTCCAGCTTGCGCGGCCGCAGCCCGAGCGAGGACAGGATGTGGCAGCCGGCCTTGACCTGCTCGACGGGGTCGGTGGAGAGGGAGACCCGGATGGTGTCGCCGATGCCTTCGATAAGGAGGATGCCGAAGGCGACCGCGGACTTGATCGCTCCTTGGAACGCGGGGCCAGCTTCGGTGACGCCGAGGTGCAGGGGGTAGTCGCAGCGCGCGGCAAGCAGCCGGTTGGCGGCGATCATCGTCATGGGGTCGTGGTGCTTGACGGCGATCTTCAGGTCCTGAAAGCCGTGCTCCTCGAACAGTGAGGCCTCCCACAGCGCGGACTCCACCAATGCTTCAGGGGTTGCGGATCCGTGCTTGGCGAGTAGGCGTGGGTCGAGGGACCCGGCGTTGACGCCGATCCGGATCGGCACCCCGGCGGCACCAGCGGCCTTGGCGATCTCGCCGACGCGGTCGTCGAATTTCTTGATGTTGCCCGGGTTGACGCGGACCGCGGCGCATCCTGCGTCGATGGCGGCGAAGACGTAGCGGGGCTGGAAGTGGATGTCGGCGATCACCGGGATCGGCGACTTGGCGGCGATCGCCGGGAGGGCGTCGGCGTCGTCCTGGGAGGGCACGGCGACGCGGATGATGTCGCAGCCGGCGGCGGTGGCTTCGGCGATCTGGCGCAGGGTGGCATCGACGTCAGCGGTCAAGGTGGTGGTCATGGTCTGCACGGAGACCGGTGCGCCACCCCCGACGGGCATCGCTCCCACGTGAATTTGGCGGGTGGGGCGGCGCACCGGAGTCTGCGGGGGCATGGTGGGCAGGCCGAGGTCGAGGGCGGTCATCGCGTCCTCCCGGTGGTCGAGGCGGGGCGGATGGGAGGCTGCCCGGTACGGGCGGCCAGGACCGCGCCAGCGATCCCTTCGGCGTCCAGGCCGGTCTCGGCGAGCAGGGAGTGGCGCGACCCGTGCGGGATGAAGGCGCGGGGCAGGCCCAGTGTGAGCACCGGTGTAGTGATGGATGCATCGCGGCAGGCCTGGGCGATCGCGGTACCGATGCCGCCTGTGCGGGTGCCGTCCTCGAGGGTCACCACCTGTTGGTGGCGGGCGGCCAGTGCGGGCAGCGCTTCATTGACCGGGTGGACCCAGCGGGGGTCAACGACCGTGACCCCGATGCCTCGTTCTTCCAGGATGGCGGCCGCCTGCAGTGCGGGCGCTGCGAGCGGGCCGAGGGGGATCAGCAGCACGTCCAGCGGGCGGGAGGGGCTGCGGTGCAGGATGTCGATGCCGTCGATGCGGGCGAGCGCCGCGATGTCGGTTCCGGCGGCCGCTTTGGGCAGCCGCAGCACGGTGGGACCGGCGCTCCACTCGGTGGCCTCGTCCAGCAGTTCGCGCAGCCGGGCCGGATCCCGTGGTGCGGCGATCTTCAGCCCGGGCACCATGGAGAGGAGGGACAGGTCCCACATGCCGTGGTGGGAGGGCCCGTCGGGGCCGGTGATGCCGGCCCGGTCCAGGACGAACGTGACCGGCAGCTCATGCAGAGCGACGTCCATCAGGACCTGGTCGAAGGCCCGGTTCAGGAACGTGGCGTAGATCGCGACGACCGGGTGGTAGCCGCCCATCGCCAGGCCGGCGGCGGAGGTGACGGCGTGCTGCTCGGCGATGCCGACATCGAAGACCCGCTGAGGAAAGTTCTGCCGCATGGGGTTAAGGCCGGTCGGGCGCAGCATCGATGCGGTGACCGCCACGATGCCGGCGCGCTGTTCGGCCTGCTCCAGCAGGGCTTGACCGAACACATGGGTCCACGACGGGGCCGATGAAGCTGCCGGGTGTCCGGTGGCCGGGTCGACGGCGCCGACCGCGTGCAGGCAGTCCGCCTCATCTGTTTCGGCGGGCCCAAATCCCTTGCCCTTGACCGTCATGACGTGCACCACGGTGGGGCGGCCCATGGCGCGGGCCCGGCACAGCACCGTCTCGAGTCCGGCGGTGTCGTGTCCGTCGACGGGCCCGAAGTAGGTGAAGCCCAGGTCGGTGAACAGGTTCTGGCACGCCTCCACCCCACCGCCGAACTTGAGCTGGTTCAGATGCTCGGCCAGCGCCCCGGTGGTAGGGGCGTAGGAACGGCCGTTGTCATTGACCACCACAATCACCGGCCGCTGCGGTGCGCCGCCCAGATTATTCAGCGCTTCCCACGCCATGCCACCGGTCATCGCCCCATCGCCGATGACCGCGACCACCGCCCGGTCCCGCTCACCGGCGAGCTGTCGGGCCTTGGCCAGCCCGTCCGCGTAGGACAGGGCCGTCGAGGCGTGCGAGTTCTCCACGAGATCGTGTACCGACTCAGCGCGTGAGGCGTACCCGGACAGGCCGCCCGCCTGCCGCAGCATGTCGAACTCCTTACCCCGGCCGGTGATCAGTTTGTGTACGTAGGCCTGGTGCCCGGTGTCGAAGATGAGCGCGTCACGCGGTGAGTCGAACACCCGGTGCAGGGCCAGGGTCAGCTCCACCACCCCCAGGTTCGGCCCCAGATGCCCGCCCGCCGCGCACACCTTCTCGATCAGGAACTCTCTGATCTGACCGGCCAGCGCGGGCAGTTCCCCGGCTGGCAGCGCCCGCAGCGCCTGCGGGTCACTCAGGTCGGCGAGGTGGGGCCGGGTAGGTGCGTGGGCAGTCATCGGGCTCTTCCTTCGCCGGGGTCCGGGGCAGGTGTGGCCGATACGAACCCGGCGCGCCGCGCCCAAAGTTGCGGGCGGGCGGCCGCCGGGTACAACCAGTGCACCGCCCCGGCCGCGGCCCGCACAGGGGGCCAGGGCGGTGAATGTGCTGCAACCGATGCAACATTGCGCGCTTGTGAAATCGGGCGGGGGCCGTCCGGTTCGCAGGGAGCCGGGAGGAGGGGACGTGCCCAGAACACCCAATACCCGCCTGCGGGGGCTGCTTGAGGAGGCAGACTGGAGCGGCGCCCAGCTCGCCGCGGCCCTGCGGCACCTGGCGGCCGAACACCGCCAGCAGCTGGGGTGTGACCGCTCGATGGTCTCGCGGTGGCTGTCCGGGACCACCCCTCGCCCGCCCGTACCGGCGCTGCTGCTGGAGGTGCTGTCCAGGAGGCTTCGGCGGCCGGTCAGCGCGGTGGAGGCGGGCCTGAGCCGCGCCCCGTCCACGGTGTTCGAACTGTCCTGGGAGGCTGATCCGTTGCGCCGACTGTCCGCACTCACCCGCGCCGAGCTTGATCCCACCCGGCGCCGGCTGCTCAACGCCGGAATGTACAGCCTGGCCGCCCTGGCCTTACCCGAAGCATGGCAGCCGCACACCAGGCCATCCCCGGTCTCACCTCGTGCGACAGGCCGGGCGGGACGTGCGGAGATCGAGCAGATGCAGACCATGACCCGCGTCCTGGCCGAAGCCGCCCAGGCCCACGGGCCGGACCATGTGCGCACCGCACTGGCCGCCTACCTCGGCCACGACGTGTCCGGCTACCTCCAGGCCTCCGCCACCGGCGACCAGCACCGGCGCCTGCTGTCCGGCGCCGCCCAACTGACCCTGCTCCTCGGCACCATGTGCGCCGGCAGCGGGGCAGATGCCCCCGCCCAGCATTACCACCACACCGCCGCCCAACTGGCCACCGAGGCCGACGACACCGCCACCTACGCCATCGCCCTGCGCACCATGTCCGCCCACGCCCACGACTTGGGACACCACACCCCCGCCGTCCTTCACCTGGCCGAACGCGCCGTCACCCTCACCCGCCGCACCTCACCCATCATCGCCGCCTACGCCCAGGCCCACCTGGCCGTCATCCAGGCCCACCACAACAAGCACGCCGCACTCACCGCCCTCGCCGCCGCCGAACGCCTCCACGAGCTGGCCGACACCACCCCCGGACCCTTCACCCACTACCCGGCCGGCGCCCTGCACTACCAGCGCGCCCAGACCCTCGCCACCCTCGGCGACACAGCCGGCGCCACCGGCGCCCTCACCGCCTCACTACGCCTGCGCACCCCCGGCGAACGGCACGCCCGCGCCCTCACCCAGGCCCGCCTCGCCGAAACCCTCCTCACCCAAGGACACCTGGAAGCCGCCCTCACCCACTGGCAGGCATTCCTCGACACCTACCCCACCCTCCACTCCGCCCACGCCACCCGACGCCTCGACGTCATGCGCCGACTCCTCCACCCCCACCAACGCCACCGGGCCACCGCTCTCCTCCTCACCCGCGCCGCACCCCTCCGGTGAGCCCTCCGACGGCATACAGCCACAGCTCCCACCGTCCCGATGGCCAGCGGCCCGGTCACAGGGCGCGGCGGACGGGGCGCCGAAGGCGTACACGAATGGATCTTGCATGATCGAAAAGATGCCCGAGACGCCCTGCCCGACCCCGCAGGCAGCTCCGTGACACCGACATATTCACACTCCTGGCCGATAACGACCGCCCGCCTGGAGCCCATTCGCCACCGCCCACCGTCGTCGCCCCTCCCCGGGGGTCCGACAGCCCTGGCGGGTCTGGCGGCAACGCCACCGCGAGGTATCCCCGCGGTGGCCCCTGCGTTTCACACCCGGTCCGGGCGGCGTGCCCGCAGTGGCCGGTAGCCGGCCGGGTCGAGCTTGGCGAGTTCGGTGTCGACTTCGACGTTGATGGTGCCGTGGTAGTTGATGTTCTCGCTGTGCGCCGGGGAGATGTGCGCGAGGAGTTCGTCGTCTACGGCCCGGCCCTCGGCGCGCATCTGCGCGATGGCCAGGCCGTAGTACTCGCTCGTCCAGGTCACGACCGAGTTGGTGAGCACGGTCAGGCACCACGCCTGCTCTGTCTGTCCGGCGAGGAACCGGTCGCGAATCTTGCCCTGGTGGGCGTAGTGCAGGTCCCGGCGCAGCGAGTGCAGCGACTCACCTTTGTTGAGCTGCCGGGCGATCTTTCGGCGGTAGGTCTCGTCGGCGAGGTAGCGGGCGGCGTAGATGGTGCGCCGCAGCGCCCCGTACTCCTTGAGCGCGGCGGCCAGGGTGTTCTGCCGCGACGACGCGGAGAGCTTGCCGACGATCAGCGAGGCAGTGGCGTGCCCGAACTTGATGGAGGCGGCCAGCCGCAGCAGATCGTCCCAGTTCTCCTCGATCAACCCCATGTTGATCTTCTGGGTGAGTAACGGCCCCACGACCGGCCAGAGCTTGCTGACGTCGCGCTGCGGGTCCATCCGGTACAGGGTGATCTTCCCCAGGTCGCGGATGCGCGGCGAGAGCTGCATCCCGACCAGGTCGAACAGCGCGAAGTTGACCAAGGTGACGCCGTGTGTGTCGGTGGCGTGCTCGGTGATCGGCAGGTCGGTCTTGTTACCCATGATCTCGTCCAGCACGTACTGGGCCTCGCGTTTGGTGACCACGATGACCTTCGTGCCGAACGTCGAGTGCTGGTCCGAGACGTGCGTGTAGGTGGACAGGCCGTGGCCGGCGAAGTACTTCTTCATCACCCGTGCGGTGGTCGACTTGCCCTGCACCGGGAAGCGCTGCCCGTCCGAGGAGGAGAGCGTGCCGCCGCCGAAGATCTGGGTCATCGGCAGGCGGTGGTGGTAGTTGACGATCGCGGCGTTCGCCGCCGCGAGGGTCTCTTCGCGGATGTACCACTCCTGGGTCCAGGCCAGGATGTCGTAGGAGATCCCGCACGCCTCCGCCATCCGCACCAGCCCCAGATTCGTGGCGTTGGCGATGAGCACCGCCAGCAGGTTCCGCTTGAGCTCCAGGGAGCGGGCCTGCTTCCCGCCAGCGTGCGTGAGACAGTCCAGGAACCCCGTGCGGCGGTCCAGCTCCACCAGCAGCGAGGCGATCGGCACCAGCGGCAAGAGCTCGGACAGCTCGTCGCGCAGCGCGGCGGACTCGGCGGGAACGTCCTCGGCCGACAGCGGCGGGATGATCAGCTCCCCCTTGTCCGACAGCCGCACCTCACCCACCCCGGCCTTGCGGTTGCCCAGAACGTTCTCCAGGTCCCCCATCGCCGTCTGCAGCTCCTCCTTACACCCGTCCAACGCGGCCCCGGCCGAGGAGGACTTGCCGACCAGATTGCAGAACTGGTCCCGCTGCCCCGCCCATTGCTCGGGGGTGAACAGGTAGGAGGCCGGATCGGCGTACCGGCGGGAGGAGGGCACGTACACATCGCCCGAGCGCAACCCGTCGCGCAGGCCGAGCAGCACCGTCAGTTCCCAGAAGTGCCGGTAGGCCGTAACGTCCTTGGACTTCGCCGCCTGCTCCAGATAACCCTCCCAGCGCACCGGCACGAAGTCCGCAGGAGCACCGTCGGGGACCTTGCGCGCGCTGGTCGCGTTCAGCTCCTTGAGGATCTTCACGGCCTCCATCAGCGACTCCGAGCCCGTGCCGCCCCTGAAGGTGATGGCCTTCAGTACGTCCGGGGTGAACTGCCGCAGGTAGGTGTAGGAATCGTCCAGCATCGCCAAGTGCCCGTGATCGCGCGGCAGCCGGGGCGTGGCCCCGGCTGCCGCGGCCCGCAGCCGCGCCATGCCGATGGTGTTCCGCAGCCGACCGCCGACCTGCTCGTCCTCTACGGACGTGTCCAGGAGCACCGGCAGGATCTCGTCCAGCAAAGCCTGGCGGCCCTCCCCGGCCGAGGCCCGCACGGCCAGCGCGTCGCGCATCTTGGTCCGCGCCCGGCTCTCCCGGGCCGAGACGGCCTGGTCGAACAGGCCGATGACCTCATCCAGTACGTCGGCGGCCGACTGCGCCAGGACCGTAAGAAGGATCGGATGGCGCCGCTGGGCTTCGCGCCGGTCCAGCGACTGCGCGGTCAGCCGGCGCCCCACCTGCGCCAGAAACCGGCGCCGTTCGGCGGGCAGACACGTCAGGTCCAGCGTGTGGGCGTCCAGGCCGCGCAGGAACCCCAGCTTCTCCAGCTCCCCCTTGACCGCGTTCGCCGAGTCCCCGGTCGCGCCGGTGGACAGCCAGTTCAGCCGTGTCTCCCCGAGTATCGGATCCACGCTCAACAGACCGTCGAGCTCACCCATCAGCTTGGGGGTGAGCAGATGCCGCACCCGCTGGTAGGTCTCCCGGCCCGCCTCCGCACGCGCGGTAGCCACCCGCTCCAGCAGGCTGACCACCCCAGGCCGAACCACCCGCGAGGCCGCCAGATGCTCGCAGCCCAGACGGAACAGCAGCGAGGGCGAATCATGCTCCATCGCCCGGGCGAGCAGGAACTCGTACAGCTCCTTGAGCTGTATCGCCTTGGCGCTCTTCCAGTTCAGATACCCGGTCACCTCGCGCAGGTGATCGGTCCGGGTCTGCTTGCGCGTCCCGTAAAACCGCAGTTCGCCCATCGGTATCTGGAGTCGTTCCGAGAGCCGGGCCACCGCCGCAGGCGGGGCCGAGGCCACGTCGTCCGGCACGAATCCGAGCCAGGGCAGCGTGCACAGCTGGACGGCGAGCCCGATCCGGTCCTTGGCACTGCGGCCACGCCCCGGATCAATGAACCCCACATCCGCAGGCGTCAGCGTGAAGAACCGGATCAGCTCTTCCTTGTTGATCTCCGGGAAGCCCCGCAGCCGCTCCAGCTCGTCATCCGCGAACACACGGGTCGCCACCCCGGACCTCCACCCCTACCGCCCACACCTCGTGGACACCGTGCGCCACACCGTAGAAGCCAAGGCGGGGCACGGTCAGGCCAACGGCCATATCGAGGCGCATACGTGCAGGTCAGGGATATCCGTTGCTTTTTCGGCGATTACTACGGGGACCCCTCCTTCGGCTCCGGGACTTCGTTCTCGTACGTAGGGCTGCCCACGCGGGGACACCAGCACCTGGTGGAGCCCCGCCATCCTGCGCGGGACCAAGGCCATCGTCATCAAGTTCGACTGGCCGAGAGGTTTACCTGAGCAGAGGCTGGCCGGTCTTGCGGGACGGGGACGGCGGTTGACGGGGCGTGTGCCGGTCCGGGCAGTGCTATGGCCGTACTTTCCACCACCAGGCGATGGACGGTAGTGGGGGTGGTGCGGGGTCGTCATGGGTGGGGGTGTCGCTGGTGTGGCGGGGGAACACAGCCCAGGGGACATCGGCGGGGAGCCCGTCGTAGGGATTGGCATAGCGCTCTGTGCCCATGCTGAAATCGATGTTGCCGCGGATCATCTGATTCAGGCCGGTCAGGTAGCGGCGCAGATTCTCACCTGCGCCGGCGCGGACTTGTTCGCCCAGGCGCAGGTATCGGTCCATGACCTTGTCGCGCAGGGCCAGTGCGGGCTCTACCGCCTGCTGTGCGGTGCAGCCGTGCGCGGAGGCGAAGATGTCGATGAGGGTGATGGGCCACGGGTTTTCAACGTGTTCTTTGAAGTGGGAGAAGAAGTCATTGTCCCAGCTGCTGAGGGTGGCTGCCATCTCGGTCAGTGCCCGCACGGCTGGGGCGTGTGTGAAGCTTCCCCTTGGTCTTGGACACCTGGAGACTGGGACGTGTGGTTCCAGAGGAAGTAGTGCCAGGTGGGAAGTAAGTACAGGAAGCGGTACT
>NZ_JBITDP010000053.1:0-17786 GCF_044454405.1 Streptomyces sp. NPDC051555 | reverse complement strand
CCGCCGAACACGAAGCCGCCCACTACATGACCGAACCCCCAGCGTCACTCCAGAAAACCAGCTAACTCAGTCTCCACAAAACCCGGGGCTTGACATGTTGGCGTGCCCCGGGAACAGGTGAACACGGCACCGGTGGATCATGGAGTTCTCTACGCTTCAAGATCCACGAGGGTGCCGTGTTCGTTCCTCCATCATCCACTGCCACCGCTCCTGCCTTTCCGGCACCCCGCCTGGAAGCCCTTGGCTCGGGTGACACGCGAGACCAAGTCCGCTGCCTGGTGGCCCAGTTCGAGTCGGTCACCGATCCTCGCGGGGCGTGCGGGGTGCGGTATCGAGTCTCGTCGCTGCTGGCCCTGGCGGTCTGCGCGATGACCCCGGCGGGCCATGACTCCATCACCGCGGCAGCGGAGTGGTGCAGGCGCGCCGCCCCCGAGGAGCTGGCCGCCTTTGGCCTGCCCTACCACCCATTGCTCGGCCGGTACCGGATCCCGAGCGAGAAGACGTTGCGCACCGTGCTGGGGTGCCTGGATCCCGTCGAGGTCAGTGCGGCCGGCTACGACCACCTGCGGCCCCTGCTCTCCACCCGGCCCTGCCTGCCGGGGCCGCTCATGCCCGACGGTGGCATCGAGCGGGAGCAGCGCCGTGCCCACGGGGCGGCCGCCCGCGCCGAACCGGTGCGCTCCCGGCGCCGGGCCATCGCGGTGGACGGTAAATGCCTGCGCGGCGCGAAACGCCCGGATGGCAGTCAGGTCTTCGTACTCTCCGCTGTCCGGCACGGCGACGGCATCACCCTGGCCTCCCGCGAGATCGGCGCGAAGACCAACGAGATACCCGAGTTCGCACCCCTGCTCGACCAGCTCGACGACGCCGATCTCGCCGGGGTCGTCGTCACCGCCGATGCCCTCCACGCTCAACACGGCCACGCCACCTACCTGCACGAACGCGGCGCCCACTACCTGCTGACCATCAAGAACAACCAACGCGGGCAAGCTCGCCAACTCCACGCGCTGCCCTGGAAGAAGATCCCCGTCGTCCACCGCGACGACGCCCAGGGCCACGGCCGCCACGAACGACGCCTCGTACAGGTCGTCACCGTGGTTATCTTGGGTGACTTGAGGGTGTCAGGTATGTAAGGCAAGTAGGGTAGTTCTGTACTTGCCTTACAGGTATCCAAAGGGTGTCAGGCACATTGGCTATGTCTGCTGTTCTACACCGGCACTACCGAGCCGAGCGGGCCATATCGGGGGACGGGTCCACGTACTGGGTCGTGGTCAACGAGGCGTTCGAGTTGCACACCGAGGCGTGTGCCTGGCTCGCGGGCCGCAAGGACTGGAGCTACAACACCCAGCGCACGTACGCGGGCCGGGTCGCCCTGTATCTGTCGTACTGCACCGAGCACGGCATGGACTGGACCCGTCCCTCGCTGGCTCAACTGATGGCAATGATGCGGTGGTTGATCGAAGAGCCGCTGCCGGCGAAGGGGCGCCGTCCGGCGGTGGAGCCGCGTTTTCGGGACAAGGGAACCGCGAACAAGATCATGGGCTCGGTCGGGGAGTTCCTGACCTGGTCCGCGCTGCAGGGCTGGGTGCCGCAGACGGTGGTGAGCGTGCTCGTGCAGCCGAGGTTCCTCCACCACATGCCGTCCGGCTTCGATCCGGGCGAGGACGGCCAGCACCGCACGATCAACGCCCAGCGCATCAAGTACCGGGTCGCGGTGCCGGGTTACGAGTGGCTGTCCGACGCCGAGATCGAGAAGGTCCTCGACTGCACGACGCACGCCCGGGATCGGTTCCTGGTGGCCCTGCTGGCGGTCACTGGTATGCGGATCGGCGAGGGCCTGGGGTTGCGGCGCGAGGACATGCACTTCCTGCCCGACTCCACCTCGCTGGGCTGCCGCGTCGAGGGCCCGCACGTGCATGTGCGGCGGCGCCTGAACAGCAACAACGCGTATGCCAAGTCGCCCTATCCGCGGTGGATCCCGGTGGAGGCCCAGACCGTGGAGCTGTACGCCGCCTACCGGTACGAGCGGGACGCGGTGGCACAGGCGGAGAGCTGCGACATGGTGTTCGTGAACCTGTTCCGCGCCCCGCTCGGCGAGCCGATGAAGTACCCGAGCACGTATGAGCTGTTCAAGCGCCTCGCGACCCGGGCCGGGTTCCGGGCCCGCCCGCACATGCTGCGGCACTCGGCCATCACACGATGGCTGAGGTCGGGGGTGGACCGTGACGTGGCCCAGAACATGGCCGGGCACCAGTCGCCGCAGTCGATGGACCCCTACACCCACGCAACCGGCCAGGACAAACGCGACGCCGTAAAGCTGGTCGCCGCCAAGAGGAAGGAAGCCCGTCCGTGACGGTGTCCAGCAATGTCGTCCCGCTCCACCCGCCACGACGAGGCGCCGACCGGGTGGCCGGCGGCCTGGCCTCGAAGGTCCTGGACCAGTGGACCGCGTGGCTGCGCGAGCGGATCGAACCCGGCTGGCGCCAGGGCGAATGGGGCGATCAGGCCCGTCTGTTCAGCGGAGATGTCGACCACGCGGGCACGGCTGTCTACCGGTGTGATGTGGCCGCCTGCGAGGCGCTTACCCGCGTGCGGCGGGGGCTGTGCGCCACCTGCGAGAAGGCCCACCGGACGGGCGGCCTGGGGCTGAAGGAGTTCAAGGCCACCCATGTGCCGGACCGCAACCGCGTCATCGACGGTGAGCGGGCCGAATGCCAGGTTCAGGGGTGTCCGCGGGACTCGGTGCTGTGGGGCCTGTGCAACGCGCACGGCTCGCTGCGGCAGAAGGATCTGCAGCGCGACCCCGGCGGCGAACTTAAGGCGTGGGTCGAGCGGCAGACACCGTATCCGCCGTCGCCTGCATGCCTGGTCGCGGGCTGTCGCTACGACGCGCGGGCCACCTGGGGGCTGTGCGGCATACACGGCAGCCGCTGGAAGAAGGCCACCGCCCAGGGAAGGCGCCAGGCGCCGTCTGCCGCCTGGCTGGAGCGGCAGGCACCGTTCCTCAACGTCCACCAGTTCTCGCTGGCCCCGCTGCACCCGGTGGCCCGCCTGGAGATGCTGTACGCGCTGCAGCAGCGCGATACACGCGGGCAGAAGATCGACCCCGCCGCCGTGCGCCAGGCGGTGACCCACCTCGCGGGGAAGACCGACTCCATCGCCACCGCGACCGGCGAACAGCTGCCGGTAGGACTGCAGGCGAACGTGGACGCCCTGATCCGCGAGACACACCGCATCCTGCGTTTGGCGTTCGACCGCTTCGAGGGCGTCGACCCGAGGGCCCGGGACGTCCTGGACCTGGCCGAACTCGGCGTCAAGAGCCTGCGCGGGGGCACCACCCAGCGCTCGCTCAGCCTGGACCTGACGGGCATCCGCCAGCTGTGGCTGCGGCAGATCCTGGTCACCTGGATCGCCGAGACGAAGCCGACCACGACCGAGGCCAGACGGGGCCTGCGCGTCTGCGAGGCGGTCGGCCGGGCCCTTGACCTGCGGCCGGAAGGCGGCATGGACCCCTCGGCCCTGGCCTTCGCCGACATGAACGCCGTGGTCGACACCTTCCGCGTGCTGCCCAAACTGGACGGCAAGGCCATGTCGAGCAAGCAGCGCGGAGCGCTGCTGTCGTTCTTCTTCAAGATCCTCGATTACAACCGGGCCGCGGGCCATCTGGACGGCATGTCGGCGGGCTTCACGCGGCACTCCAGCCACGTCATCAAGGCCGAGGAAGTCGACGAGGACGACTTCGGCAAGGCCCTGCCCGAGTCCGTCATCGACCAACTCGACGACCATCGCGACGCGTTGGGTGAAGGTGTCAGCCACGGCAAGATGACGCCCGAGCAGGTCCACGCCATGGCCCGCACCGTCTACGAGCTGCTGCGGGACACCGGCCGGCGCCCGTACGAGATCGCCGAGCTGCGGACCAAATGCCTCGAGCACGTCGACGGTGAATGGCTGTTGATCTGGGACAACCGCAAGGGACGGCGGCTGAACCGGCGCCTGGAGATCGAACTGCAGACCGTGGAGAGCATCCGTGCCTGGCTGGACGTGCGCGAGGGGATCGACCTGCCCACGGGCAGCGAGGACTTCCTGTTCCCGCCGGCCGGGGAGAACGGCAAGATCCGCCACCTGCTGCCCGAACAGATCGCGCCGATCATCCGCCAGTGGGCCGACAACATCCCCGTGCTGCTGTCCGAGGAGTTCGGCCGGGACGGCAACCGGGTGCCCTTCGACCGCTCGCTGATCTACCCGTACGCGTTTCGGCACTCGTTCTGCCAGCGGTACGCGGACGCCGGGGTACGGATCGAGGTCCTGCAAGACCTCATGGACCACAAATCAGCCCAAACCACCCAGCGTTACTACCGGATCAGTCACAAGAGGAAGCGGGAGGCGGTCAATGTGATGCGCCTGCGGACCGTGGACCGCAAGGGCAGGTCCGCGCCGATGGCGTCGGCGACCGCGTACGAGTCCCGCGCGGTGGCGGTGCCGTTCGGCAACTGTACCGAACCGTCCAACGTCAAGGCGGGCGGGAAGTCGTGCCCGATCCGGTTCCAGTGTGCCGCCTGCCCCTTCTACCGGCCCGACCCGTCGTATCTGCCCGCCATCGAGGACCACATCCGCAGGCTCAAGGCCGACAAGGAGATGGCGGTCATGATGGAAGTGGACGAGTTCGTCGTGAAGAACCTTGACCACCAGATCGCGGCGTTCAAGGGGACCGCCGCGACGATGGGCAAGCTGCTGGAGGCGATGGGCCCCGACGAGCGCACAGAGGTCGAGGAGGCGTCGGCGGTCCTGCGCAAGGTCAGGGCCGCCCAGGGACACAGCAGAGCCGTGTCCCTGGGCATGCCCGGCATGCGGGACGGGAGCACGGCATGAGCACACCGAAGCGCTCTTCCGGCGATGTCCTGCGCGCCAGCCGCAAGAAGGACAGCCAGACGAAACGGGCCCAGGTGCTGGCCACGGTGGACGCCATGAAGTCCAGGGGCGAGACGGTCACCTTCAACTCCGTCGCCCGCACCGCAGGGGTGTCCAGATGGCTCGTCTACGCCGAGGGGGTCCGCGAGCACGTCGAGGCCGCCATGAAGAGCCAGACCAGGGCCGAGCGGCGCACGAAGCAGGCCGGCCGGGATGCCTCCGCAGCATCCCTGGCCACCGACCTGGCCCTGGTCCGGGAGGAGAACAGGGCTCTGCGCGACGAGCGCGACCGCCTCAAGGAAGCCGTGAGGCGTTCACTGGGCGCCCAACTCGACCAGTCCGGCACCAGGGAGCTGACCGAGCGGGTCAACGAGCTCCTGACGGCCGTGGAACGGCTCGCCCTGGAACGCGACGAGATACGCGCGGAACGCGACGACCTCAAGTCCAGGCTTGCCGAGAGCCAGGACGATCTGGCCGCCGCCCGGGAGGCGGGCAAACGGATGCTCAAGCAGATCAACCGCACCTGAGACGGGGCAGACAACGGCGGCCCGGCGGCATCAGCTGCCGGGCCGCCGGCACATCGCGCGCCGCTCAGGCCGACGCGGCCGACTCGTCCGAGGTCAGATCGGCGATCTGGGCCTTGAGGTCAGCGATCTCCTTCGCCATATGCACGATCGTCTTCTGCCTCTGGACGGCCTTGCTGCCCAGCCTCTCCACGCCGCCGATGGTTCTCATGCTGCCTTCGGCGGCATCCGCCATCTGCCCGAATGCCTCTTGGTCGAGGCTGTTGGGATTGTTGGCCTCGAACACGCAGGCCCGGTGCATGTCGCCCATGTAGGCGACGGTCTTACGGATGGCCATGAGAGCGTCCTGGGCTCCGAACTCGTCGCCCTGGCCGAGGGCGTGGAAACGCGTCACCCGCGCTCCGCGCTTGAGCGGGTCACGCGAGTGCATGAACTGCTCCAGGCGGTAGCCGAGTTCGTGCGCGGCGACCCTCGCCTTCGGCACCGCCTGCCGCAGGCGGCGGTCGGGGATGCCGGTCCCTCGGGCAATGTCCGCATACGACAGCTCGCGGCCGAGGTTGTGCCGCAGCCACAGCAGGACGCCGATGGCGTCCTGCTGCAGCCCAGAAGGGGTATCACTGTTGCGCTTGGGGCTCACCGAAGCTTCTTCTCGCTCTCGTCCAAGAACGCCTGCAAGGCGTCGTCGTTCAACGCGGTGTACGGGCCGGCCACCAAGTCACGGATGAACGTCATGGCCGCCTCCGACGCCGCACACAACTCGGTGATGGCCCGGCTGCGGTCCCCGGTGAACTGCACCTGATGACGTTGCAGCAGTGACAGCGCCCGCAGCGTGGCCAGGCGGACCTCGGTCATTTCGGTGAACACCTGCAGGGCCACATCGGCCTCGGCCGGCTCGCGTGACGTGGCGCGGACCGCCCGCTCGATTTCCGCGGCTTCCGCAGCCTCCATGTCCTGGGCCTGACGGTCCGGGAGGGTCGCGTCACACTCGCGGGCAGCCTCTTCGGCTGCCCTGGCGGCGGCCTTGCGGTCTTCGAGGTCGGCCTGTGCCTCGCGCCGCTCGTACTCCGCCAGGGCTTCCTGGGCGGCCGCCCGGGTGTCCGCGTCCGCCAGGATCGCAGTCTTCAGCGCCTTCGGCTGCTGGGTCACGTAGACCGGGGATCCGGGCTTGATGCCGGCCCGCTCGGCCTCCTGCTCGATCGCCTGCCGTCGCTCGTTGTTGTTCATGCGAGCCTCGTAGCTGCGGTAATAGCCGTGCTCGCCGAAGAACGGGATCTCTTCCTCGTCCGGCAGGTCGACCTGAACACCGGGGGTCAGCTTGTGGATCGAGGGCACACGCTCGTCGGCCGCTGCCCGTTTCCACGCTTCGAGAAAGGCCATGACGCGCTTGTGGCTGGTATGCGAGCGGCGGGCGAACTCCCCTGCGCTGATGCGCCGGAAGACCTCGGTTCGACCGAACCGAGGTTGCAAATCGGTCCTTTCGCCCTGCCCTTCACCGGGTTCGACACGGCGGGCGATCAGGAGGGCCCGGGCCCAGCCGCCTTTGCGGTCGTGGGTGGCAAACTCCTCGATGTCAGCGTTGAGACAGTCCTCACCGTCATCTGCGGGCAGCTCCATCACACACCCACCAGATCCGGGGCGGCTGCCCGCACGCCAGCAGCAGTGTCGTCTTTGACCCTGGATCCGATCCACATCGCCAGGACTTCCACGGTCCCGTGCGCTTCCACGCAGGCCGCCTTCTCCTCCGGCGTGAAGTCCAAGACGGTGGACGCCGGGTAGCGGCTCATGAGCGCGGTGACCTGGTCATTGAGCCGCACCAGGTCCCGGGCCAGGGCCTGGGCCTTGCTCGGCCTCTCCCAGCCGTTATTGATGCGGCCCTCGCGGTCGCGCCGGCGCTTGTCGTCGATGGCCCGCTTCGCCGCGTCACGGAAGGCGTCGTCTTCCTCCACCAACTCCCGCAGCACCTTGTCCCGTTCCACGGGCGGCAAGGAGCCCAGGTACTGGGCCACGTTCATGCCGCTGGCGGGGTCGGACAGATCCTGCAGCGTCGGGCCGACGCCCAGGGCACGGCGGTACTGCGGAGCGCTGATCCGGCCGGTGCCGGCCTCGCTCGCTTCGGCCAGCATCGACCGCAGTGTGCGGTAGCCCTCGTCGTACGGCTTGCCCGAGGGCGTCAGGCGGGCGCCTTCGCGAAGTGCGCTGTAGCTGACGTGAACGCCGCTGTCCGCGACGAGCTGCCGCACCGGCGGCGTGCACATGCGGGCGGTGTGCCGGTAGTCACGGGCGGTTCGGGGGCTCAGGCTGATCTCGTCGCAGTACTGGTCGAAGTCGCCATCGGGGCCCGATGGCGTGACGGCCAGCAGCTTGTCCCCGATGACGAGGCGGTTCTCGCAGCCCTCGTTCATCAGCCGGCGGCCCTCGTGCACGTCCTGATCTGTGTAGCTCATACGAATGTCCCCTCGCGGTCAGTTCGACGGCCGCGCAGTGTAATCAGACGACAACCGAGAATGACGGACTCAACTGGCTGTGAAACACGGCACGTTGACGCGCTTGGGCTGCGAGCGCTGCGGGACTGGCACGTCATCTGGCTCTGCGAGGTGCACCCGTGAGAGGGACGGTGGCTATGCCTGCCCGTGGGCTCGGGCGGCAGCGGGATGCGGCGGGAGGTGGGGGCGACAGGTGTCGCAGCAGGCACTCATCCAGGCCCGGTTTCTGTCGCCGCGCAGTCGGATGCGGCCGGGGGCGCCGCAGGTCTCGCAGGTGTGCTCGGAGGCCGTCTCGGCGGTGTCGGTCAGGGCGGTGGCCCGGTCGGCGAACTCGCCGTCGAAGTCGCCGTCTTGGAAGCGGTCGGCGACGGTGAGGCGCAGGCCGCCGAACCTCACGGTGAACGACTCGATGCGGTAGTCGGGATCGAGGTCGAGCAGGCTGCGGTGGAGTTGGTCGAGCAGGGTGGCCCAGCCGGGCCCGACGGTGGGAGTCCAGGCGGGAATCTGCCGTTCGGCGGGGCGAGGGTGGTCCGTCGTCATGGCGCCATGGTTGCGCACGACACTGACAACGCCGCCGGACATGCGCCGGGCCAGGCTCCCGGTAGTGCCCCGGGTCACCTGGCCCCACGACTTCCAGCGGCCCACGGCCCCTGGCCTGGTTCAAGCCTATCCCCGCTGTGCACTCGACGCTGCCGGTCAGAGGCTGTCCGGCTGCTTGCGCGGGCGGTGCGGCAGACGCTGCTGCCACCGCCGAGACAGCCGTTCCCGCCACGTCAAGCACGGCCCGTAGGTCAGTCCCGGCTCGGTGAAACTGCCGGTGTGAACGCTCCGGCGGCGAAACGGGTTAGCAGTCACCGGCGGGCCGCGCGTTCACAAGAGCACAACCGTTCAACACGTTCACGCAAGTGGTGGCGCCTACGGCTTCCGGGATCCCGCCCGGGTGGTGCGTACTGGATTTGTATCGGGCACACCCGCCCCAGATCCCGGCGAAGGAACACCAGATGGCTGCTGCCACACCCACCCGGTAAGTAGCGCGCGCAGCCGGGTGTCGGGGGTTCGGGGCGCGTCGTTCCTCCGGCTTCCGGTCAACCGGACCGCCCTCGTCCGATTTCACAATCGCGCAATGTCGCATCGCTTGCAACACATTCACCGCCTCGCCCCTCTGTGCGGCCCGTGGCCGGGACGGTGCACTGGTAACTGGTAGTACCCGGCAGTCACCCGTCTGCAACAACGGGCAGGTGTGCTGGGTTCGTGTCGGGCACACCCGCCCCAGACCCCGGCCGATCTTCGCCGCAACCTGCGCAGCAGGACGGAGCAGGACGGAGCAGCATCAAGAACGCTCCTAGACCAGCATCAGCGAGGGCTCCTGCGGCGACCTGGCTGCACTCCCCACCCCTCCCGTCGATCACACAAAGTGAGGTCCCATGTCTTCTCAGGCCATCGCAGCCGGGCCGATCGACCTGGCCGACGTGCGCAGTCAGGTGGACCGCGTGCTGTCGGACTTCCTCGACAGCAAGGCACGTGCCGCAGCTGCCTGCGGGCATCCCGCTGAGATCACCGAAACCCTGCAGGCCTTCCTGACTGCGGGCGGAAAGCGCATCCGGCCGCTGCTGTGTGTGGTGGGCTGGCATGCCGCAGGCGGCCACGGCGACACCACCACCATCCTGCATGCGGCGGCCTCACTGGAGATGTTCGTCGCCTTCGCCCTCATCCACGACGACCTCATGGACCGCTCCGCCACCCGCCGGGGCCACCCCACCGTCCACCGCGCCCTGAGCGCACGTCACCAAGACCGCACGCACGCCGAGCAGCTCGGCGACAGCACAGCTCTGCTGAGTGGCAACTTCGCCCTCATCTGGTCCGAAGAACTCCTCCACACTGCACGCTTCACCCCCGACCAGCGCGAGAGCGTGCACCGGTTCAACGACGCCATGCTCGCCGAGGTGATGTTCGGGCAGTACCGCGACCTGCTGGGCACCGATCGCTTCGATACTGACGTCGACGCCGCCCTGCAGATCATCCGCTACAAAACCGCTACCGGCACCGTCCAGCGCCCCTTGCAGATCGGCGCAGCCACTGCCGGTGCCGATGCCAGGGTCCTGGACGCCTGCACCGCCATCGGCCTGCCCCTGGGCGAAGCCTTCCAGCTACGCGACGACCTCCTGGGCGTCTTCGGCAGCCCCGGCCACACCGGCAAACCCAACCTGGACGACCTGCGCGAAGGTAAACGCACCGTGCTCCTCGCCCTCGCCCTGCACCATGCCACCCCCGCACAACAACGCCGCCTGCACGCCCTGGTGGGCCACCCAGCCCTCGAAGAGCACGATGCCGCCGAAGTCCGCGCCATCTTCGAAGACACCGGCGCCCGCGAACATACCGAGCGCATGATCGATGCCCGCCTCCGGCAAGCCCTGCGCGCTCTGGACAAAGCCGCCTTCCCTCCGCACGCCACCACAGCACTGCGCCAGCTCGCCCACGCCGCCACCGCACGAACGAAATAGCTCACCCCGCCAGGCCGATACCAGGCCGGACACATCATGCCGAACCCCCGTAAGCAGCTAAGGCCGGAAGGAGCAGGACCGATGCCGGACAGCCCGGAAGAGATGATCGTGCTGCTGAAAGAGCGGTGGGAAGCCACCGGACACGCCCCCAAACTCGCCAGCCACCACAACGACACCCCCCTGCACCTCGCCTTCACCTGCTACGCCTTCAACCCCGAGGGAAAGTTCCTGCTCACCCGCCGGGCCCTTACGAAAAAGACCTGGCCCGGGGCATGGACCAACAGCTGCTGTGGCCACCCCGCCCCCGGCGAATCGCTGCACGCCGCCGTCACCCGCAGGCTTCAGGCCGAACTCGGCGTACACCCCGACCGCCTGGACACCGTGCTGGCCGCGGTGCGCTACCGCGCAGTCATGGACAACGGCATCGTGGAGAACGAAGTCGGCCCCGTCGTCCGCGCACTCCTGACCCAACCGCCCCGCCCGGACCCGGATGAAGTCGAAACGACCCGCTGGACGGCATGGCCCGACCTGGTAGCTGCCGCCACCGAGGGAGCGGCGGAAATCACCCCTTGGAGTCTGATCACTATCAGGGAACTGGCCGCGCTGGGGCCCGACCCCTGGAAATGGCCGTCAATCCCCACACACGAACTGCCCGGCGGGCTGCACTGACCGCTTCCCCGCTCTCCGATTCCAGCAGCCAACGGCCGGTCACAGCTAGTTCGCACTGGACCGGCCAATCTGGGTCTCACGCCGACCATGACAACAGAATGCCAAGTTTCCTACCAAAAGGCAGAAAATGGAAACTTGCGACACCCGAAGGGGACGTGTTCTTCATGCACCACGAGGCGAAATTCGACATTCCGTTCCCCCCTCGGATCAACTCGGGAACGACACAGGCACTCGAACGCAATGTCGCCTGGGCCCGCCGCATGGGCTTGGTGGCCAACGATGAGGAAGTTGAGCGATACGTCGCCAGTCAGACGCAAGAAGCGGCCGCATACTTCTACCCGGATATCGCCGGGGAAGACCTCGATCTCGGATATGACATGTGCGGGTTCTTCTTCGTCTTCGATGACGCCTTCGACGTTCCCCCGGGGCCGTCTCTCGACAGTGCCGTGGCCACCTGCCAGGACCTGATTGCCCTGCTCGCCCAGCCCCAGGAAGCGGCATCACTGGATGCCCCACCTGTCGTAGTTGCCTTCAGCGATGTCTGGCGACGTGAGGCAATCGGAATGTCACCAACCTGGGTCAGGCGAGCTGCCCACAACTGGGCCGACTACTTCTACGGGCAACTCGCCGAAGTGTCCAACCGGCTCGCTGGAATCACCCTGTCACCCGACGACCAGATGAAGGCGCGACGCAGGACCATCGCGGTCGTGACCGGCATGGACATGGCCGAACGGACCGGCCACTTCGAAATGCCCAGCCTGGCCTGGCACAACAGCCTTACACAAGCCATGTTGGATAAAGTCTCCGACCACGTCTCCATGGTCAACGACATCTACTCACTCGCGAAAGAAGAAGCCGATGGAGATCACAATCTGGTCCACTGCATCATGAGGAGCCGTAACTGCTCGCGGGCAGATGCCATCGGCGAGGTAGTCGAGACAGCCAACGGCCGCATTAAAGAGTACATCGAACTGGCGCAGGGAATTCCGCAGATGTGCCGCACCCTGAATCTCTCCCCCGCAGAGCGCTCCGCGGTTGACCGCCACGAGGACGCAATGCGGATCCATTTCCGAGCCAACCACGACTGGGGATTCAACGCTGGACGCTATACCGGCTGAAAGTGAAAACCGACACCCCGCCATGTCTCCATGCGGGCATCGAGTTGAGGTCAAACACCCTATCCGTAACCCCTGGGTTACGTCTGCACGCCGACCTCGAGCACGGCGAAGAACATGGCACCTATGCCCTGGTGGGCCTCCCCGCGGCCCACCTCGTCGACTTCGCCGAAGAGACCGACGAAACCTGACTCGGCGTCGTTCCTCCGGCTTTGGGTCAACTGGACCGCCCTCGTCCGATTTCACAATCGCGCAATGCCGCATCGCTTGCAACACATTCACCGCCTCGCCCCTCTGTGCGGCTCGGCGCCGGGGCAGTGCACTGGTAACTGGTAGTACCCGGCAGTCACCCGTCTGCAACAACGGGCAGGTGTGCCGGGTTCGTGTCGGGCACACCCGCCCCAGACCCAGGCGAAGGAAGAGTCTGATGACTGCTGCCACACCCATCCGTACCGGCCTGGCCGACCTGACCGACCTCGAGGCAGTGCGTGCCGTACCAGCCGGTGAACTCCCGGCTCTGGCCAGGCAGATCAGAGAGTTCCTGGTCGAGAAGGTGACGACGGCCGGCGGGCACCTGGGCCCGAATCTGGGCGTGGTGGAGCTGACGCTGGCCCTGCACCGGGTCTTCGACTCTCCCCACGATGCGATCGTCTTCGATACCGGTCATCAGGCGTATGTGCACAAGCTGCTCACCGGCCGGAGCAAGGAGTTCGACACCCTGCGCCAGCCGGGCGGCCTGTCCGGCTACCCCTCCCGCAGCGAGTCGGTGCACGACCTGGTGGAGAACTCCCATGCCTCCACTGCCCTTTCGTACGCGGACGGCCTGGCCAAGGCCCGCCAGCTGAACGATGAGCCCGAGCGTGCGGTGGTGGCGGTCATCGGCGACGGCGCACTTACCGGCGGGATGGCCTGGGAAGCACTGAACAATCTGGGTGCGGGCGGGCGGCCGGTGACGGTGGTGGTCAACGACAACGGCCGTTCCTACGACCCGACCGTCGGCGCACTGGCCGGGCATCTGGCCGAACTACGGGGCGGGGACACCGCCCGGCGTCGCCGGAATGTGTTCACCGATCTCGGATTCGCCTACCTCGGTCCCGTCGACGGCCATGACACCGGCGCGGTCGAGGACGTACTGCGCGCGGCAAAAGCCGTGGGTGGGCCGGTCGTTGTCCATGTGGCCACGGTGAAAGGCAAGGGGTATGGGCCGGCCGAGTCGGATGAGGCCGACCGGCTGCACGCGGTCGGTCCCGCCCCGGCCGAGAGAGTGCCCGCGCAGGGTACGGCGCGGCCCAGCTGGACGTCGGTGTTCTCGCGCACGCTGCTCGAACTCGGCGCGCGGGACGACACATTGGTGGCCATTACGGCGGCGATGGGCGGGCCGACCGGTCTTGCGCCGTTCGCCGAGAGATTCCCGGAGCGGTTCTTCGACGTGGGGATCGCCGAGCAGCATGCGGTCACCTCGGCGGCCGGGCTGGCGATGGGCGGAATGCACCCCGTGGTGGCCATCTACGCCACGTTCTTGAACCGGGCGTTCGACCAGGTGCTGATGGATGTGGCGCTGCACCGGCTGCCGGTCACCTTCGTCCTTGACCGGGCAGGCATCACCGGCCCGGACGGGCCGTCCCATCACGGCATGTGGGATGCCTCGCTGCTCTCCCTCGTCCCCGGCCTGCGCCTGGCCGTGCCGCGCGATGCCGCCCAGCTGCGGCAGCTGCTCGGGGAGGCCATCGCCCACCAGGACGGCCCGACCGCGCTGAGGTTCCCCAAGGGTGCTACGGGCGCGGACCTCACGGCGGTGCGCCGGGAGGGTGTGGTGGATGTCCTGTCCGCTTCCGGGATCCGTGATGTGCTGCTGGTCGCCTACGGCCCGCCGGCCGCAGCGTGTTTTGCGGCTGCGGCTGAGCTTTCGGCCCGGGGCATCGGCGTCACGGTGGCAGACCCGCGCTGGGCCGTGCCCGTCCCCCTGGCCCTGCTCGAACTGGCCGACCGTCACCGCCTGGTGGTCACGGTCGAGGACAACTCCCGCACCGGCGGCCTGGGCAGCCAACTCGCGCAGAGCTGCAGGGACACCGGCATCACCACAACCGTCGTCAACCTGGGCCTGCCCCGCCACTTCATCACCCACGGGGACCGTGAACAGCTCCTGGCCGAGGCCGGACTGTCCGCCGCACAGATCGTCTATACGGTGCTGCGGGCCCGCGCCGGCAAAACCCTCCGCCCTTCTGGCCCTTCTGGCCCTTCTGACGGGAGTCCGGCATGACCACGACCGATCTCGGCCTGCCCGCTCTTCCCTCCCAGACCCCGGTGCGCCGCCGCACCCGGCAAATCCATGTCGGCGATGTCCCAGTCGGTGGCGGCGCACCGGTCACCGTCCAGACCATGACCACCACCCTCACCGCCGACGTGGACGCCACGTTGCAGCAGATCGCCGCCGTCACCGCGGCGGGCTGCGACATCATCCGCGTCGCGGTCCCCTCCCAGGACGACGCCGACGCCCTCCCGCAGATCGTGGCGAAGTCCCCGATCCCCGTGATCGCCGACATCCACTTCCAGCCCCGCTACGTCTTCCAGGCCATCGACGCCGGCTGCGCCGCCGTCCGCGTGAACCCCGGCAACATCAAGAAATTCGACGACCGTGTCGCCGACATCTCCGTTGCGGCCGCGGCGGCCGGGGTACCGATCCGGATCGGAGTCAACGCCGGCTCCCTCGACCCGCGCCTGCTGGCCAAGTACGGCAAGGCCACCCCCGAGGCCCTGGTGGAATCCGCTTTGTGGGAGTGCTCGCTGTTCGAGGAGCACGGCTTCACCGACCTCAAGATCGCCGTCAAGCACCACGACCCACTCACGATGATCGCCGCGAACCGGCTGCTCGCCGAACGCTGCGACTACCCCCTCCACCTAGGCGTCACCGAGGCAGGTCCCGCCTTCCAAGGCGCGATCAAATCATCGGTCGCCTTCGGCATCCTCCTCGGCGAGGGCATCGGCGACACCATCCGCGTCTCCCTGTCCACCCCACCGGTCGAACAGGTCAAGGCCGGCTGCCACATCCTGTCCTCACTCGGCCTGCGCCCCCGCAAACTCGAGATCGTCTCCTGCCCCGGCTGCGGCCGCCTCCAAGTCGACATCCACAAACTCGCCTCCCAAGTCGAGGCCGCCTTCGACGGCTTCCCCCTACCGCTGCGCGTCGCGGTGATGGGCTGCGTCGTCAACGGCCCCGGCGAAGCCCGCGAAGCCGACATCGGCGTCTCCTCCGGCAACGGCAAAGGCCAGATCTTCGTCAAGGGCAAAACCGTCCGCACCGTCCCCGAAAACAAAATCGTCGAAGCCCTCCTGGAAGAAGCCCTCAAACTCACCGACCCCACCAGTGAGGCACCGGCATGACACTCGCACCCCTCACCCCGGCCCCCGCCCCCAACTCGACCTGCACCAGCTCAAAACAGCCGCCGAGGACGTCCTCACCGACTTCCTCGCCCACAAGTCACGAGAGGCTGCCGACGGCAGCCGGCTGCCCAACCTGGGCCGGCCGCTGCAGGAGTTCCTGGCGGCTGGCGGCAAACGGATCCGCCCGGTGCTGGCCATGGTCGGCTGGCACGCCGCCGGCGCCCATGGCAGCCAGCAGACGGCCTGTCATCTGGCCGCGTCCCTGGAGCTGTTCCATGCCTTCGCACTGATCCACGACGACGTCATGGACCACTCCGACACCCGCCGCGGCCACCCCACCATCCACCGCTCCCAAGCCGCACAGCGCGGCGGCAGCGCCTCGTCGGCCGACCGCTTCGGCCAAGGAGCGGCCATCCTGATCGGCGACCTCGCCCTGTGCTGGTCCGATGAGCTCCTGCACACCGGTCTCCCCGCCCCCCTCCAGCTTTCCGCCGTGCTGCCCCTGCTGGACGCGATGCGCACCGAGGTCACCCTGGGCCAGTACCTCGACCTCGCCGGAAACCGGCACAGCATCGACGTGGATGCCGCACTCACCGTGATCCGCTACAAGACCGCGAAATACACCATCGAACGCCCCCTGCAGCTCGGCGCCGCCCTCGCCGGAGCACCCCAGCCGGTCCTGGACGCGCTGTCCGCCTACGCCATCCCGCTGGGCGAAGCCTTCCAACTGCGCGACGACCTCCTCGGCGTCTTCGGCAACCCCCACACCACCGGAAAACCCGCACTCGACGACCTGCGAGAAGGCAAAGCCACCGTCCTCATCGCGCTTGCCTACCGGCATGCCTCGCGGGAGCAGGCCGACCAACTGCGGCATCTCATCGGATGCCCGGACCTCAACGAGGTCCAGGCACGGGCGGCACGACGAATCATCCGCGCCACCGGAGCCGACCACACCGTCGAGAACATGATCACCGAACGCTACGACCAGGCGATGGCCTCCCTCGACAGGGCGCGGTTCGAGCCCGCCGCCATCCAAGCGCTCCGCTCACTCGCCGACTCCGCAGTGAAGAGGCAGACATGAACGCCCCGGCCCCCGCCTCACGCCGCCGTGTCCTGCTCGCCGCCCCGCGGAGCATGTGTGCGGGGGTCGACCGCGCCATCCAGGCGGTGGAGAAGGCCCTGGAGCAGTACGGGGCCCCGATCTATGTCCGCCACGAGATCGTGCACAACAAGTACGTCGTACAGACCCTGGAGAAGAAGGGCGCGATCTTCGTCGAACAGACGGAGGAGGTCCCCGAGGGCTCCATCGTCATGTTCTCCGCGCACGGCGTCGCGCCGACCGTGCACGCCGAGGCCGCCGAGCGGAACCTCGCCACGATCGACGCGACCTGCCCCCTGGTGACCAAGGTCCACAAGGAAGCGATCCGGTACGCGAACGAGGACTACGACATCCTCCTCATCGGCCACCAGGGCCACGAGGAAGTCATCGGCACCTCCGGCGAGGCCCCCGACCACATCACCCTGGTCGACGGCCCCGAGGACGTCGCCAATGTCGAGGTCCGCGACGAGTCGAAGGTCGTCTGGCTCTCCCAGACCACCCTCTCCGTGGACGAGACGATGGAGACGGTCGACGCCCTGAAGGGCAAGTTCCCGAACCTCCTCTCACCGCCCAGCGACGACATCTGCTACGCCACGCAGAACCGCCAGATCGCCGTCAAGAAGCTCGCCGAGGACGCCCAGCTGGTCATCGTCGTCGGCTCCAAGAACTCCTCCAACTCGGTCCGCATGGTCGAGGTCGCCCTCGACGCCGGCGCCGACTCCGCCCACCTGGTCGACCTCGCCGACGAGATCGACGAAACCTGGCTGGAAGGCGTCACCACCGTCGGCGTCACCTCCGGCGCCTCCGTCCCCGACGTCCTCGTCGACGGCGTCATCGAATGGCTGGCGGCGCGCGGCTACACGGACGTGGAGACCGTCAAGACCGCCGACGAGTCCATCACCTTCTCGCTGCCCAAGGAACTCCGCCGCAACCTGCGCGCCGAAGCCGACGAACTGTCGGTCCGGCCAACTAGCCCGGCCAGCCAAGCCCAGGAGTGATCACCACCGATTGCGGGCCTGTCCAGTAAACGGTGGCTTTGGTTGCTGGATTCGTTAGCGCCGGCCGATGGAGAGTCGGCCGTCGAAGGTGATGTCGAAGGCTTGGAG
>NZ_JBITDP010000052.1:0-17825 GCF_044454405.1 Streptomyces sp. NPDC051555 | reverse complement strand
ATCACCTGTCCCCGCCCCGTTCCCCGGCAGTCCCGCCCGCCGGAAGAGACCTGACCCGGGGCTGGCACAGAGCCCACACGATGAGTTCAGAGAATTCGGTTTCACCCGCGTCCCCTTCGGCCGCAACCTGGCCCCGTCCATGCTCCACCAGCACCACTCCCACCGGGAAGCCGCCGCCCGCATCGCCTGGTGCATCAACAACCGGGCGATCGGCGTGGTCACCGGCGAAGTCGGTTCCGGAAAGACCGTCGCTCTCAAAGGTGCCGTCGCCTCCCTCGACCCGGCCCGGTTCACGGTCATCTACCAGCCCAACCCCGAGGTCGGCATGCGCGGCCTCTACGACCGCATCGTCACCAGCCTCGGCGGGACCCCCAAGTTCCACCTCGCCGCTCTCGCCACCCAGGCATCCGCCGCGCTGGCCGCCGAGGTCGACGAGCGCGGCCGGACGCCGGCCGTCGTGATCGACGAGTCGCACCTGCTCGACCACCAGGAGCTGGACGCGATCCGCATGCTCACCAACTACGACATGGACTCCACGACGCCGTTCGCGGTGTTGCTGATCGGCCAGCCCACCCTGCGCAAACGCATGAAGCACGGCGTCCTGGCGGCCCTGGACCAGCGGATCTCGATCAGCTACCAGATGCCCACGATGACGAAGGAGGAGACCGCCAGCTACATCAAGCACCACCTCACGATCGCCGGACGAGAGGACACCCTGTTCTCCGACGACGCCGTCGAACTCATCCACCTCACCAGCCGCGGCCTGCCCCGCTCAGTCAACAACATCGCCTGGCAGTCCCTCATCGCCGCCTTCACCGAGGAGAAGGGAATCGTCGACGAGTCCTCCACCCGCACCGCCATCACCGAGACCCACGCGACAGAGTGAGCACGAAGCCGACACCGTGTTCACGACGACCCCGGCGGCCTGACGGCCGCCGGGGTCGTTTCATCCCGCCCCGTCGACAACCAGCACGTCGCCTTCATGCTCATCTTCAGCGTCGCTCAACAGGACGGCTGATCAACGAACCAGACGCATCCGTGCAGGTCAGGGATATCCGTTGTTTTTTCGGCGATTACTACGGGGACCCCAAGGAGGCGGACCGGGGCGGGCCGTCACGGCTTTTGCCTCCCGCCCCGGAGCTCAGTCCGGCTGAGGCTACAGCGGGTGCCGTACGGTCCTCACCGGTGGTGGGCGAGGAAGACGCGGGCGCGTTCGTCGAGTTCGGCCGCTACCCGTACGCCGCGGGAGCGGTACGGGCGAAGGTCTGAGCGCAAGGTCCGGACGGACTTGAGGGTACGGGTGGACTTCACCCCGGCCATGGTGTCGATCGCCTGGCCCCAGGTGGTGCACGCCTGCTCGATCTGCCCCTGCTTGGCCTGCTGCTCGGCCTGGGCGACGAGGTCCAGGGCGATGATCCTGGCGTACGTCGTCCCCGGCCGGCTCGCGGCGGCGGTCGCGTAACTGCGGGAAGAGTTGGGCCGGTCGCCGAGCGTCTCGAAGACTTTCGCGCTGCGACTGTGAACGGTGGCGGCGGGCGGGCCCCACACCAGGGCCCAGAACGGGACGTCGTCGTCGGCGCCGGCCACAAGCGCCGCATGGGCATGGTCGACGCCGGTGAGGGCCTGGGGAATCTGGCCGGTCTTGGCGAGGGCGTGCGCGTGGGTGATGGCGAACAGCGCCTCGACCTGGGAGCCGACCCGGCCCTTGGCCCGGTCCCAGCCGGTCTCGGCGAGCGCGAGGCAGTGCTCGGGCCGGTGCAGTTTCATGCCCTGCTGGGACATGGTCCGCATCACGAACCCGTCCTGACCGGGGATGCCCGACTCCCGCGCGAGCGCCAGCGACTGGACGTAGTAGCGCTGTGCCAGCCCCTGTTCCCCGCTGTCGTACGCCTTCCAGCCCGCCAGGTGCGCGCCGGCCGAGGCGACGGACAGCGCCTCGGCGCGGATCTCTTCACTGGCGAAGCGGCCCCGGCACAGGTCCGCGATGTCGGCGACCAGGTACTGCACGAACGCGGAGCGGCCGTGCTGCCCGCCGTGACGCTCGTCCATGTCCATGAAGAGCTTCACCATGTCGCGTACGGCCGCGACGTCGGCGTGCCCGGCGACGGCGCCGCCGCTGACGGTGCGGGTGCGGGCGGCAGCTTCCTGCACGCTCTCCAGCGGCAGCGTCGCGGCGGCCATGGAGTAGGCGGAGGCAGCGAGGAAACGGCGTCGGTTCACGTCTGCGCTCCCAATGGCGGTCAGCGTCTCGAGGGGATCGAAGTCCAGCGTCAGACCGATGCTTTCATCTTCGCCGCCCGTGGGGGAACCTAGTCCGAGATCTTCGCGGGTGATCCGGCGGCCCAGGCGCCGGGAGAGCGCCTCGGCCAGGTATCCGGGGGTCTGGCCGGCCGGCGTCGCGCCGAGGGTCCAGTGGTGGACGGCAGACTTGTTCGTCCCCAGCCGCTGGCCGCTCTCCGACGCGACGGCCTTCACGGCCCGCGCGACACCGTCGTACGGCAGCCCGGACTCGTCGATCAGCGTCTTGAGCTGGTGGTTCGCCGTGCGCTGGGTCATGGCCGACCGCCCTCGTATACCGGATATACGGCTTGGCGCGCCCCGTGCGCTACCCGTGAACTCCCTTGCCTAGTTCACTGATTGAAGAAGCCCGATGACGTTCCGTCAACGGGTTCGCTGAGTGGAAGGGGTTCGCCATGCAGGACCAGAGCCGTCCGTGGGAGTCCGTGTTCGCCGGACCGGAGGTCACCGCCGTGCCCAGTGACACCGCGCGCTTCGACGAGAAGCCGCAGGAGAGCTCGGACCAGGGCCGGTTCGAGGACTGACCGCCTCGCACCGTCCGGCACCACCCGCACTACCGGGGCCCGCGCCCGGCCAAGCGCCGCGCGGGCCCCGACGCATGTCCGAAGGCCGTTACGAGGGGAGTTCAGGGATGCTGACGTTGTCGGCCGATCTGCGGGCCGGTACGGGTCCGTGGCAGTGGTGCGAGCAGGCGGAAGGCTGCTGGGTGCGCGGTGAGGACCGTATCCGGCCGCTGACCAATCCAGCGCTGGAGGCGCGGGCGGTCACCGACGGTACGGCCACGCTGATGGTGGTGCGCGAACGGGCCGCCGGCCGCGCCTCCCTGCTGCGCTCGACGGCGCCGGTGCGGGTGGACGCCGCGGTGTACGCCCGTGCTGTAGAGGAGTGCCGCTCCTGGCCGCTCCAGTCCGTATGGATCGAAGCAGGTCCGGACGGGCTCCGGCTCCAGACCGGACTCGGCGGAGTGTGCCCGCTCTACCTCGCGTACGAGAACGCGCGGCTGACCGGGTCGTGGCAGCTGATGGACCTGAGCGCCCACCAGGCGCCCGGCAAGCTCGATGAGAAGGAGGTGATGCGGCTGCTGACCGGGCACCCCCGGTATGGACACGACACCCTGTTCACCAGCATCAAGCGGCTCTCGGAACGCTCGTCGGCGTACGCGGATGCCGAGGGCCTGCAGCTGGTCTACCCGGCCTCGGCCGAGCACGCCCAGCCCTCCGAACTGTCCGAGGGGACCGACGGCGCGGCCCTGGTGGGGGCGTTCGAGGCGCTCGTCGACCACATCTACGCCCGCCGCCCCCTCACCCCCGCACAGATCGCAGCCCAACTGTCGGGGGGCAAGGACTCCACCAACCTCGCCCTCTCCCTCGCCCTCGCGCACCCGGGCCTCATCACGCCGTGCGCCCTGCTGATCGGCGGCGAGTCCGGGCCGCAGCAGATCGCCCGGCGCCGCATGGTCATCGACCACACCGGCTTCGCCTCCGACGTCACGGTGCCCGCTGCCGAGTACCCGCCGCTCGCCCCGGGCGGCCTGCGCCGGGCCCACCCCGAGGCGATCAGTCCGCTGGACGAGCCTCACCTGGAGGCCGCCGACGCACTCGCCCAGGCCCTGATGGCGCGCGGCATCACCACGGTGGTCGCCGGGTTCGGCGGCGACGAAGTCGCCCGCGTACGACGCCCCGACGGTGGCCCTGTACGCACGCCGGAGTCACCGGCCTGGTGCGGTGAGCGGGTCCGTGACCTGCTCGGCGAGGTGAACACCGGGATCTCCCCGGCCACGGTGGCCCCCGAGACCGCGCTGGTCGCCCTGGAGGTCGCGACGCCGCTGCTGGCCCGCCGGGGCCTGTGGGCTCTCGCCCCGTTCACCGATCCCGACCTGGTCCGCTTCGGGCAGCGCCTCCCGCTGGAGTGGAAGCGGGACAAGCGGCTGTTGACCGAGCGGTTCGCAGCCCGCGGTCTGCCCCACGAGGTGGTGCATCCGGTGCTCCGGGAGAATTTCGGGCACTTGATGAACCGTGCGGTGCACGAGTACAGCAGCGGCCTGCTGCGTAGCTGGGGCAAGGACCTGCACCTGGTCGAGCAGGGATTCCTCGATCCGGCCGTGCTCTCGGAATCCGTCGAGCGGGCGGCCCTCGGCCCCGACGAGGCAGCGCCGTACCGCACCGGGCTGTTCCTGATCACGGCCGTCGAACTGGCTCTGCGGGCCCTGTAGACGCCGCGTCCACCACGCGGGCGAGTTCGGCTCAAAAGGGCCCGGCCGTCCCGGCGGACGCACCAGGATGGGGCGGGTGACACAGTCCTCACCCGCCCCCACGACCACCGGTTCCCCGCAGCAGGTCGGCTATCAGAGCGACCCGCACTTCGAGGACATCGCGAACGCCTCCTGGTGGCGGATGGCCGCCCGGCTGCCCCGTACGCTCGCCGCCGCTGCCCGGCTCGGCTGGGCCGCCGACCGCCCGGCGATGCTCTGGTTGGGCCTGTGCCAGCTGGTCGTCGCCGTCTCCGCAGCAGTCGCGCTCGGTGCCCTGCCCGGCGCGATGAACCACCTCTTCGCCGGCGGCGCAGTCGCCGACCGGGTGAGCGCGGCCACGCCCGCGCTGATCGTGGTCGCCGTCGCCACCGGCGTGCGGGCCGGGGCCGACGCGCTCGCCGTGTACGCCTCCGCCCGGCTCTCGCCGGAGGTCGCCACCGAGGCCGATCTCCAGATCCTGGCCGCCGCGCCGGAGGTGGAGCTGGAGGCGTACGACCGGCCCGGCTTCACCGACCGCCTCCAAGCCGCGGGCAAGGGCGCCGAGGCGACCGAGAACCTGATCGGCGACGCCCAGGCCCTGATCTCCGCCCTCGCCCAGCTCACCGCCGCGGCCTCGGTTCTGACGATCCTGCACCCCCTGCTGCTGCCTCTGCTCGTGCTGGCTGTGGTCCCCAAGGGCGCCGCCGCCATCACCACCGCGAGGATTCAGCACCGGGCGGACTACCAGAACATCTCGGACAACCACCTGCGCTACCTGCTGCGGTACTACTCCACCGACCGCCGCACCGCCGCCGAAGTCCGCGCCACCACCATGGCCACCTTCCTGACGACCTGGTACCGCCAGATCACCAACCGGATCAAGGCCACCCACCGCGCGGCGGCTCCGCGGGTTCTGCGGGTCACACTGCTCGGCTCGGCCGTCAGCGGGCTGATGCTCGGGGCGACCTGGGTCGCGCTCGGCTGGCTCGCGGCCACCGGGCGGATGGACCTGGCCATCGCGGCGACCGCCGTCATCGCCGTACGTACCTCGACCGGCGCGTTGACCTCCCTGGTCATGGCCGCAGCCCGCCTCTTCCGCACGTCGCTGTACCTCGACGACTGGCAGGCGTTCCTGCGCCGGGCGAAGGCCCTGCGCGCCGTACGCGGCACCACGCCGATCCCGGCCGGAGCCCCCGCCGAGATCCGCGCCGAGAACGTCACCTACACCTACCCGGGCGCCGATGTCCCGGCGGTCGACGGCGTCAGCCTCACGCTCCGACGCGGCGAGCTGATCGCGCTGGTGGGCGAGAACGGCTCGGGGAAGACCACGCTGTCCGCCCTGCTCACCGGGCTGCGCGTCGCGAACACCGGTGGCACGGTGACCTGGGACGGCACCGACCTTGCCGAAGCGGACCCGCACAGCGTGTGGTCCAAGGTCGGCCTGGTCCCGCAGGACTACACCCGCTGGCCCATGGACCTGCGCGCCAACATCCACCTCGGCCAGCCCCGCACCGAAGACGACGCCCTGCTGTTGGACGCGGCGAAGGCGGCCGGCGCGGACAGCGTCATCAACAAGGTCCCGTACGGCCTCGACACCCTGGTCGCCAGCTCCAACTGGGGCGGCACCGACCTGTCCGGGGGGCAGTGGCAGCGCATCGCGGTCGCCCGAGCGTTCTACAGGGACGCCGCGATGCTGATGTTGGACGAGCCCACCAGCGCGATGGACCCGCGGGCCGAGCACCTGGTGATCCGCCGCTTCAAGGAACTCGCCGCGGGCAAGTCCGCCGTGTTCGTGACGCACAACCTGGAGAACGCCCGCATCGCCGACCGCATCATCGTCCTCGACCAGGGCCGCGTTGCCGAGTCCGACACGTTCGAGGCGCTCCTGGACGCGGGCGGAATCTTCGCCGAGCTGTACAAACTCTCCCAGGACCGGTGAGAAATCCGGCTACGCTGACCGGACCGTCGGCCCCGGTACTGCCCTCCCCCCGTGGGGCAGTACCGGGGCCGATCCGGCTTGCGGGGCTGTCACTCGTCCCCGCCGTCAGCTCAGCTCGGAGCGCCAACTGACTCGCCTTGTGGACTGCGCGGGCCGGGCACCGTGGCCGTGGCGGCGAGGTCCAGGTCGAGACGGCTGTTCATATCCAGTTCGAATCTTCCGTACGGATTCACGTGGGTCCAGAACAGCGGCGACAGCCCCCGCCGGTCCGCTTCGGTGAGTGTGTCCGCCCACTTCGGGTCGGCCAGAACCTGCTGTACAAGCAAGGTATTCACATGCACGAGACTGCTCTGCAAAAGGTGCAGGGCGAGCATCGAGACCTCTTGGCTCTCTTTGTCCGCACCCGTCAGGTCGCCGTCCTTGCCGTAGAACAGGTCGGAGTTCGCCGAGTTCCAGTTCTCCACCACCTGCAAGCCCTCGCCGATCTCCTTGCGCATCTCCGCATCCGAGAGGTAGTCGCAGATGAACGCCGTGCGCACCACGCGCCCCAGCTCCTCGATCGCCTGGTAGGTCGGGTGCTTGGGGCCGCCCTTGGTGAAGCGGCGCAGGACCTGCTCGGCCTCGGCGGTGCCCAGCCGCAGGGCGGTGGTGTACTTCACGATCTGGTCGTACTGCTGGGAGATCAGTTCCCAGTCGATCGTGCGGGTGGAGAGCACCGGAGCCAGGTGCGGCCAGTTCTTGTCCTCGCCCGCCGCCGGCCGGTACAGCCGGGCCCGCCCGATGTTCTTCAGCCGGGGCATCAGCTTGAAGTCCAGCATGTGCGCGAACGCGAACCCGACGATCGAGGCGCCGTGGGTGTCGGTGTACTGCCGGTCGACCTCCATGTCGGTGCAGTGCCGCAGCACGCCCTCGATCATCGCGGCGACCTCGGAGGCCGAACAGGACTTCAGTTGACTGTAGATGCACACCGATTTTCGTTCCACATGCCAATAAATCATGACTCCCGGTCCCCGGTACCGCTGGTGCCACTCCGTCATGAAGTTGGACGACCACGCGCCGAACTTGCGGCTGTCGGAGGCGCACGCCGTCCCGCTGCCCCACCACATCTCGTCGCGGGCCGCGAAGGTGGCGTTGACCAGCTTCACCAGAGCCGCACGCATGTTGGCCCGGTTCACGAACAGGTGCCGCACCCGGCGGAGCGTCGCCTCGCTCTCACCGTGCTTGCCGGTCACCGCGACACGCTTGATCCCCATGTTCGTGCCCAGTCCGAACAGAACCAACAGCAGCCTTCTCCGGAGCACCTCCCGGGACAGGTTCTCGCGGGTGGCCACCGTGGTGAACTCGGCGATGAAGTCGGTGTCGAACTCCGCGTACTTCAGGATGTCCAGCAGGTCGATGGTGCCCCAGCGCTGTTCGATCTCCCCCTTCACCGCGACCAGATTCTCCGGCTCCTCCTGCTTGGGCCGCGGCGAGACCTTGATCCATCCCTCGCCGTTCTTCTTGACGATCGCCACCCCGCCCGTGGTCTCCTGCGCGAGCGCGGCCTCGAACCGGTCCAGGGCCTCGCGGTGCGTCCTCTGCAACTCCGCGATGAACTTCGCCGGGTCCTGGGGCTTTGGGATCGCGTCGTAGTGCACGTCCCGGTTGTCCTCGAAATCCTGCGGCAGGTCGTCCTCCGGATTGCGCCACCGGTTTGCCCCCACCACCCAGATCTCCCGGCGCCGCAATGCCTCGCGCAGGGACACCAGCACGCACAACTCGTAGGGGATGCGCTCCACACGGCCCTTGTCGTCCACCACCGCCGCCCGCCACTGATCGGGCACCACCCCTTCCAGCGGCACGGCCTCCGCCGCGTCGAAGAACGCACCCTCCTTCAGCGGCTGCTCCAGGTACCGCTGGAGCAGGTCGATGGCGTCCATCACCGGCCGGTAGGCGGTGTTGTTGCACTTGAGCGTCAACGCCTTCAACAGCGGGGTGAGCATCCGGCGCCAGTGCGCCGAGTACGCGGAGCGCAGCACGGTGCGGATACGCGCCTTGTACTTGGCCTCGTTCGCCGCGGCCTCCGCCGCGAGGGCCTTGAGCGTCTTCTCCCCGCCGACCACCGGGTAGATCACCCTGCGGACCGTGCCCGACGGCTCGGACAAGGCCGCCTCGGCGACCCGCAACATCATCGCCTCCTTGCCCCGCACCTTCTTCAGCTCGCCCGTCAGCTCCTTGTCGACCTTCTTCTCCGCCCGGGTGTTGATCTTCAGCACCAGCTGGATGAACAACTCCACCAGCGAGTCCGTGATCTCGGTGTGCCGCACATGGCACAGCGCGGCCAGCAGCGTCAGGCGCATCGGCGGCTTCATCCGCTCCAGGTTCGCCGGGTACTCCTTTGCCGCCCGCGCCCGCCAGGCGTCCACTTGCTTCTCCGACACGTCCGCGAACAGGTCGGCCGGAAGATCCAGCTTCCGCACCCGCTCGAGCTTGTCCACCTCCGCGAACAAGCTCTCCAGCCCCGGGGCTCCCGGGTCGGCCTTGAGCTCGGTGAAGAACGACCGGCCGCCCCCGGCCACCGCCTGGTCCTCAGCCGTCTCGTCGCCGTCCGCACTGCCCGCGACCAGGTCCTCCAGCCGCGAGCGGGTCGCGTGGGACAGCCGGTCCACGGTGGTACGGCAGAACCGCGTATCGAAGTCCCTGGCCGCCTTGCCCACCAAGCGCCGGACCTTGGCCGGGGCCGGTGGCTCGACGAAGTCGTTGCGGCAGCGGGCCACGACCGCCTCCGCCAGCCGGTCACGCGACAGTTCCACCCCGCACAGCTCGGCTGTCAGCCACTCGGCCAGCCGCTCCTGGTCCTCCTCTGTACCCGCCCGGAACCCGAAGGCTTTACGGATCTCCTTGCGGTGGCGCTTGATCCGGTCGCCCTGCCAGTCGTACGCCGCCCACTGGTCCGCCGGCACCTTCACCTGCTGGGCCACGTAACCCACCGCGGCGGCCGGGACTTCCCTGTCGGTCTCCGGGAAGCGGGCCTCCACCTCGAAGAACTTCAGCAGCATCGCGAAGCCCAGCCGGTTCGCCCCCGACTTATTCCGCAGCCGCTTCATGTCGTCTTCGAGCAGCGTCCAGACCTCGATGAGGTCCTCCGGCTCCCAGTCCTGCCGCACCCGTGCACTCCTTGCTCCGAATCAGATGATCACCACAGCGTGGCGACCTGCCGGTAGGAGCGAAGCGAATAGATCCAATCCGTTGCCAAAGGGTTACTCAGTGCTACTCGCCACTTGGCGGCAGCTATACGAGAACTGGGCCGTGTTGGAGGGCGTCCGCCGGCTCCGGCCGCCCGGTTACGCGCGCGACCTCCTGGCGGGCGATGTGCAGGCGCTCGACCCGGGTGGTGAGCTGCATGATCGTGTTGGCGAGAGCCCGGATCTCCCTCTCGGCAGCCTCCAGGGCACCAACTTCGTCCCGGTAGGCGTCTTCGAGGCTCTTCGCGGATGCGTCCACGGGTGATTCCCTACGGTGGGTGCGGGGGTGGATCTCTCGCACCCTACCGACCGCAAGCTGGTGTTCATGACCGAATACCCACGTACGGGTGGGCGGCCGCCCACAGCTGCTACACCAGCTGTTCCGCACCCCGGTACGGGGGTCTCCGCGAGAGGCCAGCCGCCGTTCTGGTGGGGAGGCGTCATTGAACTCCTTCCCTGGCAGGGGCTACCCGGTCTGCGTCGCCGACGAGCCCGCGCTCCGGTCGCCTTCACGAGCCCGGCGTCGAGGAGGGCACTCACCTGGTGGAGGGGCCAGGACCCCGGCGGTGTGATCGCCGGGGTCTTCTCGTGTTCCGGGTTCGGCAGGTCACGCGGCCGGAGCTGCAGGCGGGAGTTCGGTGTCGAGCCAGGTGATGAAGTCCAGCGCGGAGCCGCCGAAGTGCTCACGGACACGGGCCATGATGGCCCGCAGTTCATGTCCTGGCACGAACGGATGGGTGGTGGTCTCGCCGCAGCCGCACGCGCAGTCGCGGGTGCGGAAGGCCGCCTCCTCAGGGAGGTCCCCGTACCTGATGCTGTTGCGTGATTCGTTGGCGAGCGGGTCGGGCTGATTGATGTACGTGTCGTACAGAGGGTGGCCCGGTCCAAGGAGGTCCGTCTCCAGGGCCTTCTTCAGACCCCGGTCGGTCAGGTGCTCGGTGACGGCGGTGATCTCGCCGACGGCGCGCACGAGTCCCTCGCCGACGATGAGGACGAACCGCTCCCGGCTGATGATCCTCATGTCGAGCCGCCACACCCCACGTCCGGCTTCCATCGCCTCCTCCTCGGTCATGCGCGGGAAGTATCCGATCGCCGTCCGTTGGAGCACGTCGGTGGTGGTCTGTTCGTAGTTGCCGAGCCTGATGCGTACTGCCATGGCCCCTCACCAACTTTCTTGTCCGCTGCCCCATCCGATGCGCTGAACTTTGGGCGGCTGCCCATGCTAAGTAAAACCCCGTCTGGGGAGGGGCACAATTCGATGTTTTGCTTCGGGTACCTGAAGGCCCGCCGGGCGGGTGAGAAGCAGCACCTCGCTGGCATCCGTGCTCAAGGTCACCTGCCCCGGATGCTGGGGACGGTGCGGACGTGACCGAGATGTAGGCGTGTCGTGGAGCACAACGGCCTTCCTCCATCCGTGCGCCGATACCGGGCCTGCGCGTCCCGTGGTCGTGGAAGACTTGCCGTACCTCAAGTTCCCGGCGAAGGGCACAGAATGACGGACGGACCCTCCGTGTACGACCTGTTGGCCGGCACCAGCGAGGAGAAGAACCTTGCCGAAGACCTCGCTGGGGTCGTTGACTTCCTCAGCCGTTTCCTCGGTGCTGCTGAGGACGGGAACTGGTACTACGCCAACCAGACGGCCGACCAGCTGCGTGACAGCGTCGAGAAGTTCCAGCGGCGCCTGACGGAAATCGTTCGCGACGGCCGTGGCGACATCGAGCGCGACGAGGACGGCCGGGTCGTCCGCCGCTTCGCCGCTCCTGACGCCGACGGGAAGCGGGTCCACCAGGCCGCCACCGCGTTCGTGCAGTCCTACGCGGCCGGGCGGGCCCTGTTCCCGATCGACGGTCTGGAGGACGAGCAGGTCAAGGCCCAGCTCCTCGCAGACCTGAAGCGAGACGCTGACCTGCGTGCCGCGCTGAACGCCGGTGACGCCGCAGAGCTCTCCCGCCTCACCGGCCGCGAAGTCACGATCGTGCAGGGCCCCGATGGCGGTCGCTAACCGCTCGGGCCGCCTCCGGCGGCTGGCCGGCACGCTCACGGGCCAGTTCGGTCTGCCCTGGGGGCCTACCGCGATCGAGGCCCGGTATGACGAGGGCCGCCGCGAGTGGAGCTTCGCGTGGCCGGACGGCCCCACCGTGGCGCAGGTGCGGCGCGCCGCCAAGTCAACCGAACCCGAGGCGGCCGAAGGCTTGCTGTACGAGCGGACGCTGTCGAAGGAGACCTACGCTCTCGGGGTCCTGCGCATGACGGTGGCCGCCGCCCCGGCCGACAAGGACTTCCAGAGCCCCGGAATTCACCCCTTCGAGTCGAGAAGTTCTTCGAGAGGACGAAGAGCCCCAAGGCCCACGGGCGCGAGTCGGCGATCGTGGCTAACATCGTCGCGCAGTCCAAGGCCTCCGGCGGCCCTGGATGGGGCGGGGAATCTCAGGTGATCTGCGACTACGTCGCGAAGAAGGGGATCGCCGCGTTCCTCACTGACGTCGAACTGACCCCGATCGAGGCCCTGACCGCGCACTACGCCAGCGGTGAGGCCGAGCGGGCGTGGCGCCGGCGAATGGTCCCGCTGACCCCGCTGGAGGCGTTCAGCACCGCGCAGGCGGATGAGCAGCCACCCTCGGCCACCGTGGAGGCCGCGCTCACACTCCTGCCCGAGCTGCACGCGGCGCTCGACGCCGCGGCGGTCCGGCTTCGTGCCCGTGCGGCCCACCACCCGGTGACGCAGGCTTGAGGGGAGAGCGGGTTGAGCAGGTTCGGACAGTGGCTGGCCTCCTTCCCGGGGGAGGAATCTGCGGTCGGGAATCTCGCGCGGGACGCCGCAGCGGATCCCCTCTGGCCGGACGGGCCTGACGAGATCGCCGTCTTCCGGGAACACCTGGAGGAACTCGGTGCCATGGAGGCTGTCCTGGAGACGCTGCAGCGAGCCTGGGAGCAGTACGAGGTGTGGATTTGAAGCGCCGACGTGCGAAAGCGGGGAAAGCGCGCCGCCGGTTGAGTCCGCCGCGGCCGCCGGGTCCGCGCTGCCCGCGGTGCCCCTCGACGTACGTGCGGGTGTGGGTGCCCGGCCCCCAGGTCGAGGTCTTGGTGGACGTGGCCCGGCCGGGGGCCGGGGTACTGGAGGCCCAGGTCCACGCCGACGACCTTCCGCACGCCGGGCAGCAGTTGATGGCGATGTGCGCGCTGTGCGAGGCGGATCTGGGTTACCGCCCGCGTCAGCACGGCCGGCCCGCCTACGCCGCGGCGGTGACGGCGATCGAGGAGGGGCCCTGGCCTCGGGCGCGGGACTGGCAGGTCGCCGATCTGGACACGGACTTCTTTGCGACCGCGCTGCAGCAGCGGATCGACGCGTACGGCGAGGAGCTGACGGGCGAGCCGGGGTACGGGTACGGGCGCTCCCGGGTGTACGACCTGCCGGGCCGGGGCGCTCCCGAACGTGGTCAAGAAGTTGACCACGAACCGTCAGACCTGGTGGCGGATGAGGGTGGTCAACGCGTTGACCACCCTCCGAGCGTGGAGGAGGCGGTCCAGGCGGTGTTGGCCGCGCGCGCGGCTCAGGCGGCGGCGTTGAAGGTGCTGGGGGTGGCGCTGCGGGCGGAGTACGTGCCGGGCGGCGGGCGGGACCTGTCGCGGCGGGCGGCGCCCGCAATGTCGCGCCCGCTGGTGCTGCGAGCGCTCGCCGGAGTTCTTGAGGAGCAGGCCGAATAAGTTCTCTTCCGGGCATTCTCCATATCATCCCGCAGGAGCTTCGGGCCACCTTCGGTTAATTCCATGATTTCTCCCTCCCGAGCGCCTCGAAGCGGATATGGTCGTCTCGCTAGGCCCTCTGCTGCGTGGCGCTTTGGGTGGTGCCCCTGGACAGGCAACTCGGGAATTCAGACACCCGGGCGCCACCACCAGGGGTACGCATCCGGTGTGCTCCGAAGAGGAGGAAGGGCATCCATGGATGCCGAGCACGAGGCGAGCGGTGGTCGACGGCGGGATCGGTGGAAGCGGGTACGGACCCGTAGCCACCGGGCAGTTCGCGCCGCGACTCCGTACGTGGAGCTGCTCGCCGCCGTCACGACGCTGGTCGTGACGCTCCGGTAGCTGGCCGGGCCCGTATACGCCGGGCCCGGCCAGCCGTCCGGGGGGTGAGGTCCGTCGCGGTTGTCCGCGGCGGACCTTCGCCGTTACGAGCAGGGCGTAACGCGCGCTCACTCGTGCGCTGTGACACATCAGAGCTTACAGGCCAGCATAAGCAGGGGCCTGCTTATGCTGGAAACTAAGCTCGGCGGATTCTTATGTGGTGAATCCATATCCACGTTTTCGGTGGTTATTTGGTTCGTGATCGTACGTTCGCGGTGTTCCTGGAATATGTAATCGGTGTTCCGTGGGGGTCGGTTTGGTCCACCGTGTCTCCAGTAGGCGTTCTGCGGGCCGTACAGCGCCTCGCCGTGCGCGCATCGCCTGCTCGGAGGGAGGTCACCTACTAACGGTAGTAGGTGATACGTCAGCTCCCCCGGCGCTGCCGGCGCCGCGGCCCTGCGGGCGACCACCCCGTAACGTTGTGGGGTGGTCGCCCGCGGGGCCGCACCGGGACGTCGATTCTGGCAGCGACTGCCAGAATATCGACCCACAGAACGGTGCTGTGTACGGCCGAACGCAGAGCTGGCAGAGTGATGGGATCTCCGTCGCGCGAGAGGCTGCCAGCGGGCCACGTGCGGCTTCGGCGGCTTCTGGAACCCAGCCAAGGCCGTCGCGCTCCCCTGTCGGCGGCCCGCTACACCCTCGTCCGGCTTGGTGCCGCGCACTAAGGGCGCGCTCGCTGGGGTTAGGCCGCCGCGCGACGGCGCGGCGGCAGGGTGTCCAGGAGCGCCCAGACCCTGCGGCCTTCGTCGGAGGCCTCGGTGCCGCAGGACGTGGTGCCGTCGACGGCGGCGAGCTCGGCCAACAGCTCACCCTCGGGTTCGGCGGCCGTGTGGGAGAGGACGACGATCAGGACCATGCCGTTCTGGTCGGCGAGGTGCACACTGATCCGCTTGCCCTCGTCGGCGACGGTCGCACCCACCAGCAGGCGAACGACGGTGTCCACCGCGACGTCCTCGGGCCGGGCGTAGCCCCAGCTGCGTACCGTGGCGGTGACCTTGTCGACGGCCTTCTTCGCGGCCCAACGGTCCCCGGTAAAAGCCCAGTTCGCGACGCGGCGGTTCCGGACCTCCATCCGGGTGGACGCGGCCAGCGGCCGGGACTCCCCCAGACCGGGCGGGATCAGCGACTTCGTCGGCGGCTTGCTCGGGTTGTCCGGTACGGGTGTGGACGGCGGGGCCGGCCGGTCCGGGTACACCGGGCGCGGCTGGGGGGACGGTGTCCTGGGCGGGTAGTCCGGCCGGTGCCTCGACTCCGTCGACTCGCTCACCGGGTTCTCCTCGCCTTGACCGATCTTCACTGCCCATCCTGGCACTGTTCACCGCGTCACGGGAGACCTTCGGGCCAATCCGCCCCCTCCCCGGAGAACGGCCCCCAGGCTTCCTCATAATGTTTGTTATGTGGATCGCTAGAACGGCTTCTGCGGGGGAGTCCGACGGGCGCGAGGATCGGTCAAGCGCTACGCTGCCCGATCATGGGCGAAGGCGAACTGGAGATCATCACACAAGGCGGAGCGCAGCTCGCCATCCCGGCCGGGCCGAGAGCGGAGGCGTCCTTCCTCGCGGCCCGCGCGCGGCTCGGGAGCGTACGGCCGCGCGACGCGCGCACCCGGCGCCTCGGTGAGCCGAGATACCGCATGGACCTCCTCGCGGAGCTGTGCGACGAGGAGACCACCGTCGAGGTGATGCACTGGCTCACCAACACCCGGATCGGGTCCGACCAGTCGGCGCGGGACTACGCGGACGACCTGCGGCACTGGGCAGCCGTGGTCCGCGAGGAGCTAGGCGTCTTCCCCATGTCCTTCCGGGACATCAGCCCTGAGCTGGTGCGCGTGTGGCGCCTCGCGGAGGAGTCCCGCGTGCGCGCCGACGGTTCCCGCCGCATCTCCGACCGTACGATCCTGCGCCGCCTGTCGACGGTGTCCTCCCTGTACGCGTACGCCCGTTGGCGGACCGGCGACAAGACGATCATCTCGCCCGTGGCGAAGTTCGACCGGCCACAGATCGACCCGAGGGACGAGTCGACAGCGACACCCATTCTGGAGAAGGAGGAGTTGCAGGAGTTCATCTCGGCGGCACGCACTGCCCGGGAGGCATTCGTCCCGGCGGTGATCTACACGTTCGCCGGGCGGGTCACCGAGTGCTGCACGACCCGGCTGGAGAGATCCGAGCGGCGTGCTGGGCGCCGTCACCTGGACGTGCTCCGCAAGCGGTCCAAGGGCCGCATGTGGGGTGTGCCGGACGGGTTGGAGCAGCTGGCCGACGTCGTCCTCGACGGCCGGCTTTCTGGGGCGCTGATGCTGGATGACCAGGGGCGGGAGATGGACCGGCACGCGGTCAACGACCTCCTCGCGCGGCTCGGGAAGCGGGCCGGGGTCATGGACGGCCGGGACGTCACCGCGCACGTCCTGCGGGCGTCGTGCCTGACCCACAAGCACGACGAGGGCACCTCTTTGGAGGAGATTCAGGAGTTCGCCGACCACGTCCACATCGAGACCACCAGACGTTACATCCGGCGCCGGATGGACCAGGTCGCCCGGCTCGCACAGGCCGACGAGGCAATGGCGACGGTCCTCCCGGCCGTTGCCCACTGGCTCCCATCGGTAGCCTGAACCGCGCCGCGGCAGCACCTGTCGGCGGCTGACAGACGTAACCGTTTGGGCTGAGGGGGCGGGCGGGGGCCTGGCCGAGGCCACCGTTCAAGTCGTGGCCGATGCGGGGACGAGGCTTCGGCGTGGGCGTAGACCGCCGGAGTCCTCCAGCTCACCGACCTGATCGGCCCCGAGCCGAGGGCAGCATTCACGGCAGGAAGGCACATGGCACGCCCTTCCGAACGCTGGCGAGATAGTCGCGGTGCTGGCGTGACGCCGCCAAAGAGACGTGTGTTTTGGGCCAAGATTGCCATACGCCTTGCGGCGGTTCGGTAGGTCCCGATGCTTTGGAGAATGGGCCGTACGAAACAGCCGCAGTACCGCACCACCAACTTCAAGATGGCGATTCGCAGCCGCCGCTGGACCAACCCAGTGGTCATCGAGCGCTGGGCGCAGGCTCGCGCGGAGCTTGCGGAGATTGACCATGATCCCGCGCTACTCACGGTGGATCTGCCGTCGCGGACGCTCGACCGGTGGATGACCGGGGAGGTCTCCGAAGCCGGGCCTCGAGAGCCGTCTCGCCGCATCCTGGAACATCTTCTCCAGGCCCCTGTGGAGTGGCTGTTCCGCACGTACGACGAAGCCGAGTATCTACCGGAATCCGGCGCCGCACCGGTGCCTTCGCTGGTGGGCTGGGACAGTCCGACCGCCATCCTGCGCGATGCGCGGGAGGTGACCGCGTCGAACACGGACCCGGAGATGTTGACGCTGGCGCGCGACTCGATCGCGGCCATCGTGAGCCGTTACGAGTTGGGCGGTCCTCATCAGCTCGCGGGCGAGGCACGGATGCTGCGCAGGATGCTGGGGGTCCTGTTGCGCGGGCGTCAGAGCCTGGCGCAACGTCAGCAGCTGTACTCCCTTGCGTCCCAGGCGGCTGGTCTCCTGGCGTACATGGCGGTCAATGCGGGCGAGGAGCAGGTCGCCGCCGCTCTGTGCACGGAGGCGGACGAGTACGCTCAGGAGGCCGGGGAGACGTGGTTGCGGATGTGGGTGGCCGGAACACGCGCCCTGAACTTCTACTACGCGAAGAAGTACACGGCCTCCGACGCAGTCGCCGCGGCTGGCATTGCGCTGGCGCCGCGGGATCCGCAGGCCATCCGGCTGATGGCCAACGGCAGGGCCCGGGCCCTGGCCCGCCTCGGATACGGCAGAGAGGCGCACCGCGTGATCCAGGATGCCCTTCAGCTCAGTGACGAACAGGCGGCGCTGCCAGCCGGGCTCACCTCCTGTATCAGCTTCGAGCCCTACAGCCGGGCCCGCACCGCCCTCTCTGTCAAAGTGGCTCAAGCCAGGCATACTGGATGATTCATTGAGTCGAGGGCGGAGAAGGAGTAGTGCCCCAGGTGGCCAGTACCAACG
>NZ_JBITDP010000051.1:0-17968 GCF_044454405.1 Streptomyces sp. NPDC051555 | reverse complement strand
CCCGACGCTACGAGCCCGAGCCCGCCATCGCAGCCAGATCAGGAAACTCCCAGCTCAGACCGCCTCGAGCCAGTCCCTCTGGAAGAGCTACACCCCTCTCAGATTGCGCTGTATCGGGCTGGGGCGTAGCTGGCCGGGACTCGTCTGCCCTGGAACAGGATTTCCTGCTCGGACCGGTCGAGGTGTGCCGAGAGTGCCCAGACCTCATCGAGGACGAGGACAAGGGGCGTGCGGGGGAACGTGTTCGCCGCCGAAGCCAAGCGCTCGACCGCCCCGGTCCGGTGCGTGGCCGTGCTGGCTTCGGGGATGGGTTCCGGGTTCTCCATGACCAGATTCTCTGGATGATCGCGACGTCTGGCAAGTACCGGCCGCGCCCTGGCTCCTGCCGTCCCGGGTTCCGCCGGGACTGCTCCACGGCCGCTTCCCGCGCTGGCTTCTACGCCGTGGATCAAGATGCTTCGGCTCTGCGGAGGCCCAGGCGGCAACGGCGGACGGGGTCCGGCGTCGGCTTGTCAACGCCCTGGCATCGCCAGGCCGGAGCGAATGAGAGCCGTTTCACGCGCGGTGTGCACTTTGGTGTGCGCAGCTCAAAGGCCACCGGTCCCAGGGTGGGACCTGGCCCCCCTCAGCCCATCACATCGAACGAAGGAAGCGCATGTGCGCCGAGGTCTTCATCCTGTTCTATGTGGCCCATCTCCTCTCCGATTACGCGTTCCAGATGGATCGGCAAAGCGAGCGCAAGGCGTTACCGAGCGCCGCCGGCTGGCGGGCTCTGTTGTCCCATGCGGGGACGCATGTAGTCGTGTCTGCGCTTCTGCTCGGCGCCGGATCGGTCCTCTTGGATCTGCCGCCGGGTCTGCCCGCTGCGATTACTGACTGGGTGGGCTTGTCACATGGTGTTATCGATCGGCGTTGGCCCGTTCAGTGGTGGATGGAGCACACCGGCAGCTCCGGCTTCTTCGAGAAGGGCGGAGCTCCGCTCGTCGATCTTCTCTGCACCATCAAGGCCAGGGAGACTCCATCACACTTCTGCGCTGATCGGCTACGCTCGAAAGATTTCCGATCTGCTCCTTAGTATTTATCATGGCTGAATGCCAGGCAGGTATCAGCCATCGTTCAATAGCCTTCTGCAATTCATCTTCGGCGCGGTCTTGGATACTCCACGTCTCCGAACTGGGGGTCCTACTCCAAGTCGCCTGACTGTCTCCGGGGATCCATGCTTTCGCTCGGACTGCAACGGAGACGACTGTCGCCTCCTCCTCGTTACCCATTGGGAGGTCGGCGAAAGGTCGCAACTCAACCCTAGTCTCCCAATACACTTCCTCGCCGTCTACCTTGTCAGTGCAGAACAGTATCCAGTTATGCCCCTCGTCCCAAAGGTGGGCAGGAGCAGAAGACTCACTGAATTCTTTTGCAGTTAGCTCGGCACTGTGCTCAATGGCGCGCACCGCACTTGCAAACAACGAGACCGCCACCACTTGCTCCTCCCTTGGCGAGCCTGCCGCTGACTGTATCCCCGCATGTTTCGAGAGGGAGCACGTGCATGATGCTGCCGACAGGCGCTCCTGCTGCCCCTACCTGAAACTCTATGCCCCCTCCAGCCCAAACGTCAGGGAATATTCCGGGTGGAGTGATGGAAGGGCCCCAAAGTTCAGGAATTAGACCCGTGTCGATGACCACCACAAGGTCCTTGGGGTCATAAAGCCCCAAGGAATAGGGGGCCGCGCAGGCCGAATATGCTGTCGGGGAAACCCATGCGTCGGGTCGAATTCCATCGCGCCTAATTCGGGCAAGGGAATCGATCCCAGTGTAGTGGCACATTGTGGGATACCTGTTGGCCCAATTCCGGCCTGTGTCTGACGGGTTTCCCCACGCCCTAATTACGGAAGCGGGGGCGCTGAAGATTCGCACGTTTTCGCGATCGCGCAATTCGGAAAAAGAGTCAATTCGCGCCACGATCAAGCCCTTTCGAGCCGCACTGAATCCCGAAGATCGAACTCTCCTTAACACAAGCCTCTCGCCGATGATGGTGAAGTGCAATCCGGAGCAGGTCGGGGATCGTGTCTCCGCGTCCTCATTGCTCGGCTGTGACCCCGCGATGCGGGATGCGGAAGGTTCAAGTGCACCATGGCCCACCGGTGTGAGCGGTGGGCCCGGGCGCGATCGACAACTTGGTGCAGTCAACAGGCCAGACGGCGCACGTCACAGCGCTTTTGCTCGCCTCCTTGGTGGCGGCCGCATGAGCGGCGGTCTGGGCCCGGGCCCCTTGCCCAGCCGGTTCTGCCGCTACTCCCCCGGCTGGACCGAATCTGTTCCCGGCGCTTCGTCGGCCTCAACGGCGGTGAGATGTTCGAACAGGGCCAGAAGCCCGAGCACCGTGACGGTCCCGGCGAGGATGGCCACCCAGCCCACGGTCCAGGACGTGATCCCGAGGTGGAGCACGTACGGCAGGAGCACCAGCATGGCGACGACCATGCTGGACGCGGGCAGCACGGTCTTCATGGCCGCGCTGTCGGACCGGTGTGCGCACCGTCCGCGTCGTCTCCCGTAGCGGGGGCGGGAGTGGCTGCGAGGTTGGACGGGTAGTCCGGCTGGTCATTCCGGCGGGCGGCCATCACTGTGAGCGCGTCAAGGCAGCGGCCAGCCGCCTCGGGGTCGCCTTCCTGCACGGCGCTGGCGTAGCTCTGGTTGAGCGTGTGGGGATCGCGCCACGATTGGACGTACGCGTCGTGGCCTTCGGGGTGCTGCTCGCTTCTCAGTTCGTCCTGCCGGTCTCGGACGAACGGGGAGACACGCACTCCGGTTTGTTGATCCACCGGTCTCCTCCTCAACGCGCCGCGCGCGGGTCCGCGGCTGTCCATTCTCATGTACGCCTGCGTGACTTACGTTCCGGCTGCCAGCTGCCGAGCAGCTCCCGCCATGTGGGTTCGCGGCTCGGGCTTCGTCGCGCAGACTTTGCGACAACAGCATGGCACGGCCCCTGTGTTGCTCTCCCGTGCTGTCCCGGCGGATCCGGCGTCCTCCCGCCGGTCCTGCGTCGCCGGCCTCCTGCGGCTTCGTGAGAGACACGGCGTGGCGGTCATCTGGCTGTGGGTCGTGAAGCCCGGGCCCGTCGGGCGGCCCGGTAGGCGTCCGCCGGATCGTCGCAGGCTCCGGGCGCCGGACGCCATTCGCTCCCGGCTGCGGTGAAGGGGTACCAGCGGCCATCAGGGCCTGGGCGGACCTGGACTCCGGCGGACGTGTCCGTCAGGGTCCCTTCCGCGATGTCGAGCGTTCCGAGGCCGAAGGCCCGGGAGAGCCTGATCGTCTCCCGGGCCCGTTTCAGCGTGAGGGACGGCGTCGGAGTCGGGGCGAGGGCGGTGTGGGCTCCGGCCGGTCCGCCGTGGCGGTAGCCGATCATCATGGTGCGCAGGGTTGCTTCGTCGTGGCCGGTGGCGTGCGCGGCGTCCGCGAGCCGGCTGACGCCGTCGGGGGTGGCCAGGATGCGCACGGTGTCGGCGAGCGGGTCGTGGGGGTGTGTCGCGTGGCCGGCCAGTAGTGCGCGGGCGCGGGCGGCTGCGTCCTTGGTCATCCACTCCAGGTCCGCGGCTGAGGGGCAGGGGGCGGGTGGTTCGTCGAGGGTGGCGGTGATCGGCGTGATGGTGTCGAGAACTGCCTCGGGCGGGGCTTGGTGTGGAGGGCGGTGGGCGTATAGGGAGTAGAGCTGGTCGGCCCGGACTGTTCCGTCGGGGTCCGCTGGGAGGGTGGCGAGGTCGGTGCCGTCCAGGCGGTCGCGCAGGAGCGCGGCGAGTTCGCGGGCGGACATGCCGCGGGCGGTGAGCAGTACGGATGCGGCGCCGGCGAGGCGTTCGGCGACGGCGTGGCCGAGGGCTGCGCTGTGATCGCACACACGGCCGAGGTTGCCTGTGGGGCAGGAGCAGGAGAAGGTGATCTGCTCGGGGGCGGGGACGATGGTCATGCCGCGGGCGTGGGCGGGGTCTGCGATGGCGGCGGGGACCCGGTTGGCGAGGAGGTCGGCGACGGCCTGGGGGATGTCGGCGAGCCGGCCGGCCAGGGTGTGCCACTGGTCTTGGCTGAGTTGGGGCAGGTGCAGGGCGGCTTTGTGGGTGGCCTTCTTGACGGCGACGGAGGCGGTGAGCTGTCCGGGGGCGGCATGGATCTGACCGATGGCGCCGGTGCGGAAGGCGTTGAGGCCCTTGATGTAGGAGGGGGATCCGTTGGTGGCCAGGTGGAAGTTCTGTTTCCACGCGGCGGCGAGGGGTGCCGTGTTGCGGGGGGGTCGGGAGGCCGGTCATCGGTTCCCCTGGAGAGTGATGAGGGCGGCGAGTTCGGTGTCGTCGAGGTTGGCGAGGGCGCTCTCGCCGGAGGTGAGGACGGCTTCGGTTAGGGCGCGCTTGCGGTCCAGGAGGGCGGAGATGTGGTCTTCCACGGTGCCTTCGGTGATCAGGTGGTGGACCTGGACGGTGCGGTGCTGTCCGATGCGGTGGGCGCGGTCGGTGGCCTGGTCTTCGACGGCGGGGTTCCAGGGGCGGTCGTAGTGGATGACGTGTTCGGCCCGGGTGAGGTTGAGGCCGGTGCCGGCCGCCTTCACGGACAGGATGAACAGCGGGGCCGGGTCGGGGTCGTTCTGGAAGGCGTCGACGAGGTCCTGGCGGCGGGGGGCAGGTGTCCCGCCGTGGAGGAAGTAGACGGAGCGGCCGCGGGCACGCAGATGGTGCTCGAGGATCCGGCCCATCTGCACGTAGCTCGTGAAGATCAGGCCTGCTTCGCCCCGCTCGGCCAGGGTGGCGAGGAGGTCGTCGAGGACGGCCAGCTTGCCGGAGCGGCGGACGCGGTCGGCCAAGTCGGTGCCGGCCGGGGGTTCCTTGAGGTAGAGCGCGGGGGTGTTGCAGATCTGGCGCAGGGCCTGGAGGAGTTTGAGGACCAGGCCGCGGCGTTCGATGCCGGTGCTGGTGGCGATCTTGTCCATGGTGTCGCGGACGGTCGCCTCGTACAGGCCGGTCTGTTCGTCGGTGAGGGCGACGATGCGGTGGTGGTGAATCTTGCCGGGGAGTTCGGGTGCGATGCCGGGGTCCGCTTTGCGGCGCCGCATCATGAACGGGCGCACGAGTCGGGCGAGTTGGGCGGCGGCGGGTGAGTCGGGGTCTTTTTCGACGGCGCCGTAGCGGGCGCGGAAGGCGGCCCGGGTGCCGAAGAGGCCGGGGTTGGTCCAGTCGAGGATGGCCCACAGCTCGGTGAGGTTGTTCTCCGCGGGGGTGCCGGTGACGGCAAGGCGGGCGCGGGCGGGCAGGGCGCGCAGTGCCTTGGCGGTGGCCGCGGCCGAATTCTTGATGTGCTGGGCCTCATCCGCGACGACCAGGCCCCATGGGATGGCGGTCAGGGCGGGGGTGTCGCGGCGCGCGGTGCCGTAGGTGGTGATGACGACGGTGCTGTTGCCGAGGGTCTCGGGACCGAGTGCCCGGTCGGTGCCGTGGTAGCGCACGACGGGGGTGCCGGGTGCGAAGCGGGTGATCTCGCGCTGCCAGTTCGTCATCAGGGAGGCTGGGCACACGACCAGCGTCGGTCCGGTGGCGGTGGTCTCGGCGCGGTGGAGGTGCAAGGCGATCGTCGTCAGCGTCTTGCCGAGTCCCATGTCGTCGGCGAGCAGGGCGCCGAAGCCGAGGTCGAGGGTGTGGGCGAGCCAGGTCAGGGCGCGTTGCTGGTAGTGGCGCAGGTCCGCGTTCAGGGTGGCCGGGGTCGGGACGGGCCGGGGATCTTCGGGGGCCTGGCGCAGCTTGTCGACGAGGGTGGCGAGGGTGCCGGCGGGCCGGGCTTCGATGGTTTCGCCGTGGAGGGTGAGGGTGCCGGACAGGGCTGCGGCGAGGGCGTCGAGGGATGGCAGGGGTGCCAGCTCGCGTGTTCTGGCGCGGCGGGCGGTTTCGGGGTCGAGGAGGAGCCAGCGTCCGCGCAGCTGGATCAGTGGCCAGGCGGCCTCGGCCAGGGCGGTCATCTCCTCGTCGGTGAGCGGTTCGCCGTCGAGGTTGACGTGCCAGCGGCAGTCCACGAGGCGTTCCAGGGCGAGGTGGCCGCTGCCGGAGGCTGGGGTGTCGGTGTCGTCGGGGGTGCCGATGACGGCCGTGGTGGTCAGGGCGTCGGTGAGGAAGGCGGGCCAGTGAATGGTGATGCCGAGGTCGGCGAGTGGGGCCGTCGCCTGGAGGTGGAGGTGGGCGAGGTCCTTCGCGGACAGGGTGGTGCTGTTGGGGCGTTCCTGGGCGGCGAGGCCGGTGAGCGGCGGGAAGAGTCGGGCGGCGCGGCGCAGGACGCGGCGCACGCCGGGAAGGTGGGCGGGGGTGAGGCCGGGGTGGGCGGAGGGGCTGTTCCAGACGGTGATCGCCGAGACGCTGTCGTCCATGTCGTCGGCGGTCAGGTGCAGGGTGGCCGGTACGGCCGGGATGCGGCTGGTGGGGTCGGGCTCCTTGATGCGCAGCACCAGGCCGGGGACGGGGTGGGGGTCGGCGGTGTCCTCGATCGCATCCGCCCACCGCCACAGTTCCGGCTGCGGGGGCCTGTCTTGGCTGGCGGGTCCGCTGTAGGGGCCGGCTCCGAGAACGGTGGCGGCGCCGGGGGTACGGAGCATGGTGTCGGCGACGGCGTCGAGGAGGGTCCACACGGACGCCTCCGGGGCCGCGATGCGGACGGGCGTTTTGCCGGCGAGGAGTCCGTGGCCCTCTGGGGCCAGCTGGGCGGCGGCCGTCGTGACCGCCTGGCGCAGCGGTTCGGTGAGCGGGCCGACGCGCCAGCAGTCCTGCCCGTCGGTGGTCAGGGCGGGGTGGACGCGCTGCTGGGCGACGCACTGGAGGGCGAGGCGCAGCGCGGGGCGCCATCCGGTGACGGAGGGGTGTTCGTTGTCGCCGGGGTTGAGCAGGGCGGGCAGGGCGAGAGCGAGGGGGACGGCGATGCCGGTCACGGTGGCGCGGCGCGGGATGGTGGCCCCGGGGCCGGGTAGGACGAGATCGCGGGTGAGGGCCTGGAGCGGCGCGGGCGGTGTCTGGGCTTCGGTGAGCGGGGCTCCGTCGGGCCTGGAGATCATCCACGCGGTGCGGGCGGGGTGGATTGAGGGGAGCAGGGTGAGGGCCGCGCCGTCGGCGAGCGTGCGCTCGAGGACCGCCCGGGCCCGGAACAGTTCGCCGGTGCCAGCTGGGCGGGGCTGTGGGGGTTCCTGGGTGGGCCGGGTGGTCTGCGGCGCGGGTGCCGGCGCGGGTGCCGGGGGGCCCGACTCCTCCGAAGGAGTGGGTGGTGCGGGGGCGCGGTCGGCGGTGAGGGCCTGCTGCAGTGCCTGAAGGAGGAGGTCGGCGGCCAGCGCGCGGGCTCCCTGCTTGGTTGATCCTTCTCCCGTGCCGGTGAGTTGCTGCCCGCGGTGGACGGCGGTGACTGTCGCGGTGAAGTGGGTGGGGGAGGTCGCGGTCACCCGGAAGTCGGGGCGTGTGATGTGGCCGGCCTGGGCGTATTCGTTGAGGACGGAGATGGGGTTGCGTTCCCCTGGGAGTGCCGAGCCGGTGCCCGGGACTGCCGGCTGGGGAGGATCGGCCGGGGTGGGATCCCAGTTCCAGGTCGGCGCGGCGTGATCGGTGAGCGGCTCGGGCAGGCAGGCGAGTGCGGCGACGAGTGTCGCCATCGCCTGCTGGCGGGCGCCCTTGCGGGTGCGGGAGCGCTGGATGTTGCCGGTGACCTCGCGGCCGCCGACGACGAGGGCGGCCTGGGCCACGAAGTATGGTTCGCCTCCGGTGTCCTGGCCTTCGCGGACCGTCGCCGCGGGCAGCCGGAGCAGCTGGGCGTGCATCGAGATGATGCTCGGGGCCAGCGCCAGGCTGGTGGTGACAGCGGCCAGGGCAGCCCGGCGCAGGGCGGCCCAGACCTCGGTGTCGGGCATCTCCAGCAGCAGAAGTCGCAGGTCGCGGACTTCCAGTCGACTGTGCGCGAGGCGGCGCCCGGCTTCGGCGGCGACGGGGCGAGCGGCAGCGGGCGCAGCCTCGCGGGCCTGCTGCAAGGAGCGGTGGAAGGCCTCGGCGCTCATCCCGGCCAGTGACGTACCGGCATCGGTGTGACCGGTGCGGGAGGTCGGGATTCCTGGTGCGGTCGTGCGGATGGCAAGCGTCGCGGGGCTTCCAGCGGGTTGCAGATGGTCGATGGACAAAGAGCACTCCCCCAGGAACCGGATGCCGTCGCTACCAGTGCTCATTGTCGCGTGCGGGCGCGGCAGCCGCTGCCGCCACACGGCACGAAGCGGGTGAGACCGACCATGCCGGACCACCCCTGGTGACACACCCAAACAAATGCGTTGCCTATCTCTGCATTTGCGTGTAACTTCCTGTCATCGACAGGGCGTCCTTCGCCCCTCCTCCCCCGTTCAGACCACTTCGGCACGGCCGTACCCGCTTACGGCCGCACGGAAAGGTGCACTTGCCATGTCCACGGAGCCCAAAAGCTTCCACTTCTCCGCCCCGATCGTTTCGCCGGATGATCCTCACGCCAACACCATCGCCGCCGCGATCGTGGGCATCGAAGACCAGCTCGGCGAGCGTCGGGGATGGGACCGCCCCACCCAGCTGTTCACGCTCCGCCTCCTGCCCGGCGACCTGGTCGAAACCGCGTTGTACCCGCAGCACCTGTGGTGCCCCGGCGGCTTCAACCCGGCAGATGCCCTGGACAAGTTGGCGGCCCCGCTTCCTCCCGTTCCGGATCTCCTTCCGCCCGCTGACGCGGCGCAGGCGACCGTGTGCGCGGTCGGGTTCATGTTCGAGGGCTGGACGCGGGACAGCACCGTCGCCCTGCCCCCGCATCTGGCTCGACGCGCACAGAGGGGCGAACGCGTCAATCACCTGGTGTCCGGCCGCCGGGAGATCCGGATCGTGCACGCCGTCGATCTCAACCAGCGGGTCTTCCACGCCGTACGCACCCGGGGCGAGGCGCAGTCCCGCATGAAGAACGCCGGTCTCCGGAGCACCGCCAAGGAGGGGATCATCCCCGCCGCCGTGGCCCGCATCATGCACGCCATGCGGTGCGGGCACCGCGTCCTGCCCGGCCAGCCCGCCTGATCACCTCTCCGCCCCGGCCGCCGGGCTCCGCGCCCGGCGGCCGTACACCCCGATGAGGAATCCCGTGAACCCCTTGCTCTCTCCCGTGCTGTACCGCTTCACCGCAAGCGGCGCCACCCCCGAAGGCGCCGTCGCCCGGTACACCGCCCAGGAACATGCCCGGCCCCGCAGTCCCTTCGTGCGCCACCCGGATCTCACGCGGGTGAAGCGGGTCACGGTCGTCGTGGAGCGGGCCGCACTCCGTGCTGCCGCTGCCGAACTCGGCGACTTTTACGCCGCCTTCGATGGCCCGGACGGCGGGCCGCTCTGCGAGGACGACGCCGAATGGCTGGCCGACCGCCTCACCGAAGAAGACGACCCGTGCATCAGGAGCGGCGGCACCGGGGCGCTGCTCCTGGACACCCGCGGAGCCGAACGGAGCTGGCTCTTCTTCGGCTGGACCGTCCAGTCGGACTAGCCCCCACCCGGCCCGGTTCCCGCCCGCCCTCCACCAGCCGCATCGCGGACCACCCCCACGTCCGCACTACCGAAGGAATGCCCTCCGATGAACACCCTGACCACCCGCTCCGGCACCCGCATCCGCACCGCTACCCCCGCCGACGCCGACACCGTCATCGAGCTGGCTTCCCTGGTTGATCTCCATCTGCCTTCCGACGAAGTGCCCGCCGCCCTCGCCCCCATGCGGGGCGCACTCACCGCCACTGACGACGGCCCCCTGTCCCACCAGGAGAATCACTTCCTGATCGCCGAGGACCCCGACGGTCTCGCGGTGGGCGTCATCGTGTGCGGACCGCCGAACTGGATCGCCAAGCCTGGCCGCGCCTCCGGCCTGGTTCGGCGTCGGCTCGTGCACCGCATCTCCACGGTCCACGCCTTGGCAGTCCGGCCCGGCCACCGGTGCCGCGGCATCGCAAAGGATCTCCTCCGACAGGCCGAGGAGACCTTCCGGGGTTCCGGATACGCGGCGCTGACGCTGCGCCACGACCGGGACCTGACCGCGTTCTACGAGCGGCTCGGATACACCAGCGTCAATCGTCTGTCCCTCATGCTCCCGATGTTCGGCCTGTTCACGCTCGCCGACCGGCCTTGGAAGCACGCCTTCAAGATCCTTGCCCCCGACGTCTCCGTCACCACCGTCCAGGGACTTCCCACGATCACCGGCCTCCTTCCCGACTGACCCGTTCCGGCCCGTGGCCGCCCTCGCCCCACCCCCTCCCCGCTCGGTGCCGCGCCGACTTCACGTCGTCGCGGCACCGATCGCTCCGCCCATCCCGCCCCAGCCCAAGGACTCCGTATGCCTCCGCCGTCCACGCACCTTGCCGCCCAGCGTCTCGCCGCACAGCTCCCGGCTCTGCCCGCGGACATGAAGGGCAACCACGGCCGCGAACGCGCCCGGTACGCCTTCGTCACCCGCACCCTGACGATCCTGGGCACCCGCGGAACCGTCACCGGCGACCGGGCGGAGGACTGGCGCCGGGTGACTCGGCAGCTCGGAATCCTCTGGCAGATGGGCCGCGGGGAGTTCCGGCTGGCCGTGTACGAGCTGGAGCAGTCCGCCCGCGCGGCCGAGGCCGAGGAGCCGGCGCCCGCAGGGGCCCCGACCGGCACGGGCCCGCACGGGGGTGACCTGATCTTCCCCTGGCAGGCAACGGCCGAGGACTGGATCTCCGTCCCCGGCGGCCCGGCGGGCCCGTTCGAGGAGGCGACGATGGCGATGCCGGACCGCAATGGCATCGCCCGCACCGTTGTGCTCATCGACCAAGGCCACCGCTTCCACCCGGGCGGCCCCCAGCACGTCAACGTGATCCTCGACAGTGGCGTGCCGATCGAGCGGCTGGACGCCGTAACGGAGCGCGCCCGGGCCCGCGAGCAGTGGGCCAAGGATCACCAGGAGTGGCACGCCGGCTGAATCCGCGATCGCTCGCATACCCGTCCAAGGGCGTTCCGTGTTGCTGTCTCAGCGGGCGGCGGCGATCGACACAACGCGACCCCCAGCCTGCGCTGTTGCAAGCTGGGGGCTTCCTCATCATTTGGGGTGCTGCTCTTATCATTTGATCCCCGACGGGCCGCACCTCGAGGAGGCACTTGTACCTGGCGGCGGGGCGGTCAAAGCTCTGCTGGGCCGTGGACTCCGTGGACAAGGCAGCTGCCTTCGAATTCCACCATCCCAGCCCACAGACCGAAGCCCGCAGGGGAGATCACCAGGAGGGGTCGTCCGCATCGTCCCCCTCCGGCGGGGCCTTCCAGGTCAGGGTCTCCAAGGGCGGCGGCAGCTCGGACACCGGACGGGTACCGGACATCGTCCGCATCACGTTGGACGCTTCGTCGCTGAAGATAACCTGGGTGTCCATCGTCATCGTCCCCCTGCGCTTCTGGCGCATCCCGGCGAAGTAGTTGCACTGCCGGCGCCTCGTGTCATGTCCCCGCCGGTGTCCGGTCCGGGCTGAAGAGAGCCTAGCCGGAAGTGCGAGCACAGCCCGCTCACTTTCTTGGGGGTCCGAGCTGACGCGTTTCAGCCGGCCTCTCGGCGCCGCCGGTCTCGGCCGCGGCACCGCCCGCGGGCGGATCAGCGCAGCTCGTCGAGGTAATAGTCGTACCAGGCCTCCAGTTGGTCGGGATTCTGCGGGATGGACTTCACCATCTGCAGGAGCGGTTCGCGGGCGGGGTAGAAACCTTGACAGGCCAAGGCGATGGGGTCGCAGGAGCGGAGGGCTGCGGCGCCTTCGCGATGGCGCTCCTCGAAGGTGTGCAGACCGCTGAGGCTGTCGGCGGCTGCGAGGTAGCAGCTGACGAACGGATCGAGAGCCGCGCGGTGTGCAGCCAGGAAACGGAGGTAGGAAAGGCTGTCGACGGAGGTGGTGTTGGCCTCGTCCCCGGGGTCGGGCGAGGGCAGTTGATTCCAATCGCTGAGGAAGGCGGTGAGGGTTCGCATGGGGTGGGGCGAGTCCTCAACGTCTTCCGGATCCGGTAGGGGCTGCCAGTGTCCGTCGACGGCTCCGTACGTGGAGTCTTCTCGGTGATACGGCTGGGCGATGTAGTTGGCCAAGGTGATGAACCCAAGGTCGCGGTCGGCGTCCGCCGTGACAGCTCGGATCGTGGGGCGGGTCGGGGCCGTGACGGGCAGCAGCAGGTGGTGCTTGCGGTCCGTGCGCTGGAATGGCAAGCAGACGGATGCCTCGATCGCGGCGTGTTCGGCCATTAGGACGGCGACGGCCTGGGAGGGCGCGTCGCCTGACTCCCAGTACACGGTGGCGTCTTCGGCAGGGCGCGCGGCCAGACCGTGGTCTTCCAGCTCAACGATGTAGCCGAGGGTGGACCTGAGGCTCAGAGTCCCGTTTCGGCCCTGTAGTGGGTGGGTGGCACGCCGGGTGCCAAGGAGGCCCTCGCGGGTCCAAGAGAGGCGGTTGTCAGCGCGGGTGGCCGCCGCGAGTGCCCAGCCGAGCAGGCCGATGAGAACGTCCTGGCCGGCCCTGATGAGCCTGTCGGCGTCCGACGGGGTCGGGGTCTGGGCGCCGAAGCGGATGAGGTCGTCTGTGGGGAGGTCGATGACTTCCTCGGCGCCGGGCGGGATGCAGGGGTCGGTGCGGCGGGCGGCTCCTCGCCAGGAGGTACGGCAGCTCCCTGCCCAGCCCCCGGCGTCGTAGATGGCGGCGTGTTCGGGATCGGAGAGAACCCGGGCAGCGACGGCCAGGGCGTGCTCAGCCGCCTCCACGAAGACGGGGTTGAAACGGCGGCTCGTCTGCCTCCCTGCCAGGTGGCACAAGGCAAGCGCGGCACGGTTGTGCGCGGCACGAGGCGGGGCGTTGAACGGCTCGATGGCAATGAGCAGGTCGAGCACGGCAGTGGACGGGTCGGCCGGTCCACGGGCCGGGATCCGGCCCGTGGGCCACAGGGCCAGGGGAAGGCACTGGGTGATCCACAGTGGACGAACGGTGGGGGCTTTCACACATGCCTCGATCAGGTAGGGCGCGCCGAGGTAGCGGGTGGTGAACAGGTGGACGTTGGCGTCGCCGGTGAGCCGATCGACCAAGCGGATGCGTCGCAGGGTGGCGGAAAGGTGGTCGGCGATGGCGGCGAGGTCCGCAGTCTGGGTCTGTGCCCGTTCGGCTTCGGAGGCGAGTACGGGGACCGAGTTCGGAGCCAGACCGTCGTGTTGGGCGGCCCTCGTGTGGAGAGCCGTACGCCAGGTGGTCTCGTCAATGCTGTCCAAGACGATCGTCGTCTCGGCCAGGGTCAGGACGATTCCGTCCTGGCGCGGAGCCCACCGGAGCCCGGCGACGCCCTGGCCGTCAGGTTGGTGGGCGAGCGCGTCGACCCAGCGGGGCAACTGCGAGGGCGTGACTCGGACCACCAGTTCCGTCGGGCGGGGGGTGAGGCTGCGGATGCCGAAGGGGCCTCCAGTCAACGTGGACCGGTGCCGGCCGTAGGCGTGCATGAGCGCGTGGAAGATCCGGGCCTCGCCGCGAGCCTGTCCGGCCGTGGCCGCTGGCAGGACGCGTACGCGGTCCACGAGTTCGTCTAGCTCGGCCTGTGCGGTCTCGCTGCTCTCGCCGGTGGCCATCTGGCGCAGTTCGGCCGGCGTGAGCGCGGCGTCGGCGGCCTGCCAGCTCCACTGCTGGCGCGGCGTGTACGGGGTCAGTGTGAGGTTCACGTGCGGCTCCCGGGTCGGATTCGGTCTCTCACCTGCTACAGGTGCCTGGAAGCCGCACGGTGTGACAGTGGAGGCGCATGATTTTCCGGAAGAGGTGAAACAGCTCGTCAACTCAGGCCTGCTGGGGGCGGCACCGATTGCCCTGGACGCGGTGTTGCCGTCCTCGGGTCATCACCGTGGCGTTGGTTTCCCGTCCGGTGCCGGCGGCGGACGGGCATGCCTGTGCTCTGTGTGCCGTCTCAGTGCGATTCGGCTCGCAGGAGCGGGCCGGGGCGAGAGGCTGCGGTGATCGGCAGGCGCGTGCCCGGCATCCAGATGGGTGGGGGTGCGGGAAGTGGGTGGTCCTCGAACACCTCGGCGATCTGCCGCTCGTTCAGCCGGTGTTCGGAGAACAGTAGGTCGGCCAAGGCGTTCATCGTGCGGGCGGCCCGGGGAGCGGCGAGGATCTGCTCCGCGTCCCGTAGCGCTTGTTCGCGGTCGATGACCAAGCCCTCGGCGATGTGACGGGCTACGTTGGCCGCGTCGCCCAACGTGCAGTACTCCAGCACGCACCGTTGCAGTTGAGGGTGGGTGTAGCCGCGCTCGCGCAGCCAGCGCGCCTGCGCGGGTCCGGCGCCCACGTCGATAACCGTTGCGAGCTGCGCGTCCAGTTTGTCGAACTTGTCGCGGAATCCGCCGCCGACGCGGGTGTCCCGCCCGGGAGCCACTTCCAGGTGTATGGGTATTGCGCCCACGCTCCTGGCGAGGACGGCGTGGGCGGCTTCGTGGACGGCCTGCGACGCCTTCAGAACACCGTCGAGGAGACCCTCGTGGCACCAGACATCGGCGGGCGGTTCGCTCGGCAGGACGCGAGGGGAGAGCGTCTCGAGGAAGGGGCCGTGGATGTCGAAGTGGAACTTTGACGCCGTTGCCGCGTCCAGGCTGGTGAACTCATGGATGTTCACCTGTTCCACCTGCTCAAGGGATTCGTCCACGCTGACAGGCTACGTCCGCGTTCTCTGGCGAAGACGACGATCACTGAATTTCTGGGGGCCGGGCCAGGAACAGCCGGGAGCAGGCAAGGGATTTGCCCGTTCATGTCCGGTCCAGGACCGTCTTGGCCCGGGTGGCGGGCTGGGCGGGGTGGATTGCTGGGCGGCGGGAGCTCTGGGCATGGTGCTTGGGGGTTCCGCGGGATGTGATCAGCCCGGTGATCAGCGCCGTGACAGGCCAGAGCGCGAGCCCGGAGGTCAGTATCGCGAGAGCGGAGAAGTCGGCGTGGCCGGCGGCGAGCAGCAGGGTGACGGTGTGGAGGGCGCCGGCCGTTGAGGCGAGGTCGGCGTGCCGGGTGGGGCGGTGCAGTACGTGCGCGACGGTCTGGCGTACGGCGGTGGAGCAGCCGATGAGGACGGGGCCGCCCAGCATGGCGGTGGCCAGGGCGGCCCACCACATTGCCGAGACGAGGAGTGCGACGGACATGCCGAGGGTGATCAGGAGCATGGTGAATAGGCCGGCGGTGCTGATCTCCAGCTCTTCCGGCTGGGCGTGCTCTGGTGTGTCGAGGAGGTAGAGAGCGCTCAGGAGGAGGCCGGCGAGGACCCCGAGCGTGACCGGCCACGGGTTCGGCATGGGGGTGGCCCAGGCGAGTTCGCCTGCGATCGCGGACCCGGTCACTGCCCCAGCCCACAGCGCGGTGGCGCGGGTACCGGTGCCGTGGGAGCGGGGGGCGGCGGTCGGGGTGTCGGGGACGGTGGGTTCCGGCGCCCTGCGCGTGGGCGTTGTGGTCGGCGCGGCCGCGAAGGCCGCGCGGGCGGAGTGAAGCCGGGAGAGCCGCTCCAGGGCCTCGGCGGCGGTCGGCCGGCCAGCAGGTTCCTTGTGCAGGAGCTCCAGGACCAGCTGCTCGAGCTCGCGGGGGACGTCGCGGCGCAGGGTGGACAGGGCGACGGGGGTGGCGTGGAGGTGCTGGTGCAGAAGATTCCAGCCGGTGCCATCGAAGGGTGCCGAGCCGGTGAGGAGTTCGTGGATCAGGCAGCCCAGCGAGTACAGGTCGCTGGGCGCGGCGAGGTCCTTGTCGCCGCGGGCCTGCTCGGGGGACATATAGGCGGGGGTGCCAATGACGGCGCCGGTGACGGTCAGGGTGTGGTGGCTGGTGAGGTCGGCGAGGCGGGCGATGCCGAAGTCACACAGGACCGCGGCACCGTGGCGGTCGATGAGGATGTTGGACGGCTTGATGTCGCGGTGGACGATGCCGGCCTGGTGCGCGGCGTGCAGGGCTTGGCTGATCTGGGCGGCCCAGGTCAGGGTGTCCGTGAGGCTTTGCGGTCCGGTGATCCGGGCGCTCAGGGGCGGGCCTTCGATCAGGTCCATGGTGAGGAAGAGGGCGCGCCGGCCGTCGAGGTCGGTGGCGCCGTGGTCGTGGACGGCGACGACGTTCGGGTGGGTCAGCCGTGCGGCGACGCCGGCCTCCCGGCGGAAGGCGGCTTCGCGTACGGCGTCGCCCGGCCCCAGGGTGATGATCTTGATGGCGATGTCGTGGCCTTCGTTGAGGTCTGCGGCGCGCCACACCTCCCCCATGCCTCCGCTGCCGAGGATGTCCACCAGCCGGTAGCGGCCGGCCACTGTCGTGCCGCGCATTTCTCCTCCTGCCCTGCGTTCTGGTTCCCCGTCCGGGCTACCGCCCGGCGGTGTCGCGGAGCATACGCAAACGCTGTGGAGGTACCCCGGCCGCGCCTTCCGGCAGCTGGCCTCGCGCGCGGCCACGTGCTGTCTGGGTATCCGCGCGGATCGGGAGCGGGCGCCTGTCAGGTTGGCTTTGGCGGTGACTGGTGACTCCACCCGGAAGCCGAGTTCTGGACTCCACCCCTTACCTACCGCGGTATCAGGCCGTGCCGGCGGGGCGTTACCCGCGAGGCCGGTCCGGTCACCGCCCCCTTTCCACGGCCATGCGTGCGAGGAGCTTGACCACGGGCAGGTCGGCGGCCACCTCATCCACGCTGGGGCCGAGGTCGTTCAGGATCAGGTCCTGCTTCCCGTGGGCCAGCCCGTTGCGGAGGGCGTAGAGGTGTGCGGGGATGTCGATGTTTGCAGTTCGGAGCGCTTCGATCCGTCCGAGTGCCCGTTCTCGGAGGGTGTCGAACACTTCGATCGGATCCTCGGTCTGGTCCAGCGGAAAGCCCGAGTCCATCATCCGCAAGGATCCGAAGTCGTAGTCGCGGAGTTCGTCCAGGTTGGCATCGGTGAACTTCTTCCCGTTGTCCTTGCCAGGCCATTCGAGGACCCGGTAGAGGCCGAGGTACTCGGAGAGGAAGTCCACCTGCCGGATCGCCGTGGTGTAGAGGGACAAAGCTTCTTGCCGGCCTTCGAACCGGTCCTCGAAGCGGGTGAGGGGGTCGCCCTCGGTCACGTACCGCAGGGTGACGCCGTCGGTGTACCGGAGCGTGTGCGCGTGCTCTACGGCAGCTGCGAGGGTGTCGCGGTAGGAGCGGCCGGGGTCTGCCCATGGCCTCAAGGGCCCGATCGCCTCATACGGCGGCGGGGTGTTGCTCCTGTACGGGAGGACGGTGGTGGGGCAGTCGTGATCGAACGCGAGGCAGTCCGCGAAGAACAGGGTCTGTGCCAGGGAGGCGTGTTCGGCATTCGGGTCGTACTGGCCCTCCGCGGACAGGGGGATGGGCATGAACAGGTGCTCGCTGTCGTCGTCGACGATGGCCCACCGGTCGTCTGCCGTGAAGCCCTCCCCGATGTTCAGGCCTGCGGCGCATATACCAAATGTGGCACGTTTCCAGTTGATCACGGCACCGATGGTAGGCCCGGCCCGCCCGCGCGGAGGGCCGCTTCCCGATCCGCCTGCCGAACTCGGTTCTCGTACCCCCCGAGGTGGAGTCCAGAACTCGCCTTCCGGGTGGCGTCCAACAGTCACCATCAAACCCATCAGGTGCGCCGGGAAGCGGCGAGGACCTGGGTTGCACCGTGGCGGATGAGATCCTCGGCGACGGCGGTTCCCACGTCCTTGGGTACGCGTCCGGTCAGGTCGGAGTCGAGTACGACCGAGCCGTCCGGGGTGTAGACGCGGGCGGCTAGGCGGGTCTCGCCTGCCGCGTTGATGGTGGCGTGCCCGGCGATCGGAGCGTGGCAGTGCCCGGCGAGTGCGCGCAGAAGCGTGCGTTCCGCGATGGGTGTAGCTCTCCCGGAGGGAAGATCGCTGTTCAGGCCGTGAGGTCGTAGTCGTGCTGGTCGGGGGTGGGGTAGAGGCGCTCGTGCTCGC
>NZ_JBITDP010000050.1:0-18511 GCF_044454405.1 Streptomyces sp. NPDC051555 | reverse complement strand
GACGTGCCGTCCCGGAACACGCTGATCGCGGTCTGGCGGGAGTGGTTCGGTTCGGACGGCGCGCGTCAGCGTTACGTCCGTACGGCGGAGACTGCGGAAACCGGGCACTGGACAGCGACGTCATCGTGCCGCCCGTCCGCCGCGTGCCGGCTGCTCGCCCGAGGATGGGGTCGCCGTCGTGCTGGATAAGGACGCTCTCCCCGCAATACAGCACGTCGAGGAACTCGGCCCGGTCGGCGGGCACCGACCAGTCCAGCAGCTCCCACTGCACGGGAACCTCGTCAACCTCGGTACGCCGGACGTAGCCCTGACGCATGAGGACCTCCCGGGCGAGTTCCAGCAGGACATCCCGCACAGGCCCCGGGTGTAGGGCGCCCTCCTCTTCGAGGCGTGCGACCATCGCGGCCCGGGCGGCCGCCGGATCCGGGCCGGGCGCGGGGAACTGGCGGGGCACAGCTGCGGTGAGGCCGTCGGCAAGCGGGTGTTCAGGCATGGGGAGGTCTCCTCGGCATCCGGGGACGGGACAAGGCGGTGCGGCAGATCTGGGGTCATGTCCATCCGAGTTCGGTGTACGTCTCACCGCGGCCGATCGCCTCGATCGCGACCTGCGTATAGGTGACCATCGGCTTGGGAAGCCGGGCCGGGTCGGCCCAGATCCACTCCACGCACTTGTCCGGCTCGCGCACCTCGGGCGTGCCGGACCAGACGTGGGCACGGAAAATGAGTCCGAGCCGGGGCTGCCGATCGGTGTTTTCGCCCGCGTCGAGCATGTGCACCGTGTGGATCAGCTCAAGATCCTCGGGGGCGATGATGAGGCCGGCTTCCTCCTCGGCCTCCCGGATCAGACCGGCCTTGGCGCCCTCGGTCTCCAGGTGGCCGGCCAGGAAGTGGAAGTGGTCGCCGGCGAAGGCGACATCCGGGTGGCGCCGGCCGAGGAGGATCTGGCCGTCCGCGCGTTCGAGGTAGAGGTGGACGCCGATCACGTTGAGCCGGGTCCCGCTCCTCCCTGCCCGTGCGCGCGCGCTCGCGGACCGGGGGCCCGGGACAGGGGCGGTCTTCTGGTGCAGGGCGATGACGTCGGCCGTCCACGGGCACATGGTCAGGAAGGCCATGGTCTTGGCGTCGAAGAACTTGAACATGATTCCTTCGGGGCACGGCAGCGTGCTGTCGTCGCCGTCCCAGGACCCGACGTACACCTGGATCTGGCCCTTGTCGCCGGTCGGCCCGTGTGCGTCGACGATGGTGAGGGGCTCGAGCGGGACGTTCAGGCCGGTCTCCTCGAGCAGCTCGCGTTCGACGGCCTGGTGGCAGGTTTCCTCGCCCTCGCGGTCACCGCCCGGGATGGACCACGTTCCCGGGTCGCAGATGACCTTGTTGGCATCCCTGAGATGCAGGAGGTACTGGCCGGCAGTGTTCACGAGAAGGGCTGCGGTGCCGCGCGGTTCGGTGGACAGGATCGTCATGGTCAGACTCCTCAAGGTCAGGGGCGATTGGCGCCGGCGGGCGCGGTGGACGCGGGGACTGGCATGGTGGTGAGGCGGGAGACCGGCGAGCGCCACAGGACGAGCGCGGGCACGGCGAGCACGACCGCCCCGGCCAGCAGGACCGTCCACACGTTGGTGGCGGCGGCGAGGGCGCCCGCGGTGAGGGCGGCGAAGGGGCGGCTGCCGGTGACGAGCCATGTGGAGGTCTGCTGGGCGCGGGCCTGCAGCTCGGGGGGACAGATCTGCTGGCGTAGGGATTTCTCTGCGATCTGTATGTCTCATGAGACGTTGGCTCTCTGGAAACTCGGGGCGGCCGGGCCCCTCAAGGATCGCGATGGGATCGCGTCTACGCAGCGGAATGAGACAGGGTGCACCGAGAAGTGCTGGCTGAGCGGTTCACCCCGAAGTGGGATAGGTCGATTGGCGCTTCGACGGCACGACTGACAGTGATGGACACACGAGCGAGGCCAGTCTTCGAGGTCGGCAACAGACCAGGGTGACTGTGGTCTGCCGGATGGCGGCCGAAGTCGGCAGCTCGGCCTGGTTGCCGACGTGGGAAGGTCCCGGTGGCACATGGGAGTCCACCGGGGCGATACTTCCGGTGTGGTGCCGCGGGACTTGAGCGGAACGCGACGCGGAATTCTTGACCATGGTCTTGCCGCAGCCGAGCGGACCATTGTGAGAAAGGCGAAGGACCCCGGCCGTTGACAGGCCGACGGCTGGGGTTGTCGTGAGTCGTGGGGGCGACTATCTGTTTGGTCAAGGTGGAGGGGTGCTGGTTCGGGCGTCTGGAACGATGTGCCTGTGCATGCTGATGATCAGGTTGGCGAGGGTGTCTCTGCGGACCTCGCGGTGCTTCTCCGGAGAGCAGAGGACAGCCGTCCGGTGAGGATCGTTTCTTCCGTCTGTGGCGGTTGTGGCGGGCGTGTGTTCCTCGTGCTCTTCGACGGTGTCGAGGGCGGAGCCGAACGCATGTGTGTTGGTTGCGGCGTCCACGCGTTCATTGCGGATAGTGAGGAGTTTTGGGAGGACGCGGATCCTGGCGAGGCCGGCTGCCCGTGCGGAAGCCGGGAGTTCGAGGTGGCAGTCGCGTTCTCCCTTGCCGACGACGGGTTGGTCCGCTGGGTGACGGTTGGGCTGCGGTGCCGGAGGGATGGCGCCGTGGGGGTCTATACCGACTGGAAGATCGATTACGGGCCCACGGACCACCTCCCGACCATGGTCTAGGTCTGTGGAACGGCGGCCCGAACAGGCTGTGGCTCGTAGAAGGTTCCGTCGCGGAGCATGCCGAAGAGGACGTCGGCCCGGCGCCGGGCGAGGCAGAGCAGAGCCTGAGTGTGGTGCTTCCCTTGGGTGATCTTCTGGTCGTAGTGGGTCCGGGATGCCGGGTCGCCCAGGGCCGCGAACGCGGAGAGGAAGAAGACCCTCTTGAGCTGCTTGTTTCCCCTACGGTAGGGCTGTTCGCCTCGGATCGACGACCCGGAACTGCGGATCGCGGGCGCGAGACCGGCGTAGGCGGCGAGGTGGCCGGCGGTCGGGAACGTGCTGCCGTCACCGACCTCGATCAGGATCCGTGCTCCGGTCCTGACGCCGACTCCCGGCATCGACCTCAGGACCTTCGAAAGAGGGTGAGCCTCCAGGAGCTCCTCGATCCGCCCGGCCAGGAGTTTGCGCTGGTCAAGGACGGCGGTCAGAGATTGGGCCAGGCTCGGGACGATCAGCGCGGCCGCCTCGGTGCCCGGAACGGTGACGGTCTGCTCGTCCAGGGCGGTGAAGATTTCCTCGACCAGCCGCTCGGCCATCCTCGGGGCCTTTGGCCGTAACAGCGTCACCAGGCGGCGCCTGCCAGCTTTGCGAATTTGAGCCGGTGAGCCGAACCGTTCCAGCAACGTGAAGACGGCCGGGTGCTGCAACCGCGGCCCCAGCACCCGCTCCAGCGACGGATGGATCTGGGTCAGCAGGCCGTGGAGCCGGTCCGTCGCGGATGGTGGCTGTCGGCGGATGGTCAGACGACCTTTACCCAAATCAGCTCGACGCTGCGCGCGTTGCCCTGGCTGGAATTCGTGGAGAGGCTTGCGGTGCTCCCACTGCCCCTGACACCCCAGTAAGACAGGCGGGACGGGGTGGGACCGTGGTTGACGACCTTACCGTCGTCGGTCTGCCTCCAGTAGCCCTCGGTATTGGTGCCCTTCTCGATCTTCTGGCAAGACACGGCTGGCAGGACGGTGTAGAACGAGGGGGAGATACACCGGCGGTCGACACCCATGACCATGGAATACCCGGCGCTGTCGGTGCGGCCTCGGACCCAAAGCTGATTGGTATCCCTGGGGTTGCAGGGGGCGAAGTGGAGCGTGAGGGCGTTGACCTTCCGGGCCGCACACTGAGTGCCTGCTCCGGGCACCTCCGCGGCGATCACGAAGGTGCCGTCGGCGGGGATCTCGCGGGTGGCCGCCACCGCAGGCACCACGAACACTACGGCGGTCGCCGCGATGCCCAGTGCCGCAGCAAGGGGAACGACGGTGTTGGTGCGGTTCACGAACATGGTTGAGCTGCTCCCAAAGGTCGAAGTCTGACGCCGAACGGCGTCAATAGCCCAACATCCAGGGACCCACTCGCAGTGACTGTCACCGAAGCGACATGATGCGAAAGGATGAACCAAGCCGCCGAATGCCTCGGCACGACGCAAATATGCCGTTGGCATCCAGATCAGGTCGCCCCTTGCCGTCCTGGACCACCGGCACCCGCAGTTCGCGGTAAGTGCGGGCGTGCTTCGCGATCGGGCCGATCACCGTCTCGTGCTTCTCGATCTAACCGCCGTCAGGGAGTTCTCAGCCTTAGTCCAAGCGGGACGCCGTTTGGGGGGTGTGAGGGGTCCATCCGGGTGCAGGTGGGGCTGGCAGGGTTCCGTGGTGGTCGAGGGTGATGGGCAGATGTCCATTTACCCACCACTCAAGGGGTTCGTCTTGCTTCGCACCGTCAGTGTCGTCATCACCACCACCGTGCTCATCGGCGTGTTTGCCTCCGCAGCCTTGGCAGCGGACATTGCCGACGATCAGCAACTCCCCAGTGGCGCGAGCGCCAACTACTTCAACAAGGACTACGGCAAGTCCGTCATCGAGAACGTGAACAACTTCGGCTGAGGGGACTTCACCGGAGCCGGTTGAGGAGCCGGTGTCTGTTCCGGTCCGGATGCGGTCGCTGTCGTCAGGTGGCCGATCCCACCCTGACCGCTTCCACGCCGCTGGCACTTCCGGTGGCAGACGAGTTCCGCCGTGCACCACTGGCTGATGGCCTCGACCGCGAAAGGTGCGCGCTCAAGGCGGCTGCTCGGGGCCCGTTTCGCCGCCGGCGAGGGCGTCGACCCGGTGCCGGAGTGAGGGCGGGATCGGCCGGGCGGCGTGGCGCAGGATGTAGCAGGCGTTGTCTTCGAGGGCGCGGACAAGGTCTCCTCCGAAGATCGTGTCGTCCGCGTCGCGCAGGATGCCCGTTGCGACTCCTGCGTCCAGGCCGTCCGGGCGCGGTCACTGGCGTACGCAAGCGGTCGCGTACGGTCCCACCGTGCCCTCCGGGTGGTGAGAGCTGGGGTGCCATCGATGGCAGGCAAGTGAACCAACTGGACCAAACTGGGGTGAATGCCAACTGGTGGCGGGTGACTTCTGTGGCCTGCCGACGTTCACGGGAGGAAGACCGGACGCTCTGGCCGGTGGCATGCCCGGTCCGTGGAGTCGTTCGGCCCTACCCCGCAGGAGTCCTGATGTCCCGGTTCAGCCGTCGTGATGTTCTCGCCCTCGCCGTCAGGGCAGGCCTGGCCGGCATCGGCACGGCCGTGCTGGGCGGCCGTGCTCAAGCGGACGCGGCCTCCTCGCGGACCCGTTTCACCGCCATCGTCGTCGGCTCCGGGTTCGGCGGATCGGTGGCGGCACTGCGGCTCGGTCAGGCGGGAGTGGACACCCTGGTCCTTGAGCGAGGCCGGGAGTGGCCCACCGCTCCGGACAAGCAGGTCTTCGGCTCCGTCAACGGAGTCACCGACACCATGTTCTGGAACCGCCCCACGACGAGGTATCCGCTGCTGCTGCCCACCCCGGTGCGGCCCGGGCCCGGGGTGCTGGAGGTTTCCCAGGAGAGGGACATCGACATCTTGTGCGGGGCGGGGGTGGGCGGCGGCTCCCTCGTCTACAGCGGCGTCACCATCGCCCCCCAGCGCCGCTACTTCGAGCGCCTCTACCCCGCCGCGCTCGCCTACCGGGAGTTCGAGGAGACCTGGTTCCCCAAGGTACGGAACATGCTCGGCTCCTCACCCATGCCCGCCGACGTCTACCGGTCCACCCCGTTCACCCACTCACGACTGTGGGACGAACAAGAACGCCGCGCCCGGGCCCGCACGTTCGCGCTGGACTCCACCTTCGACTGGGAGGTGATCCGCGCCGAACTCGCCGGCCGCGCCCCGCTCTGCGCCACGATCGGGAACTCCGACTTCGGGTGCGGCAACGGCGCCAAGAAATCCCTGACCCGCTCCTACCTGCCCGCCGCCCTCGCCTCGGGCCACGTACAACTGCGGCCCCTGCACGAGGTGCGCTCCATCCACCGGCGCCGCGGCGGCGGCTTCCTCCTGGAGGTGCGCACCCTGGATGCCGGCGGCACGATCGTGGACACGGCCGAGTACAGCTGCGACATGCTGTTCATGGCCGCCGGCACCCTCAACACCAACCGGCTCCTGGTCGCCGCCCGCGAACGCGGCGAACTCCCCGACCTCCCCGCCAGCGTCGGCCAGGGGTTCGGCGACAACGGCGACCAGGTCTCCATCCGCTCCGCCCCCCTGCACTTCCACGGCGGAGCCCAGGGCGCCCCGATGGCCTCCGCCGCCCTCTTCGACCGCGCTTTCGGCCTGCCCCTGCTCGCCGAGAGCTACATGCTGGCCGCTTACCACGGCGTCCCGGCCGTGGTCACCATCTCGATGACCGTGGACACCGACCACCGCGGTGCCTTCCGTTACGACCCCGCCACGCGAACAGTCGCCCTCGACTGGAACGCCTCCAAGTCCGCGGCAGCGGCACGGGCCGCCGCCGACCACAACCAGCGCGTCATCAGCTCCAACCCCCTCATGCTCCCCGTCGGCGTGCAGATCCCCACCCTCACCGCCCACCCCGTCGGGGGATGCGTCATCGGCACCACCACCGACCTCGAAGGCCGCGTCCACGGTATGAAGGGCCTCTACGTCATCGACGGCTCCCTCCTGCCAGGCAACGCCGCCGGCGCCAACCCCTCCCTGAGCATCGCCGCCCTGGCCGAGCGCGCCATGGCCAACATCATCTCCGGCAACGCCTGACCGGACCGTCAGGCAAACGGTGGTCTCGTCCCCGAACGACTGCCGCGGCACCTCGCCTCGATCACCGACAAGGGGGCGCGAGTTCGTCGAGGCGGCGGGGTCTGTCCGGTCAACGGCTCTGTCTCACATTCGGTGGTGACGGAGAGTCATCGAGGAATGCGCTGGTCAAGCTGGCGCACGTCCATCCGGGTCGGCTGCCTCTCCGGGCCGGCTGCCTCTCCTCACCACACAACCGGAGCCGCAGGTCCCTGAACGGCGAGCCGAACTGGGTACATCGCTGTGCGTGAATATCGTTGCCGTACGTCACCACCGGATGTGAGCCAGAGCCGCTCGTTTGACAGACCCGGCTCGGGCTGCCTGAGTGAGCCAGTTTGGGCTGCAGCGGGCTCGGCGGAAAAACTTCCAGGTCTTGAGTCGTGCGATGCCGCGTTCGACGGGGTAGCGGAGTCTGGCGTTAGCCCGGTTAAGCGATCGCTGGGTGATGGTGAGTTCTTGGCGGGGCGGCCGTCGGCGGGGAACCGCGAACGTTCCGCCGGCTCCGACGTAGCCGAGGTCGGCGAGGACGGGTGTCCCGAGGCGGATGCAGGTGGTGATGACGCGGTGCCGGCGGGCGGCCGTAAGGTCATGGGGCCGGCCCGGGAGGGCGCGTGAGCCCCACAGAATCTTCCCCGTCGGATCGGTGATGACCTGCAGGTTCACTCCATGGCGGCGATGCTTCCAGGAGTAGCCGGCCCGGCCGTCGCCGACCCGGTCGCACTCGGCGAGGGTGCCGTCGACCCGGACGTATGCCGGCTTCGCGGTGTCCGGCCTGCCACGCAGGGCGGCCGTCAGCCCGGGGGCTCGGCGTGCGAGAAGAGCGACGACTTGGCGGACGTAGGCGTGCGCGGTGCCGACGCTGATCCGGAACCCCGCGGCGATCTGGGCCAGGGTGAGGTGGTGACGCAGATACACCAGTGCGACCATCGCACGCCCCGACGGACGGAGCTTGCACCGACGGTCACCCGCACGGAGGACGATGAGCATCGTGACCGTCTCCACCAGTGCGTGAGGCAGGTCCAGTGCCGCAGGATACGTAACCAACGGGGCTCCCCGGCGCGCGAGATGAGATGTCAGATACCTCCCTCAACTGCCGCGGAGCCCCATGCGTTCTGCCCCCAACCCCCGACCACCGGCATCACCCGATCGGTGGCCGAGGTGAAAATGCTCAGTGGGTCGAGGAGTCACTGCGCATCTTCGCCGAGGATGTGGGCCCGTCAGCATCGATCGTGAAAACCTCCCGGTGGGTCGCCTCCCGGTGGCCGGCTGAGCGGCGGGTGGCCGGGGTGACGTGGGAGATCCACAAGATCCTGCTGTCGGTCAAGCACTACCTTGCATAGATGGCCACCATGTCGACCGCGTCCTCGTGATCGCTCCTCGGTTCCGGCTCCTCGAACGCCGACTGACGGTCGTTGACCTTGGCCTGGCCCGGGTCCGAACCGGCGGCGGTGGAGGGGGAGGCCGCTACGGCGACGCCGGCGCCCGTCAGGACGGTGACCGCGGCCAGGGCCGCCGCGGCGGCGATGCGGGGAACACGCATGGGAACTCCTCGTTGTGTCGGCGTGGGGATGGGGCCGAGGAACCCATTCAGCCTGCTCCGCCCACCCGGCCCTCGTCCGCACACGCCGCACTACGGGAAAACCATCCCATCGGTTGACGTCCTCCCGGCCAGGCATCATGACGCGCTGACGCGGTATCAGCTCCAGAGTTGTGCTGATGGCGCAAGTGTCGCGCAGGTGGCCGTTTCGCCTGTGCCCACTTCAGACCGCATCCGACTGGCCTCGTCAGTGATCGTCGTAGTGGTCGCCGTGCTGAGCGTGCCGGTGGCCATCGTGTGCGTAGTCCACGTGGTCGCCGTGCGGCACCGCCTGGTGCCCGCAGCCATCGCCGTGCTGGTGCTCGTGACCGTCGTGCATGGTGTGCCCGACAGGCTCGCACTCCCCCCAGACGCCGAGGTGCTCCCGGTGCAGGTGGCCGTCGTGCGAGTAGTCCACGTGATCCTGGTGCTCGACCTGCGGATGCCCACAATCGGGGCCATGCGTGTGCAAGTGCCCGAGGTGCGTCTTGAGCGGGTTCGTCATGCCGCCGAGGCTAACGTCGACGGGGTCCCCGCCCCCCCACGCCGCACCGCGCCCTAGAAAGCAGGACGACCGGACGGTACGACGATCCTCCCGAGCGCGCTCGCGTGATCCGACCGTGGCGAGGGCCGCAGGCGGTCACGGATGTCGCACAGCACCTGAGCAGCCTTCACGCCTCCGAGATCACCTCATGGCCCCATTTGCGGGCATTTTGGTCAGGCCCTAAGAGTCGCGGCTCGGGGACAGGGTCACCGCGTAGAGCTCGGCGCCGTCTTCACTCAGCTTCGCCAGATCAATACCCTCTCCGAGTAGGGCATCCCGCGCATCATTGATCCACGACTCGGCATCCTCTTGCGAGGTGAACGCCTCCGGCACACCCGCCGGGGTGATCTCCGTTCCGTCCGCACTCGCGAATCGCCACGTCCAGGCCACGTTGTTCTCCTCAGTTCAAGATCCTCTGTTGCAGCCCTTTCCGTTCCCGCCGAGACGGTGTCCGAACCCTCACCAGTAGCCGAATAGTGCAGGGTTGGAAGACCGCCTCTTCACCAGTCGGCGACCACCGGCATTGCGAGACCAAGATCACCCCATGGCCCCTTACTGCCGCAGTTCACAACCCCCACCACACCGCCACGCGGTTTCTGCGGCGGGAGAGGGCGGGGCCTGGCATGATCGACAACGTGAAGCGTCGGATTGTGATGGTGACCGGAGCCCCCGCAGCGGGGAAGAGCACCCTGGCAGGACCGCTGGCGTTGGAACTTGGCTTTCCGCTGCTGTCCAAGGACCACATCAAGGAGACTCTCCACGACTGCCTGGGCTCGCTGGACGGGGCCGCGCTCGCGGCGTCGGGCCGGCTCGGCGCCGCGACGATGGAACTCATCTGGGCGTTGGCCGCGCGCTGCCCGGCTGCGGTGATCGAGGCCAACTTCCTTCCGCGCCATCCCGAGACCCGGCCCCGCCTCGCCGCCCTGGCCGCAGACGTGGTCGAGGTCTACTGCCACTGCCCGCTCCCGGAGGCGGCCCGGCGGTTCACGGCACGGGCCGCAGATTCCGGCCACCACCCCGTCCACATCCGCAGCCTGCCCGAGCATGTCCTGGCCGAGTACGACAGACCGCTGGAGGTCGGGCCCGTCAACAGGGTCGACACCACCCGCCCCAGCGACCTGGCCGTCCTCGGCGCCGACGTGCGACGGGCCTTCACCGCCGGATAGCAGGCCCCCTACGGTCCAGTGCGGATCGACGGCGAGACGGCCCACGTACTCCGGCCCGGTGGTGGCCGGCGGTCCGACCAGCCGACCAGCCTTTACGATCTTCAATCGAACCTCGGCGGCTCTTGGCGTCACTGTGCCATTCGCTCAGATCGCGCCCCGGCATCCACGTCCGCCCCGTTGCTCCGTAGCCAGTGTCACCGGGGCAGGGCCCAGGCTTCCTGGCCGACCAGGCCGGGCGGCGTCGAGTAGCGCACCGACCCGAACCGCAGGGTCTGGCCGGTGTTGACCGAGCGGGACTCGCCGAGTGCCAGCGTGTGTGGGGCGGATGGGAGTTGGTGCAGCCGTTTGCGTTCGACGTCCAGCGCAGAGGCCGGGGTCGCCCGGTCTCGAGGTGGTTGCGGGTGTTGACCTGCTGGCAGAACAGCGCACAGGCGCCCCGCAGTTCGGCGAAGGACTCGTAGTCCGGCCGCAGGTTCGCCGACGTCGGGACCAGGTCGGCCTTGGCGATGCGGACGGTGGCCTCGGAGCCGCCCTTGGACTCCGGATCGAACGGGACGCAGGTGTGGACCTGCATGCCATAGTGCTTGCCGGACGCGACGATCTGCTTGTGGCGGACCGCGACCCCGGCGATCCGGTCGGTCGTCACCGTCTTCTCGTTGTCGGTCAGCGCGTAGGTCGGCGCCCCGCCGATCGCCCGCAGCGTCGAGTCGATGCACGAGATCAACGTGGGCAGCGTCCGGTCCCAGACCGGGATCACCACCCGGAAGCGGGACCAGGCCAGCCACGCGCAGAACAACAGCGTCTGCCTGAGCTCACCGGTGCCCGGACCAGGCACTTTCGGGCCGTATCCCCAGTCGAACTGCAACCAGAGCCAGGGCTCGGTGATCCAGGGTCGGTAGGTTCGGCGGTGGCCGGCCCGCCAGCGTTCCTTCGCCCCGGCGACCGCCCGGCGGGTCGTGCGCTCGTCGCCGGTGAAGCCCAGCAACTCCAGGCGCTCGTGCAGCTTGTCGGCGCGCACCAGGCCCTGCGAGCGGTCCACCCACTCCTCGATCTTCGGCATGAACGGGTCGATGAGTTTCGGTCACCGGATCGGCTGGTCAACCGGTTGACCGGCGTCCCTCATCTGCGCGTATCGGCGGACGGTCTTGGGATCCACCCCCGCCAGGCGCGCCGCCGAATGCGCGCATCCAGTGGCGTCGTACGCCTCAAGAATTTCCATGATCACCCTGTCAGACTTCTTCAACGACCCCTCCGGCGGTTTGCTCGATGTCGGCAGCACCGAGCAGACCGCCGGAGGGGTCACCTGTTTGTAACCGACACGAACGGCCCTCCGGACGGGGAGATGAGCTGTCCGCCAGCGACGACCTGAACTGGCCGCACAACAGGATTTACAGGAGTCCGCTCACACCCGTCACGCATCAGGAGTGTTTCCGTTGCTCCCCAGGCGTCATCGTGACTAAGGCCGTGCCCCCTGTGCCGCTGCGACGTTTACGCAACGTTACTAGTCTGCGGCCCTAAAGGCCGCCAGTCCTCGGGATGTCCACTGTGGGGAAGTTCTTGCGCCCATCCGCCCTCGCGGCTCTTACTCTGACCGCTGTCCTGGCGCCGGCCTGCGCTGTTCCGACCGCCTCGGTGCTCTGCGCCGGTGGCCGGGAACCCTGCCCAGTAGGGGCGGTGCCACGCCCTCCCACGGATGAGGAGTAAGCAGTCATGCAGCTTCCGGCCACTTCCGCCGGGCCGATCGACCTGGCCGGTGTGCGCGACCGTGTCGAAGAGGTACTGACCGATTTCCTTGACAGTAAAGACCGCACGGCCACTGCCCTGGGGCACCCCCTAGAGATCACCGAAACTCTGCGGGAATTCCTCGCATCCGGAGGCAAGCGCATCCGGCCACTGCTGTGCGTCGTGGGCTGGCATGCCGCAGGCGGCCACGGCGACATGGGCCCTGTCCTGCGCGCGGCCGCCGCACTGGAAATGTTCGTCGCCTGGGCACTGGTCCACGACGACCTCATGGACCGCTCTGACACACGCCGCGGTCGCCCGGCCGTCCACCGCACCCTGGCCAGCCGCCACCCCAGCCTGAGGGACGCCGACCGCTTCGGCGACAACGCCGCCCTCCTCATCGGCAACTTCGCCCTCATCTGGTCCGGGGAACTCCTCCACACCACCCAGCTCACGCCCCAGCAACGCCCCACCGTGCAGCAGTTCTACGACACGATGCTGTCGGAAGTCATGTTCGGTCAGTACCGCGACCTCCTGGGCACCGAGCACACCGACTACGACGTCGATACCGCACTGGCCGTCATCCGCTACAAGACCGCCACCGGTACCGTCCAGCGCCCCCTCCAGATCGGTGCCGCCATCGCCGGAGCCACCCCTACGATCCTGGACACTTGTACAGATATCGGTCTGCCCCTGGGTGAGGCATTCCAGCTGCGGGACGACCTCCTCGGCGTCTTCGGGATCCCGCAGCGGACTGGCAAGCCCAATCTCGATGACCTGCGCGAAGGCAAACGCACCGTCCTCCTGGCCCTTGCCGTACAGCGCGCCACTGCGGCCCAGCGCGACATCCTGTGCTCCTTGGTCGCCAACCCTTCACTCGACGAGCACGGCGCTTCCAGGATCCGTTCCGTCATGGAGGAAACCGGCGCCCGCGAAGCCGTCGAGAAGATGATCAGCGACCGTCTCACCCAGGCTCTCAACGTCCTGGACGCCGCGCCCTTCCCCCCGCACGCCACCGCAGCGCTGCGCCAGCTCGCCCACTCCGCAGCCACCCGAACCACATGACCCGACACTGCGCCGGCGCAGGCAGGAACACACCTTCCGCCACAGAACGGAACTAGCCCGAAAGGCTAGGAATGACGCCAGACACGTCAGAAGAGATGATCGTGCTCCTCAAAGAGAATTGGGAGCCTGTCGGGCAGGCTTCCAAACTCGCCAGCCACCACCACGACACCCCCCTCCACCTCGCCTTCAGCTGCTACGCCTTCGACCTTCAGGGCCGTTTCCTGCTCACCCGCCGCGCCCGGACGAAGAAGACCTGGCCCGGCATCTGGACCAACAGCTGCTGCGGCCACCCCGCCCCCGGCGAACCTCTCCATGAAGCGGTCGGCCGAAGGCTCCGTGCAGAACTCGGAGTGCAGGCCGAGCGCCTGGACGTGGTACTCGACGCAGTGCGCTACCGCGCGGTCATGGACAACGGCATCGTCGAAAACGAAGTCGGCCCCGTGGTCCGCGTGCTCCTGACCGCGCCGCTCCAGCCCAATCCGGGCGAAGTCGATGCCATCCGCTGGACGTCATGGCCGGACCTGGTGGCAGCCGCCACCGAGGGAGCAGCAGAAATCTCCCCTTGGAGTCTGATCACCATCAGGAAACTGGCCGGTCTGGGGCCCGACCCCTGGAAATGGCCGGCAATCCCCAGGCACGAACTGCCAGGCGGACTGCAGTGACCCGGTCGGCCGCACTCCTCGGTCTCACCATTCCCGTGACAGGCGGATGCTGAGTACCTGCCGCAAGACCGAGATGAGAAACCCGTAACGCCCACGGAGGAGACGTGACCTGCATGCGCCACAAGATGGAATTCGACATTCCGTTCCATTGTCAGGCCAACCCGGGAATGACTCAGGCGCTCGCGCGCAATGTCGACTGGGCCCGCCGGGTGGGCCTGGTGGTCAACGATGAAGAAGCCGAGCGGTACATCGCCAGTCAGACGCAGGCAGCGGCCGCACACTTCTACCCGGACATCTCCGGAGAAGACCTCGATCTCGCATATGACATGTGCGGGTTCTTCTTCCCTTTCGACGACACCTTCGACGTCCCCCCGGGGCGGTCTCTCGACAACGCCGTGGCCGCCTGCCAGGACTTGATCGCCCTGCTCGCTCAACCCCAAAAACCGGTACCTCAGGATTCCCCGCCCGTCGTGGTTGCCTTCAGCGACTTCTGGCGGCGTGAGGTAATCGGAATGTCACCATCCTGGGTCAGTCGGGCCGCCCACAACTGGGCCGGCTACTTCTACGGGAACCTCACCGAGGTGTCCAACCGGCTCACTGGAACCATTCTGTCCCCAGCTGACCAGATGAACCTGCGGCGCACGACAATCGCCGTCATGCCCGGACTGGACCTGGCGGAACGGGTGGGCCACTTCGAAATTCCAGCCCTGGCCTGGCACAGCAGCCATATGCAAGCCATGCGGGAGAAACTTATCGACCACATCTACATGCTGAACGACATCTACTCACTGGAGAAAGAAGAAGCCGATGGAGATCATAATCTGATCCACTGCATCATGAGGAGCCGCAACTGCTCACAGCCCGATGCCATCGACGAGGTAGTCGAGACGGCGAACAGTCTCATTGCGGAATTCATTGACCTGACGCAGAAAGTCCCGCAGATGTGCCGAGGGCTGAATCTCTCAGCTGCCGAGCGCTCCACGGTTGAGCGCTCGGCAGCCACAATTCGCACTTTCTTCCGGGCTAATTATGACTGGGGTTTCAGCGCTGGACGCTATACGTCCTGAAAGAAAAACCGTCTCCCCGCGACGCCTCCATATTTACGGTTGACTCAAAATCTCCGCCCGGGCCCCTGAAGCTGCGACACCCTCTGCACGCGCCTGGGCGTCACGGAGGCCGGTCCCGCCTCCCTCTCCACCCACCCCGTCGAACAGGAGACGGCCGGCAATCACGTCCTGCCGTCCCTCGGGCTGCGTCCGCGCAGACAGGAGATCGTCCACTGCCCCGGCTGCGGCCGCCTCCAGGTCGACATCCACAAGGACGTCGTACAGACCCTGGAGCCGATGCCGGCGGACCTCCTGATCCCGCCCAGCCCGGCCCAGGCCCCGCTCGCCAGAGCGCGCACCACCGACGCAGTCCTCGACCACGATGTCGGCGAGACGCGGCCCGGGCGATTCGTATTTGTCGCCCGCTCCTACAGCGAAGAGTGAATCGTGAACGATGTTCCAGCACCGACACGTCCTGCGCTGGCTGTCGCACCGGGCGGACTTCCCCTACTGGGACACGCCCTGCCATTCATCCGGCGCCCCCTGCAGTTCATGTCCTCGCTGTCTGCCTGCGGCGACATTGTCGAACTCCGCTTCGGCCCGAAGAAGAACTACCTGATCTGCAACCACGACCTCGTCCACCAGGTACTGATGAACCCTCGGACCTTCGACAAAGGCGGAGCTCTCTACGAGAAGCCACGCCTCCTCCTGGGCAACGGCCTCGTCACGTCCGGCTGGCAGGACCACCGGTCACAACGACGTCTTCTGCAGCCGATGTTCCACCCGCGGAAAATTGAAGACTACGCCGCCATGCTGGCCGAGGAGATCGACTCGTTCACCGCCTCATGGCAGCCAGGAAGCGTCGTGGACGTCACCGACGCCATGCATTCCCTGTCCGCACGCATGTCGATCCGCACCCTGTTCGCGAACCATGTCAGCGAAGAAGGGACAGCCGAACTGCTGCATTGGCTGCCCGTCTTTCTCCAGGGCGTATACGAACGGGCGTTCATGCCCTTGGCCTTCCTGGAGAAGTTGCCCACGCCGAAGAATCGGCGCTTCGAACTGTCCGTCGTCCGGCTGCGGCAGCTCATCAAGGACAGCATCCACCAGGCCCGCCAGTCGGACGCGAACGAGCACAGCCTGGTGTCGCTCATCCTCGACGCCAGTGATGCAAAGACGCAGGAGCGCCTGGACGACGACGAGATTCGCGGACAGGTAGAGAACCTCCTCTTTGCGTCGGCCGCCACCAACGGCAGCGCACTGGCCTGGTGCTTCCATCTCCTCGGCCAGCATCCCGAGATCGATGAACAACTCCATGATGAGGCGGAGCAGGTGCTGCACGGGGAACAACCTGGCTTCAGGCACCTGCCGCAGCTCGAACTCACTCAGCGGGTCTTCGCGGAGACCCTGCGCCTGTACCCGCCCGGCTGGATCTTCAGCAGGATTACCACCGAGGAGGTCGACCTCGGTGGAACCCGCCTGCCCGCCGGGTCCACCGTGCTGTACAGCCCCTACGTCTTGCACCACGACGCCACTCTGTTCCCCGCCCCCGAAAGATTCGACCCCAACCGATGGCTGCCAGAGCAGCGGAAACTCATTCCGGCCCATGCCTGGATTCCGTTTGCCGCAGGAAACCGCAAGTGCATCGGGGACGGCTTCGCGACAGCCGAGTCCGTCCTCACGATCGCGAGGATCGCCAGCCGCTGGCGCCTGCGAGCCGTGCCAGGATCCACGATCCGGCCGCAGGTTCACTCCACGCTCTCCCCTGGCCCAGTACCCATGACGATCGAATGCCGCCCGAGCAAGAGGTAGTGACGCCCTCGCTGATCCTCTTTCATCCTGCAGTCCACCACGATGGCTGGTACCCGAAGCGGCGCCGACGTACCCACCATGGTGGGAACCGCGAAGCAGGGCTGGTCCACTCCCACGCCTGCCCTGACGCACCCGCCGGAAGGATCGTTAACCTCGCGCTTTCATGAAGCGCGGTGTACGTCAGGTGATCAGGTAAGCGAAAAGTGCCTCTGACCAGCAAGAATGAGGATTGTCGAGGTCCTTGTTCCTGCCACCGTCGGAGGCACTTCCCAGGTGAAGAAGAGTATCGGGTCCTACCCGCGCGTCCGCGTCGGGGAGGGTGGCCGTTCGGTGGTCTCGCAGGCCGGTGCGGTGCTGCTGGTCGAGACGATCCGCAAATCCGGTCTGGACCGGGCGATACCGGGGGCACTCGCGCCGTGGCGGCGACCTCGGGCGGTGCATGATCCGGGCAAGGTCCTGCTGGACGTGGCCCTGGCGGTCGCACTCGGCGGGGACTGCCTGGCCGATGTGGGCATGCTGCGGGCCGAGCCGGCCGTGTTCGGCCCGGTGGCCTCCGACCCGACCGTCTCCCGGCTCATCGACAAACTCGCCGCGGCCGGGCCGAAGGCTCTGACCGCGATCCGGTCGGCGCGGGCCGACGTGCGTGATCATGTCTGGAAGTTGGCCGGTCCATCAGCGCCGGACGCGTGCGGGCAGGTGATCGTGGACCTGGACGGGGTGCTCGTGCTCGCGCACTCCGACAAGCAGGACGCGGCCGCAACCTGGAAGAAGACCTACGGCCATCACCCGCTGATGGGGTTCGTCGACCACGGAAGGGGCGGGACCGGAGAGCCGGTAGCGGCCGTACTGCGGCCCGGGAACGCGGGCAGCAACACCGCCATCGATCACATCACCGTGACCCGACTCGCCCTGGCCCAACTCCCGAAACGTCACCGGCGTGGACGGAGCACACTCATTCGTACCGACTCCGCCGGCGGGACGCATGAGTTCGTGACCTGGCTCGTGAAGCGGGGCCGGGGGCTGTCGTACTCGGTCGGCATGACCATCACCGATTCCGTCCACCAGGCGGTGCTGAAGGTGCCTGCCCCGGCCTGGGCGCCCGCGACCGAGCCGGGCGGTGAGATCCGCGACGGCGCCTGGGTCGCCGAGCTGGACGGCGACTGCCTGAAGGGCTGGCCGGAGGGGATGCGGCTGATCGTCCGCAAGGAACGGCGGCACCCCGGCGCCCAGTTGCGTTTCTGACGCCGCCGGGCTGCGGCTCACCGCATTCGCCACCAACACCACCGACGTCCCGATCGCCGCACTTGAACTGCGGCACCGCCAGCGCGCGAGGGCCGAGGACCGCATCCGGGCCGACCGCGCCACCGGTCTGCGCAACCTGCCCCTGCACGAGAGTGCCCAGAACCAGATCTGGCTGGAGATCGTCCAGCTCGCCCTCGACCTGCTGGCCTGGCTGCAGATGCTCGCCCTGACCGGAAAACCCCGCCTCTGGGAACCCCGCCGGCTCCGGCTCCGGCTGTTCTCCGCCGCCGCCCAGCTTGTCACCACCGCCCGCCGCCGACACCTGAGATTCACCCGCCACTGGCCCTGGACCGACGTGATAACCACCGCGATCCAGCGACTCGACGCACTCCCGAACCCCGGCTGACCAGCAGAGTTATCCGTCCCAACAAGCCTGATCACACCACCGGAGCCGTGGAACCCGGCGCCCACCCGACGCGACAGCCGGGCCACCGGCCTACCCACAACCAGCCCACAACGCCGATACGGCCCGCCGGGCAAACCGACGGACCGTCACGAAAGATCGAGGTTAAGGAGGACAGTGCCCCCGAGCGCTACCTCCATCAGAAGGCCCCTGTGTTTGTGCACCCCGGGGCCTTCCTGGATGTGCGCTGTGAAATCTCAGGCATACACCGATGGCATCGCCCCAATGGCCCACTACACAAAGAGCAACCAGGCTAGCGCTACGGACCAAGTTGGGTGTAGCTCTCCCGGAGGGAAGATCGCTGTTCAGGCCGTGAGGTCGTAGTCGTGCTGGTCGGGGGTGGGGTAGAGGCGCTCGTGCTCGCGGG
>NZ_JBITDP010000049.1:0-23308 GCF_044454405.1 Streptomyces sp. NPDC051555 | reverse complement strand
TCCTCGGCTACCTCACCCCGGCCGAGACCAGGCAGCGGCAACAGCACGCCCTCGCAGCGTAGACATCGAGTGTCCAGGATCACGGGGAAACTTCACTGACCGGCCTGCCCAGCCTCCTGGACAGCGCCTCCACAAGGACGGCGGCCTCTGGGGGACGGGGGGCCGTGCCGGACAGCCAGCGTGAGACCGTGGACTGATGGCACGCCAGTGGCTGGCCGTGTTCGGCCCCGATGGCCCGTACTGCGGAGGCGAGCTGCGCCTGGCTCCAGCTGGTCTCTTCCAGCAGGATCTTCAGCCGTGTGTTGGGGGTTTGGGGCACAGTTTCCCTCCCGGGTTTCCGGCGGACCAGCCCATCGGACTGTCCCCGCCCGCTGTTCACAACTTCACAATGTTGCATGGCCTGCTTGGAATCCGTCGCCGTGGGCCCCTGTGCGGCCCGGGCTGGCGGTAGTGCACTGGTTCTACCCGGCGGGACCCCTGCTGTGAACGTTCTCGCTGTTCCCCGGGCGTACTTGGGACAGATTTGCCCGAACCCTGGCGAAGGATCTCACCGATGGCTGTCGCTCCTGTCGCTCCTGTCGGTCCGAGAGCGAGTGCCCGCCTGGCCGATCTGACCGGCCCGAGAGTGCTGCGAGCCGTGCCGACTGCGGAACTCCGCGTGTTGGCTGGGGAGATCCGTGAGTTCCTGGCCGCCAAGGTGTGCGCGAGCGGCGGCCACCTTGGGCCGAACCTGGGGATGGTGGAGCTCACCCTCGCGCTGCACCGGGTGTTTGATTCACACCGTGCCCCTCATGTTCGACATCGGCCACAGTCCTACGTGCACGATCATCCCGGTCGGGCCGCTGGCACGCGCCATTGTGGACGCGGCCACCGTGCTGGAGCGGCACGGCGTCGGGGTCACGGTCGCGGCCCGGGTTCGGGCCATCCCGTCAACCCCGCGCTGGCTACGCCGGCGGCCCGCCACCGGCTGGTGGGCTCTTCTCACGGACTTGTCTCTACTACTCGGTTAGGGGATGGCGGCCATGACCGCAGAGGCACTGAGTCAGGGGGACTACCAGGCGGAGCGCCTCCTGGAGTACGCGCGGGCATCGGTGGACCCGGTGCTGCGCGGCGTGGTGGGCGTTCTGCCTCCCAAGATGCGGCGCATCTGCGGTTACCACCTGGGCTGGTGGGACCGCAGCGGTATCCGCGAGGGAGGCGACAGCGGCAAAGCCGTGCGCCCCGCCCTGGTCCTGGCCGCGGCCCGTGCAGCAGGCGGCGCCGACGGCATGAGCCGGGCGCTGGCCGGCGCGGCGGCGGTTGAACTGGTGCACAACTTCACTCTGCTGCACGACGATGTGATGGACCGTGACGACGTGCGCCGCCACCGTGCGACAGCATGGTCGGTGTTCGGGATACCGGACGCGATCTTGGCGGGCGACGCCATGCAGGCCGCCGCCGTCTCGGTGCTGGCAGGTGACCCGCATCCGGCCGCGGCCCTGGCAACAGCGCGTCTGATCGACTGCGTGATCGAGCTGTGCGAGGGACAGAGCGCGGACATCGCCTTCGAGGCCCGGACCGATGTCTCCCTGGAGGAGTGCCTGGCCATGGCGGCGGCGAAGACTGGCGCCCTGCTGGGATGCGCGTGCGCTATCGGCGGCCTGTACGCGGGAGCGGACGCGGCCGATGTCGCGGCCTTGGACGCCTTCGGACGGGAACTCGGCCTGGGCTTCCAACTGATCGATGACCTGCTGGGCATCTGGGGCTGCCCCGAGGCCATGGGCAAGCCGGCGGGCGGGGACCTGGCCGCCGGGAAGAAGTCCCTTCCGGTGGTCTTCGCCCTTACCTCGGGCACGACCGCGGGCGCCGAGCTCAGGGCCATCTATGGCAGGCGGCCCGCGCTCAGCGAGTGGGACGTCCCGCGGATGGCGGGGCTCGTCGAAGCGGCGGGCGGCCGTGCGTGGGCGCAGGAAGCGGCCGCCGAACGCATCAGTAGCGCGCTGGAGCAGCTCGCGCGGGTGTTCCCCGAGCCGGAGCGAGCCGGGGAACTCCTGGCCCTGGCCGAGCTCGTCACCCGACGGGACAGGTGAGCGTCATGGACCAGCCCCCCGCCCCCCGCCCGACGCCGCCGGTGCGACGAACGGTGCTTCTCGCCTCGCCCCGGTCGTTCTGCGCCGGGGTGGAGCGTGCCATCGAGGCGGTGAAGGCCGCCCTGCAGGCCGCCGCGACGGAGGGAGCGGGGCGGCCTGTTGTGTACGTGCGCAGGCAGATCGTCCACAACACCTATGTCGTCGCGCAGCTCGAGGCCCGTGGTGCGGTGTTCGTCGAGGACCTCGACGAAGTCCCTGAGAGGGCGACGGTGGTTTTCTCCGCACATGGAGTGGCCCCGGCCGTCTGGGATCAGGCCGCCGCCCGCGGTCTGGGCGTGATCGACGCGACGTGCCCGCTGGTGTCCAAGGTCCACGCCGAAGCGCGCCGTTTCGCCGCCCGTGGCGACACCGTCGTCCTGATCGGCCACGCTGGCCACGAGGAGGTCGACGGAACCCTCGGCCAGGCCCCGAACGCCCTCGTCCTGGTCGAGAACGCCGACGACATCAACAGCCTGGACATCCCCGAGGGCACCCCGGTCTCCTACCTGACGCAGACGACACTGGCCGTGGACGAGACCAGGGAGGTGATCGGCGCTCTGAGGAAACGCTTCCCCTTGCTCAAGGAGCCTCCCTCCGATGACATCTGCTACGCGACGACCAACCGGCAAAACGCGGTGTCCGCAGTCCTGGCCGAGGCCGGCCTGCTGCTGGTCGTCGGTTCCGCGAACTCCTCGAACTCCGTGCGTCTGGTCGAACTCGCGCACCGCCACGGCACCCCCGCCCACCTTGTCGACGGCCCCCAGGACATCGAACCGTCCTGGCTCACCGCCGTCAGTACCGTCGCCGTGACCGCCGGCACCTCGGCACCGCCCGACCTCGTCGAAGCCGTCCTCGCCGCGATTGCCGCCCACGGGCCCATCACGGTCGAGGAACGCACACTCACCACCGAGAGCGTCCACTTCGGCCTCCCGGGGAAGGCCCGCACGTCATGACCACCATCGACCGGGACACCACCGGCACACACCAGCACAACCTGGCCGAATCCCTCCTGGCATTGGCGGGCACCCCCAAGGGCCTGCGTGCCCTGCCCGCCGAACAGATGGCGCGCCTCGCGGCAGAGATCCGCACCAGGCTCATCACCACGGTCACCGCCACCGGCGGGCACCTGGGAGCGAGCCTGGGCGTCGTCGAGCTGACCATCGCGCTGCATCGGGTGTTCGACTCACCCCACGACGCGATCCTCTTCGACACCGGACATCAGACCTATCCCCACAAGATCCTGACCGGCCGCTCGGCCGGATTCGCAAGTCTGCGCCAGGCCGGCGGACTGTCGGGATACCCCTCACGCAGCGAATCGGAGCACGACTGGAGCGAGAACTCCCACGCCTCCACCTCCCTCGCCCTCGCGGACGGCCTGGCCAAGGCCTTCCACCTCACCCAGGCAGGCCACCGCCGGGCCGTCGCGGTCATCGGTGACGGCGCCCTGACCGGAGGCGTGGCGTTCGAGGCCCTGAACAGCATCGGCGCCACAGGCCGCCCCGTCATCGTGATCCTCAACGACAACAGCCGCTCCTACGACCCGACCACCGGCGCCCTCGCCGCGCATCTGACCCGCCTGCGAGCGGGCGACGACCAGACCCGGCTTCGCAATGTCTTCACCGACCTCGGCTTCGCCTACCTCGGACCAGTCGACGGCCACGACACCGCCGCCCTCGAAACGGCCCTGAGGCAGGCCGCAGCCACCGGTCGGCCGGTGATCGTCCACGCCGTCACCGAGAAGGGCCGCGGCTACGGACCCGCCGAGGCCGACACCGATGACCGGATGCACGCCTGCGGCATCGTCGACCCCACAACCGGACGCCCCCGCACCCCCGCAAAACACTCCTGGACCGACGTATTCGGCGCCGAGATCGCCGCCATCGGCGCCGAACGCCCAGACGTCGTCGCGCTCACCGCGGCGATGCGCCTGCCCGTCGGCCTGGGCGAGTTCTCCGCACGCTTCCCCGACCGGCTGTTCGACTCGGGGATCGCCGAACAGCACGCGGTGGCCAGCGCGGCAGGCCTCGCCATGGGCGGCCTGCACCCGGTGGTCTGCCTGTACGCGTCCTTCCTCAACCGGGCCCACGACCAACTCCTCATGGACGTCGCCCTGCACCACCTGCCGGTCACGCTGGTCCTGGACCGGGCCGGGATCACCGGACCCGACGGCGCCTCCCACCACGGCATGTGGGACCTGCCACTCCTCGCGACCATCCCCGGCATGCGCGTCGCGGCCCCCCGAGACCCGTCCCGCCTCAAAGCCCTCCTGCGCGAAGCCCTCGCCGTCGACGACGGGCCGACCGCCCTGCGGTTCCCCAAAGCCGCCGCCGGCCCCGACATCGAGGCCATCGCCACCATGGACGGTATCGACCTCCTGCACCGCACCCCCCACACCGCTCTGGACGTCCTGATCATCGCGGTCGGCACCACAGCCCCGGCCTGCCTGGACGCGGCAGCCCTCCTGGCCGGCCGGCACCTGGGGGTCACGGTGGCCGATCCCCGGTGGGTGCTGCCCGTGGAACCGGCTCTCGCGCACCTCGCCGGCCGCCACCGCCTCACCGTGACCGTCGAGGACGGCATCACCGACGGCGGCGTCGGCACCCTGATCGCCCGCCACTGCACCGACCTGGGCATCACCACCCCCCTCCAGACCATCGGCCTGCCCACCACCTTCCTCACCCACGGCGATCGCACCACCCTCCTGACCGACGCAGGCCTGTCCGCCACGGGCATCGCCGACACTGTCCTGGCCCTCCTCAACGGACATCCGCCACCCCCATACCGCAACCTCCTGCCCAAGCACGCCCCCGTACGCCCCAACGCCGGGAGCACCCGATGACCCGCATCGACCTGCCCCTGCCCACACTCCCCACCCAGGCACCACAGGCGCCCCCCAGTCCAGTGCGCCGCCGCTCCCGGCAAATCCATGTCGGCGATGTCCCAGTCGGCGGCGGCGCACCCATCACCGTCCAGACCATGACCACCACCCTCACCGCCGACATCGACGCGACCCTGCAACAGATCGCCCAGGTCACCGCCGCGGGCTGCGACATCATCCGCGTCGCCGTCCCCTCCCAGGACGACGCCGACGCCCTCCCCGCCATCGTCGCCAAATCCCCGATCCCCGTCATCGCCGACATCCACTTCCAGCCCCGCTACGTCTTCCAGGCCATCGACGCAGGCTGCGCCGCCGTCCGCGTCAACCCCGGAAACATCAAAAAGTTCGACGACCGCGTCGCCGACATCGCCACGGCGGCGTCCGCCGCGAAGATACCGATCCGGATCGGTGTCAACGCTGGCTCCCTCGACCCACGCCTCCTGGCCAAGTACGGGCGGGCGACACCTGAGGCCCTGGTGGAGTCCGCCCTGTGGGAATGCTCACTGTTCGAGGAACACGGCTTCCAGGACATCAAGATCGCCGTCAAGCACCACGACCCCCTCACCACGATCGCCGCCTACCGGCAACTAGCCGACCAGTGCGACTACCCCCTCCACCTCGGCGTCACCGAAGCCGGCACCGCCATGCAGGGCTCCATCAAATCAGCCGTAGCTTTCGGAATCCTCCTGGCCGAAGGCATCGGAGACACCATCCGCGTCTCCCTCTCCGCCCCGCCGGTAGATCAGGTGAAAGCCGGCTGCCACATCCTGCAGTCCCTGGGCCTGCGCCCCCGGAAACTGGAGATCGTCTCCTGCCCCGGCTGCGGCCGCCTCCAGGTCGACATCCACCGCCTCACCGCCCAAGTGGAAGCCGCTTTCGATGGCTTCCCCCACCCCCTGCGGATCGCCGTCATGGGATGCGTCGTCAACGGCCCCGGCGAATCACGCGAAGCCGACCTCGGCGTCTCCTGTGGCAACGGCAAAGGCCAGATCTTCGTGAAAGGGCAGGTCGTGAAGACAGTTCCGGAACACCAAGTAGTCGACGCCCTCCTGGACGAGGCTCTGCGCCTGACCGAACACACCCCAGAGGTGAAGCCGAGCAGCGGGGTGCTCGGAGGCGAGGCGGAGGACGGGTCATGACTTCGTTGTCGTCGAGGACCGACACCGGGTGGTCTGGCCGCCGTGCGGCGTCAAGGGCACGACGTTCTGCGAAGAATTCTCGCCGACGAGGTGGGCCCGTTCGAGCCCTGTCGACGGGCACAATGAGCCCATGTCCGAAGGTGTTCCACGGATGAGAATACAACCTCATGGTGAAGGACGATGGTCCCCAGGGCTGATTCATAGTCCTGGCTGCTGGGAGAACCAGCAGGTCACAGGGATGTGACGAACCTTCACTACGGCAGTTCGGCACGCAACGAAGCTCCGATGATCAAGGGGACCTCCAAGTCGCCCGACCACCGGAGCCCCGATGTGCCGCCAGTCTGCCACCGTCTGTCTGATCAAGCCGCCCTCGCGTGAACACCGTGAACTTCCCGGCACGGCAGCCCGGCTGGCCGCCCTGCCCGATCCCCGTGACCGGCGCGGACGCCGTCATACCCTCGCCTCGGTGTTACTGACCGCCGCGTGCGCGGTCCTGGCCGGTGCCCGCTCGTATCTTGCCATCGGGCAGTGGGCCAGCCACGCACCCCAGGACACCCTCTCCCGCCTGGGGTTTCACGCGCGCGGACCCCGGCCGGGCTGGCTCTCCACGACAACGTCCAGAAGACGCCCATGACGTCCTGGAACGCGGAGGCGGCGCAGGTGCCGAGGTAGGGCGGGGAGTCCTGGCGGGAGGTTGGCCCTCTGCCGGGAGCGGTCAGGCGTCGGCCAGGGCCCAGGCGCAGCGGCCCGGGTGCTGTTCGTAGAGCCAGCAGTGGTCGTTATCGGGGTCGTCCGGATCGTTCCGGGGGGCTTCGCACGAGGACAGCAAGACGGCCAAGCTGGACGTGAGGGCGAACAACGACTGAACCGGCACCCGCGCGCCTCGGCCCTGCGCTGCCGTCGGGCGATGGCGGGCGGCGCTGGTGATCATCTTGCCGCCGCCGGGGCGGGGGGGTGATGTCGATCTGTTCGGTGAGGCGCCGGACGAGGGGCCAGCCTCATCCGCCGGGCTCTTTGGGGCCGGCGGAGCGGACCGCGTGGTGCTCGGGGTTGGCGTCGCCGACGGCCGGGCGCGGGGTGTCGCCGTCGAGGGGTGATGCCGGCGCCGTGGCGGATGGCGTTGGTGACGAGCTCCGTCTGGCTGGGCCGGGGGTTCAGGGGCGTGGCGCGTCCAGGTGCTGGATCCGGTCGTCGGGGAGCAGGTCGGTGAGGTAGGCGGGGTTGGTGCCGGGGGCGGCGAGGTCGATGTCGGCGATGGCGGTGGTGTAGCGCAGGTAGCGGTTGTGGGTGATCTCCTGCCACTTCATGCAGCCGCCGAGGGCCAGCAGGACGCCGTCGAACCAGCGTTGGACGCTGTCACGTTCGCTGTGGTCAAGGCGGAAGATGTCCATCATCTCCGGGAGCTCGCGCTGCGCGCGGAAGATGTTGTCGGTCAGGCCGGTGGCCATGGTGTGGGCGGTGTCGACGGCCTCCTGCAGGGTGCCGCCGTTCTGGTTGCGCAGGATGTGGACGAGGTTGTTGACCGAGTGCTGGTTGCTCTCCTTGACCAGGGAGACGACGTCGTTCTGCCAGTTGATGATGTTGGCGGCGTCGAAGAGGAAGTCGTTGGTCCATACCGACTCGCGGAACCGGTAGGGCAGGGTGACCTGTTCGGCGAGTTCGACGACGTCGTAGACGGGGACGACGCAGCCGCTGTGCACGCGCATGTGGATGTACTCCCGTAGGGAGGGGAACCTCTGCGCGGCGCGGTTCTCGGTCTCCCAGATGTAGGCCAGCATGAACTGGCTGATGCCGCGGCCCAGGCGCCGCATGCTGTCGGCCCCCAGGCGGGTCGCGAACCGGGCGACCACGTCGGCGAGTCCCTGGAACGGTGCCGGGGCGCCGGCCGGGGCGGGGGCGCCGTAGAGGATGGGGATGATCCCGGAGGCGATGGCCTTGGCTTTGGGGACGTCGAGGCCGGTCGGACCGTCGTCGAACTGGTCGTCGAAGATCCAGAACCAGCCCATCATGTTGGTCAGCAGGACCAGGTCGTCCAGGGACGCGGTGGGGTAGAACCAGGCGTTTCCCTCGACGTTGCGGGCCTTTTGGTAGTGCTCCATGGCCTTGGCGGTGGGGGCAAGGGCGAAGTTCTCCATCCACTCCAGGTGGGCGCTCTCCACCTGGTCCACCACGGGGTTCTGCCGGTGGGGAAAGGGGATGTCCCAGGTCGGCCACACCAGACTGTTCAGCGAGGGTACGTCCATGTCCTGCTCCCGTGGGTGAGGTGAGAGGGGGTTCGGTGGTGGTAGCCCGGCGCGTGTCGCAGTCCGGTGGGTGCGTCGACGGGGTGCTGGGGCAGGCGGGTGGCCCGGTGGTCAGTGGGCGTGGCCGGTGATCGCGCGGGTGAGTGTGAGCAGGCCCTCGTGGGCGGGGCCGGCCAGTTCGGCAGCCTCCAAGGCGGCCACCGCTTCGATGGTTCGCCGCTCGGCTTCACGCGCGGCCCACGCTCTGCCGCCCGCCGTCTCGACCAGGACGGCGGCTCTGTCAAGTTGGGTGTCGGTGAGCGGGCCGGGTGAGCGGTAGAGGCGCGCCAGTTCCTCCGAGGCGGGGCCGCCCCCGGTGAGCGCTGCCACCACCGGCAGGGACTTCTTGCGGGACTGAAGGTCGGACAGATGCGGCTTCCCGGTGACCCGCGGGTCACCCCAGATCCCCAGGATATCGTCGACGAGTTGGAATGCCGCTCCCGCGTGGTGGCCGAACCGGCGCAGGTGCGCGGTCCGGGCCGGGTCCGCTCCGCCGGCCAGAGCCCCGAGAGCGCAGGACAGGGCGATCAGAGAGCCCGTCTTCGCCTCTGCCGTGGCCATGCTCTCGGCCAGGGTGACGTCGTCGCGGCCCTCGGCCGCAGTGTCGGCGAACTCACCCTCGACAAGCTGCTGCACCGAGTCGTCCAGCCAGCCCGGGCCCGCCGCACCGACAGGCCCCGGGGCCTCGGACAGGACGCGGCCGGCCAGCGAGAGCAGCGCGTCACCGGCCAGAATCGCAGCGGGCAGCCCGAACACCGACCACACGGCGGGTCGGTGGCGCCGCAGGAGATCACCGTCGATGACGTCGTCGTGCAGCAGCGACATGTTGTGGACCAGCTCGACCGCCGTCGCGGCCTCCAGCGCCTGCTCCGCCCGGCCCCCGATGCCCTGGCAGGCGAGCAGCACCAGCGCCGGACGCAGGGCCTTGCCCGATGCACCCGACTGCGGCACGCCGTGACGGTCCCACCAGCCGAAGTGGTACCCGGCGACGGTCCGCGCCGATGCGGGGAGCCGCCCCACCGCCCTGTGCAGCTCCGGCTCGACCAGCTCGCGGGCCTGACGCAATATCAGCCCGGCGCTCCCGTCCGGGGCCTCGGGCGGGGGAGTCGGCGTCACCGGGGCCCGCCGACCGGGCCGCAGGTGCGGCACGCGTGGGCGGCAGCAAGGCAGGACGGCCCGAGCGGACGGTGCGTCAGGACTTTCTCCCAGGATTCATAGAGGCGGAGAACACGACAGACGGCGTCACCGAACGGATGATCCAAAGGGAAAGGTAGCCGGTGACCTCGGCCGTCGTGGCGTATATCCCCAGCCGGCTTGCACGGGCCTGCTCCCTGCGGGGAGCGGGTCCTTCGCACCGGTCCCGGCGGGCACGGAGCAGGAATCATAGCACGCTCTTCCGTCGAGGAGCCCGGTAGCTGCTTCCGGCGGCGCTCGGCTTCGGGCATGATCCACCAGGGTTCGCGTGACGGCGTATCCGGGACCGGGCACCTCACCAGCACGCGGGAGCGACGATGACCAGCGCACCACCCTCCGGCCGTCAGGACACCGGCCAGCCGGAGGCGCTGCCCTTGGTCGGCACGCCGCCCCAGGCCGCGCTCGGCACAACAGAAACGGAGTTCTACCTTCCGGAGCTTCCGCGTCTGCTGCCGTCCGCCTACCACCCCAACGCCGTCGAGATCGAGGTCCGCTCCAACGCCTGGGTCTGCCGCCACCTTCAGTCCTGCTTCACCGACGAGCGGGCCCTGCTGTCCTACCTGCGCCAGCGTGCCGGACTGTACGGCCCGGCCGTCTCACCCCTGGCGAACGAGCAACGGGCCGGTGACATTGCAGACTTCTACCAGTACGTCACCGTCATGGACGACGCCATCGCCGGCGCGGCCACCTCCGAGCGCCAGGCCCGCGCCGCCCTCACCCGCATCACGGACGGCTTCGGCACCGACGACGACACCTCACCGCTGCTCCGGGCCGGCGCCGACCTGTGGCGGCGCATCACCCCCGGCCTCTCCCCGGCCCAGGTCCGCAGGTTCAAGGAGAGCCTGGCCAGCAGCCTGGGCGGCTACGCCGACGAGGTGCCCCACCGCCACGCCGGCCGCGTCCTGGCCCTCGACGACTACCTCGCCCTGCGCGTGTTCAGCTTCGGCTGGCCGTTCGTCGCGCTGATGACCGAGTACGGCGCGGGCGTCGATATGACCGACCTGCACCCGACCCCGGACTTCAAGCGGGCGGGCGGGCGGTACGCCAGATGATCCTCGTCAACGACCTGCTGTCCTGGCGGAAGGAACACGCCCGGGACGACACCATGAACGCCGTCGCCGTCCTGCGGCACAACGACAACCTCAACCTCCAGGACGCGGTCAACGCACTCTGTCACCTCATCGAGGCCGAAGGCCGCGCCTACCTCGACGCCCGCGACCTCATCCTCAACGGCCCTCTCGGAACCCGCCCGGACGTCGCCGTCTACTTCGACGCCGTGGACCACCTCATCGGCGGCACCCAGGCTTACCGCTACCTCACCCCGCGCTACTTCGGCGACGGCTACGCTCCCGACGGCTCCACCTCCGGCTGGCTCAGCCTCACCGAACCCCTCACCCGCCTGCGCCCCCGCCCTCGGACGATCCCCGTCGGGATGTGACGGTGTGGTACCCGCCTGAGCCCGTCAGGCGGTCTCCGTTGCCTCGAGGCAGACCCGGCCCGGCCCGGCCACGGGTCACCACAGGGGGCTGAACGCGTACCGCACTTCCCGGATTCACACTGCACTCCGCCATGTCAAGGCATTCCGACTACACTCACCCGATCGAGTGGCGCGTGGATTGAAGCGACAGCCGGAAGTGGATCACCTCGCCATGATCCACTCATGATCAAGATTCAAGGTTCGTCACGACTGGTCAACCGTGGTCTCCGCGGCCTCCTGGCGAGTGCCGTGGCCGGGGCAGCAGCCGTCCTCCTGCCGGTGGCTGCCGCTGTGCCGGCGCACGCCGTGGTGGGCGGATCGGCCGCTATCCGAGGCCAGTTCGCACCCATCGTGAGCATCCAGAAGGGCACCGCCCAGCACTCGTGCACGGGAACGCTGATCGCCGCGAACCGGGTCCTGACCGCGGCGAGTTGTGCGGACGGCACCACGGCGGCCGCGCTCAAGGTCGTCGCGGGGCGGCACCACCTCAGCGGAACCACCCCCAACCAGCAGACCGTCGAGGTCGCACAGATCGTCAAGCACAGTGGCTACCAGGCGTCCACACACGCCAACGACATCGCGATCCTCAAGCTCAAGAACCCCGTCACGCTCGACGGGATCTACGTGGCGCTCGCCGACCTTCCGACCTCCAGTGCGGGAAGCCCCACGGGGAACGTGACCGTCGCCGGATGGGGCGCCACCCGCGAAGGCGGCCCGGTCTCCGACTCGCTCCAGTGGACCGAGATCCCGACCGTCACCAACACCCAGTGCAAGACGGCCTACGGCCCCTCCGCCATCTACCCGGGCATGATCTGCGCCGGTGTCCTGGCCACCGGCGGCAAGGGCGACTGCACGTCCGACGCGGGTGGCCCCGTCCTCAAAGGCCGCCTTCTCGTCGGGGTCCACTCCTGGGCACGCGGCTGCGGCCGGCTCCTCTCCCCGGGCGTCAGCAGCGGAGTCAGCCACTACCGCAACTGGATCGACGCCAACATCAGCTGACACCCCCAGCCGGCTCCGGGGCGGGAGCGCGGGAACGCGGCGTCCAGTGGGTCAGACCTTCACGACGTTGGACGCGAAGGGGCCCTTCAGACCGGTGCTCAGGTCGGACTCGACCTCCTCACCCTCGGTGATGGTCCGGAAGACCCCCGGGGCATCTGCTTGAAGTCGACGAAGATATCCGGACCCTTTACGACCTCGATGAAGCCGAAGCCCCGCTCCGAGCTGAAGTCCTTGATCCTGCCGCGCATGTGCGCACCTCTCTCCGCTGACGGGCCACCGCAGCCTCCGACAGCCGCAGTGTGAGCTCTCCGCGACTCAAAACTAATGATCAACGTGGCAACGCAGTCTGCAGTGAACGGATTTGACCGCAATCGGTGCCAACCGACAGGCTCTCCGGGCACCACGAAGGGCGCCTTCGCCGCCGATGACGACGGCAAGGACCAGTCGGCCCCGATGCCACACCGTCCGCACGCGCACAACCGCCAACGTGCACCTGACGACCCGCCACCCCGCACACAGGGCCGTCGTGCCGTCTCAGAGCACAGCTGTCGCTCCGCCCCCGCAGCGCCAAGGCCCACCACCCACACGAAGGAGAAGCAAGAGATGAGCACACCGAACCACGACGAGCTGCTGAAGACCATCGCCTCGCAGGCCGAGGGCCTGGCCGCCTCACTCGGCGCGCTCAAGGGCGCCCCGGCTCCGATCAGGGCCCAGGCCCGGGCGTCCATCACCTCGAACCTGGGCGCCTACGAGATGACCATCGACGACAAGTACCTCACCGATGACATCGTCTACTCGGTGGGCAAGGGCTTCACCACCCAGTAGGGCGGCCACTGGCTCTTTCGGAGACGGGATCGAGCGGCCGTGCTCGTCAGCATCCGCCCGTCTGCGTGTGAGCGGCGGGTGGGCCGGCTGCTCCGGGGCGCTCCAGAGCGTGCGCCACAGCACGACGTCGCGCCCGCCCTGGGACACGGTCCGGCGGAAGAAGCGCCGGTACTGGCCGATCTTCCGCGCGACGATGGGCGGTCCCTCCGTCCCGTTGTCGACCTCCACGAACAGCAACGGGACCGGGGCGCCCGGGGAGGCGAACACCATGTCGGCGCGGACACTGCCGCGGCCGGGCGCGGCGAACGAACCGGTCACCGGCAGGGACACCTCCGTGGACCAGGCCGCGATCGGCCCCAGCCCCGGCGGGCGCTCAGCGAGGACCGAGGGCGGGGGCGGGACGGCGCCCTTGCGGAGCACCGGGGCGGTCGGCTCGGGCGGGGTCTGGAGGAACGCGGCGAGCGTGTCGGTCACCCGCAGCGCGTGCTTGGCGCCGGAGGCCGCCGCCGCCTTCGCCGTGCCGCCCATCTCCCGCGCGACGCGGTCGAGGACGACCGCCGCCGCGTCCAGCCCGGCCGGGGTCAGCGACCACAGCTTCTCGCTCACCCGGTTCCCCGCCGCGTTCACCCCCACCGACCGCCCCGCCGAGACCAGCAGCCCCTCCGCCTCCAGATCCTTGCAACCACCCCGCACCGTCGCCGCATCCGCAGTCCCTGGACACATCAACAACCTGATCTGAGCAGCCGTCGCAATCTTCACCACCCCCAACGCCTCCAGCACCTGACCCCGTGTCTTGTCCGTCGACCCGTACTTCCGCGCCTTCGTCCCACCCATGACCTCGCCCCTCCCGCCGCCCATCTCACCTTCTACCTCCCATGATCAGGGACATAAAGAGGTGTCGAGATGGCGGTGAACACGGAAAACACGCTCTGAGCTGGGAAAACATGAGAGAACAGGTGAACAGTTACCGCAGTGGGAACACCAGGGAGAACAGCAGGGTGTACCGCAGGATCCGTGACGGTGGGCAAGCCCGGCTTGCCCAGCCGGAGCCCCGGGCTTACCCAGGGCTCCGAGGCTTTGCCCACCAGCCGCGCGGCTGACCTGGGCCGGTGAGGTCCACCGGTGAACCCGGCGGCGAATGTGACACCGGCTCACCGGCCGGTGTGACTGGTCCTGACGCTGACGCTGACGCTGACGCCGTCGCTCCCAACGCCACCACCCCCCAGCAGCAGATCAGGGTGAGGGCGGCACGCGTCAGCATCAGGACCCGGGCCCACTCCGAAACCCCAGGAGAACGGAACAGACATCCCGGAGCGGCGTGCGTCCCACGCGCTACAACGAGCGCGCGGCCAATCGGTTCCGCACCACCGGACCGGGGCGGTCCCCATCGGCAACCCCGCCGTCGACCACCGCCCGCTGGGCACCAGACCCCGCCATCGGTGCCCGCACGCGCCCGCCCAGGAGCCGCCGTTGCGCTGGCACCGTGCGGGCACCCTGCGGGCGCGTAGCGGGACGTGGGCGGGCAGCAGTGACGGGCCCAAACCTGGGCAGAGCAGTCATCACACTAGCCGCGCCACCCCACAAGATATGACGCTGAGTCACTTCCTTACTTCCTTCCTCCTGACACGAACAGCCGATCCACCGCTCTATCCCGGGGAAATGGGCTCTTCGCGGGGAAGGAAGGAAGTAAGGAAGTCACCCAATGTGACAGGCAAGCGGTGCGACTTCCGGTTGTCCGGTGCCCTGGGCCGCCGCGCGCGCGTTGGGCCCCAGGTTCACCGGATCCCGGGCGGTGATGACCATGAGCGGCGGGGAGAATGCTCTGGTGAGTACCGATCGCCGCCAGCTCGGCACCGGCCCAGCCGGCGCGTCCCGCACGCGAGACATCCCGCCCGCGCCGCGCGCCCGCCTCGCCGCCGACCCCGCCGAGGTGACCACGGTCACCGCCACGACCGCCGCACGGCCGGGTCGGCCGACTGGCCGCCGCACACTCGGAACGGGGCCGACCGCCGAGCAGTGACTAGGGTCGGGTCGGGTCGGGTGAAGCTCCTCATGGTGGACTTCACCCGGCGGTGAGCGACGGTTCGAACTGGCCCCACCTGGCTCCCGTTCCCGGTGGACAACTGCCTCGCGTGCACACGTGCACGTGCACGTGTGCACGTCTTTCGCGAGCAGCCTGCCGCCGGGGGCAACGAAGCCGGTCCCGGGAACCCACCGCTGCGCAATACGGTCCACGCATGGCTGACAGCGTGAATCGGCTCCGTGCCGACCTGGTGGACTTGGCGGCGCAGCGTGCGGAGATCCGAGAGGCGGACAGAACCAACTTGCAGGCGATCCGGGCCGCTGCGCTTCGGACGATGGCAGCCGGACTCGGACCGGCGCAGGTCGCCGAACTGTGCGGGATCAACGCGTCCACGGTGAAACGCTGGCGCAGCGAGGCCCGCGCCGCAGCCCGGCAGTGACCCGGCCGTCCCGTCCGCGGCGGCGCCCGGGGCGGGCTTGCCTCGCGTACGCGGGTGCGGCCCGCACGGCACGCGCCACGCGCGGCACGCCTTGGCCCTCCCCGAACGGGCCGATCCGGGCCCAGAAGGGCCCGAACCCGGGGGTCCCGAATTTACTTGCCTGACTTGTCATCCCAGCTCAGAACTTGCCAGAGGACCTACCCGAGCACGGTTAGCTGGCAACCCAGCCGACAGGCCACGGCAACCTGGACCCGGTCCCGGGCAGGTCACCGGCAAGACGCTGGCGGGTCACCGGCAGGCCGTGAGAGGCCGTCTCGGCCCCGAACCCCGGACTCTGTTGCTCAATTCGTGGGGGTTATGCGGTGAGTTGGTAGGCGAGGCGTTCGAGGCGGCTGGTGCGGGTGCGTCGGAGGGGTTTGTCGGTCCAGTACGCGTCGAGTCGGATGATGTTGAGGGCGGTGGCGGAGAAGGCGTGCTGGAGGCGGACTTTCGGCAGGCCGCGGTAGCGGGCCCGGCGGATGCCGGTGATGTCGAGGGCCTGGTTGATGGTGCCCTCGACGCCGGCGCGGAGGGCGTACTTGTTCTTCCAGGTGTCGGTCTTCTGCTCGGTGCGGGCCCGGGCGAGGGTTTCGTGGAGTTCCCTCGGCCTGAGGGTGAGCGTGCGGCGTCCGGGTTTCGAGGTGGTGCACCGCTGTTGGAAGGGGCAGTCGCGGCAGGTCAGGACGCTGAAGGTGATGACGATGGCGTCCTTGCCGTGCTGTTTGACGGGGTTACAGTGAGAGCTGGTGCGGCCGGCTGGGCAGCGGACCTGGCGGGTCTTCCAGTCGATGGAGAAGGCGCTCTTGTCGAAGCCTTCGGCGGCCCTGGCCTGCGCGGATCGGTCGAGGAGGGCCGGGGTGACCATGCGGATGCCTTGCTTCAGTGCGTCTGTGATCAGGTCGGCGGAGGGATAGCCGGAGTCGAGGTAGTGCTCGGCCGGCTTCAGGCCGCGCTCGGCGAGCTTGTGCTGGATAGGGGTGGTGGCCTTCACGTCGGGCACGGTCGCGTCGGTCGTGTGCACGTCGGTGATCAGATTCGGCTTCACCCCTGCCCCTGCCCCTGCCCCTGCTTCGGCTTCGGCTTCGGCTTCGGCTTCGGCTTCGGCTTCGGGGAGTGTGCCGCACGATTCGGTGAGGTGGACCTTGTAGCCCATCCAGAACAGGTCCTCGCCTTTGGCTGCCCAGCGTGCGTCGCTGTCGTAGGGGGAGGCCAGGCGGAGCCTGCCGGGCGGGACGCCGTCGTCGGCGTCCCGCTTCCTGATCACCTGCCGTCCCCGTGCATCGGAGTGGATGATGTACGTCTGCACGAGGACCTGCCGCAGCAGGCCCACAGCCTCGACCTCACGGATCCATACCGGGGTGTCGGCGGCCCAGGCCGCCCGACACAGAGCGAGGGCGTCCTGGCCGAAGACCTGGGAGAGACGCTCTCGTTTCGTCTGCGAGGACGGCATCCGCCAGCCGTCGACCCGGGGCCCGTAACGCTCGGCGAACTCCGTGACGTCGATCTGCCCGGCCAGCCAGAGAGGCGCCGCGACCGCGAGGGCCTCCAGGGCCGCCCGCACACTCTCCCCGGCCAGCTCCAGACGGTTCAAGTCACGGACCGCGCTGATCACATGGGTGGAGTCGGTACGCTGCCTACCGCCGGCGCCGACCAACCCGGCCTGACGGCAGTGGTCCACGAGCCGCTCGAAGACCACCCGCTCCAGGCCGTGCTCGGCGACACGGGCACGGAACTTGCTCAGCACGCTGAAGTCGAAACCCGTATCGGTCAGCTCCCGTCCCAGCGCGTACTTCCACGACAGACGGTCCCGAACCGCTTCCGCGGCCTGCCGGTCCGTGAGGTTCTCCGCGAACTGCAAGACCGTGACCAGCGACAGCACCGCCGGGGACATCCCCGGAGCGCCGCGCACACCGAAGGAGCCGGAGAACGGCTCGTCGGTGAACACCCCGGCAAGGTGGTCACGGAGCCGGATCGGCAGGCTGCCATCGGGGAACGCCGCCCGGGCCACGACCGCGGTCCGCTCGGGGATCCCGGGTAAACCCTCGGGCTGCATCGACATCCTTCACTCCCCACGACCACACGACACACCTGACGACCACAGAGACATCATTCCGTCACCGAGACAGCTCCCGCAGACAATTGAGCAACAGAGTCAGCCGGGAGAGAGCCTTCCATGAGGGCTACGGTGCCGTCCGCCGCCTCGAGTTTCAAACGCCCCGCAATCTGGTTCGGCGTCCTGCCGCGCGTGAGATCAGCCAGCACACGCTGCCGCAGCACCATGTTCCCGTCCAGCAGGCGCCGTTGGGGACGGCGACGACGCCCGGCTGCCCGCTTCCCGGCGGTCATTGCCCGATAACCGCGCTGTGAGGCGTTCCGGCGGATCTCCCGGCTCACCACCGACGGATCCCGCCCAATCCGCCCAGCGATCTCCCGCACCCCCTCGCCACGGGCCCGACCGACCGCGATCTCCTCACGATCTTCCACCGTCAGCGGCCTCCGCGACGCCACGAGCAACCCCTCTCACCTGCACTGTTGCTTCGAGGCTATGACACCGCCATGCCTTGACGAAGGACATAGAGGCACCCCCCCGGCGCGGGGGGTGGTGCGACGGGTCCTGCTCGTGCGCCGACCGTACAAACAAGCCCCTTCCCGCGCCTATCGCCGACCTTCGGTAAGCAGTTGAATGGAAACCATCCGACTGGAGTCACACCACGTCAGCGAAGTGATCGCACCCTTCCAAGGCACACGCGTACGGGCACGCTCAGCCAGCCATTTCCACGTCTGGCGCCTGATGGCGGCGACGCAGCCACCCCGTGAGCCTCGTCACCCGCGACCTCGACCACCCCCGCAGGGATACAGCCATGCATATGCCCGGTGCTCTCACCGAACGTTGCGCCGTGTTCGAAGTCAAAGTAGACGGGATTCCCCATGTTCCCCATTGAGAACTTCTTCTTGCCCGGCCCGGAACTCATGAATCCGCACCGGGACGAGATCTTCACCGACAACCTTCGGTGGATGTCGGCCTCGGGCCTCCTGGACCCGTCCACGGCCACGCGGTACTGCAGGTCCTACGTGATCGCCGACTGCGCCTCCTGGATCTGGCCCCTTGGCCGGTACCCGGACGTGGTGGACGGCGCGAACCTGATCGGCTGGTTCTTCCTCCACGAGGAACAGTTCGACGGCCCCGCGGGCAGCGACCCGGAACGGACCCGGGAGGCGGTCGGGGACCTCATCGCGCTCATCCAGGGGCGGCGGCCTGAGCACCCCTCGGTCTCGACCCGGGCGTTCGCCCAGCTCCTGGCGTCCTTCAACGAGGGGATGTCGGACGGGTGGAAAGCGCGCCACGCCGAGCACTGGCTGCGCTTCTTCACCGCCTATATCGTCGAGGCGCGGTACCGCAGCACGGGGGCGTGGCCGACCGTCGAGGAGTTCACCACCCTGCGCCGCGACTCCATCGGCAACGCCGTCATGTTCGACCTGATCGAGCGGTTCGGCCACTTCGAGACACCGGCGCAGATTCAAGACAGCGCGGTGTTCCACGAGATGATCACCGCCGCCCTGGACGCCACGATGCTGCAGAACGACCTAGTCTCGGCCCGCCGGGAGGCCGAGGCGGACGACACCCACAACACGGTCCTCGTCCAGGCGCACCAGCACGGCCAGACCCTGGAGGAGGCCGGGCATACGGTCCTGAACCGCTGCAACACCCGCGCCCGGGACTTCCTGCGCGCAGCCGCTGCGCTGCGCACGACGTACCACTACCTGGACCTGAACCCGGTACAGCGGGAAGCCGCCGAGAAGTTCGTCACCGGCCTGGCCCACTGGCTGCGCGGACACCTGGACTGGCACCTCGCCACCAACCGCTACAGCCAGCCGGCCCAGTCGTATACGACACACCACGAGCCCCCCGGGGCACCGCAGCCGTAGCGACCCGGGTCCGCACAACCGCAACCTCACCGCACGCCAACACGGAGCGCACCATGCCGGACCCCGACACCAGAGCCATCCCGCAGTACTACGCATCGAAGACCTCGGACATCATCGACAAGTACGGCCCCGGCCCCCGAGTCCACTTCCACCTGGGTCTGTTCGACGGCCCGCTCGACACCACCGGCGTCACCGCCCACGCGGTGCGCCAGCGACTGATCGACGCGCAGGAGCGCATGCTCACCCACGCCGCTGACTTCTGGAACGTCGTCGCGGAGCCGCCCTCAGACCTCCTCGACATCGGATGCGGCCTGGGCGGCGGCGCCATCTACTGGGCCCAGGAACACCGCGCGCGCGTCACGGCCGTCACCAACACCCCCGACCACATCCCCGTCATCACACACCTCGCCGCCCAGGCCGGCGTACACGACCAGGTCGCCCCGCTCCTGCACGACATCCATACCCTGCGCCTTCTCGGACGGTTCGACGCCGCCGTGGCGCTGGAGAGCTCCGGCTACATGGACCGCCCGAAGCTCTTCGACACGGTGCGTCAGCACCTGCGGCCCGGCGGTTGGTTCGGGATCGAGGAACACTTCCTGTGCCGGACCGAGTGGGCCACCCCCGTCAACGCCTACTACAAGACCCGGCTGGGAACCCTGGAGGAGTATCTGGACGCCGCGACGCGCAGCGGCTTCGTTCTGGAGCAGAACGAGGACATCACGGATCGGGTCTTGGAGTTCTGGGTGCAGAGCATGGCCTGGTCCCACATGACCCTCGAAGCCGCCGAGCCGGAGCGCGGCCACACCATCGCGCCCAGCCGACTCACCCAGTCCGCGATCACCCACGGCGCCTTCTTCCGGGCCTGGCGAGAGCACGCCCTTGAGACCCGGCTGCTGCAGTTCCGGCTCCCCGCCGACCTATAGTGTGAATGGGTGCGCTGGTGGCAGAGGGTGGGCGTCAGCGTAGAGATGAGGGTCTTCCTGTCGGCGCTCACGTAATGGGACCGCGCAGGTTCAAATCGCTCACGTAATGGGACCACTGGCCGCTCGTCGTGGACCGTCGGGCCGCTCGTGATGTTCGTCGTGGGGATGGCGAACGTTCGGCCGTAGTTGTCAAGATCCAGTCCTCTTCCCGTACATGATCGTCCGCTGTCGGCCCTGGTAACTGGGGAGTGGATGGCGAGGAGGACGTTCTACGTGATCGACATAACGGAGATCCTGGTGCACTGGTACGCCGGGCGGTCGCAGCATGATGTCGCTGGCTCGCTGGGTGTGAACCGCAAGACCCGTGACCACGCTGTCCTTCTCGCAGCGCCGCCTGTGGTTCCTCAACCAGCTGGACGGCCCGAGCGCGATCTACAACATCCCCACCGCCCTGCGGCTCTCCGGCTCGCTGGACCGCGACGCCCTGCGCTCCGCCCTCGCCGACGTCGTCACCCGCCACGAGACCCTCCGTACCGTCCTGGCCGAAGGGGCCGACGGTCCCCGGCAGGTCGTCCTCGACTCCGCCGGGGCCGCCCCGCCCTCGCGGTGGTCCAGGTCGCCGAGCCCGCCCTGGACGGGGCCCTGGAGGAAGCGGCCCGGCACGAGTTCGACCTGCTCGCCGAGACCCCGATCCGCTGCACCCTGTTCGAACTCGGGCCGGAAGAGCACGTCCTGCTGGTGCTCCTGCACCACGTGGCCGGCGACGGCTGGTCGATTCCCGTGCTCGTCCGCGACCTGCTCACCGCCTACGCGGCGCGACTGGCCGGGGACGCCCCGGGATGGGAGGAACTCCCGGTCCAGTACTCCGACTTCACCATCTGGCAGCAGGAGGTGCTGGGCTCCGAGGACGACCCCGGCAGCGTGATCTCCCAGCAGCTCGCGCACTGGCGGGAGGCGCTCGCCGACCTGCCCGACGAGCTGGGCCTGCCCACCGACCGCCCCCGCCCGGCGGCCGCCTCGCACCGGGGCGACACCCTGCCCTTCGCGGTGCCGGCCGACGTCCACGCCCGGCTGCTGGAGCTGGCCCGCGAGCACCGGGCCAGCCCGTTCATGGTCGTCCAGGCCGCCCTGGCCACGCTGCTGTCCAAGCTCAGCGGCAGCACCGACGTCCCGATCGGGACGCCGATCGCGGGGCGCACCGACGAGGCCCTGGACGAGCTGGTCGGGTTCTTCGTCAACACCCTCGTCCTGCGCACCGACCTCTCGGGCACGCCGACGTTCCGGGAACTCCTCCTGCGCGTCCGGGACGCCGACCTGGCCGCCTACGAGCACCAGGACGTGCCCTTCGAGCGGCTGGTGGAGGTCATCAACCCGGCCCGGGCCATGGCCCGCCACCCCCTCTTCCAGACCCTGCTGACCTGGAACGACAACGACCAGCGGCAGGCCCGCACGGCGGCGGCGAGCCTGCCCGGCCTGACCGTCTCGGGCCACACCGCCGAGACCCGCACCGCGCGCTTCGACCTCTCCTTCACCCTGGAGGAGCGCCAGGGACCCACCGGCGCCCCCGAGGGGCTGACCGGCGCGCTGAACTACAGCACGGACCTGTTCGACCGGGCCACCGCCGAGGCCGTCGCGGAACGCTTCACCCGGGTGCTGCGCGCGGTGGTGAACGCACCGGACCTGCCGGTGGCGGGCGTGGACCTGCTGTCCCGCGCCGAGCGGGACGTGGTGCTGGAGGCGTGGAACGCCACCGACCGGCCGTTCGCACCGGTCCCGGTGCAGGAGGCGTTCGCGGCGCGTGCGGCGCTCTCGCCCGGGGCGCCGGCCGTGGTGTTCGACGGTGTGGAGGTCTCCTACAGGGAGCTGAACGCACGGGCGAACCGGCTGGCCCACTGGCTGGTCGAGCGCGGTGCGGGTCCCGAGCGACTGGTGGCGGTGACGCTGCCCCGCTCGACCGATCTCGTGGTCGCGCTGCTCGCCGTGTGGAAGACGGGCGCCGGATACGTACCCGTGGACCCCGAGTTCCCCCAGGACCGCATCACCCACATCCTCCAGGACGCGGATCCCGTCCTGACGCTGGCCGAGGAGGACCTCGCCGGAGCCGATCTCACCGGATACACCGGCCGACGATCCGGAGATCCCGGGCCGCAACGGCGACCAGGTCGCCTACGTCATCTACACCTCGGGCTCCACCGGCCGCCCCAAGGGCGTGACCGTACCCGGCACCGCACTCGTCAACTTCCTCACCGCCATGCAGGACCGCTTCACCCTCACCCCCGAGGACCGCCTGCTCGCGGTCACCACCGTCGGCTTCGACATCGCCGGACTCGAACTCTTCCTCCCCCTCCTGCACGGCGCCGCGGTCGTGCTCGCCCCGCGCGACACCGCCCGGGACGCCCCCGCTCTGGCCCGGCTGCTGCGGGAATCGCGCGCCACCGTCATGCAGGCGACCCCGAGTCTGTGGCACGCGCTCGCGGAGGCCGACGGGGTACCCGCCGGACTGCGGATCCTGGTCGGCGGCGAAGCCCTGCCCACCACCCTGGCCCGCACCCTCACCGCAGGCGGCCGATCCGTCACCAACCTCTACGGACCCACCGAAACCACCATCTGGTCCACCGCCGCCACCGTCCCCACCACCGGCGACGTCACCATCGGCCACCCCATCGCCAACACCCGCCTCTACGTCCTCGACCCCGGCCTGCGCCCCGTCCCCACCGGCGTCGCGGGCGAGCTCTACATCGCGGGCACCGGCCTCGCCCGCGGCTACCACCACCGCCCCGGCCTCACCGCCGAACGGTTCATCGCCGACCCCCACGGCCCCGCGGGCACCCGCATGTACCGCACCGGCGACCTCGTCCGCCGGAACACCGACGGCAGCCTCCGGTACATCGGCCGCACCGACTTCCAGGTCAAGGTCCGCGGCTTCCGCATCGAACTCGGCGAGATCGAGGCCGCCGTTCTCGGGAGTGTCATGAATTAGGTGGGTTCCTTCCTCGAAGGAGTCATCTGATGGGTATGACGACGGGTCACTCGATCGGGATGGCCGGCGGTGTGT
>NZ_JBITDP010000048.1:0-23387 GCF_044454405.1 Streptomyces sp. NPDC051555 | reverse complement strand
GATCAACAAACCCACCGACTTTCACCACGACGACCAAACGATCCCAGCACAGCGATAGAACACATCACCTGCCTTGATCGCATTGACAGGTTCCGTGCTGCCAGCCGTTCCAGCGGGAGGCGGACTTCTTCGCGTCCCGGGCCTCCTCCAGCAGTCGGCGGGCGCGGGCCTCATCGGCCTTGGCCCGCTCGGTGACGGCCTTCGCCTTGCGCTCCGCCTCGCCGGTGATGCGGCTCGCTTCCTTCTGGGCGGCTTCGCGCAGCTGCAGCGCGACGGTCTTGGCCTCCTCCCGCAGCCGCTCGCGCTGCTTGTCGCACGCCGCCTTGAGCCCGGCGAGTTCGTCGGCGAGGACCTTGCGCTTGGTGGCGGCCTCCGCGTCGAACTGGTCGGTGAGCCCGCGGAGCTTCGTCCGCAGCTCGGTGCGGGCGGCCTCCGCCTCGGTGTGTGCGGCGGCGACTCGGTCGTCGGCCTCGCGGCGCCGGTCGTCGGCGGCCTTGACCGCATCCGCGTACAGCGCCTCCGCCTCCGCACGGCGGCCGTCGTACTGTTCGGCCGCCGACGCCGCGAGTTGGGCGAACCGCTCGCGGGCCCGGTCGACCTCACGCTGCGCCGCGGCGACCAGGTCGTCGGCCTGCTCCTGGGCGCGGGCGAGGATCTGACCGGCGTCGGTGCGGCGCTGGTCGACCAGAGTGCTGATCTCGGTGAGGTCGGTCTCCGCCAGGCGGCGGAGCTCGGCAACGGCCGTGGCGGTGGCCGCGCGGTCGGTGGCAGCGAGCTCGGTGAGGTCGGCGACCTGCGCGCGGGCCTCGCCCACCAGGGTCTCGGCACAATTCCGGGCCACCGACAGGAGCCGGTCCGCCTCGCCGCGCGCCGCCTGGAGGTCGTCCTTCGCCGCGGTGCGCTGGGCGTTGGCCTCCTGGCTGGCGTCGGCGGTGATGCCTGCGGCGCGGGTCCGCGCCTCGGCCATCAGCACGGTGACCTGCTCGTGCGTGGCGGCGACGGTGCGCGCGGCCGCCGTCTCCGCTTCGGCCTGGAGGGCGGCGGCCTGCTCGCGCGCGGTGTCGATGACGTCGGCGGCCCGGTCCCGGGCGTCCGCGACGCGGGCCAGCGCTTCGAGGTCGACGACCTCCGCCTCCGGCTCCGTGGTACCGGCCGGGGCCGGGGAGACGTCGGGGGTGGGGGAGGCGGCGGGCCGCGGAGTCGGACGGGTTGCCGCCGGCTTCTTGCGGGCGGGGCTCCTCTTGCGGGCGGTTCGTGTGGCGGCCACGCCGCCTCCTTCCAGAAGGGCGCCGCCCTGAGGGGGGCGGCGTTCATGTGCGTGCGTTCAGGTCCGCTTGGAGGTGCGGCGGCTGGGGGCGACGACGCCGGTGCGACCGGACTCGTCGAGCCAGCGCTGGGCGTGGTCGCGGTCGTGAGCACCGGCGATCGCGGCGAGTCCGTCATCCGTGGTGACGTAGACGGACCAGGTGGTGCCGTCGCTGTCGGTTTCGGCCTGGGCGGCGGTGATCTGGCTGGTGAGCCAGGCGGGGAGGGGCATGACCGTCTCCGGTTCTGTCAGGCGTGCGGAGCGGGCAGCGTGTTGCTGCCGCGAGCGAGGTGCTTGCGTAGCCAGGCGACGGCGGCCGGGGTCATCGCTCCGGTGTCCGGCTCGCTCAGCGGTGCGGTGTCGATGTCGTGCATCGCGTCGGCCGGCGGGAGCGGCCGCATGTAGTCGGGGTCGATCCCGGCGCGGTAGCTGAGGCTGCTCAGTTCGGTCAGGTCGTAGAGGACCTGGCCGGTGTCGACGTGCCGCCAGGAGCGCTCCACCCGGCCGACGAAGGTGTGCTCCGGTTTGCCGAGCCAGAACCGTTCGACGTTGCGGAACAGGACAATGTCGCCCTTGGTGTAGACCGCCTGCGTCGAACCAGTGGGGGCGTGTGGCTGCGGGGCCACGGCGTCTCCTCTTCACGAACACCGGCGCTAGCCGGCGCGACCGGGCTGTCCGGCTCCCCGTCACCGCCCGCACCGGCCGCCGGGGTGCGGCGGCCGGTGCGGGCGGATCAGGCAGCCGTCAGGCCGTGGCCGCGGCGAGGGGGCGGTGCGGGGCGACGACCTGGCCGTCGGGGAGCAGCTCGCCGGTGTCCTCGAACAGCAGGACGGAGTTGCAGAGCAGCGACCAGCCCTGTTCAGGGTGGGCGGCGATGATGCACGCGGCCTCGCGGTCGGGGCTGTCGGCGGTCGGGCACGCCGGCTTGTGCGTGCACAAAGACGCCGGCAGCCGGCTGCCGGTCAGGGTCGACGCGGTGTCGAGCTCGGGACTGTGCTGCATGGGGCTCTCCTGTCGAGAATCTGGCTTTCGGGCCCGTCGGACGGGACACCGGGTATGGGGCTTTTGCCGCGCCGGGCGAGCGGCGGGTGGATGTCGGTGACGCGGTGGCCGGCGTCCCAGGCGGCGGCCGCGGTGAGCACTGCGGCCGCCAGGAGCGCCTGGGTGAGGGGGTGGGTCAGGCCGCGCGCGGCGATGGCCCCTACCACGTGGTGCTGGGCGGTACGGGCGGCCGGTATGTGCAAGCCGGCTACTCCTGTTCGGGCTGCGGCTGCGGCGGCGTCCCGCAGGTGCAAGGCTCGTGCTTGACCGACTGGTACGGCTTGCCGTCCGCACCGGTGGCGTTCACGGTGACCAGGGTCGGCGGGTGGCCGCAGCCGCTCACCGGACCGTGCCCGTCGCGCTCGGCGGCGGGGCCGGGACGGCGGCGTTCTGGCCGCAGCGGCAGGTCCACCATCCGCACAGGACGCAGGCGTCGTCCGCCGTACGGACCGGCACGTTGAAGGACAGCAGCGGGGGCCGGACGTAGCCGGGGGCCATCTCGGCGAGGGTCCGCCGGGCGCGGCGGCCTTCGGGGATCCGGGCGTCGTCCCGCTCGGCCATCGTGAGCAGCAGGTTGCCGACCTGGTGGAGGGAGTCGGTCTCGTCACGCTCGTAGCCGCGGTCCTCTTCTTCGCGGCGGATGTCGTCGATCTTCCCGGCGCGCGGGGTCAGGGTGGTGGTCATGCCGCGACCTCCCAACCGGTCCGGGCGCGACGGACGGTGCGCACCGCGGCCAGCTTTGCGGCGAGCTCGGCGATCCGCTCGTTCTGCTGCCCCAGGAGTACGGCCTGGTGCGGCATGCCACCGCTCCGGGTCGGCATCCTGCGGGCCTCGCTGTTGAGCTTCACGGCGAGGTCCGCGAGCTTGGTCCACTCCTGGTCGCTGGCCTCGTCAGCGCTGATCGCGGCGGCCAGGCGCTGGGCCTGGAGCTCGCGGAGGGCGACCAGCTCGAAGCCAGAGCGGCCTCCGCGGACCAGGTCGTCGACGCGGTCGTTGCCGTCGCCGTCACGCAGGGCCAGCTCCTCGCAGACCGTGCGGACGGGGCAGCCGTGGCAGAAGCGGATCGCCTCGGCGCGCTGCGCCTGCCAGGTGGCCGGCGGCTCCCCGTCGGCGCGGAAGAAGAGGTCGGGGTCGATGTCGGTCTGCGCGCACTTGGCGCCGGCATCGATCGCGGCCTGGAGCACCGGGCGTCGCATTCGGCGGGCCTGAGTGGATGTCATCCTGTGCATGTGCGTCTTCCCTTTCGTCGAGGGGGACTGCAAAGACGAACCCCCGGGGGCCTAAGCCCGGGGGTTCGTCGCTTTCTGACTGCTGTACGAGCAGCCACGGCCCCGGCCGCCCCCTTCACTGCGGGGCGGCCGGGGCCGTGGTCGTTCGTCGCGATGTCCGGGCGGGTCAGGCCGCCGACACCTTCCGAGCGGCGTACTGCTTGCCCAGCTCGGCCTGGCGCCGGTCGTGCATCTCCGGGTTCTGCGGGTCCTGCGGGATCTGGGGGCCGCGGAACTCGGAGAGGGAACCCGCGATGCGCTCGGCACAGCGGTTATTCGCCGATTCGACCTCCTCGCCGCCGTGCTTGGTCCACTGCGCCCTGCGGACAGCCGGCGCCGTGAGCTTGCGCGCGGTGCGGCGCTCCTGGCGCTCCTGCTCGTCGCGGGCCTCGCGGCGGGCGGGCTCGTGGTTGAGCGCGAGGACGTACCGGCGGGCCAAGTGGCCGCCGTCCGTGCAGTGCTGCCCGTTGACGCAGAGCATGCAGCCCTTGCGGTGGGCGAGGTAGGACTGGCGGGCCGTCTCCAGCGTGACCTCGGCGTTGATCCGGGAGACCGGAGCGGCCGGGGCCGGGAGGGGCTTGTAGAACTGCTGGGCAGCGCGCCGGTTCTCCTGCGGCATCGCGTCGCGCAGCAGGCGGTTCTGCTGGGCCTGCCAGCGCTGTACGTCGATGTCGATGACGACAACCTGGTCGGTGCCGGGGCAAAGGGTGTGCGTCTCGCCCTCGGCGAGCTTGTCGGAGATGCAGTGCTCGCGGATCTTGAGGACCGTGTCGCCCATGATCCGGCGCCAGGTGCGGCAGTCGGGGCAGGCAATCGACTTCGTCTCGTCTGGACGGACGTTGAAGTCCTCCGGCTTCATGCTGCTGAGCAGCAGAGGCATGCGGTGGTTGGTGTTCTTGGACCGGTTACGACCCGGACGGATGCGGGGCATCGAGACCTCCTGACGACGCGGATGCGGGTGCTGCCTTCTCTGCCGCGCCGGGCCGGCCTTTCGGCTGGTGGTCCCGGCGGACAGACAGCGCAGCAAGCGCTGTTCGAGGTGAATCAGGTGGAGCTATTCGGTACAGGCGCCTCGGCCGGGGGAGCTCGGCTCACCCCACTGCCTCCCGCCCCGAAGGGCAGAGACTCCCGCTGTTTTGCTGGTCACCGATGGTTCCGGCTCCCACATCCGGCGCCGCCGTCGACGGTTCCGGGTGAAGGAGCCGGGTCCGTAAGGACCCGGCTGCAGCTAGGCCGCGAGCGGCAAGTGCGCCGCGGGGACCGGCCGCGTGATGCGCAGCTGGGCGGCGTAGGGAAGGAGCACGTCGACCAGGCGCTCGCGCACCAGGGTGGTGACGGCCGGGTCGGCGGCGATGTCGCGGGCGGCGAGCATCCGGTTCTCTCGGGCCTCGATCGCGGCGATGGCAGCGGCGATGTCCAGGCCGTCCAGCCGCTCGTGGGGCAGGGGACCGGCCTCGTACATCTCAAGCGGCGTGCCGAAGGCAACGTCTAGGTCCAGGCCGGCGAAGTCGGGGAGAGGCACCTCGATGTCCTCCAGCAGCGCGAGCGTCTCGGCGTCGAAGTGCTCGGTGGCGAGGCTGGCGGCGGGGCGGCGGGTGACGTTCATGGGTGGTGCTCCCTTCGAGGTTGGTCTCTGATCCCGATAAGTGGCGGGTGGGGGCCTTTCGCCGCCCCACCACCCTGCCGACATAGCCAACTTAGCTGATAACGTTGGGGGCCTGTCAAGCGGTTAGTTGATGAAGCTGCAGAACTAGCTATGTCGAGGGGGTCGACCTACGATGTCGCTCATGAGCAACGAGGCCACACAGCCCTTCCAGCGGATCGTTCAGGATGTACGGAACAAGATCCGCTCGGGGCAATTGACCGCCGGCGCCAAGCTCCCGAGCATGAGAGAGCTGGTCGACGAGTACAACGTCGCCCCAGGCACGGTCCAGCGAGCGCTCAGCGATCTGCGTACGGCCGGGCTGATCTACTCCCACCAAGGGCGCGGTTCCTTCGTCACGGATACCGCGAACGAGTCCACCGAGGACTCGACCGCCCGTGCTCTCAGGGCACTTGAGGAGCAGGTCGCGGACTTGGCCGCTCGCCTCGAAAAGATCGAGAAGGGTCGCGGCGACTGACGTCCTTCCCTGCGTCTCGTTGCGCATCGCCATCCCTCTCTGGTGGGGTCAACTTCGTTAGCAAAGTTGTAGGCCCGGTCGGGGTTCGAGTTCCAGGGCCGGCGTGTATCCAGCCGCCGGATACACCGAGTGGAGACATAGAGGGACACCAAGTGAGCAAGCAGCCGAACGCATTAACGCCGGAGCAGTCACCCCAGCACCGTTTCGGCTACACGCTTCGCGAACTCCGGACGGTGCGTGGGCTCTCCCTACGAGGGCTGGCCGACAAAGCCTTCATGTCGCACTCCAAACTGCAGAAATGGGAGAACGGCGACAGGGCCCCGCGGGACCGCGCTGAGGTCGAGCTGATCGATTCCCTGCTTCGCGCCGGCGGCATCCTGGTCGACCAGTGGGAGCGGATCGGAACAGCTGTACCCGCATCAACCCGTGTATCCGTTTCTGCCCCCCATGTATCCGAAGCGTCGATCGGGCTGGCCATAGCCGCCTCCCAGCAGGCAGCGTCTGATCAAGAGGGGATTTTTGTCCCCGCTCATCTACGGGATGGATCGGTGGTTTTCGTGGCGCTCGATCGACGCGCGATGCTGCGTGGCGGGATGGGGCTCGGTGCAGCGGCTGCGCTGGGTGCAGGAACGCCAGCAATTGCGGCCTCTAACACGCTGCCGGGCCCGCCCCGGCCCGCGCGGTCGGCTGCTGCCTACAGCGGCACGCCGGTAGAGCACTTTCAGCGTGTGCGCCGCCTGCTGATCGACAACGACAACCTCCTCGGGCCCGGCCGAGCCATCGCGGCCACCCGCGAATACATTGAGGACATCAAGCGTCTGCGCCAAGACGCCAAAGGCACTGACCGGCACGCCCTCATGGAGCTCCAGACGCAGTACGCGGAGTTTGCGTCCTGGCTTTACCAGGACCTGGGCGACTTCGACAGCGCGCAGTTCTGGCTCGACCGAGCGTTCCAGTGGAGCCACACCGTCGGGGACGGTGACCTGACCTCGTACGTGATGGCCCGCAAGGCACAGCTCGCTGGCGAGACGCGCGATCTGGTCGACGTCGTCGACCTCGCCGAAGCTGCGCAGCGCATGGCCCGGCCCCGAAGCCGGCTGGCCGCCGTCGCCCGGACCTACGAGTCGTACGGGCATGCGTTGCGCGGTGAGTCAACCGACAGCGAGCGCGCGATCGACGACGTACGCAACGCTCTCGATCGCGTCTCCGGCGACACGACCCCCTGGGGCGTGTGGCTGAACGAGCAGTACGTGGAGGTGCACCGGGCCCATGGCCTGGAAGCACTGGGCAAGCACGCGGAGGCCGCCGCGGTCTTCACCAGCGCCATCAAGGCACTGCCCGACGGATACCACCGCGACCGCGGTGTCTACATGGCTCGGGCCGCCGTGGCTCACGCCGGTGCTGGCGCGCCCGATCAGGCCGCCGCGGTCGGTCTCCAGGCCCTGACCATCGCCAGTGACACGGGCTCGGGCCGAATCGTCCGGGAGCTCGCACGTCTCGACAAGGCGCTCGTGCCCTGGCAGCGCCAGCCCGAGGTCGCAGAATTCCGCGCGCACTTCGACGGCACACTGGCCCACGAATCCTGAGCAGAACGGATCACACCATCTATGACCACGCGTCCGTACGTCATCCTCTCCGCCGCCATGTCGGTCGACGGTTACCTGGACGACGCCAGCCCCGAGCGGCTGCGCCTGTCCAACGCCGCCGATTTCGACCGCGTCGACCAGGTCCGCGCGGAGTCCGACGCCATCCTGATCGGCGCGACGACCATGCGGAAGGACAACCCGCGCCTCCTGGTCAACAGCGAGGAGCGCCGTGCTCAGCGCGTCGCCGACGGAAAGCCGGCCTACCCGCTCAAGGTCACGGTCACCAGGACTGGGGACCTCTCCGCCGACCTGAACTTCTGGCACCACGGCGACAAGAAGTTGGTCGTCACCGTCGACGACGCAGCGGAGAAGGTGCGCGCCACGCTCGGGGGTCTCGCCGACGTCGTCAGCGTCGGGCCGGATCTCGACTGGGGCCTGGTCCTCGACGAGCTCGGGCGCCGCGGCGTCGGCCGACTCATGGTGGAGGGCGGCGGCACGATCCACACCCAGCTCATGGCTGCGGGCCTCGCCGACGAAGTGCACCTGGCCATCGCGCCGCTGCTGGTGGGTCAGCCGGAGGCAGCCCGCTTCCTGGGCACCGCCGACTTCCCCGGCGGATCGACGGCCCGGATGAAGGTGCTGGAGGTCAGGGCGATCGACGACGTCGTCTTTGTCCGCTACGCCCCGAAGGAGCGCTCCGCCTGATGTACGCGCCCGAACGAGACCAGGACCTGCGCTGGATGCAGCGTGCAATCGACCTAGCTGCGCTGTGCCCTCCGGCTACCGGCGCCTACTCGGTCGGGGCGGTCATCGTCGGTGAGGACGGCACCGAGCTGGCGTCCGGCTACTCCCGCGCAACCGGTCCCCGCGAGCACGCGGAGGAGGTCGCCCTCGCCCAACTCCCGCAGGACGACCCGCGCCTCGCGGGGGCAACGATCTACAGCACGCTGGAGCCTTGCTCCCAGCGCAGCGCCTCCCGTACGCCCTGTGCACAGCGGGTCCTCGAGGCCGGCATCCCGCGCGTCGTCATCGCCTGGCGGGAGCCAAGCCTATTCGTCGACGAGTGCATCGGCTACGAACAGCTGGTGGAGGCCGGGGTGACGGTGGTGGAGCTTCCCGAGCTGGCGGCGGCCGCGAAGGCCGTCAACGCGCACCTCGGAAAGCTCGCATGACGGCGACCGTCTCACACTCCCCCGGCGGCACGTCATTCGTGAGCGACAAAGATCATCCGAATTATGTATCTTTCGTGGTTACAACGATCATGGAAGGCTCGACTATGCCCGACCCGGACGACCGCTCGCAGCAGGTCGACGCGCTGCTGAACGGCCTGCCCGAGGTTCTGCCGTCTCCCCATATGCGCGCGAAGCTGCGCCTGGCGGCCGGCCTCACCCAGCAGAACGTCGCGGACGCCGTGGGCGTGAAGAGGGTCGCGGTCACGCGCTGGGAGTTGGGCCAGACCAGCCCCCGCCGCCCGCATCGCGAGAACTACCTGCGCCTCCTGAAGGGCCTCGCGGAACGCTTCCCCGAGGCCGCGAAGGCTGATGAGGGTATGCCGACGCCGGCCTCCGAAGGGGGGTCGGGATGACCTAGGTCATCGGCCGCGCGCGCCGAGAAGCGGATTTACCACCCGCTGGCCTCGCGCGGCCCGTCTACCGACCGGCTTACCACCGTGTCGGTCGCCCAGGTCCCAGTTAGCGCTGGTCCTGAGCTGCGGCTCACCGAGCCGCTCATTTTCTCCGGCCCCTAACCAGGGCCATCCACACCTGGCCACTAACCACGGCCACCACAGCTGTAGCTAGCAGTTGCTTCACCTGCGGGCCCCCACCACAGGGGCTTCGCGGTTCAGCAGTACCGGGAGGAGAGGAGAAATCTCCCCCCACCCGATCGGTGTCTGCCCCGCTTCTCACGAAGGGGGGCTCACCCGTCACATCCACACACCCGGTCGTCCGGCCCCGAGGGGCGCGGTCGTCCAGCTATATGGAGAGCAGGTCGTTTCTCATAGTGCACGACGTGGTGTCCCGTTGTCAGCTTGACTTTGTCCGTTTCAGCCCGGTTCGGGCTCGACGGACGCCCCCCGTGACGGGATCGTCATCCGGTTCATTCCGTTTTACATCGTTCGTACCGGAAGTTGGATTTCCGGTAGGAAGCTACAAGAGAGGTGCTTTCGGAGCAGGCTCGCCGGGAACGGTCGCAGCGTCGGCCATCCGGGTCGTGCTCCTGCTCGCGGAGGTCGTCCACAACTGCGTCCGCGGGGGCGGCTTCCCGTGTGGCGGGACGGGTTCCAGGATTTCTGCCCACCAGGCGGGAGCGAACCGGGTCCTCGCCGTTCCCCGGGCTCTGTCCACAGGCTGCCTGCGCAAGGCTGCCGAGATGATCTCCATCTCGTACCTTCGGGCGGACCGGTGAGCGCCGTGGCGGCGCCGGCCGCCATGCTCCCGCGCCCTCGCGCGGAGTTCGCGGACAGCGCATCGCGCCGTCGGCTGCGGTCGGTCCCGGCGCAGGCCGGTCCGGTCACGCAGCTGGAGTTGGGCAACCCGCTCCAGCTGTCGACGACGATGCGTGCCCGGCTGCTCGCCGCGGTGCGCGCGTTGGTGTTCGCCCCGGCTCTGGCCGGGGCGTCGGACGGCGCGCGGCTGGCCTCGGTGGTGCTGACCGCGAAGTCGAAGGTCCGTGACGACTACCAGGCGTCAATCTGGGCGGCGGAGCTCGGTCGGTGGCTGGGGGTGTCGCAGTCGACGGTGGCGCACACCGTGCTGCCGGAGCTGCGCGCTGCCGGGTTCCTCGGCTCGAATGTCGCGACCAACAGCCTTGGGTGGGCGACGGGCCTGGAGTGTTGGGTGATCCCGATGTACCGGGCGCAGATGGCCGGCGACCGGCTGCACGCCCTGGCGCTGTCCCGCTCGGAGCTGGCCGTGCTGCTGAGCTTGTGCGAGGTCCTGTTTGGTCCGGGGTGGGCGCCGAAGGACAAGCCGGTGATCCCGGCCGGGCTGCTCGCCGGTCGTACGGGGCGGGGGGCTGCGACGGACCGGCTCGGGCTGCTGCTGATGGTGCTGACGACGGGGTCGGCGGGCTGGCTGCGGCTGTGCCCCGGGTCGGTGGACACCGGCCGGGGGCGTCCGGCGGCGACGGTCGCGCGGCTGCTGGGCTGCACCGCGGCGGCCGGGGCGAAGGTCCTCAAGCGGCTCCAGGCGCACGGCGTCGCGGACGTGGTGCGCAAGGAGACCGCCTCGGGCCTGAACGGGCAGTCGCGGGTGCGGCTGGTGCCGGTCGCCCAAGCCCACGGTGTGGCCGTGCGGGAGGCCCGCCGGGTCGCGGACGCCGTGTTTTCAGACCTCGCCGGTACTGCATCCGGAGGTCTTGAGCCGGTCGGGATGGGCGAGACCCTTGGGGCGCATGGGTTCGAGGGCGCCGGGTATGACGGGATCGCCGGATCGGCAGACCTCGCCGGTGCTGCACAGCACCACGCTCTCCACGCTTCTGGGGTTAATGCTGGTGGCTCTCTCGCGCTCTCTGGTGGCTTTTCCGGCGAAGGCCGTGGGGCTACCGGTGGTCTGCCGGACCGCGCGTGCGTGCGCGAGGACGGCGGCCCGCTGCGCGGGGAAAAGCTGAAGAAGTCCCCGTCCGATGAGCAGGTGGGGCAGTGCGCTGCCGTGGTGGGCGCCGGTGACCCGCTGAAGGCCGTCGGTGGGGGAAAGGCGCAGCAGCAGCGGAGGGTGGCTCTGCCCTCGGAGGATCTGCGGGCCGTTCTGGCTCCGGTGGATCTGGTGTGGGCGCGCCTGGAGCGTCCGGCCGCCCGGAAGCTGGTGGAGGCCGCTGCCCGCAGCGAGCTGGGCCAGGTGGTCAACTTCGCTGGCCTTACGGACGCGCCGCAGATCCTCGCCGACCGCCTTGCCCGGCGCCTGGAAGCCCAGATGCGGCTGCACGGGCCGATCAAGGACCCGGTGGGCTGGCTGATCGGCCGGGGCCTGCCGCAGCGGCAGCTGTGCGCGGAGCCGCGATGCGACGAGGGCGAGCTGCTCGACTCCGGCCGAGACTGCCCGCGCTGCGAGGACCGCCAGGTCGACCGCCGTGCCCAGCGCCACGCGGTCGCGGCCGCTGTGGACGCCGCGATGCCCGGCGCCTTTGAGACCGAGCGCCGTGCGGCCATCGACCGGCAGCTGCACGAGGCGGTAACCGCCGAGGGCTGGATCCGTGAGCACCGGTGGGCGCAGGTCCGCGAGCAGCAGGCCGCTGCCAAGGCCCACCGCGCCGAAGCCGCGGCCGTGCAGTCGGTCTTCGAGGACCCGGCCGCGCCGATGCCGCCGGTCGTGCTGCCCGCGCCGCTCCCGGCCGTCGCCATCCTCGCTCCGGAGCCCGAGCCGGAGCCTGCCGACGTCGACAACGACGACCAAGAGCTCGTCCTCGAGGACCTGACCCGTGAGCAGGTGCGCGAGTGGCGGGTGCAGGGGCTGAAGGACCACCAGGTCGTCTTCGACTACATCGACCGCTACGGCGAGCCGTCGGCCCGGCGCCTGTTCAGCAACCAGGTGGTCGACCAAGCACAGCACCAGTCCCGGCTTGGGCACCTGAACCTCGGCTACTCCACCTGGGGGCAAGCATGAGCGCCGAGCCGGAGCTGAGCGGCATCGACCTCGCGCGACAGGCCCTGCTCGCGGCCCGGGAAGCAGCGAAGCGCAACGGCGCCACCAGCAAGAAGCCCCGGCGGCGCGCCGGCACCGCAGCAGGACGGGACGGTCGTGAGCCGCTGGGATTGGGGAGCGCGATCAGCCGGATGATGACCGAGCGCGGCATGGTCGCCCCGGCCGTTGGCGGCAGCGTCCTCGCCGCCTTCGACACCATCCTCGCCGTGGCCGTGCCCGAACTCGCCGGTCGGGTGGAGGCCGTGGCGTTCAACGCGGACAACGGCCGCCTGGACCTCGTACCCAACACACCGGCCTGCGGCACGCAGCTGCGCTGGAACGCGCCGAAACTGATCACGACGGCCAACGAGAAGGTACCCGGCGCGAACGTCCGCGCCCTGCACGTCCTGGCACCCGCGCCCCTGAAGGCCTGCCCCGTCCCGGCGACCGCCGGCCCAATGCCGCAGCCGACTACCCCGGCCGCGCCGGTGAAGCGCCGGCCACCGCCGGAGGGTCACCAACGGGCGATCGAGGCGCACCGCCAGGCAGCGCTCCGGTCCCTGGTGGACCCGCACATCGCGGAGGCGGTCGAGCGGCAGAACCGTGCACTGCGGGAGCTGTCCCGCCAGGCGTTCCCCGAGCCCGACGCAACACCGGCCGACGCGCTGGCGCCCATCGACGGCGCCGTCCTGCAGCAGCGCCGCGAGTTCACCGCCACCGAAACCGCAGCACTGCACCGCGCTCGCGCCGAGCGCGCCCAGCGGTCGGGGGCCACGGTCATCCTCCCGGGGTCCACTCCGTTGCGGTCCACGGCGTGACCGGATCCAGGACGGCCGCAGAGTGGGCAGGGCGGTGTGACTTTTTCAACGAGGCTTCAGGCGGCCTCGGGATGCAGGACAGTGGTCCGATGGCGAGTACGAAGAAGAGCGTGAGCAGCCGGGCCAAGCGCGTAGGCCGGCAAAAGGCCTCGGCGGAGCAGCGGCGCCAGCAGCGCGAGTACGACGGGGTGCCGGCCGAGATCGTGGAGCTCCTCGAGTCTGGAGACATCCTCCCTGAATGGGACACGTTCTACCGGGCGTTCCCCACCGTGACGGCCGCAGTGGAGGCCGTCACCCACGGGCAGGGGGAAGTGCGGCTGGAGAGCCACGAGCACGAACTGCTGCTCCTCCAAGTGGTCCTGGAAGAGGGCGAACCGGTCGTCATGACCACCCTCTACGTGCCCTACGGCACCCGGGATGCCCTGCTGAGCGGCCTGTTCAACTCGGCCCCCGCTGACCGCGACCAGGCGCTGAGCACGATGGCGGGCATCCTGCCGGAACTGCTGCCCGACGACGCCCGAATCGACGGCGTGGAAGCCATAGTCGAACCGTCAGCTGCCGGCGCGCTGGTGCCCCGGTTCGCCTACCGCTTCAGGACGCCTGCACACGGGCTCACCACGTGGAACTCGTACTACGAGGCCACCCTCCGCTTCGCCCCGCTGCGAGAGGCGATGACCTGGATCGACACCCGGGCCGCGAGCGACGCCGAGGCCGTCGCCATCTTGCGCCGCCACGGCATTCCCGCGGCGAGCTGCGCCCAGTGCGGGCATGCCGTGACCGACCAGCACCCGGCCTGGCCCGGCCTGTGGGTCGACTTCATCGCCGAGGGCGGCCCGATCTGCGAGCGCTACGACGACAGCGCACTGGCCCGGGACAACGAGCTCGACAGCGTGGCCATCGGCGGCCCTCATCAGGTCCTGACCCTGGAGGAGGCCGAACAGACCGGCCACGCGGCCAGCAGGTGAGGCGTCCAAGACCGGTCGGCACCCGCGTAGGTCCATCGCAGTGCCTACGCGGGCGCAGGCCGTGGCGGATCTCGGCCAATGCGCGGGGAAATTCGGGCAGTCACCCCGAAGTCGGAGGCAGCACCTCCTCCGCAGAACTGATGATCTGCGACGTCAGCCTGTGGCGACCTCCCCGGCTGACGGACCGTGCCTCACCCCTGGCGGAGGACCCATGGACGACATCATCACCCTGGCCGACGACCCGGACCTCGCGCACCTGGTCGATCTGATCGACATCCTTCGCGGGCCCGAGGCCAAGTTCTGGGACGAGGGCGGTTCGGGCATCGGTAGGAAGATCGCGAGCGACCTCGAGCCGATCCTCGCCGGTCAGGGCCGGCGGCGGGACGTCGACTACCTCGCGGTGCACGTCCTGAAGTACCTGGGCCACGGCAACAAGTACATCTCCCAGGAGACGATCACCGGGAACTTGCGGGGTGTGGTCGGACTGCCCGCAGCTGGCCACGCGTGGGTAGACGATGCGACGCGCACCGCGTGGAAGCTCGTCACGCGCTACAGCCTGCCCCGCTGGCGGGTATCCAGGACGCCCGGCTCGGCATGGCTGGCGGACTGACCAATGGACGTCCGGAATCCATCGACCCAGAACATGGCTGATGGCCCTCGCCCTGATCGACGACACCTCGAATCGAGCCAGGCTGTGAAGGAGCTGACAGAGGTCACCTCCCGGAATGCCACGGAGGCCGAGCTGCAGGCGCTGGGCTACGAGGGCGTCGTCACAGTGATGCAGATCGTGCGAACCACGTTCCGCTCGGACGGCACCCCGATCGGCAAAACCCTCACCATCCAGGGCGGGAGCACACCGATCGTACGGTGGCTACGCCCGGAGGAGGTGGAGGATGACGAGGGCTTCCCCACTCTGCCAGTACCAGTGCCAGCGGCTCCGGAGCCGCGCGGGCCAGAACGGACAAGGCGGACGTACCTCGTCGGCATCGAGGACTCCCCCCTCACGAAAATCGGACAGACGACCGTCACGCTCAAATCCCGGATGGCACAGCTCCAGACCGGTCAGCCAGCCCAGCTTGTGCCACTCCTGGAAGCAGAGGGCGACTACGAGACCGCCCTACACACCCGCTTCGCGCAGTACAGGGCGCGCGGGGAGTGGTTCGACCTGACACCCCTCGGGGACCCCGTCGCCGTCGTCATGGAGGCGCTCAAAGAACTGGGATCGGGGATCCAACCATGGACTTATCACGGTGTGCCCCGTCGTGAAGGAGACGACCATGACGGATGACGAGCAGCAGCTCGCCGCCCTCCTCAACGACCTTCCCGGCCACGACGATGCACGGTTCTGGCGGGGCCTCAAAGAAGCCGCCGGCCTATACCGCATACGCTCCACCATCTCCTCCGCCGTCCAGGAAGCGCAGGAGGGCGACTTCGAACCGCTCGCCGAGCTCGTTCTCGACGTCTTCAACCGCGACGCCCAGCTCAAGGACATCACCGCGGCCCTCGCCACCCACCTCGGCAGTACCCTGCGCGCCCGCGCCTGGATCACCGACGCCATCGCAGCCGCTGACCGCGTCAACCGGAACCAGGTTGAAGACCCTCTCGATGCACTCGCCGACAAGTGGTGAAGGGGGTTCGGGATGTCCGTGCGGAGTGACAGAGGACAGATCCAGACAGCGGTCGTGGGCAGCGCGGACTCGGAGGAGCCGTTGATGCTGCCGCTGGAGGCGATCGAGCTGGACGCCTTCCGCCGCCATCACGAGGACGACTCATTCTGGTGCGGGTTGCTCCTCGGCGGCTGCGGCGTCCAGCTGACGACGAAGCTCTACACCGACCGCGTCTGCCACTTCGCCCACCACCCGGGCGCCGAGCCAGTGGCCCACGAGTGCCGTCGGCGTGCGCGCGGCGTGTCCAGCGCCGACCACCTGTACGTGAAGGCGGCGGCCGCGGCCTGGCTGCGCGACCGGGGCGAGCAGGCGGAATTCAACTTCGCCCGGCCGGACGGTGTCGCGATCGGTTCCGTCCTTGATGTCCGCTTCAAGGGCCGTGGGCTGCGCGTGCATCTGGACCGGGAAGTCGGGCCGGCGTGGGACGAGGACGGCATCGAGCCGGTCCTGGGGATATCGGTGCCGGTGGACGAGGCAACGCTGGTGCGGCGCTGGTACGTCCACCGGATCCGTCTGGACAGCGAGGGCACCCACCGGCGTGTACGGATCGGTACGGAGGCGTTCACACGGGGCATCGAGTGGTTCGCGCTGGATGAGTGCGAGATGACCGAGCGCGGGCTGTCGACGCCGGCGGTGGAACGCATCGTGAGTTCACGCAGCACCCGCCCGGTCTCAATCTGGGGTGCGGGCAGGGTCCGTAAAGCCCCGGACGCGCAGGCGCGGGCGCAGCTCCTGCTGCGGAAGCTGGGCGATGCCCGCCGGGTGGAGTCGGTGGTCGTCGTCACCCAGGTCTGCCGCGATATCGCCGCGGTGGAAGGGGTGGAGGGAGAAGTCCGGGAGCAGTTGTCGGACGCGGTCGCGGAGGCGAGACGCTGGCTGGAGATCCAGGCCGAGGCACGGCGCAAGTTGTTCGTCCTCCTGGGGGAGGCCGTCGCGGCAGGGAACCTCGTGGCGATGAACCACCTGTTGGTCATGGCCAACGCGACCGCGAGCCATGACCGCACCGAGGCCGAGACGACGGTCGCCGAGCGGGCCGATGCTCTGCTCGCCGCAGACGCGCACGAACGGCAGGAGGAGATCCTGGCCGCTCAGCACGAGGCTGAGCGGGCGCGCCGGGCAGCGGAACGGGTCCGCGCGCTGCTGTCGCATCTGCGGCGCCGCCCGTCCGGACGCCGGACGCAGGCGCGCGAGGTGATGCGGGACTCGGTGCGCCGGCTCCTGCGAGCCGCGGAGGAGGCAGCCAGCGTCCTCAGTGCCCGCGAGCTCGAGCTCGTCGCGTCGTGGAAGGAACGTGCCGGTCTCGGCGACGGGCCTCCAGCCGGGACCGCCAACCGATCGGCCAGCAAGGCTCCGAAGGCCGAGGCGGTCCGGGGCTCCGCGCTTCTGCCGGGACAGCAGCCAGGTAAGAGGCACGCCCATGAAGTGGGGTGTCCGGCCTGCGGTGCGGACCCTGGCGTCCGGTGCGAGACCACTGGTGGCGCTCATCCATCCCGAGTGGCCAGGGTAAGACGTTCGACGCGCTCCCGGTGACAGCGGGCGGGTTGTCAATGGCGAGAAGAACGCACGCAACCGGGATCCCGCCCCCTGCACCAGTCCCCCCGACATACACCCGGGCCTCGAGGGTGCTGGACTCGGTCCCGTCGCAGGCACCGAAATCCGCATCGCCAGCCTCTTCGGCAGCGGTGTACACAGCACCACCCCGGACGGTTGGACGGTGGATGTCGTCAGCCTGCCCACGGGCCTTCCCGATGTCGCCCCACTGCGCAGGGCTCCCTAACAGCACCATCAGTTGGCCGGCCTGACGACTAGGAGCTGGTCCTTGAGGACCTCATCGGGGAGCAGGCCCTGGACTCGCCCAACCGGGCCGTCGCCGACCACCAGCTGGTGGTCGACCACATCGACCGGCACGGCGAGCTGTCGGCGCAGCATCTGTTCACCTGGGCGTTAGTCGAGTAGACGCAGCGACTGGCCGGCCGCGGGCACCTGGGCCTCGGACCCGGACGCGTTCGGGCTCGATGAGGACGACGATGAGTGGACGCCGGTGAACCGCCTCCGCCGATGCGGGTCACGGCTGCGGGGTCCGGGGAGCCGGCCATGACCTTGTGTGCGGCGTTGCTGCGAGGACGCCGTGCTCGACCTCATGCACCGCGACGGCTGCCTGGGCGCGGACGCGGAAGCCACCGACCCCTGGGACAGGCGCTGGGTGATCCAACGCGAGCACAGGCGCAACGGCCTGTCCGGGTCTGCCGTGGGCGCCCCGGACCTCCAGGTCCTCAGCGGCACGGCCCGCCAGGTCCACGGCGCCGACATCGCAGTGATCGTGACGGGTGGCCTCGGTGATCTCATACATGACCCGGTAGCGCCCGACGTGCATCCGGCGCAGGTCCGAGGAGCCGTACGGGCTGCTGCCCTCGGGCCGAGGCTGGTCGGCGAGCAGGTCAATGGGCGTCCATCAGCTGGCGCAGCCCGTCGACGTCGTCCTTGAGGAACCGAGCGGCCGCGTCAATGGCGGGCTCGTCCCAGACGATCTCGTAGGTCACACGGTCTCCAGGCCGCGGCGGGCGCGGTCGTCACCGTGGGGCGCAGCCGTCGCGGTCCCAGCGGACTGGCGCTCGCGGTACCTGGCCAGAGCCGGGGCGTCCTCAAGGTCGGCCAGTTCCTGGGGATTGATGAGCACGGCCTGCCGCACCGAGTCGGCCGCGGCTGTGCCGACGTCGTTGGCTCCCAGCACGTGCACGGCCTCGCTGGAGGGATAGGCGGGGACTCTTTCGGCCAGATGTTCGAGTTATTTTTCGGTTCCCGTGGTGGCGTCGCAGGCCGGGCCGGAACCGTCAGGCGGCTGGCCGCTCCGGCCCGCTGGACCCGTCCAGATGCAGCAGCGCATGCGGGGAACTGGAGTGTGGCGTGGGCATGGGGAAGCGGGCCGAGTGGGGCGCCCGTGATCGAGGAGGGCTCCTGAGGCTTTCCCCGTGCACCCCTTCTTCCTGCCCAGGTTGCAGTTGATGTGGCGGCGACGAAGATCCAATTGAGCAGAGGCGCCCCGGGGCGGCGTAGAGGCTCGTGCGCCGGTATATCCGGAACCCATCGCGGTCGCGGCGTGACCGAATCCGCTTTTCCTCCCGCCGGAGTCTATGGGTTGACGTGCGGAGCGTTTCTGAGGATCGGCGTTTCGGTCAGTCCATAGAACTAACGGTTGATAGATACCGGCCAAAACATCGCTTCGCCCATAGGAAGCGTATGTAAGGATCGGCGCTTCCCGGGGAATATCCCCAGTTCCATCATGCGACCCATGAGGGGTGTTGATATTCGAAACGGTTCGTAAACCAGTTGGCATGTTCCCAGTTAGGTACTAGGGGGAGAATTTACGTGCACTTAAATCGGCTGCTGCCAGCAGCGGTCATTGCCATCTCTGCGACAATTCCCGTTACGGCCGTCGCGGCACCATCACCATCCGCTCCATCCGCCTCCGACTCCTCGTCGTGGGGAGCCGTACCCGGCGTAGCAGGCTTCGACGCCAACGGCCCGACCGCTACAGGGGCACCCTCGCCCAAGGGGACGACGCCCCCGGCGCCGTCCCCGACAGGAACCCCAGACGCCAGGACTCCGTCGGCAGCGAACGAAGCGGCGTTCTGGAGCCCTGAGCGAATAGCACAGGCGAAACCAGTCGACGAAGAGGCCGCGCGAACAGCCAAACTGAGCACCACGCCGTCCCCGATGAATTCCAGTGCTTCAGAGAACACAAGGGCGGCCGAGAAGCTCGATCAAATCGGGCTGTTCTTCTTCGTCACCAACACGGGGTACCACTATTGCGCCGGAACCGTGGTGCCGTCGCAGAATAAGAATCTCGTGGCCACGGCCGCCCACTGCTTCGATGGATCGGCCTCCTTGCAGCACACGGTCTTCATCCCCGGCCACAGCGAGAAGACCCAAAGCCCCTTCGGGGTCTTCCCCGTGGCCCCCACGAAGATCCTTATGGCTCCCGCCTACAAGCAGCCCGGCGGGTACCAGTCATCGGCCACCGCCGACTACGCGTTCGCCGTCACCGCGCCGCGCGCCGACGGAAAGAACGTGGAGGAGGCCGTGGGCTCGGTCCCCCTCGCCTTCAACGCTGGCTATGACCATCCCGACACCAGGGCCGTTGGCCTCGAGCCGAACACAGCTCCGGCCGAGTGCCGTTCCCCGATGAAGCAGTTCACTACGAGCGCGGTGGGCAGCTGGGCAGGGGGCACCTTCATTCAGCTCGACTGCAGCGAGCCGGGGCCCCGCACGTCCGGCGGAGCCGTCATCATCACCGCGGATGGACGGTCCGCCGTGGCCGGTGTGGTGGGCGGCTGGAAGACCGGCGGGGACCAGCCGGGCATCCTCTTCGCCTCGTACCTTGACGAAGGCGCCAAACGGCTCTACGAACAGGCCGCCGGCGCATCGCCCTCGCCGTCGACCAGCACTGCGCCAGACCCAACGATCGAGCCGGCCAAGCCCCAGCCGTCGCAATCCGGCCCCGCACCGGTCGGCTCGCTGGCGGCTGAACTCGAGGCGTTCTGGACTACCGAGCGCATGCAGCAAGCGAAGCCCGTCGCCGAGCAGGAGGCGCGTGAAGCCCTGCTTCCGCCCGAAGCCCGCACCAAGGGTGCCGCCCTTACGTCGCCCTCCAAGGAGTTCGAGGGCCTGAAAGAGGTCGGCACCTTCTTCTACGCCCAGAACGATCAGTACCGGTTCTGTGCCGGCACCGTCGTTCCTTCCCCGGGCAAGAACATCGTCGCAACGGCCGCGCACTGCTTCGACGGGAACGACCAGGCCACGAAACTGGTGTTCGTACCGAAGCACAACGCGACCACCCCACGCCCGTACGGCGTCTTCCCCATCCAGGTCGGCCAGATCTACATGGACCCGTCCTACAAGGCACCCAATGGGGATAAAAGTGCCACCGACCTCGACTTCGCGTTCCTCAAGACGGACCGGAACACAGCCGGGAAGAACGTCGAGGAAGCGGTAGGCGCCATCCCCCTCGCGCTGAACCAAGGGTTCGACCACCCCGACACACAGGTCATCGGCTACCCCTACCTGCCCGGGGACGACAAGTACAAGCCGAACCAGAACCCGCTGACCTGCACCACCCCGATCAAGAAGTTCACCACCGGCAACGCCGACGGCTGGAAGGGCGGGACCTTCACCGAGGTGAACTGCAAGGGCTACGTCTCCGGAACCTCCGGGGGCCCCTTCCTCATCAAGATGGGCAGCGGTCAGGGCCTGGCCGGCGTCACCGGCGGCTGGAAGACAGGCGGCCACTCCCCAGACACCTCCTACAGCTCCTACTTCGGCGACGACGTCAAGCGCATCTACGACGCCGCCGTGGCGGGCAAGCAGCCGACGCCCAAGCCCGGTTCCGTCCTTCCCCCGGGCGAAACCTGGCGGGACTACGCCAAGGGCATCGCATCCGGCTACTTCACCGTCGACGGCGACAACGTCAACGACGACCGCATGGACATGTTCGTCTGGTGGAAGGACGGCGAAGTCAGCCTGTACCGGGGCGCCAGCGCGCAGAAGGGCAACTTCGACAAGGAGATCCGGGTCCAGCCGCCCAACGCCACCTGGCGCGACCACGCCGTCGAGATCACCGCGGGCAACTTCACCGGTGACGAGGGGTCAGACGTGCTGGTGCGATGGACAGACGGCGAGGTGACCCTGTACCCCTCCGTGGACGAGAACGGATTCCACGGCGAGATACAGCTGCTCGCCCCGAACGACACGTGGAAGACCTACGCCCAGCAGATGACCACGGGCCGCTTCTCGGGGAACGGCCGCCAAGACGACCTCGTGGTCCGCTGGAAGGACGGCGAACTCAGCCAGTACACAGATGTCTCCGAGCGCGGCATGGGCACAGAAGTCCAAGCGCTCGCCCCGAACGACACCTGGACCCACGCTGCCGAGATCGCCTCGGGCGACTACACCGGCAACGACAACTGGGACCTCATCATCCGCTGGTCGGACGGGGAACTCACCAACTACCAGGACTTCGCCGGGAACCTGGGCGCCGCGAAAGAGAACCAGCTCGCAGCACCCAACGCCACCTGGGAACACGCCGTCATCGTCTCCGGGGGCGACTACTCGGAGAATCCCTGGCCCGACGACACCATCGTCCGCTGGTCCGACGGCGAGATGACCCTCTACTCCGACGGCAACGGCGCCACGATCGGCGCAGAAAGCAAGCTCGTCAGCGCGGGCCTCTGACCCAGACGCACCTACGCGCAGCAGCACACCTCCATGCGATGTTGTCGACAGGAGCGAAATGAACCGTCAGAAGATCGCCTCGGTGATCGCAGCCTGCACCATTCCCGTAGCAGTGCTGGCCGCTGCCGGCAGCGCGGCCGCCACCCCGCCCGCACCCCCCAGAGACTGCGCCACCTGGATCAGCGGCCCGGGACAGACCGGCAACGTGACCTGCACGACAGGAGGGAGCGCCACGACGCAAATCCGCGCTGTTGTGACCTGCGTGAACAACGCCGGAAACCACTTCACCGTGTACGGAGAGTGGACCTACCTCCCCGGCGCCTCCAGCGGAACATGCTCGCTCAACGGAACCGCTGGAGTAGCTGACATCACCTACTCCATACGCAACAGGGGCTGAAACTTCCTGGCCGGTCGGTGCGCAGCAGGCCATCGACCGGCCAGGGAACCCCCGCGGAGACGGACACGTCTTTCTCCCAAAAGCGCCAAGGATGTGGAAGCGTATGAATCGCAGCGAACAGGACGGCCCCACCGCCGCCCAGGTTCCCCCCAACGGCAACCGACGACTGTTCAGGCTCGGGGCGACAGCCGTCCTGCTCCTCGCTACCACAGCCCTGGCCTGCGGTAGCCCTGACAGCGACACCTCAAGCCCCTCGCCGGCCGCCTCCTCCCCGGCCGGGAACTGGCCGGGTAACGGTGACCCGGCAACGGAGGCCTTCCGGCAGCACCTCAAGGGCAACGATTCGACCACGGGGCTCCTGGCCATCTCCATGCACGTGATCACCGAAGAGACCGGTCCACCCTTATCCATCCGCATCATCACCAACCTCGACCCCGAGCTACGCGACTCCGACGCGCCCGACGTGGCGAAGGCCGAGAAGATAGCCAGGGCCTTCGCTGACTGGCACACCAGCAAGTTCAAAGACCACGGCACGGTGAAGGTCAGCAACCCCGCCACCGAGACGATGAGCACAGCAACCTGGTGACCAGCCCTGCGGCGTGACGGACGACCACAGATCCAGATAGCGGTCATGGGCAGCGCGGACTCACAGGAGCCATTGATGCTGCCGCTGGGGGTGATCCAGCTGGACGCCTTCCGTTGATCATTCAGAACAGCTGGAGTTCGTTGTCGACTGGTGGTTCGGCGTGCTCAAACATCGGCAGCAACAGATCCGAACCCGCTGGGATGAGGCGGCCCGAGGCGATGCAGGAGATCGGTGGAAGGCCGTGGCGCCGGTTCTGGGGGCCAGGCGGGTCGTGCCGGGCCAGGTGGCGGGTGTCCGGGCTCACGGCGACGGAGCGACGACAGGCAGGGCAGGTGATACGCAGCCAAGAGGGCATGGCGAAGTTCCCTTCGTCGAAGGCAGGATGAAGAGGTACTGGGTGTGTGTTTGGAGAGTAGGAGCACGGGCTGGACCTGGCGAAGGGCCAGGTACGAATGCCGACACAGACGTGTTGTCGCAGGTGAGGGGCAGTTCTAGGCGCCGCGAGGGAATGCAGGGTCGAGATCGGTCAAGAACGCTCTAGAAGGCTCGAAGCCTCTGGAGCCGAGGATGACCGGATCGCGACCTCGCGAGATCGCTGCCGCACACAGGACAGGTTTCAGGCATGACGAAGATCCTTCCCGTGGCGGTCTTGCGGTTGATCGGCCGGATTCGGCCTGCTGAGTCGAGAGTAAGAGCGTGGTGGTGAAGCGATTGGCGTTCGGCTATCTCGGGCGGGTGACGCCTCGCACGCAGGTGCTGGTGGCGGGGAGGGCATGAAAGAGCGGG
>NZ_JBITDP010000047.1:0-24246 GCF_044454405.1 Streptomyces sp. NPDC051555 | reverse complement strand
GCCGGGCCCCCCCCCCCCCCCGCCCCACACCCCCCGCCCCCCCCCCCCCCCCCCCCCCCGGCCGCCGGCCCCCCCCCCCCCGCCGCCCCCGGGGGCGGGGGGGGCCCCCGCGGCCGGGCCGCACCCCTCAGGGGTGCGGCCTGCGCAGGAGCGGAGGGGCGGGGTGCGAGAGGGGGCTGGCCGCGGTGGGGTTGAGGCCGTCCAGGAGCAGGGTCACGTAACGGCGCCAGCCGTCCTCGGTCGGATCCATCGTCCACAGCACGCTGACCAGCATGCTCATGATCCGCTTCAGGTCGTCGGGGACGAGGTCGCCGCGGATCACTCCGGCCTCCTGGCCCCGCACGACCAGCGGATCGAGCGCGTCGAAGAAGCGCGCACCCGTCTCCGCGGAGAAGACGCCCGCGTTCCGGGCGGCCGTCAGCACGTGGTACTCGTCGGCGGCCGATGTGAGGGCCGCCTCGATGACGACGCCGAGGCCGCGCCGCGGGTCCCCGTCGGCGAGGGCCCGGTCGATGGCGGGACGGACGTCCTGGGTGAACTGCTGGTCGAGCACGGCTCTCAGCAGGGCGGCCTTGTCCGGGAAGCGACGGAAGAGCGTCGCGATCCCCACGCCGGCCCGTCGCGCGATCTCGTCGAGCGGGGCGTCGGGGCCCAGCTCGGCGTACACGTCGCGGGCCGCCCGCACGATCTTCTCGACGTTGCGCACGGCGTCGGCGCGCAGCGGTCTGGGGGTATCTGTCGACACGCCTTCGACCATACAACCGATAGTCGGCCATCAGATCCGGTTGACACGTCACGCGTCACGAACTGATAGTTGACTACTGATTGTGGTGTGCGCCGACCCCGCACCCACGCGCCGCCGGGCAGTCCCCTCCGTACCTCGCGGGTCCCGTGCCGTCCGGCCGGCCGGTCCTGCGCACACGCCCCGAGGACCCTCCATGCCACAACCGCCCACGGCTGCCCCGAACACCAGCAGGGTGATCGCCACGCTCGCGCTCGCGGGAGTCGCCGCGGCCGTCATGCAGACACTGGTCACCCCGCTGCTCACCGACCTGCCGACCCTCCTCCACACCTCGCACTCCAACGCCGCCTGGGTCGTCACGGCCACCCTCCTGGTCGCCGGAGTGTGCGTCCCCATCAGCGGGCGCCTGGGCGACATGGTCGGCAAGCGCCGCATGCTGCTGGCCTGTTGCCTGCCCCTGATCGTCGGCTCCGTGGTGTGCGCGCTGGCGAGCAGCGTCGTACCGATGATCGTCGGACGCGGGCTGCAAGGCATAGGCATGGGCATGATCCCGCTCGGCATCGCCCTGCTGCGCGACGTGCTGCCCGCAGAGAAGCTCAGCTCCTCCATCGCCCTGGTGAGCGCCTCCATGGGCATCGGCGGCGGGATCGGCCTCCCCGTCTCCGCCGCGATCGCGCAGTACGCGAACTGGCGCTTCCTCTTCTGGGGCGCGGCCGCGCTCGCGGTCGCCGTCGCCGTCATGATCGTGGCCTTCGTACCGGAGGTGCCGGCCGCGGCCAAGGGCCAGCGCTTCGATGTCGTCGGCGCCCTGGGTCTGGCCGCGGGCCTGGTGTGCCTGCTGCTCTCCGTGTCCAAGGGGGCCGACTGGGGCTGGGGTTCGGCCACCACGCTGGGTCTGATCACGGCGGCCGTCGTGATCCTGGCCTCCTGGGGCTGGTTCGAGTGGCGCACCGGCGACCCGCTGGTGGACCTGCGCACCACCGTCCGCCCGCGCGTCCTGCTGACGAACCTCGCCTCCGTCCTCATCGGCTTCGGCATGTACGCCAGCATGCTCGTCGTGCCGCAGCTGTTGCAGTTCCCCGCGGCCACCGGATACGGCCTGGGCCAGTCCATGCTGGCCGCCGGGCTGTGGATGCTCCCGGGCGGGCTGATGATGATGGTCGTCTCCCCCCTCGGGGGCAAGCTCACCAACACCCGCGGCCCGAAGGTCACTCTCGTCAGCGGGGCGCTCGTACTGGCGGCGGGCTACGCCGTCGCGCTGCTGCTGGCCTCGACGGCGCCGGGCCTGATGGTCGCCGCGATGATCATGAACAGTGGTGTGGCCCTGGCCTACGGCGCCATGCCCGCCCTGATCATGAGCGCGGTGCCGCTCGCCGAGACCGGCGCCGCGAACGGCTTCAACGCCCTGATGCGGTCCCTGGGCACCTCCGTCGGCGCCGCCGTCGTCGGTGTCGTACTGGCCCGGCTGACCACCACCACCGGAGGCGTCACCTTCACCTCCGAGACCGGCTTCCGCACGGGCCTCGTCCTCGGTGGCGGCTTCGCGCTGGTGTCCGGCGCCGTGGCCGCCCTCATCCCCGCCCTCCGACCGGAACGCCCCGAGACGCACGACGCGTCGGACCCCGCGCCGGAATCCGCCCCCACCACCACGCGCAGGTGACCCGCTGCCGCTGTTTCCGGCCACCGCACTAGACTCCCCTGACCAGCGCAAGGAGCTGGTCACGCACATCGCCCGGCTTCCAGGAGACACCCGTGTTCAAGGTCAACGAGTACTTCGACGGGACGGTCAAGTCCATCGCCTTCCAGGGTGGGGAAGGCCCGGCGACCATCGGCGTCATGGCCCCGGGAGCATACGAATTCGGGACCGCCAAGCGGGAGATCATGCACGTCGTCAGCGGCGCCCTGATGGTCAAGCTCCCCGGCTCCGACGCGTGGAAGACCTTCGGGTCCGGCTCGCACTTCGACGTCCCGGCCGACAGCACCTTCCACCTCCAGGTCGAGAGCGTCACGGCGTACCTCTGCGAGTACCGCGACTGACCCGGGGCCGGGGAAACGACCCGCCGCACGCCGGGGCACGTACCGCTCATGTCGCGACGATCGCAGGCGCCGGCTCTTTTCGGACATCTTGCGCTCGATCGAGCGCGGATGGGCGCCTGGACCGCTTTTCCGGGCAGGCGCGGTGCTGACGCGGCCCCGCTCGGTCTCCGGGTCCATCCCGGCCGCACGACCGGCCGGACCGCGCCCCACTCAAGGAGGTCCCACCATGCTGATCACCGTCACTCGCACCGGCGGGTTCGCGGGCGGGGAGCGCACCGCTTCCCTCGAAACGAAGTGCCGCGCCGACGGTCCCGCGCTGGAACGGCTGGCCGAGCTCGCGTCGGACGACGACGGCTCCTCAGGGCGGACGCCCGTGCCCGACGGCTTCCGTTACGTCGTCCAACTCGACGGCAAGTTGGTGAAGTTGCAGGATCCCTACCTCACCGAGGACCAGCGGCAGCTGGTCGACACCGTGCTGGCCGCCGCCGCTTGAGCGGCCGGTCCTCGACCGGCCGGTCGGTCCTCGACCGGCCGGTCGCCCGGCCGCCTGTGCGCGGCCAGGGCCCCCGGGGTCAGGAGCCGATGAACCGCGTGGCGCCCACGAACGGGCGGTTCGCGAGGGGCTCTTCCCGCACCTTCTCCCCGGTCTTGGGCGAGTTGATCATCATCGGCTCGCCCTGGGCGTTCCTGCCGACGTAGATGCCGATGTGGGTGACGCTGGACGTGCTGCTGCCGAAGCCCACCACGTCGCCGGGCCGCAGGTCGTCCGGCGACGTGATCCGTTCGCCCACGGCCGAGCCGGCCGGCGCCGCGCCGCCGCCCGCGTCGAACTGCGGCTGACTGTCGCGGGGGATCGTGATGCCGAGCGCGGAGTACACCTGGCTCGTCAGGCCCGAGCAGTCGTACCCGAAGCCGGCCGTGCCCGACCACAGGTAGTCCAGGCCGAGGAACTTGCGCGCTTCGGCGACCACGTCGTCGCCCGTCACCCCCGACGTCGGGACCTTCCCGAGGTCGGCCCGCTTGAAGTAGATCGGGCTACCGTCGTTCGCCCGGGCCTGCACGACGGAGGGAGCGCCCGGGACCGGCTTCACGGCGAACTCCGTGTTGAAGGAGTACTCGACGCCTCCCTTGGGCTTCGCCCCCTCCGCCAGCGCCTGCCGAGAGCCGTAGCCCCAGGCGGTCGCACTGGTGACGCGCTCCGCGGTCGCACCGGCCGGAGCCTTCTTCCGGACCTTCGTCAGCTGCCGGTCGGGCACCCAACCGGGATAGCCGACCGCGTCCCGCGGCGTAGGCTGACCGTGGACCACCACCTTGTCCCAGAGCACGCCGTCCTTGGTCATCGTGTCCACCACGGTGACCCGGCCCCCGTACAGGGCCTGCGTCTCCCCCGGGACGTCGCGGCGCAGGTTGATGTCGGGGGCCATCGCGGCGAACCAGCCCCGGATGTCGACCGGGTTGGTGAGCGCCTTCGCGTCCACCGTCCGGACCTTCTCGGGGCTCTCCCAGATCTGGGCGACGGACACGTCGACGTAGCAGGTCCTGGCGCCCTTGCAGGCGGCCGAAGCCGCCGAGGACGACGCTGCGGACGTCGAGGACGAGGCGTCGATCGCGGAAACCTGAGGTGCCAGGGGGACGAGGGCCATGACGGCGCCGACGGCAACGGGCAGCACGACTTTCGAGAGGGGCATACGACGATTGTCCTGCGCGAGCCGTGGTGGACCAGGGACCGATCAGCCGCCCGTGCGGCTGATTCAGGCCACGGGGGTCGGGATCAGAGGGTTCCGGTGGGGGCTGCGGCGGGGGCTGCTGCCTCGGTGGGCAGACCGGCCTCCACCCAGTCCTGGATGCCCTCGCGGTACTTGCGCACATCGGTGTAGCCCAGGGCGGTCAGCCGGTCGGCGACCTGCCCACTGTTCGGGCACGCCGGGTTGGAGCAGTAGGTGACGATCGGGGCGTCCAGGTCGGGGAGGACGGTCGGAGCCAGGGCGTCGACGTCCGCCCGTACGAGCTCCACGGCACCGGGCAGGTGCTGCTGGGCGTAGTACGCGCCGCCCAAGGTGTCGAGGACGGTCACGGAGCCGGCGTCGATCGCCGAGGCCAGTTCGTCGCGGGTGATGAGTAGGGTCATGCCACTGCCTCCCAGAGAAGCGGACTATAGTCCTTTTACGAGTCGTGACAGTACCGGACCGCGGTCCGCTTCTGCAATGCCAGGGAAAGGACGGGAAATGGAAGGACCGGACGTGACCGCGGCGACGGACCCGCCGCAGGTCTTGGAGATCCTGCGGACACCGCCGCCCAAGGAGCGCGCGGACGCGGCGCGCAACCGGGCCGCCGTACTGGAGGCGGCCGCCGAACTGTTCGCCGAGCACGGCGTCGAGGCCGTGTCGATGGACCAGGTGGCCGCGGCCGCCGGCGTCGGCAAGGGCACGCTCTTCCGCCGCTTCGGCGACAAGGCGGGACTGGCTGCCGCGCTGCTCGATTCCCGCGAGCGGGTGCTCCAGGAGGCCGTGCTGCACGGGCCGCCTCCGCTCGGGCCGGGCGCCCCGGCCGCCGAACGCCTGGCCGCGTTCCTCGATGCCTACCTGGACTACCTCCTGGAGCACCTGCCCCTGGTGCGGATGTCGGAGACCGCCACGCCCGGCGCGCGGTACCGGATCGGTGCGTACCGCTTCTGGCACCGGCACGTGGCGATCCAGCTCGCCGGGGCGCCCGACCCCGATCACGCCGCGCATGCGCTGCTCGCGGCCCTGGCCGCCGACCACGTCGCCGCGCTGCTCCCCGAACTCGGCGAGGAACGGCTGCGCGCCGGCCTGCTCCGCCTCGCCCGCGCGGCCGCATGACGCACGGGCCGGCGCCGGGCCGCCCCCTGAGGTCACAGGCACCGGCGCGGCCCGAAGGGCCGGTCGGACCGTACCGGCCGCGGATCCGGGCCGTACTGGAGGCGGACATCGCGTACCGCGACGTGCTGGCGGCCGCAGTTGCGCAGCGCATGGGCCCAGGTCGGTTCGAGCAGGGACGGTCCGGTTTCCAGCCGCGCCAAGAGATCGACCGTCGGGGTCAGGCCCAGGACTTCGGCAGGTCGCAGCGCGAGGTGGAAGTCGGGTCGCCGGGGGTCGGCGAGGTGGCCCAGGACGAGGGCGGCCCAACGGGGTTCGCGGAGCAGTTCCTCGAAGCGTGCCGTCAGTTGCGCGATGTCGGCGGGAGCCCAAGGGAGTTCCTCGGGCGGATGGCGGAAGAACAGGGTGATGCTGATCAGGCTCCGCAGCCGGTGAGCGTGGGTGGCCGCACCCGGACCAGGTCGGCGTAGCGGTGCAGCACGGGTACGGCGTGCGCGTAGTCGGCCAGCCCGGGTGCGGGACCCCCTTGACTGTCGGCCATCGCGGCCAGGATGCTCCCGCCACCGTCCAGGAGCGGAGTGTCGAGTTCGATACCGGTGGGGCGCAGCACACCGTCCCCGTCCGGGGTACGTCGTAGCAGTGCGTCTTCGCCACCGCCGACGAAGGCGAGGCCCGTGTCGTCGGGACGCGCGTCGGGGAGCGGATCTCCGAACCCGGGCCACGGACCGGGGCCGTAGCGCGTGCGAAGGATCCGCGCATGGTCGAAGAGGGTGGGTGTGGGACTCCCGCCACCGACGACGTCGTCGTCGTGCACCCACCAGGAGCCGGTCACCAGGCCGAGGGCCGCGGGCCCTTTCGTGTCGTCATGACGTGGATGGTCCCCAAGACGGCCCGTCTTGGCAAACGAGCCCCCTCGGAGTCGCCCCTTCCGATACAACGGGGCAGCTCCGAGGGCGCCGGTTCGCTACGGGCCCGCTACAGGCGCCCTGCGAGCGGGACGGGCCGTCACAGCATGCCGAGGAGGATCACCACCCCTCGGGCGATGACGGAAAAGGCGTCGATGATCCACTGGTCCATGCGATGGCTCCCACTGTTCTCGGAACTCCGGCTCCCCGTCGGTCACCACGGGGAAGGTGGCCGCGAACCGCGACCACTCCCTTAGATGATCTTGATCTGAACGGGCCCCCACAATTCCCCGAGAGTCGATTCGCCCGCGCGGTGATGCCACACCCGAGGGTCCGTCCGATGCGACTCCCGGCCCGAACTCCGCGCCCTTCGGGGAGTCCCGAAGTCGCGAGGTCCAGCAGGAGACCGGCCCGTGCACCGACGAATTGGTCCGCGATCGAGATCGGCCGACCCCTCGATCACATCACCGAGAGCATCAGGGCCTCAGCAGTCCGCCCACCCACCAGTCGTGCGGCTTGCCGTCGTTGGCGATGCCGCGATTGCGCAGTGTCCCTTCGACGGTGAAACCGAGTTTCTCGGCGACGGCACGCGAGCCGGCGTTCCCGGCCATGGCCCACCACTCGATGCGGTGGACGTCGAGGGTGGCCCAGCCCCAGTCGCACAGGGCCCGAGCGGCCTCCACCGAATACCCGCGTCCGCGCTGTTCCTTGACTGCCCAGTAACCGAGCTCCCAGACGCCGCGGCTGACGAGGGTCAGGCAGTACGAGCCGACCAGGGCGCCGGTGTCCTTGCGGAACGCGCCGAGGGTGTAGTCCCTGTCCTCGGCCCACTGAGCGGGCAGCGTCTCACCGACGAGCTTCTCCGCGTCCGCACGCCGAAACGGCACCGGCACCGGCGTATAGAACTGGATGTCCTCGTCCTGGCAGGCTTCGTACACCGCATCCACTTCGGCAGGTGCGAAGGCCCGCAGCACCAGACGGTCGGTCTCAAGCGTCACTGGATCCATCGCGGCAGTATGACCACCCTTTGCAAGCGGCGACCATCGAATATCCCGACCGAGCACCACCCGTCACCACACTCCCGGGCTGGTCAACGGTCGTCGAACACCCCGGATCCGTTGCCCCCGAGACGAGCTGCTCCCCCCATCAATCGCGAACCGAGCCGCAAGGGAGCAGCGTCTCGCGGTGCTGCCATGCCAGGCGGAGCAGGGCGGCGCCGGCGGGCTGCATGTGTTCGCGCTCCGTCAGGCGCTCCACGTGGTCGGCGCGGAACGGAACGCCGACCGCGCGTCCCGTGTCGTCCTCGGCGTCCACCACGCGGTGCCCCTCGTCGTTCGTGGACGCCAGCGCGGGGAACAACCCGTCGAAGGTGGCGGCATCGAGGACGACGACCGTGAGCAGGTCGCAGACGAAGGTCAACGCGTCGATGCCCAGGCCGAGCCAGAACACCCGCGCCGTACCCGCACGGCGTGCCTCCCGCAGCGCGGCGTAGAACGGCCACCCGTCGTAGTCGATCGCGCGGGTCCCGCTGCCGTAGTCCTCCGACGACCCGAGCAGTTCCTCGCTCAGCTCACGGGCGATGGAGCGCCACAGGTCGAAGTCGTTCGCCTCGTTCCAGGGGGCGTCCGCCGACGGCTGGAACATCCCGACCGGCATCACCTGGTAGAGGCCGCCGCCGGTGGCCACCTTCGCCGGGTCCCGCCAGTGCAGTACGAAGCTCGCCGTACCGGCTGCGGCGTCGTGCCGGATCGTGAGGGTGCTGATCCCCGGCACCACCGACCGGCGCACGAGGTCCATCGGGTCCGCGATCTCCGCCCGGAACGGCGTGGCGACCGCCGGCACCGCGCCGCCGGGACCGGCCTGCGCGGCCGCGGCCGCGAACTCGTGCGCCGACGCCTCACAGATGTCGATGACGTCGAAGTAGCTGCCCCGACCGAAGCGCAGCCGCGGGGCACCGGCCGGATCGTGGTCGACGTCCAGGAGGCGGTAGCACTGTCGGTTCTCGTACAGCCGCGGACGGGCCAGCACCTCCACCGCGTCGGCGTACCGTTCGAACGCCGCCCCGCCCCCCGCCATCGGCAACGACGCCCGCACGGACGCCTCCCGCCCCGTGATCGGCGCCGGGGCGGCCCCCTCGACCCACTCCAGGTGGACGTCGTCCAGGAGCACCGGCCGATCCGGTATCCACTCCGGCCGGGCCAGCAGGGGCGTTCCGGCGACGCGCAGGGCCTCGGGCACCCCGGCCACGGCGCGCCGCGTCAGCTCGAACCGGGAGCGGTTGAGCAGCTCGCGCTCCGCGCGCCAGACCTCTGGACTCTTCGCCTTCGGGGTCACCGAGCCGGAGCTGGTCAACGTCTTCTCCTTCGTACGCATCGGCGGCCGAGCCGGGCATGCCGGTCGCGCCGCGGGCGGGCTCGTGGAGGTTACGCCTTGTACGGGTCGGCGTCGGGGCGCTTGACGAGCCGGTCGCCGACCGCGAGCGTCTTCCAGAGCCGACGGCCGATCCGGACCTTCACCGATGCGCCGTCCGCCAGGCGGACCTCGACGAAGTGGTACATGTTCGAGCCGTCGAGCATGCCGCGGGACGTGCGGGTGACCACTCCCTCCCAGGAGTCGTCGCGTCCGATCTCATGTGTTTTCGCCATGCCTTCGAGGCTACGGAAGGCGGCGGTCGGTCCGACAGGGCCGCGCATCCCGTCCTCGACGGTACAAATGTCATACGGGACCGCGGCGCTCACGCAGTGGTCGGACGGTCAGGCCTTCTTGACCACGCTCGACTTCAACTGCATCGCGCCGAAGCCCTCGATCCGGCAGTCGATGTCGTGGCCGTCGACGCCGTCGATCAGTCGGATGCTGCGGACCTTGGTGCCCGCCTTGATGCCCGAGGCGCTGCCCTTGACCTTCAGGGCCTTGACGACCGTCACGCTGTCGCCGTCGCTCAGCACGTTGCCGACGGCGTCCTTGACGACCCGTTCCCCAGCGGCACCGGCCGCGCCGTCAGCGCCTTCGGCTCCCTCGGCGGGCACCCATTCGTGGCCGCACTCCGGGCACACCATCAGAGCGTTCATCTCGTAGGTGTACTCGCTGGAGCACTTCGGACACGGAGGCAGCTTGTCGCTCATTCACGCATGTTTCTGTAGTCGAGGACCGGGCGCCCGGAGGACCGGCGGTCGACCGCCGGTCCTCCGGGAAATGACCCGGCCACGGTATCAAATCGCACACTTTCGCAGCTCAGGCCCCGGGCGCCGCGGCGGCCGTTCGGCGGGCGGCGATCTCGCGGAGCTCCTCCTGCGTGAGGGCGATCCCGAAGACCTCCCGCAGGGTCCCGTCCAGGGCCTCGGGGGCGATCGACGCGGTGGTGCTCGTCCCGTCGGGGCGGGTGGTGACGAGCGTCAGGTCGTCCAGGCTGTGATGGGCGGCCGGGGTCATGCGCTGGGCGAACAGCCGACGGACGAACGGCGAGCGCGCGTGCGTGCCCACGAAGTGGCTGCCGACGACGTAGTCGATCGGGTACTGGGCGGTGAGGGTGAAGGTGTGCCGGTCGATCCAGGGGGTCGGGACCCGCTCGGGGTCCCTGTCCGGGCCGGACGCACCGGGAGCGGTCTGGTACAGCCACCACTGGTCGATGCCGTGCGCGCCGGGCCGGCGCTCCAACCGGTGCTGCCAGCCGTCGTACGCGACGTGGGCCCCGTCCGCCAGCTCGATGGGTCCGAGCGGACCGGCCCCGAAGCCGACGTCGCACAGCCACACGCGGTCGTCGTCGCGCGTGGTCACGGCGAGCAGGCCGTGGGTGGCGGGGAGGACCTTGGGCGCGCCGAGGCTGACCCGCCCGATCATGCCGGTGACGTGGAAGCCGAGGCGTTCCACCGCGGCGGCGAAGAGGAGCACGTGCTCGAAGCAGTAGCCGCCGCGACGGTCCCGGACGAGGCGCGCCTCGACGGAGGGGAGGTCGAGCGGCAGGTCCCGGCCGAGGACGGCGTGGACGTTCTCGAAGGGGATGCCGGTGGTGTGGGCGCGCTGGAGGTCGTGCAGGACCGCGAGGGTGGGCTCACGGGGGCCGTCGTAACCGATCCGGACCGTGTAGGCGTCGAGGTCGAGCAGTTCACCGGACCAACGGTCGGGTCGGTGGTCGGTCGGGCTGGCGGCGGCGGCGGTCGGGGAGTCCCCGGTGTCGGTCGGCTGGATGCTCATGATCCAATCCTCCTCCCTCGACCTGGCCCGAGGTCAAACCGGGGTGCGCGACACCGCTCCGGGGTGCGCGTACGGCCCCTCCGTGCACAGGCGCAGGCCCAGTCGGGACCGCAGGGCCCGGGCGGTGGCCCGTACCTCGTCGTCCATGGGCCCGTCCGCGACGACGTCGAGGACGGCGAGTGCGAGGTCGGCCTCCGCCCGGGTGAGGAGGGGCAGGCGTTCGGGTTCGGCCGAGGACTCGATCTCCTCGGACACGATGCTGGTGTACAGGTCGTCAAGCGTCACGTGGGAGAAACGAGCCGACCGGAGCCAGGTCACGGACCGGCGCGCAGCCCCTCCCCCGGCCGCTCGGCGGGCGGCGCGTCGGCGGGGTGTCGGTCGGTCGGCGGGCGCGGCGGCGGTCCGTCGGCGACGTGTCGGTGGCCGCCGGGAACGTGGGTCCCGAGCCGCCGTCGCAGACGTCCGCGGCCGCCGACCTCCACCGCACGGGAGAACCGAAGCCATGTCGTCCGCATCGCCCACCTCCGCCGCCCCACCCGCCTCCGCCGTCTCGTCCTGGAACGTGCGCCGGCTGCCCGGGGCCCGGGGGCGCGTCGTCCTGGTCACCGGGGGCAACGCCGGCATCGGCTATTTCGTCGCGGAGCAGTTGTCCGCGACCGGAGCCACCGTCGTGCTCGGCAGTCGGGACCCCGCCAGGGCCGAGCTCGCGATGGCCTCGATCCGAGCGCGGGTCCCCGGTTCGCGGGTACGGGCCGTACGGATGGACCTCGCCGACCTCTCCTCGCTCCCGGCGGCGGTGGAAGCGCTGGCGCGGGTGCTGGTGATCGAGCGCCTCGACGCGGTGGTCCACAACGCCGGCGTCGCACGTGACGAACCGACACGCGCGGAGACCGGTGACGGTCACGAGCTCATGTTCGGTACGAACCACCTCGGCCACTTCGCCCTCACCCGGTGGCTCATGCCGCTGCTTTCGGCCGCGCCGGCGGCCCGCGTCGTGACCGTGGGCAGCTTCGCGGCGAAGTCCGAGCGGCTCGATCTGGGCGACCTCCAGTCCCGGAAAGACTACCGGCCCGGGCCCGCCTACGGCCGATCCAAGTTGGCCCAGATGTACTTCGGCATGGAACTCGACCGGCGCCTGCGCACCGCCCGGAGCACGGTGGCGAGCGTGGTGGTCCATCCCGGCGGAGCGTTGGACTCCCTCACCCCGTCACGGCCACCGCTCCATGTGCGGACCACCGGCGCGGCGCTCCGGGCGGCGCCCGCGGCCCTCCTCGTCCAGGGCAAGCGGGCCGGTGCGTGGTCCGCGGTCCGCGCGGTGCTCGACCCGGACGTACGGGGAGGCCAGCTGTGGGGACCACGTGTCTTCGGCCTGCGCGGCGAGCCCCGGCCCGAACGGGTGTGGAAGCACCTCGCCGACGCATCCGTCGCGGCGCGGTTGTGGGACGCGAGCCGCGACCTGACCGGCATCGATCCCGATCCCGGAGCCCGGTGAACGGCCCCGGTGGCAGCGGGATCGCACTCACGTACGGCGCACCGGACCGACGGGGTCGCGCCGTGGCGCACGCCTCCGACAGCCCGCCGCCCGCCGCCCGCCGTCCGTTGCCCGGGCCGTGCGGGCCCCGGGCAACGGACGTCAGCGCGCGGAGACACGGTGACACGGTGCCACGGTGACGAAGGGCTACCTACGGTACGAGGAGACGTAACCCGCGCCCGGCGAACCGACTCCCGTCACCACGTCGTACCCGCTCACCGCGGCCAGCGAGCTGTCCTTGCCCAGGCTGCGGGCCGAGGTCACCAGGCCGGCCGAGGCGTCGACGCTGTTCGCGAAGTCGACCCGGGCGACGGCGAGGTCACGGTTCCCGCCCAGCGGGTGATCCGTGACGTCGTGGTACAGCGGGGTGCCGTACCGGGAGTAGATCGCGGGGTTCGCGAAACCGATCGGCCGGTGGCGGGCCTGCTGCGCGAGCGCCTGCACCGCGGCGATCACCGGCGCGGCGAGCGAGGTGCCGCCGATGCGGTACTCGTCGTACGAGACCGAGCCGTCGGGCCAGGACTGCGTCTGCCCGACGAGGAAGCCGGTGTTGGGGTCCGCGATGGCGGCGATGTCCGGGACGGTGCGCATCCGGGCGGCGCCGTTCGCCTTGGCGAGCGCATCGGGTACGACGCCGCGCTGGTAGGCGGGTTGGGCGACGGTCGCGCTCGTGCCGCCACCGGCGCCGCTCGTGTAGCCGCCGGGGAAGCCCGTCCAACTGGCGCCGTCGGCGCTCAGCGGGGCCTTCAGGGTGCCCCAACCCGTCTCGAACTGGTAGGTGTCGCCCTTGCCCACGGCCAGGGAGGTGCCGCCCACGGCGGTCACCCAGGCCGAGTTCGCCGGGGTGTCGACCTGCTTCTTGCCCGTGTTGGCGACCTCGTCCCCGTTGTCACCGGAGGAGAAGTAGAAGCCGATGCCCTCGATGGCCCCGAACTTGAACGTCTGGTCGTAGGCCGCCGCGATGTCCGGGGTCTCGTTGGCCTCGATGTCGCCCCACGAGTTGGAGACGATGTCGGCCAGCCGACTGTCGACGACCTTGTTCAACGCGTCGAGGAGGTCGGGGTCGTTGCACGAGGCGCCGGCGACGTACACGACGTTCGCGTCCGGGGCGACGGCGTGCACGGCCTCGACGTCGAGGGTCTCCTCGCCGTACCAGCCGGATGCGTCGCACTCCTAGGTCGCCGTGTACTCGGCGGGCACGACCTGGCGCAGCTGCCCGGCCCTGTAGGGCTTGTCGCCGTTGCGTTGGGCGTACTTCTGGGCGTCCTGGGCGATGGTCGGCGAGGCATAGGCGTCCGTGATGGCCACGGTCACGCCCTGGCCGGTGTACCCGCCCGCGCCGTAGGCCGCCCGCAGCTGCCGGCCCGTGTACCCCTTGACCGCGTACGGGATCTTCGTGCCGTAGGCGTCGGGGAGCGTCTTGGCCACGTTCGACCCGAAGTAGGTGGAGGAGGGGCCGGCGTTGCGGAAGCCGGCGCCGGGGCCCGGCAGGGTGTCCTGGTGCGTGGAGGTGTGCGGCGCGTTGTCCAGCCCCGTCACGGTGAGGACGGCGCCGGCGAGGTCCCCGGGGGCCGAAGCGCCCTTCGAGGGGGCCCGGTAGGTCCTGCCGCCCTTGCGGTAGTCGTGCAGTGGGGTGGCGAACGCCCGCTCCGCCGCCGATGCGTCGCCGGAGACCGATATGTAGTGCTGGTTGGAACCGGTGACGGAGAGGCCCGCCTGCTGGAGCCAGCGGGTGACGGCTCCGATCTGGTCGGCGGTCGCGCCGAAGCGCTGTTGCGCCTGCGCGGGGCTCAGGTAGTTGCCGTAGGTGGCGGAGTGCGGGTCCGAAACGGCCGCGGCGTAGGCGCTGAGCCCCTTCGCGTCCCGCCCCGCCAGGTACACCCGGGCGTTCACCTTCGCGGAGGACGCCGCCGCGCCCTGGTCGGCCGAGGCGGTGGCCCAGGCGGGCTGGGTTCCCTCCAGGGCCACCCTGCCTCCCGGGGCCGGACCGGCGGCCTGCGCGGACGGAACCGCCAGGGCGAACGCGCCGGTGAGCAGCGGTAGTGTCGCTGCGATGGCGCCCAGGGTGCGGCGCCGCGTGCGGGTACTTCTCATGTCATCCCCTGCGGTGAGATGGAGGTTGTCGCGGGCTGTACACGGACGGGCCGGTGTACACCGCGCACTACCGCGCAACTCTTGTCAGGAACGGTTCATGCCGGGGACACGGAGTGATCAAGAAAGCTCAAAGAGCTTTCCAGTAAATGGAATTGGTGCGGCGGGCGGGGCGCAGCGGTGCGAGAGCTCCCCGTACTCGCGCGCGCCGAACGCGGCGAAGACCAGGAGGGCCTGCTCGCGCGTCCGGGCCGCCGCCGCGTGCCGGCCGGTGGCCTCGTGCACGTCGGCCAGGTCGCGCTGGGCGCGGGCGCGGAAGAGCGGCAGGTCCAGCCCCTCCCAGATGCGCATGGCCGCGACGAGGTGGTCCTCGGCCGCGGCGAAGTCGCCTTCCAATAGGGCGAGTTCGCCGGTCGTGCGCCGTACCAGTCCCTCGCCGAGCGGGTCGCGGTGGTCGACGCACACGCGCAGGGCGGCGGCCAGCACGTCCGCGGCGCCACGGGTCTCGGCGAGCCGGATCCGCGCCTTGACCAGGGCCTGGTCCGCGTAGGCGACCATGAGCCGGTCGCCGAGCAGCCGGAACATGTCGCCCGCCTCGGCGCACAGGTCGGCCGCCGTGCGGTAGTCGCCGGCGGCCCGGTGCACCAGGCCGCGCGTGCGCAGGGCGAGCGCCTCCCCGCGGACGCTGCCGATCCGCCGGTAGGCCACGAGGGACGCGGCGAGCAGCTCGTGGGCGGCCGGATAGGCCCCCTCCTCCAGGTGTACGGAGGCGGCCAGACGGGCCGTGTGTCCGATTCCCGCATGGTCTTCCAGAGCGGTGAACGTGCGCAGGGCGCGGGTCAGTTGCTCGCGCGCGGGAGCGAAGCGTCCCCGTTCCCTGTTCACGGAGCCCAGACCGGTCAGCGCGGCGGCCGCGCCACGGGTGTCCGCGGCGGACTCCAGGAGGGGCAGGGCCTGGCGGAAGTAGCGTTCCGCGTCGGCGTACCGGTCCTCTTCGTAGCGGAGCTGCCCGAGGCCCGTCAGGACGGCGGCTTCCGCGCCGGAGTTCCCCGCGGCCCGGGCGGCCGCCAGGGCGGTCGCGTGCACACGGTCCCATGCGTCGAAGCGGTTGCCGACGGCGAACGCCGAGGCGGAGAGCGCGGTGGCCAGCCGGCAGGCGGCCTCGTCCAGTCCGAGGGCCGCCGCCCGCTCCACCGCGGCCACGAGCGCCGTCTCCTCCACCCTGAACCAACCCAGCGGGTCGGCGGACGCCACGGCCGTCGCCTGCCGGAGTGCGAGCGGGAACCGTGGTCGCGCGGCGTGCGGCAGTACGGCGCCCGACGGTTGGGCGTCGGCCGCGCGGCTGACGAGCGCGAACCATCCGTCGAGGAGCCTTGCCACGGCGGCGGCCCGCTCGGGCTCGGTGAGGGTGGCCTCGGCCTGCTCGCGGGCATAGAGACGCAGCAGATCGTGGAGCCGGTAGCGCGGCGGCGGCGCCACGGCTGCGGAGTCGGTGCCCGGCGACGACGGCTGCGACGGCTGCGACGGCTGCGACGGCTGCGACGGCTGCGACAGTGGAGTGGACGGGTGGTGGGCCGGGCCGGGCGGGTGGTGGGCCGCGGCCCCGGCATCAGGGGCGAGCGGCTCCAGGAGTTGGGCGTCCACCAGGCGCTCACAGACCGCCTCCGCCTCCCGTTCCGACACGTCGAGCAGCAGCGCGAGCACCCATCCGGCGAATTCCGGCACGCCGATGAGGCCCAGGCGCGCGAAGGCCGTACGGGCCTGCGGATCGAGGGTGCGGAAGCTGAGGTGGAAACAGGAGCGCACTTCCAGGTCGCCGGCCCGCAGTTCGTCCAGGCGTCGCCGTTCGTCGCCCAGGCGCTCCACCAGGGTCGCGACACCCCAGTGCTTGCGGGTGGCGAGCCGGGCTCCGGCGATCCGCACCGCGAGCGGCAGGTTCCCGCACAGCCGGACCACCTCCGCGGCCGCGTCCGGCTCGGCGGCGATCCGGTCCGGCCCGGCGGTGCCCGCCAGCAGCTCCACGGCAGTGGCGTCGCTGAGCACGCCCAGCTCGATCCGACGGGGTCCGGCGAGGCCCGCCAGCCGGTTCCGGCTGGTGATCACCACCCCGCAGTCGGGGTTCCCCGGCAGCAGCGGTCCGATCTGGGACTCGTCGAGGGCGTCGTCGAGTACGAGCAGCAACCGCCTGCCGTCCAGGGCGCCGCGCAGCAGGGCCGTCCGGGCGTCGAGCCCGTCGGGGACCGCCGCGTCCGGTGTGCCGAGGGCGCGCAGGAAGCCGCCGATGACTTCGCCCGGCGGGACCGACGGGCCCAGGGTGCCGCGCAGGTCGACGTACATCTGGCCGTCGGGGTAGGCCCGGGCCGACCGGTGTGCGGCGTGGAGCGCGAGTGCGGACTTGCCCACTCCCCCGCTGCCGGACACCAACCACACGGGTTCGTCGCCGCCCAACCCCGCGACGAGTGCGCCGACTTCTCGCTCCCGTCCCACGAAACCACGGATGGCAGCCGGCAGTTGGGCGGGCGGTGGAACGGCTTCGACCGCGACTCTCGGGCGGGTCGGTGCGGGCTCCGATCGCCGCGTCGGTCCGCCGGGAGGGTGCCGCGCGTCGGGCTCACCGCGCAGGATCGCGTCGTACGCGCGCCGCAGGTCGGGTCCGGGATCGACGCCCCGCTCGGTGGTGAGGAGCCGGCGTCCCTCGTGATAGACGGTGAGGGCGTCGGCCTGGCGCCCGGCGCGGTGGAGGGCGCTCATCAGCTGGGCCCGGAAGCGCCCTCGCAGGGGCGCCTCGGCGACCAGCGAGAAGAGTTCCCCCACGAGCTCGGCGCCCCGTCCCAGGGCCAGGTCCGCGGCGGTACGGGCCTCCAGGGCCGTCAGCCGTAGCTCGGCCAGGTGCCGCGCCTCGCCCCGCAGCGCCTGGCCCGTCCCGTCCAGGGCGGAGCCGCGCCACAGGCCGAGTGCCCCGCGCAGCAGACCGGCGGCGCGTTCCGGGTCTCCGGCCAGCAGCGCCTCCCGGCCCCGCGCGGCGCGGTCCTCGAACAGCGCGAGGTCGAGGCCTCCGGCGGGCACGCGCAGGGCGTAGCCGGGAGGGTGGGTCTCCAGGAGTCCGTCCACCGCCAGCGTGCGGCGCAGCGACGAGACGTACGCCTGCACGAGTGTGCGGGCGGTGGACGGCGGATCGCCGCCCCACACCTGCTCGACGAGGCGGTCCACGGACACGACGCGTCCACGTGCCAGGAGCAGGGCGGCGAGCAGGGTCCGCGGCTTGCGACCACCCAGCGCCAAGGGCCGCCCCTCGCGCACGACTTCGACCGGCCCCAGCACTCGGAACTCCATCGTCTCCCCCGACCGTGACGATGCCGGCCGCGGTGTGCGACCGGCTCCGCCACGATCATCGACGATCAGGCGTTCCTACGGGGCGGAACTCCGCCCGGAGTGGATCAAGGGCAGGTGACCAGGATGATGGAGAGGGCGGTGCAGGTGACGGTCGCGGTGTCGTTGGCGCGGTTGGGGTCGGTGGGCGCGGAGGCGGTGCGCGCTCCGGTGACCTTAACCGGGCCGAGGGTCAGCAGGTGCAGCGGGACGCGGAAGGTCTTGCTCGCGCTCGCGTTGTTGGCGATGGTCCCGTAGGCGCAGGTGACCGTGGCGCCGGCGCTCGTGCATCCGGCGGAGAGGTGCGTGGCCGAGGCGCCGGCCGGGAGGGTGGCGGTCAGGGTCGCGGAGGTGACGGCGCCCGGGCCGGTGTTGTGCGCGGTGAGGGTGTAGGTCAGGTAGGGCAGCAGGATGCCCAGTTGGGGCTGCGTGGTGAGGTCGACGTCGATGTCCGCGGGCGGCGCGAGGTAGGTGTACCGGGCGGCCGGGCTCACCGCGCTGGTGCCGCCGGGGGTGGTGACCCGTACGTCGACGGTGTCGGCCGCGTGGGCGGGAGCGGTGACGGTGCAGGTGGTCGCGGTGCAGCTGACGCCGGTGGCGGGGGTGGAACCGAAGGTCACGGCGGTGGCGCCGGCCAGGTCGGCGCCGGTGACCGTGACGGCGCCGCCGCCCGTCGTCGGGCCGGAGGAGGGGCTGATGCCGGTCACGGCGGGCACTGCCGTGCCCACGCTCAGCACTGCGAGGGTTTCACTGCTGTTGTTGACGACGTAGACGAGGTTGCCGTCCGGGCTCACCCCGGCGTCGACGGGGCCGCCCCCGACCGACGCGTTCTTGGTGACGGTGTTCGTCGCGGTGTCGATCAGCGACAGGGTGTTGCTGCCGATGTTGGGCACGTACGCGGTCGCGCCGTCCGGACTGACCGCCGCGCCGCCCGGGTTGGCGCCGGTGGTGATCGTCGTGGTGACGGCGAGCGTGGCCGGGTCCACCACGGACACGGAGTCGCCGGCGCCGTGACTGGCGTACACCGCTCCGCTCACGGGGTTGACCGTGAGCGCGTACGGCTGCGCGCCCAGCGCGACGTTTCCGGTCACGGTGAGGCTCGCGGTGTCGATGACGCCCAGCGTGCTGTTGCCGACGTTGGAGACGTAGGCACGGGCGCCGTCGGGGCTGAAGGCGACGTCGCGGGGGAACGGACCGACCGGGACCGACGCCGCGACGGTGTTGGTGGCGGTGTCGATGACGCGGACCGACCCGTTGGAGCCACTGGAATCGACGACGTAGGCCCGGGTGCCGGCCGGGTCGACCGCCACCGACTTCGGGTCGCCGAGCCCGCCGATGGTGGCCGTCACCGTGTTGGTGGCGGTGTCGACGACGCTGACCGTGGCCGCGCCGCGGTTGACGACGTACAGGTGCGCACTGTCGGGGGTGACCGCGAGCGCGGTGGGGCCGTTGCCGACGGGGATGGTGGCGCCGACGGTGTGGGTGGCGGTGTTCACCACGGTGACGGTGTTGCCGGGATTGCCCCCGAAGACACCGGCGTTGCTGACGTAGACGTGCTTGCCGTCCGGTGCCACCGTCAGGTTCTCGGGGCTCGCGCCCACGGGCACGGTGGCGATCAGGGTCGGCCCGTCCACCGCGGCCGCCGGTGTGGCGGCCAGGGCGGACAGGCCGGTCGCGGCGAGAGCGAAGGCGGCGACCAGCGCCGTGCGGCGTCGGCTGCGGAGGCGGTGCGGGCGTAACAGGGCGCTCGTGGACACGATGGTTCCCCCCTCGAAGGCCGCGGCACGACGGCGGGAAGCGGAGGCCCCCGGGAACCGGCTGTGGCGCGGTCACACAAGACGCGTCCGGCCGTCGGCGTCAACCACCCCCGCAGACGACAGATGCGTCCCTCGCATGCTCACCGAAAACCGGCCACGGCGAGTCGCCGACATCGTGCCAGCGGGGCATCACCTGCCGGGCAGAACTTTCGCAGTTGTCCATTTCAGATCATGTGGTGACCGATTTAGCGAGTGGTTGTCTGCCTGCATCACCCACTTCCTCGGCTCCTGAAAGGGCATCAGACGTAATGCAGGGCCAAGGGACATCAGACGTAATGCATGGGGCAGGTGTGGCGGATCGCGTGCTCTGCGGCCCCCAGGTACAGGGCCGCGTAGAACGCGGCGTCCGTGGCTTGCGACCAGGGGCCGGGGTGGGTGGCGGCCGCGTCGGCGACCGCCGGGCCGTCGAACCAGTTGGTGAGGGCGAGGTTGCCGCCGTCCAGGGGGACCTGCGGGGGCAGCGCGATCCGGTCGGCCACGCGCTGGGCCGCCGCGCGCGCGGCGTGCGCACTGCGGACGGTGGTGACGTCGTCGTACGGCGACGGGACCGGCAGCTCGAATGCGCCGTCGAAGGCGACCGGGACGAGCAGGTCCCAGCCCAGGAGCGCGTCGTAGCACTCCTCGCCGGCCGGGTCCTGCCGGCACAGGTCCTCGAAGGTGCCCAGCGGCCTGTTCAGCTTCTCTTCGAACGACGCTCCGGAGCGCGGACGCGGCGCCCGCGGGGCCGGCCGCGGGCAGGGGTCGAGGCCCCGCCGGCGCAGCTCGGCGGCGAGTGCCCGCGCGGTCGGCCCGAGCACCTCCTCGTCCGACCAATCGTCGGAGCCGACGCCGCACACGTAGATTCCCATGGGGAGAACCTACGGTCCGGCACTGACATCCGCGGGCCGGGTCAGGCCCCCGCGGCGCGCAGTCGTTCGAGGTAGAGCGCCGGATGGGAGCCGTGGGCCCGGTCCTGCGCACCGCCCCGTACGTGGGCCGGCTCGCCGTCGCGGGAGATGCGCAGCATGGTGGTCGCGGCGTGGGGCGTGCCCGACTCCCGCAGGGCATCTCCGTCGACGACCGCCACGCCCGGCCCGAACATGGCCGTCGCCTCCGCGGCGGTGGCGGCCGGTGGCCCACCGGTGCGATTGGCGCTGCTCACGTACAGCCGGGGGAAACCTTCCAGCAGGGGGGCCAAGGGCTGCCAACGGGCGCCGAAGAGCAGCAGGTGGCCGTCGCGCAGCGCGGGCCCGGCCCAGGCCGGACAGAGGGCGTCGGCGCTCACCGGCACCAGCAGGGTGACGAGTTCGGCGCGCAGCAGGTGCAGCGCACTGCGCCGGGCCGCCGGCGAGAGGTACAGGGTCGGGGCCAGGGCGTTCCAGACGGCGTCGGCGTGGACCCACAGGGCGACCTCCTGGTCGACCGGTCGACCCTTGGCCCGGTTGACGGCGCCGGGCGTGGTGGCGGCGACGACATAGGTGAGCGGGCTGGGGTTGGGCAGGACCGCCGCGCGCCCGCGCCCCAGGGCCTCGAAGGCGGCGCCGATGTCCAACGGAGCCTTGATCGGGGCCTCTGGCGGGGCGTTCAGAGAGGCGTCCGACGGAGCCGCCGGCGGGTCGGAGTCGTTCGGCATGGTCCCGTCCGTTCGAGGAGCGCACTCGGTGTGCGGGGGCGGCGGCGATACGTTCTCGCGCACGGGGGCGTCAGAGCGGCTGCGCGGTGGCGGTGAGGCCGTCGAGGTAGGCGGCGAAGTCGGCGTCGGCGATGACGGCCCGGCCGCTCCGGTAGGCGCGGTCCTTGACCCAGTCGAGCGCGGTGCGCGTCTGTGCGGGATCCAGCCGGTGCCCGAGCCGTTCGGCGACGGCTTGCAGCACGCGCCGGCTGGCCAGGTGGGTCAGGACCACGGTCGGGGCCAGGCCGAGGTGCTGCTGGGGATCGTAGGGCTGGAAGGTCTGCGGGTGCGTGAAGGGCGTGCCCGTGGAGATCGTGGCGACGCCCGTTCCCACGACGGGGGTGGTGACCGTCAGCGGCACACCGGTCTGCGCCGACACCATGCGGGCGATCCCCGGCAACCGGGTCAGGTCGGGCGCTGTCCACCACGGCTCGGCCCCTCGCCCCAGGACCTGCTCGGCCTTGGCCGGGTCGTGGCCGAGCAGGAAGAGCAGCTGCTCGGTGGCCACCATGCCGCTGCGCTCGGCCATGCCCAGCCAGGAGCAGGCCGCCACCCGGACCCCGCTCGCCAGCGCCGCCAAGGTGTTGGCCAGCGCGAGACCGAGGTCGTTGTGCAGGTGCGAGACCAGGACGGTGTCCGGTCCCGCGCCCGCGGCGACGCGCTCGAACAGGGCCCGCGCGCGGTCGGGCAGGAGATCGCCGACCGTGTCGGCGAGGACGACCGTACCCGCGCCGTGGGCCGTCATCGCCCCGGCATACTCGGCCACCAGGGCGGGGTCGGCGCGGGGGGCGTCCACCAGGCACACATCCACGGCGACGCCGTCGGCCCGGTGCACCGCTTCCTTGACCACCGCCAAGCCCTGTTCCAGCGCCTGGCGGGCGCTGGTGTGCACCAGGGCGTGTGCGGTCGCCTCCGAAGCCGCCACGATCACCATCACCCGGGCGTGCAGCGCACCGCGCACCGCGCTCAGGGCGAGCCGCACATCGGCCTGCGTGCCGCGGCAGATCGCGGCCGGACTGACCGACTCCTGTGCTTCCAGGGCGACCTGCCGGGTCGCTTCGAACTCTTGCGCGCACACCGAGGGGAAGCCCGCCGCGAAGACCACGTGCCGCGGGCCGTCCGCCCCGAACACCGCCCCTTGTTCCCTGGCCAGCCGGACCCGGAAGGGGGCGCTCATCAGCGTCTTGGCCTGCGCCCCGTCCCGCGCCGACTCCTCGAAGAAGACCACCCGGCCCGCGCCTGCCGACTCGCGCACCACGTCCACTGCGGACACCCTTGCAACCCTCTTCCTCCGTGCGGCACTTGTTCGCCACGCCGTGCGACGACCTTCTCACGCGGAGTCCCGCCGGGAGGGGCGATCGACGAGGCCCGACAACCACGACACCGTCGCGTCGAGCGTGCGGTTCGGGTCGACCCGCCCGGGTGGCCGGGAGCGAGGACACCCCGGCCGTCACCCTCGTGCGCGTGACGACGGGCTGCTCCTGCTCCTCCTACTCCGTGCACCATCTGGTGCAGCGCACCTGACCCCACCCGTGTGGAGCCGGTCCATGAGGTTGTTTTCGGGACGGGCTGGGACGGCCGATGATCTTGTTGCTCATCTCGACGGACCGGGTCCCGCCGGATGTGCGCGGATACCACCGCAGGCCGCCGCATGGACAACTCCCCCGATCGCCGTGCGGCGACAACGGCGCCCGGACGCTCACGCAATGGCCGAAACCACACCTCTGCACATCTCTCGGGCATGTGACCCCATTGACCCCACAGCGCCGCCACGGTTGCATGCTCGTGTTCCTCCGGTAGGGAACCGGGGGAGGAAACCTGTCCTACTTGGGGGGAAAATGAGGGGAACGACGAACAGGAGCACCACCAGACGGTTACGGACCGTCCTGAGCGCGGCGATCGCGGTCTGCGCCGTCACGGCGGTGCTGCCCGCAGCCGCCACGGCCGCGCCCGCGACGGGGGCCGCAGGCAGCCTCACCAGCACCGTCGAGAGGATCAGCGTCGCGCCCGACGGCACCCAGGGCAACGGAAGTTCCACCACCGCCTCGATCACGCCCAGCGGCCGGCACGTCGCCTTCACCTCATCGGCGACCAACCTGGGGTCCGGTGCCTCGTCGGCCGCGAACAGGCCGTACCTGCGCGACCAGCAGACGGGCCAGACCAAGCGGGTATCGGACTACACGCCGCTGGGACCCGTCACGGTCAGCGGCGACGGAGGGTACGTCACCTACGCGTTGCAGTGGATGCGCAACGTCCGGGTCCGCATGGAGCAGATGTCCTCGGGATCGGCGATCGCCGCCAACTGCTCCGCGTGGAGTTGCAACCAGTCCTCGTTCAGCGCGGACGGGCGGTACCTGGCCCTCGTCATCCTCCACAACCAGCGCGGGTCCGAATACCAGACCATCGAGGTCCAGGACTCACGGACCGGCACCACGCAGGTGGTCTCCAACATGCCCCACCTCATCGAGTCCCGTCCCTCCATGAGCGGTGACGCCCGATACGTCGCCTTCCAGGACGGCGAGTCGAAGGACGTCTTCCTCCGGAACCTGCCCGGCAACAGCATGGTCGGCCCGATCGAAGGCCCGTCCGTGGCGGCCTCGCTCGTCCAGCTGAGCGACGACGGCAGCAAGGTCGTCTACGTCGCCGGCTCGGACACCTACGTCTACGACGTGGCCTCGGCCACCTCCCAACCGGTCCCGAACGTGCGGGGCGTGGCCATCGACCCCACGGGCCGCCACCTGCTGTACGCCCCGGCCGGCACGACCGGAGCGTCGTCGCTCACGCTCCGCGACCTGCAGACGGGGACCGACGAGATCGTCTCGACCCAGCCCGCCTCGGCCGGGACGAACGCGGTCAGCACCGGTGGGCACGACGTGGTCTTCCAGTCCACGGCCGCCGACATCGTCCCCGACGACACCAACGGCGCGTCGGACGTGTTCGTCCGCCACTTCTCCTGACCGCCCCACCGCCGGAGCCGTGGGGGCCCCCCCCCGGGGGGCCCGCCCCCCCCCGGGGGCGGGGGGGGGGGGGGTGGTGGCATGGCGACGAGGGCGGGCGGGGGCGCCCGGGCCGCGG
>NZ_JBITDP010000046.1:0-24865 GCF_044454405.1 Streptomyces sp. NPDC051555 | reverse complement strand
CTCCAAGCCTTCGACATCACCTTCGACGGCCGACTCTCCATCGGCCGGCGCTAACGAATCCAGCAACCAAAGCCACCGTTTACTGGACAGGCCCGTACCCGATGGGCCCCAGGTGCCGCATCCGCCCCGCATCGTCCGTCGATGCGGGGCGTTCCTTCTTTTTCGCCATGCTGTGGTGTACCTCTCCGATCCACAGCCGAGCCGTGGGTGGTCAGACGTGGGTGCGTCCGGTTACCCTGGTTCGGCATACATCTGGAACGGTCCTCCCTTTGCCGCCAAGCTATCGGGGTGGGCCGTTTCGTCTTTATACCGCCGAGACTACCGCGCAGAAGGCGTAGCTCGGACGGCTCTAGCCGCGTGGCAACGGTGTTCCACGACACTCGGCCGACATCTGGGCTCAAGTAACGCGCCAGTTCGGGCCGAAGGGCTCTACCACCCCGCCGAGAACCGGTGCTCCTGGGGCATGTCGAGCTCGGGGAGAACGTAGAGATCCCTTATCATCCCGCATTCACCCGATTTGAGACTTGGTGTTGGCGCGTGCCAACACCAAGTCGATGCCTCGGCCGGAACGTGGACTGCCGCCGTGACCTGTAGGAATTCGGCTTGAGTAGAGGAGCTCCCCCGTGCAAGTGTGTGCACGGGGGGCAGCACCGCGCCCAGGCCCCGCAGTTGGTTGCACCCCCTAGCCCTCCGCGGAGCCCCCAGCAGTAACTGCTGGCCCGCTGCGGCTGCTCCCCAGGGCTGGGCTTGCCGTGACACCCCAGCCCTTGCCGACTCACTGTGCTCGAGATCCGCCCGGAATTCCAAAATGCTCGGCACGCCCCCCGTTGCCCGGGGGTTCGTCGTCCGTCGCCCGCAGCTTCCAGCGACCGCACCCAGGGGCCTTGCCCGCTCCGCGGAGTCCCTTGGTGGAGTGCGGGAGCCGGGAGCCGGCGAACCATCAACTCGCGCCGTCCCAGACAGGCCGGACGCACGTTCCGCGGCATCCCGTTCCCTGACGGGTCCCCCGTTTGCGGCTAAGCTCCCCTGCCATGCTCATTGCCGTTATCTCGAACCGCAACAAGACCGGTAAGACCACCGTCGTGTCCTGTCTCGGGCACGCGCTGGCCAACCGCAAGCCGCCGAACAAGACCTACGTACCTCTCGCCTACGACGGTGACTTCTCCGCGCAGCTTCGCAAGTGGTACAAGGCCGCCAAGGCCGACGAGGACTTCTCCGAGTTCCCTTTCGACGTACGGCTCGCCGCCACCACGCAGTTCGAGGACATTCTGGAAGAGCACCCTCACGAGGGCAAGGTTGGTCTGGTCGACACCGCGCACCTTGAGGACTCCCGTGGCTACGCTGAGGCCGTCATGGAGCACGCGGACGCCGTGATCCTCATGACCGAGCCGAACCTCAACGAGCTGGAGCGCCTGGAGGCCCTGCCGCTGGCGGACGCGATGGCCAAGGTCGACGCCAACCGTGCCGCTGCCGGGCGCCAGCCCATCCGCCGTCTCGTGATGTTCTTCCGGGTGCCGACCTCTGTGAACGCCCAGGACGTGAAGACGACGCGGGAGTACATCACCGATGCCGCCAACGCCGAGGAGTGGGGCGGCTGGCAGGTCCTGACGACCAAGATGACCGAGAACCGCAAGCTGGCCCGCCTGTCGGAGACGAACCCCCCGAGCCTGGACGCGATGAAGTCTTCCGGCATGGACCAGCTCGTCACCGAGCTCGAGAACCTGGGGGTGCTTGTCTGATGGCGCAGGCCGCGAAGAACGCCGCGAACAAGCGACTGGAGGCGAAGCGGGCGAAGGCGGAGGCAGAGGCCAGGGCCGCTATCGAGGCAGCCGGCGCTGACGGCGCCCCGGGCGCCGGGCTGGAGGAGAAGGCCACCGCCGTGGTCGCTACCTTCTCCGATGCCAAGCCCGCCCGGCCCGCCCAGTCCGAGATGCCAACTCTGTATGCCCATGGGCGCGGTTCCGGTGGCCCGATGCTCTCTCTCGCTGATATCCCGGACCCGGTCGACCTGCCTGAGCGCACCGAGTTCTCCGAGGGTGACGCGTACCTCGCCGACCAGACCGAGCGCGCCGTCGAGCAGATGGAGGACGCGTGGGAGGTCGCGGCCAAGGCCGTAGCCGGCGCGTACGCGCGCAAGCTCTGGCTCGTCAAGGGCTACACGTCCATGGAGGAGTGGGGCCGTGCCATGCGTCGCCCCATGGCGTCGACCGTTTTCTACACGTTGCTCGACGCCTGGAACGTGAAGGCCGGGCTGTCGCAGATGGTGGAGGCTTCCGTTACCCGCGCCCAGGTCACCTCCCCACGTGGGGAGACTTCGTTCGAATTCGATTCGAACGCTTCCTCCCCACGTGGGGAGCCGACGATCGTCGAAGTTCCACAGCTGACGAAGAAGCAGGCCGCCGCACTTGCTCCCGCACAGAAGAAGCACGGCAACCACGGGTTGTCGGCGACGTTGACCGGCGTGCAGAAGGCCACGGGGAAGAAGGCGCCCTCGGTTCGAGCGCTGGAAGGCGCAGCCCGGGCCGTCCGACAGCTCCCGGAGGGCACCAGCCCCGAGCAGGTCGAGAAGGTGGCCGAGGACGCCGCCAGGGCCGCCGCGAGCGCACCGAAGAAGTTCTCTCCTGTGGCGGTCACCACCACGGCCGAGGTCGCCGATCCCGGTGTCAGCGCAGCGACCGCCCTCATCCAGGGCCACGTACGCAGGGTGAAGGAGGTCAACGCGGTCCTCGATGCCCTGCCCTCGATCCCCGTATTCCAGCATCTGACCGGAGAGATCGAGGCCGCCCGCGAGGCCGGTGACGGCGGTGCTGCCCTCACGGCCCTGCACACGGAGATGGATGGACTCGTGAGGACCCTCGCGGTACTCCTGGCTGCAGCGAAGATGTCCCGCGCCGAGGCCGCCTCCGGAGCCAAGGACAACGCCGAAGTACCCGCGCAGGCCACTGCCGAGTAGCCAGCTGGGGGAGCAATGCCGAAAGGCGCTTCCCAGCGATGTGGCGGCGCGGTCCACGTTCGATCCGCGCCGCCTTTGTAGCCAGCCGGGCGAAGACACTCCAAGCCTGGGCGACCAGGAAGAGCCGCCGGAGCCCCTGGGTTGGGACGTCCCAACCCTGGCCTCATCGCCTCGCGGGGCCGAGCGGGGCGGCCCCTGTGGAAATCGCTGTCCTACACCACGTGGCGGTCGGTGTGCGCGGGGTCGGCGTCCCACGGCTTCTCGCTGCCGCCCGGCCCGTTGAACGAGACCTGCCGTCCGGCCTGGAGCAGCATGGGCCGGTAGGCGGTCCGGGCCTTGCGGATGTGCTTGAGGAACTCGACCAGGCGCGGGGTAGTGCCCTCCAGTGCGGCAAGGGTGGGGAACGAGGGGGTCTCGTGCTGGTCGTAGCGGTCGGGGAGGTGGACCGAGTTCAGGCGGCGGCCGGTGAGGTGTCCGCCGTCGAAAACCATCAGCTGGTACGGGGCGGCCTGGGCGGTCGCGGGGTGGAAGTCGATTGCCAGGAGCGGGGACGGGCTCTGCAGCGCGAGGCCGGTGGACTCGTGGAGCATGCGCCCGGCGGTCTGGAGGGGGCTGTCCTCCCCGGGCCGCATGTACCCGGCGGGCAGCATCCACCGGCCGGTGCGGGCTGAGCGGACCAGGAGTGGCCCTGGGTCGTCTCCGTGGGTGATGTAGACGGCGGTCGCGAGCCCGATGGCCAGGCCCTGGCCATCGCCCAGGCTGCTCATGTGGTGGTCCTTCCGCGGGCCGGGTGGTGCGACCCCGCGCCGGCCTTGGTGTCGTCGGACGCGGTGGGGGTGGTGTGCCAGCCGTCGTAGCCGACGAGGCGGGGGTCCCAGGAGGGGATTGCGAACTGCCGGTAGGGTGCGCGCTGGAGGGGGAAGGCGGCGAGCCCGAGGCTGGTTTCGAGGGCCGCGAGGGCGACCTCGGGGTCGGGGGCGCCAACGGCTTCGGCTTCCACGTAGGTGCCGATTCCCTTGACGACGGCCAGGGAGACGGCGAAGGCGGGGAGGTTCGGGTTGCGGTAGGTGGTGCGGTGGGTGCGGAGCGGGGTGAGGCGGTCCAGGCCGAGGGCCTCGAGGCGGCGGCGAACCGAGGCGTCGTCGCCTTGGGACAGGAGCAGGGCCAGGGCTGCGGGGTCGATGTCGTTGGTGCGGTCCGGGCCGCCGTCGGCGGGGGTGTAGGAGACCGCGATGCCGCTGGCAAGGGTGGCTCTCACCAGTACGTGTTCGTCGCCGTGCCAGCTGTGGGCGACGGAGACGGTGAAGTACGACTCGTGGGTCTCTTCTTCGGTGCCTGGCCGGTAGCCCTTGGCGGTGAGGCGGTCGAGGAGGAGGGGTGTGCACGAGCTGATTGCCCGCTTGCGGATCATCGTCGGTCCCTTCTGTTCCTGCCTGGTGTGTCCGGCGACACGGTCGCCGGCGGGGTGTCCCGCGACACCACGGTCGGCGCGGTGTCGCGGGACACAGGCCGCGGGGGAGGCGGCTAGGCGAAGCTCACGCCGCGCTCGGCGTAGAACTCGCTGAACACGTCGACCGGGAGTGCGGCCGTGCGGGCCCGGTCGGTGTGTCCGGACGGGTTGCGGAAGTGCAGCTGCCCGTGCCGGTGCGCGGTGACGTAGACGAGGTGTCCGCCCTTGCCCGGCGCCGGGTGTTCGGGGCGCCGGATTTCCTTGTTGACGGAGGCGATGACGGTGAATCCGTTCCGTACCAGGGTCAGGAGGTCCTCGACGGGGAGGCGGCCCTGTACTTCCGCCTCGATGCCGTGCTCGGCGCGGACGTAGTCCACGAAGGGGGCGTAGATCAGGCCGCGGATCGCTCCGCCGTCCAGCTCCTCGTACGCCCCGTATTTGCGGGCGCCGTCGAGGAGGTCGAAGAGGCGTGGGGCGGTGCCGTCGCGGCGCAGGAGCGCCATGCGCAGGCAGGCCAGCCCGCAGATGTTGCCCGCCCAGCGGGTGTATTCGGCGAGGGTGGGGGCGCCGGACTCGGGCCAGCGGGGGTCCTCGGCGACCGGGTGCCCCTGGTAGGCCATGGCCTCGATCAGGTCCTCGCTGGCGTACTGGGTGACGGTCGGGAAGTCATACATGCGCGGGGGTTCCGTTCCTCGTGCGGAAGGTGCTGGTCAGATCATGGAACACGCGCAGGTCCACCCCGCCGCCGGAGACCACGACACCGACCGTCTGCCCGGCCACGTCCGGCCGGTTGGCGAGGACGGCCGCCAGAGCGACCGCTCCGGACGGCTCGACCACGCACTTCAGGTGCGCGAAGGCGTAGCCCATGGCGTAGGTGATCTCGTCGTCGGTGACAGTCACCACGTCGTCCAGGAGCAGCGAGTTGACCTGCCAGGGCAGCTCGGAGGGGATGGTGTGCCCGAGGCCGTCGGCGACGGTGCGGGGCACCTCTTCGAGGCTGACGCGGTGTCCGGCGCGCAGGGAGGCGAGCGTGTCGGCGGCGGTGTGCGGCTCCACGCCGACGACGCGGATGTCGGGGCGCAGGTCCTTGGCGATGACGGCGGTTCCGGCGGCCAGCCCGCCGCCGCCGACGGGCACGAGGAGAGTGGTGATCTCCGGGTGCTCGGTGAGGAGTTCCAGAGCGGCCGTCCCAGCTCCAGCCATCACGTGGGCGGAGTTGGCGGAGGGGATCACCGACAGGCCGCGTTCCTCGGCAAGGTCGGCCACCAGGGCGTCGCGGTCGCCGTAGCTGCGGTCGTAGGTGACGATCTCCGCGCCCAGCGACACGACGCCCTCCACCTTGGCCCTGGGGGCGTCGGAGGGGATGACGACGGTGGCCGGCGCGTCGAGGAGCCGTCCGACCAAAGCGAGGGCCTGGGCATGGTTGCCGGAGGAGGCGCCGATGATGCCGCGCGCGCGGGCCTCGGCCGGCAGACTCGCGGCGTGGTGGTAGGCGCCCCGGAGCTTGAAGCTGCCGGTGCGCTGGAAGTTCTCCGCCTTGACGATCACGGTGGCGGCCGTGGCGTCGTTGAGGGCGGTGACCGAGAGGTGGGGGGTCCGGACGGCGATGCCGTCCAGGGCCCGGGCCGCGGTACGGACGGCGGCGGGGGTGATGGGTAAGGTCACGGCCGGTACCCGCCGCTCAGGTCGGCGGAGGCGAGGAGCATGCGGACGAGCTGGTCGTAGTCGATCCCCGCCGCACCGGCCATGGTGGCGAGGTTCCCGCCGTGGGACAGGCCGGGCAGGGTGTTGACCTCCAGCCAGACGACCTGTCCGGAGCGGGTGACGATGAAGTCCGAGCGGGAGTAGCCGGAGCACCCCAACTCGCGGTGGACGGCGACCGCGCTGGACTGGACGAACGCGGTGACGTCGGCGGGGAAGTCGGCGGGGCACCGGTACTCGTGGAGGGAGTCGTCCCGCTTGGAGGCGTAGTCGTAGAACTCGGCGGCCGTGGGGACGGTCTCCAGCGGGGGCAGCGGCATGAGGGAGTTGTCGACGTCCAGGACGCCGCAGGTGACGGGGGTGCCCTCCACGAACGGCTCGGCGAACCAGCCCTGCGTGGTGTCGATGCGGGCGACGGCGGCGGTCAGGGTCTCCAGATCGCGGGCCAGGACCATGCCGATGGAGCCGCCTTCGGCGACGGGCTTGATGATCAGCGGCAGGCCGACCTCGCCCAGCAGGTGGGAGACGATCGCGGGGGTCTCGGCGCCGGGCTCGATGCGCCCGGTGGCGGCGACTTCGATCCCGGCGGACGCGGCGACTTGCTTGGAGACCACCTTGTCCATGCCGAGCGCGGAGGCCAGAACCCCGGACCCGGTGTACGGGACGCCGATGGTCTCCAGGAACCCTTGCAGCTTGCCGTCTTCGGCGTACTGTCCGGCGATGGCGAGGAACGCCACGTCGACCTGTCGGATCTCCGCCTCGAAGTCCGCCGCGGTCGTGTCGAGCATCACAGCGCGGTAGCCCTGACGGGTCAACGACTCGAAGACGGCCTTGCCCGACAGCAGGGACCGTTCCCGCTCGGTGGACTTTCCGCCGGTCACGACGGCGACGAACGGGGTCTCGTTGGGCTCGGAGGCCATGGGAACAGCTCCTCTAGATGGGTGTGGTGGACGACACGGACGCCAGCGCTGTGCCGGAGGACACCGCCGGGAGGGCTACGGTCGGGGGCGGGCCGGTGGCGCGCGACTGCGCTTCCGGGGAGCAGCTGTACCGAGGGAGTCCTGCACGATGTTGTCCTTCTCGCTGGAACAGATCGCCGCCGTCACCGGAGGCCGCCTGGCCGACGTGCCCGACCCGTCCGCACTGATGACGCAGGGCATCGTCACCGACTCCCGCGAGGTGATCCCGGGCTCCGTTTTCGTCGCCTTGGTCGGAGAGCGCGTGGACGGCCACGACTTCGCCGCCCGCACCGTCGAAGCCGGGGCGATCGCCGTGCTGGCCTCCCGGCCCGTCGGCGTCCCAGCGATCGTCGTCGACGACACCCTGGCGGCGCTGGCCGCGATCGGCCGCCACGCCCTCACCCAGCTCACCGACCCCGTCGTGGTGGGGCTCACCGGGTCGGCCGGTAAGACCTCCACGAAGGACCTCCTCGCGCAGGTCCTCCCCAGGTTGGGCCCGACATCGGTCACCGACCGCTCCTTCAACGGGGAGATCGGAATGCCGATCACGATCCTGCGCGCCAACCAGGACACCCGGTACCTGGTGCTGGAGATGGGCGCCAGGGGAGCCGGGCACATCGCGAACCTGACCACGATCGCCCGCCCCTCCGTGGGTCTGGTCCTCAACATCGGTACCGCGCACGTTGGGGAGTTCGGCGGCCGGCAGGCCATCGCGGACGCCAAGTCCGAGCTGGTGGCCGCGCTGCCCGCCAACGGCCTCGCGGTCCTCAACGCGGACGACGAACTGGTCGCGGCGATGGCCGCCCGCACGAAGGCCCGGGTACGGACCTTCGGCTTCGGCGACCACGCGGACGTATGGGCCGACCAGATCACCCTCGACGCAGCCGGGCGCCCCTCGTTCACCCTCCACCTGCGGGGCGTCGCCAACACCCGCGTCACGATGGGCCTGCACGGCGAGCACCACGTCGCCAACGCGCTGGCCGCCGCCGCCGTGGCCACCGGCCTCAGGATGAACCTGTCCGCCGTGGCAGCCGCCCTGTCCAGCGCGAAGAACCTGACCACCGGCCGCATGGAAGTCCTGGACCGGGCCGACGGCCTGCAGGTCGTCAACGACGCCTTCAACGCGAACCCGGACTCGATGCGGGTGGCACTCAAGGCCTTGGCCGCGATGGCCGACGGCCGGCGCACCGTGGCGGTACTCGGCGAGATGATGGAACTCGGTGACGAGGCCGAGGCCGGACACCGGGAGGTCGGCAAACTGGCCGCCGACTCCGGCGTCGGACTTCTGGTCGCGGTCGGTGGCGAGCACGCGCACATGCTCGCCACCGCCGCGCGGGAACAGAACCCGCTTCTGGACGTGATCCGTGCCGCCGACCGCGACGCCGTTCCAGCCGCCATGGCAGGCGCACTGACGGCCCGGGACATCGTCCTGGTCAAGGGCTCCCACAGCACCGGCCTGGAGGCCACAGCCCAGCTCCTCGCGACCGACACCGCGGGAACCCACGCCTAGTTCCGGACGACGCTGACCGTGTGGGCGAGGAGCGCCTCGCCCACCTCGGACACCGCCCCGGTGCCCATCGTCAGCACGAGGTCACCGGGACGCACCAGCTCCCCGCAGACCTCGCCGGCCGCGGTGATGTCCGGCACACGGTGCACGGGGGTGCCGTGCTCGGCGACGGCCGCCGCGACCTTGTCGGTGCCGACCTTCCCGATCGGGGAGTCCAGCAGGGAGTGCACCGGCAGCAGCACGACCTCGTCGGCTCCGGCCAGCGCCCGGCCAAGGGCGTCGCCCAGGGCGGCAGTGCGGGTCCAGCCGGAGGGCTCGAACGCGACCAAGACCCGGCCGCCCTCGGCGATCTGGCGGGCGGCAGCGATGTCGGCCCGGATGGCGGTGGGGTGGTGGGCGAAGGAGTCCATGACGGTGACGCCGTCGGCCTCCCCGACCCGGGTCATCCGCCGGGCGACCCCGGCGAACACGGCCAGACCGGTGATCAGGGTGCCGGGGTCGACGCCGAGGGCGAGACCGGCGGTGTACGCGGCGACCGCGTTCATGGCCGCCGCTTCGCCGGGGACCGCGAGGCCGATGGTGACCTCGACGCCGTCGGGGCCGCGCAGGGTGATCAGGGACCCGGTGCCGTCGGGGCGGATGCCGGTGACGCGTACGTCGGCACCGTCCGAGCGGCCGTAGGTGACGGTGATGATGTCCTCGCGGACCAGCTCGGTGACCTTGCGGGCGCCCTCGTCGTCGGCCGAGACGACCAGGCAGTTCGCGCCCCGGGCGAAGGTGGCGTAGACGCCGATCGCGTCATCCAGGTCGACGTAGGTCTCGGGGTGGTCGTCCTCCACGTTGAGGATGACAGCGACCTCAGGGCGGTAGGCGGTCAGGGACCGGTCGCTCTCATCGCCCTCGGCAATGAAGATGTCGCCGGAGCCGGTACCGGCGTTGATGCCGGAGGCGACCAGGTCGCCGCCGCCGGACCAGCCGGACAGGTTCGCGCCGACGGCGGACGCGAGCATCGCGGTCGTGGACGACTTCCCGTGCGTACCGGCCACGACCACGGAGTCCTTCACCTCCGCCAGGAGGTGGGCAAGGAGCTGGGAGCGGTGCACGACGGGGATGCCGGCGCGGCGGGCGGCGGCGATCTCCGGGTTGTCCGTGCCGAGCGCGCTGGACCAGATGACCAGGCACGGACTGCCGGGCAGGACATCCGAGTGCCCAAGGCTGATCGTGGCACCGGCCGCCTTGAGGCGGTCGGTGACGGGGGTGGAGCGCACGTCCGAGCCGGTGACCGTCGCACCTCGCTCCGACAAGAGCAGGGCGAGGGACGACATCCCCGCTCCGCCGATGCCCACGAAGTGCGGGCGGGCAGTGTCGAGGGGACCGGTGGGGATGGTCGGGATCGGTACGTGCTTTGTTTCGACCACAGCTACTCCCTGAATCGAAGTGGGTGAGCGGGGCCCGCTCCGGCCAGAAAGGCCGAGTGGCGGGGGTGGTAGAGCTCCGGGGCCGGACCAGGCAGGCCCCCGGCCCCGGAGCGGTCTGTGGGGTCCCGCCACCCGGTGGACTTCCTCGCCCGCCACTCCTCCGCCATGCCCAGCACCTGCTCGGCGTACTTGGCGTGGAGGGTCAGGCGGGCGGCCGGGTCGGGACAGTTCCTCTTGAGGATGGTGCGGGTTCCATCGAGGGTGCCGGCGGCTATGCCGCGGTGCCGGGTGTTCGGCAGGGCGGCGAGCTGCGCGGTGCTGTCGTGCGGCTCAGGCCGGCGGCCGTGTCGCCGGGCATCCCCGGTGGGGGAGGAGGGGTGGTCAGGCCGGGTGGTCGGAGTCTGGCGGCGGGACTTCCGACCACCCGGGGTCGTCGGCCGCCCGGTCCGGAGCGGACACGGCGGGCAGCGCGTATGCCGAGGGCTCTACCTCCGAGAGGGCGAGGTAGCCGAGCAGGCCGTATGCGGTGGCTTGGCAGGCGATCATCCCGAGGGTGAAGGCCTGCTCTGCCCGGTCTGCTAACGCCATGTCCTCGAACTCCTCGGGTAGGGCCGTCCCGTCGCGTCTTTCGGCTCCGACAATCCGACGGGGGTGTCTGGTGGTCTGGTGGGACGGCGAGGCCGCCTACGGTGGGTGCTGTACAACATGCATCGGTCGTGGGGTTGGAGGGGGCCCGCGCCTTCTGCAAGGCGGGCGGTGTCGTGCGGCTCAGACCGGCCGTGTCTCCGGACACGGGAACGGGTACTGCGGAGGGTGTAGACCCGGAGCGGTCTGCGGGCCCCGCTATCCGGTGAGCTTCTTCGCCCGCCACTCCTCCGCCACGCTCAGCACCTGCTCGGCGTACTTGGCGTGGAGGGTCAGGCGGGCGGCCGGGTCGGGACAGTTCCTCTTTAGGAGGTTCCGGGCCCCTTCGAGGGTGTCGGCCACTATGTCGCGGCGCCGGGCGTTCGGCAGGACGGCGAGCTGCGCGGTGGCGTCGGGCAGAGCATTGCGGATGTGGGCCGCGAGACGATCCACAACTGCGTTCGAGGCGGGACCGGTGGGGGTGAACTGGGCCAGGCCCATGGCGGTCGCCGCGTCCTTGGCGAGGAGCTTCCGCGCGGCTGTGGTGTCGTAGGACACCGAGGCCGGTGGAGTGTCGCTCGACACCCCCCGCGGGTGGGCGACTCCTGCCCACTGGACGTCTTGTGCTCTTCCGTGCTCAGTCGTGCTCGTCACCGTAGGGCTCCGTTCACCAGGCATGGGGGCTGGGCCGCCCGGAGCCCCGGGCCACGGTCATGGTCTTCTCTCGGGACCCCGGGCGGCGTGCCTCTACGGTCCTACCTCTTCAATCTAAATTTCAATCCGAACTCAGCCTTTATTGCACAGGGGCTCAGATTGGTATATTCAAGGACGCGCACCGAGTCCAACTCGGCGCGAACCGGGGAACGTTCGAAGCACACCGAGGGTCTTTCGAGGCGAACTCGGGTACCTACGGATCGAACCGGCACGGCGACGAGGCGAACCGAAAGGGAGGTGGCAGGGATGGCGGCGAACGTAGGGGCGACGTTCCTCCGGATCGTGCTGGGCCAGGAGCTCACCCGGCTCCGGGAGCAAGCCGGGTTGACGGGAGAGGCAGCCGCGAAGAAGGCGGGGTGCTCAACCCCTACCATCAGCAACGTCGAGTCCGGGAAGACTGGGTTCCGCCGCATAGAGCAGCTCGCCAAGTTGCTCGAAGAGTACGGTGTGGACGAAGACGGCACCGCCATGCTGATGGACTGCCACAAGCAGGCCAAGGGCGACGACTGGTGGACTACCAGCGTGTCCGCCCTGCCCTCAGGCATGAACCTCTTCCTCGCATGGGAGTCCGGGGCCGAGCTGGTCAATGCCTGGTGTCCCGGCGTCGTCAACGGTCTGCTCCAGACGAAGGAATACGCCCACGCCTGCATCCTGTCGGCGAAGATCGCCAACGACACGACGGACGAGTTCGTGGAGAGCGCCGTCGAGGTCCGCATCAAGAGGCAGAAGAGGATCACCGAGGAGGGCATGAAGCTCAACTGCGTGATGGATGAGTCCGCGCTGACCAACATGGTCGGTAGCCCGGAGATCCTCCGAGCCCAGTACAAGGCCATCGCGGAACTCAACGAGCTTCCCAACGTGACCGTCCAGATCATCCCGAAGTCCGCCCCGACCTACCGGGCCACGGGCGGAGACTTCACCATCCTCAGCTTCGATCCCAAGAGGCTGCCCGAGGAGGCCATGCAGGTCCCGACCCCGATCGTTGCTTGCGCCACGGTGGACGCGATCACACGGGTTTCTTCCAAGGACAGGCAGGTCAAGCAGTTCGCTCGACGCTTCGAAGTTTTGACCAGGGGAGCCCTCCCCGACTACGAGACGCCCAAGTTCCTCGAACAACTAGCACGAGAGGTTTGATCACCATGAGCACCACCTTTATCGCCCGTCCCGACGGCGACTGGTTCAAGTCGTCCTTCAGTAACGGGGGCGACCCGAACTGCGTGGAGGCGCGAGCGCAGTGCGGGACGGTGCACCTGCGCGACTCGAAGCGCAAGGACGAGCTCCAGTACGACGTGGTGGCGGTCTCCCCGGCCGCGTTCTCCGCCTTCGTCTCGTATCTCTGCTCGTAGTCCGCCCGCGGCCTGTGTCTCAGGACGGACGCCGGCGCTGTATCGCCGGACACCGTCCGATCCCGGGCCCCCGCCGACGGCGGGGGCCCGCCCGCCTTCCGGCCGGTCGCCGACACGGTGACGGCAACTGGCCTTCGCTGACAGGCATATGGTGCGCGGCATGACTCTCGAACGCATCACGATCGCGTCCCGTCCGTCCACGATGGCTCTCTTCCAGGCCCGGCAGGTCCGTGACCGCCTCGCGCACTGGTACCCGAACACCGACGTCACGATCCTGCCCGTGTCCACCGAGGGCGACCGCTGGGCCGGTCGCCTGGCCGACCTCGGCGGCAAGGGGGCCTTTATCAAGGGCGTCGAGCAGGCCCTCCTCGATGGCCGCGCCGACCTCGCCGTCCACTGCCTCAAGGACATGCCCGGCGACACCGAGCCCACCGACGGGCTGACCGTCGTCGGCTACCCGGCCCGCGACGCCGTCAACGACGTCATGGTCACCGCCGACGGGACACGCATGCACCAGCTGCTCCCCGGCGCCCGGGTCGGTACCTCCGGCCCACGCAGGGTCGCGCAGCTCGCCGCCTACAACCCCGCCCTCGTCACCGTCCCGGTACGGGGCAACGTCGACTCCCGCCTGCGACTCCTCGCAGAACGGGAGATCGACGCCCTGATCGTGGCCCGGTGCGGCCTGGTACGGCTGCGCAGCGCGGACCCCCGGATCGGGGAGGGGATGGTGCTGGAGACGATCTCGACGGTGCGGATGCTGCCCGCCGTCGGGGCCGGGCTCCTGGCCCTGCAGACCCGTACCGACGACGAGGCCACCATCGCGGCCGTGTCCCGGTTGTGCGACGTGCACGCGGGGGCCGAGGCCGACGCGGAGCGGACGATGCTCCGCGCGCTGGCCGGGCACTGCCTCGCCCCGATCGCCGGGCACGCCGACACCGTCGTCCGGGGCAGGGAACTGCGCCTGACCGGCGCCGTGTTCAGCCCGGACGGCAAGACCCGCATGGAGTCCACCCTCCAGGGCCCCTCACCCGAGGCCGTGGGCCACGGGGTGGCTGCAGACCTCCTCGCCCAGGGCGCCCGCCGCGTCCTGGACGATGCCCGCTGACCCGCGGCATGTGTCGCGCGGCATGGGGCCGGCGAACGTGTCGTCCAACGGCCTTCCGGCCACACGCATCGGGGTTTGGCCGGAAGTCTGTCGGCGGACGCCCGCCCGGGCCGCGTACCGTCACCCGCGTGAAACTCCCATCCATCACCCATGCCCTGGCGCGCTCGCTGCCGGAGATCCCCGGGTGGATGGCCGACTGCACGGTGTGCCGGATACGAGTCGTGATCTGGCGGAACCTGTTCTGGGCCGTCCGAACGGAGACCGGGATCCGGCAGCGCAACAAGAGCGCCGAAGTCCTCGCCGAGCACATCGCGGTCCGCCATCCCGAACAGATCCCCGCCTACGACCTCGACTGCGGGTCCTGCATCACCTACGGAACGCAGGTCAGCGCGTTCACCCCGGTCCTCCTGGACCGCGCGCACCGCGCCGAGCACCTCTTCAAGTCCCCCGCCGACGCCCGTAGCTGACCCACGGCAACCGGCCTGGCATATTCAGGAATTGGGCGAACGGCCCCTCGCGGGGCGCTACTGTCTCGCCTGTACCGATTGAGCGTCACCCACCTGTGGAAAGGGGGGTAATCCGTCATGCGCGCATTCCTCGCCGCCGCCGTCCAGTCCAACGCCCCGGACGCGGCAGAAGAGACCGACGCCGAGGCCACCGAGGACGACGCCGCGTAACGGGGTCGGCACCAGCCGCGCCCGCAGTCTGCACAGTTCGTACGGGACGGCCCCGGCACCCCTTCCCCGGACAGCAGAGGGGTTCCGGGGCCGCGCCGTGTCCGGCGATACCTCGCTGGCCCGCATGTCCCACGACACACCCACGGAGCACCGTCATGCCCCTGATGACCGCCGCCGACCTCGACCCCGAGCCCAAGGCCACCCACAAGCAGATCGACGCCTACCTCCACGCCCACCGCTTACAGATCATGCGCCGCCACATGAAGGGCGAGAAGATCCGCAGGATCGCCGAGCGCTACGAGGTGTCCGTGGTCGTGATGACCCGCCGCATCGAGAAGTGGACCGACGACCACGACCTCGTCAACAAGGCCTTGGTCCCCGTCTCCTGGGCCCGGCCTCGCCGGGCCGCCTTCCTCGACGCCGTGGCTACATCCCCCTCCTGGGTCTACAGCGGCGACGACATCGGCTTCTGGGAACAGCTGTGACGCAGCCGACTTCTAGCTCTCCTCGCCGGGGCGCGGCTTGCGGTGCCGCCCCCGCCCGCGCACCGGAACCGGACCACCCCCGGCGGGCGGTCCGTCCTGCTTCGGCGGCGGCGGGTAGAGGATCTGCTTCGCCTGCGCGTAGTTGGCCGCGACCGTGTACGGCTGCCACGCGTACCCGTCCCACCGCTCGATCGCCCGCGGCTTGTCGGGCTCCACGTGCGCGGCACGGGCCGGACCCGGCGCTATCGGTACCGCCCGCAGCCTGCCCACCCGGTCCTGCTGACGGGCCAGGAAGCGCTGCACCCACGACTCGAGAGGTTCCTCGTCCATGACCGCGGAGTCTCCCACGAGACGAGTGCCGGCCGTTTGCCGGCGGACACCCGGCCCGGCAACCGACGTTCGCGAACACCTCCCGAACAGCCGAACACGTGCACTACGCTCCCGGCTCATGAAGCGAACCAGCGCCTTATTGGGCGCTCTCAGTGCTGCCCTCCTCCTGACCGCGACGCTCCCGGCCACCGCGGCGACGGCCGCAAAGCCCCCGGTGAAGGCGGTGTTCGGCGGCATCACCAGCCCCGGCAACCCGGTGCTCCCCATCGGCTCCCGTCTCCCGGCCGGCCTCACCGAGTCCCGCGCGGCAGCCACCGCCGCCCCGCCGACGTTGACGAAGGCGGCCGAGGAAGCCGCCAAGACCGAGATATCCCGGCCGCTGACTCCGCCGGCCACCGCCGGGCCGCACGCCGCTTTCGCCGGGCCTGTCCCGCACTCGACGCCGTTCGTGACGGTTAAGTGGTGTCGGGAGAATACGGACACCGACGGTAGCGGTGCGATGCCCATGGACCGCTTCAACTGGTGCGCGGGCCGCGACAGCGTCATCTACTACGTCGACACGGAAGGCCAGGTCCAAGGCAACACGACGTTCCGGATGACCACCGCCGGACGAGGCGACAAGGGGTCCCGCAAGACGTTCTTCACCTCCGAGTTCTACAACTTCAAGGACTCCGGCGTCGTGCTCCCCGCCGCCCTGGTCCGCCTGGAGCTGTCGTACAGCACCTCCGGCTACTCCGACACGGACGGCTCGAACCCGGCCTGCCACGTCGTCGGCAACTCCCCCACCACCGTGGCCGCCTGGCGCTCCGGCTCCACCGCCGTCTTTGAGGTCAACAGCACCAAGGAAGAGGGGAACCCCGCCACCCCCGACCGGGTCAGCCGCTGCACCGTCAACCAGCAGGGCCGATCGGACCTCAACCTCGGCTGGGTGACCCTGCACTCCACCAACGTCCGTGCCGACTCCGCCGCGTACCTGGGGGTTGCCGGGGCCACGATCTTCTCGGACAAGTACGCGGTCCTGTGGGACTACACCCGCAGTGACCCGGACGTGAACGAGGTCGCGCAGCACATCTACGACGCCCAGACGAACCCCGGCTCCACCTTCCCGACCAAGGCGGGCAAGTCCATCCCCGGGAGGATCGGCTCCGGCCGTCCGCTGCACTACGCGGCCAACGTCGTCTGGGACGTGGAGATGTACCAGCGCCGCAAAGACAACACGACCGCGAAGAACAACGCGTGCAAGGCGCTGTCGCCGTCCGGGACCCCGGTGGGCAAGGAGTGCGACGAGTACCCCTTCGCGTCCACGATGGAGGGCGCCGGGCTCGGTGACGGAAACTTTTCCGTCCGCTACGTGACCGCGTCCGACAACAACACCGCTGGCCAGTGGCTCGCCACCTGGTACAAGGACGAGCGGGTCATCAACCGCGAGGGGTTCTACCCCATCATCGGAGGCTGACCTCGCACTACCCCGCCCGGGGGCCCGCACACAGTCGTGTGCGGGCCCCGCTGTCTCAGCTCACGAAGCGGTCCTCGAAGTCCTGGCCGTCCGGCAGGGGGCCGGTCTGCCAGAAGCGGAGCACGTACCGCTCCAGCCCCTCGTACACGCCTCCCTGAGCGACGTCCTGGATTCCCTCGGCCGGGTAGGCCAGCTCCCGGCAGACCTGCACCCGGTAGAGGCCCGGCATCCCGAGCGCAACCGGCCCTCCGGCGAACCCGTCGAAGAGCTGGTCGATCAGCAGGACCCCGGACCGGGACAGGATCGTCGCCTCGCCCACCACCGGCACCTTGGCCGGGTCCGGCTCCCCGTCCCACACTTCGACGGCCACCTCGGCGGTATGGGTGTGCACGAGGCTCATCATGCGGACGCTGCTTTCCCCCACGCCCAGGCTGCCGTCTGTGGTCAGCGGCGGATTAGCGTGCTCATCCCACTCGAAGTCCTGCACCACGAACTGGTGGTGAGAGATCTCTACGTCCCGCTCGGCGGTCACTAACACTTTGCTCATGACCGGACACTTTCTCACCAATCTGCCCCTGCCAGGTGAGGAACAGCACCGGTGCCAGCCGCGGTGCTTGACGGGCTGCCGGCCGGCGGCCCCGGGAGTCGGTCGGCTACCGGGCCTTCTTGGCCTGTTCGATCAGGGCAGCGCCGACGGCATCGGCCAGGGTGCGGTCGATACCGGCCTGTTCCAGGGTGGCCCGGCTGATGGCTGCCACTTCGTCGGCGAGGTCGAGGAAGGTGATCTCGTCGGCCTGCAGCTCCGCGATCACCCGCAGGGCCGGTTCCGGGGCCAGCAGGTGGGGGGCGGCCTCGAAGCAGAAGTCGTGCGCGAGGTGGTTGCGGCGGTCCTTGGCGGCGATGAGGCGGTCTTCGAGCCCGTCGACCGCCGTCAGGCGTGGGCCGAGCCGCTTGAGGTTCTTGTCGATGCCCTCGCTGGCGGCTTTTTCCCAGGGGTCGGCGCCCAGCTTCCGGCCCTCGGCGCGGGCGGCGGCGAGACGGTGGTCCGCGGCGGCGTTCACCAGGGCCCGTTCCAGGGTCGCCGCCGCGAACATGGCCTTCCCGAGGTGGCGGTGGGCCTGCTGTATCAGCTCGATTTGGGTCTGCTCGATCGTCACGGCTCAGTATGACCGTGGCGACCACCGCCTGGAGAGGTGAACGACCGCACCTTCGCCAGCGCAGGTTCCGCGGCAGGTGCCCGAGAGCACCCGGCGGGGGAGGAGGTGCCCGGGACTACTACCCTGGCGACGAGGTGGGGGTCCGCCACCTGCACGTCGGCCGGGCGAGACGATCTGTACCTCGTTCTCCCCGACCGCTGATCGGGGAGAACCGGTGACCCGCGCCAGGGGCGGCCAACGCGCCAGCGAGGGGCTGACCGTCACCTGCCTACGCGTCGTCGAGTTTCGCCGCGTACACCCGCTGCGCCCGGCTGATCAGGTCCAGCTGCGCACCGGTGAGGACCTGCGCGGCCTGCCCACCGATGCCCTGACGCACCATCTCCCGGTAAAGGCGGGCCGCCGACACCGCCAGCGACTCCAGCTCTGCCCGGGTGAGCTCCCCCTCGGAGCCTGCGGCCGGCTCCGGCGCGGAGGTCTCCGCGCTCAGGACGCCGTTGGTGAACGTCAGACCGGCGATGTCCCCGCCCGTCTGGATGAGGGTTCCCGCGAAGGTGCCCCCGGTGACGCTGTTGACCACACTGCCCATTCCAAGCTCCTTCACCTGCACGGTTGTCGTGATCCGATCATCAGCGATCAGCCCCGACGCGTACAGGAGGTCAGCGAAACGCGGCTGAGCATCATCCCCGCGGCTACCAGCAGCTCGCCGGCCTGGAGCCTCTCGGGTTCCTTCCTGACCGGAGTGCGACGGAGCCCGATGCCGCCACAACAGAATTCGATGGCATGTTCTAAAAGAAGGCGACGTGCGGGGGTCCGGCCGGTATAGCCTCGGGACACCCCCAACACCCCGCGTTCCGCGAAGGGTTCCCCCGTGCCCGAACCTCCACCGCCACCGACGCCTGCGACGATCACGGCGATCATCCCACCCGGCGGTCAGAAGCCCCCGCCTCCACCGCGCCAGCCGCCCGGAGGAGCACTGCCACCGCCTGCGTGGCCGCCGCCTCCGCCGACCCCGGGCCCGGTCGTCCACGTGCCCATCGTGGTCCCCACCCCGATACCCGTCCCGATCATCGTCACCGTCCCGGCAGCCGCCACCGAACCCGACCCGGAACCGGAAGAGGCGGGATCATGGCGCGACTGGCAGCGCCTGGCCTACTTCGCGGCCGCAGCCGGAGCGGGATACGCCTTCAACCTCGTCCAGTGGGCCGGCGCATTCCTCACCCAGCAGGGCGAGAAGTACGGCCAGGAGTCAGCGGTCTACCAGGGGCTGGGCGTGGCCGCCGCCGCGCTCCTCGCCGGAGCCCTGCTGCGCTCCCTGTTCATCCGGAGCAACGGACCCCTCGCCCGGATTCTCGCCTGGGCCACCCGCATCCCCTTCGTGTCTGCCCTCCTTGCCCTCGGCCTCTACGGCCCCGGGCCCGAATCAGGAAGCCCTCCCGTGTACTTCGCCGCTGCCGAGCCGGGCCCATGGCTCGGGGACATCGGATACCCCGGCGCCGCGCTCGCCGTGACCGTCCTCATGATCGCCTTCCTCAAGAAGAACCCGAAGAAGAAGATCGGGCAGGCCGCCGCCGCCCTCATGTCGTTCATCGCCGCGTCCCTCTACCAGGCCGCGGGCGGACCGTGGCAGGCCCCGGCCGACTCGCTGATGCGGCTGATCGACAACCTGAGGGAGTCCAACCCGGTGTTCGCCGGAGTCGGCTACGCCGCGCTGTGCATCGCGGTCACCCTCGTGATCGTCCTCTTCAACCTCAGCGCCCGACGCAGTGCGTTCGCCGGGTTCCTCGCCGCCCCCCTCTACAACGCGGCCGGCGCCGGGTACGCGATGGTCGCCCAGTTTGTCGCCACCGCACTCGCCGCCCTCATCCACCTGTAGGAGCCCGACGTGAACATCAGCAAGGAAGTGGAGTTCGCGGGGTCCTACCTGCGGGCCCTGTGGGACGGCTCCACGATCATGGGCTCCTGGCTCTGGAAGATCACCTTCACAGGCGACTGGAAGCTGCGCCTCCTTATCGCCGGGTGGGGCGTCTGGACCCTCTACGTGAAGTGGGACGACATACCCGAGGACGCCTCCTACCGGTCCATGCTCGTTGCCGCGGCCCTCGCTCTGTGGATGACCATCGCCCTCGTCGTCGCCCACCGCAACCTGGCCGAATCCGATGCCGACGATGACCGGGAACCCGACGAGGACCCGGGGGAGGGAACCGTCCCCCAAGACGCCCACCCCGACACCGAAGAGGAGACGGAACCCAGGCCTCAGACCCACCTGGTGGACCGCGAAAGCTTCGTTCTCCTCGCTCGCTCGCTGATCGCCCCAGGGACCGTGGGAGTCCATCTCGCGACCCTGGACAAGGCCTTGGGGGAGAAGGGGAGCGCCCGTAAACACGCCGACTTCTACGGCATCACCGTGCGCCGCCAGGTGTCGGTGAAGGGGGACAACCTGACCGGGATCAGGGCCTCGGACCTCCCCTCTCCCGAGGTTGCCAGGGCCGTCGATCTCACCCCCACCGAGCCCCGCATCACCAACATCCAAAACGACTTCTCCTGACCCCTCCCGGGCCCCTTCTCCCCCACTTCCGCACCCCGCCCCACCTCAGCCCCCAGACCCCAGAAACCGCAGCTCACACCGCACTCTTGCCACTCTGCTAGCCAGAATTCTGGCCGCCCGCTCTGGCCCCGAGGAGCCCCTCGTGTACTACCGATACCGGCCATGGTGCTCCGCCTGCCGGATCTACGTCACCACCCGCCGGATGCCCCGCAGCAAGGCGATCGCCGCCCGCGACCAGCACCGCGCCGACCTCCACGGCGGCGGATCAAACTGGCCATCGCGGACCGCCGGTTGGCGCTGATGCCGCTCTCCCTGGACCTCGACGGCGTGCGCGCCGCGGTCATCCGCCCCTCCAGCCTGCTGGACGCCCTCACCGACTACTGGGAACTGTGCTGGAACCAGGCCCTGCCGCTGGACGTCCCCGCCGAGGACCCGCTGGGCGAGGAGGACCGCCTGGTGCTCACCCTGCTGGTCAGCGGGCTCAAGGACGAGGCCATAGCCCGCCAGCTGGGCTGGTCGGTCCGCACCATGCGCCGGCGCATGAGCCGCCTCCACGAACTCCTGGGCGCGGTGAACCGCTTCCAGGCGGGCGTCATCGCCAACCGCCGCGGCTGGATCTGACCCGACGGGGCGCGACCGGGCGGGGCAGCCGGGCCGGGCCGGGCAGCCGGGCCGGGCCGAACCACACGCCGGTCAGGCGGTCTTCTGTCGCTGAGCGGTGCTCCGCGTCTTCACCCCGCCGACGACGAGCGCCAGCCCCACGGCGACGACTCCGAGGTAGGCGGTGGACGGAAGATCGACGATCTTGTGCATCCACCCCCACTCCGTGCCGAAGAAGGTCCGCGAGGCGAAGCTGACGAGCCCCTGGGCGCCTACGACGTAGCCGATGCTTTCGAGGGTGTATCCGATGGTTGTCCGCACGGATCAACCCTCTCGCGGCGGTCCCGCGAGATCGTCCTCCACAGGGCCGAAGGCGCGGTAGTCCAAAGGATGCAGTCGCGGATGCGCGGCGCCGGGGCAGCGGGCCCCGGGGATGCCCGCCGGAAGACGGGCGGCATCGCCGGGCCGAACCGAATTCCGGTGCGGTACATCGACGTGCGGGACATCGACGCGCGGGACACCGACGTGCGGGACATCGACGTGCGGGACATCGACGTGCGCGTACCGTGCCGAGGGTGACGGACAGGACGCGAGAAGACGATCTGCCGACCGCCTTGCCGGCCCTGGCCCGCACGTTCCGGCTGGGCGAGGTCCGCGCCATGCGGTTCCTCGCGCACGGTCTGATGAACCGGAACTGGCGGCTGGAGACGAGTACCGGGGCGTATGCGGTGAAACAGATCACCGATGTGCCCCTGCCCGAGGCCCGCAGGAACCTGGCCGTCCTGGCCGACCTGGCTCGTACGGGCCTTGCGGTTCCGGCACCCCGGTCCGCCGAAGACGGCGAGCTCGTGGCGGAGGTCGCAGGCCACGGGTACTGCGTTCTGCCCTGGGTGGACGGCGAGCACGTTCAGGGGACCGACCTCACCGTCGGCCAGGCCCGTGATCTCGGCATCCTCCTGGCCCGCCTGCACGAGTGCTTGCACCGGCACGGTCCCGGCCCGCTCCCGGAACGGACGCCCACGGCCCGAGTCCGCGACGCAGCCGAGGCCGACCGGGCGGCGGCCGCTCTCCTGGTCCGCCTCCCGGCCGATCCGGCGACCGACTTCGACCGGGCGGCCACCGAGGCCCTGCACGACCGGCGCGGCCTGCTCGCGCGGCACGGGGGCGCGCGGCCGGAGGGCGAAGTGCCGGCTGGGCCCCACGGGTGGACGCACGGCGACTTCCAGTACCGCAACCTGCTGCGCCGGGAGGGCCGGGTCGTGGCGGTCCTGGACTGGGACCGGCTCGGTGTCCGTTCGTACGGCGAGGAGGTCGCGCGGACCGCGCAGGTGCAGTTCGGAGTCGGGGGCGTCTTCGATCTCGATCGCACCGCCGCCTTCTGCGCCGGCTACCGGTCCGTGATCGATCTACCGGAAGCGGACCTCGCCGACGCCGTGAGGCGGCTGTGGTGGAAGCGGCTGACCGACTTCTGGCAGCTGGAATTCCACCTCGACCGCCGGGACCGCCTGGACCACCGGGCTCGCCAGGACCCGACCTTCGGCGAGATGTTCCTGACGAACGAGGCCCTGCTGCACTGGTGGACCGACCACCCCGACGAGGTCCAGGCCGCCTACGCCGCCCGCTGACCGGCGGCGAAGCCGAAGGACGACATCAGCCCGTACGAGCCCACCTGAACGCGTCCCCGAACCGCCGACGAACGCGGCCGCCGCAGGTCAAGGGGTCATCAGACCTCGAAGTCCGAGCGATCGATCCACGAAATCGTGGCGACGATGCCCTCACCGGTCGGGGCCTCGATCACCGCAAGCCATGCCTCCCGGCGGGTCTGCTCGACCAGCTCCCGCCACGGAGCGGACCAGTCGAAATCCCAGTCCACAGCGGGCGCCCCGACCCAATACGTGCCCCTGTCGCCTGTCTGCCAGAACGCGACGCTCAGAACGAGCTGGCCGTGGTCCGCCAAGTCGTCCACCAGATCGGTGAGGCGGTCCGGCGGCCACACCGCATCCACACCGTTCGTGCTGCTGCGAAGGCTCGCGACAAGCGGTGGCACCACCGGGTGGAGCGCCCCCAGGTCGGTCAGTGCCTCCCGGAGACTCTCCGGCTCGGACCAGTCCGGCGGAGTCCGCCGCTCCCGACACGACGCGTAAGCCCTGCGCAGCGGTTCGACGGCCTCGACGGCCTCCAGCCCACCCAGGGCGGTAGCGAACCACTGCCGCACGGTGTCGTCGTCACTGGCGAGGAGATCGATCAAGGCAGGTATGCAACGACGGTCCTTCAGCTCTTCGAAGACCTCGATGGCCGTCAACTGACCGAATCCCCCAAGACCCGGCAGCCCACGGACGATCTCCGGAACGACATCGCGGCCCATGAAGATGAGCGCGGCTCGCGCGTCCATGGACTCTTCCGAGCTGCCGTCCAACTGCCGGACGAGTCGATCGACGTGGGATTCCATGGCCCGGAGTCTCTCACCGGGCCTGAGACGCCGACACACATTTTCCCAGGGGCGACCTCCCCGACCCGCGACGTGCCTTGAGGAGGTCGAGCACGAGCCAGTGATCGACGGTCACATTCCCGAACCGGACATCGACCTCCAGACGGATGCGGGAGAGCACGGCGCCGAACCAAGCTGCCCCGACGGCCGTCAAACAAGGCACAGTCGTACCAGGCCACGCTTAGCAGGACGGTTCGGCCTAGAAGCAGGTGCACTCCCCGTCCCAGAGCACCTGCCCGTCGAGGCGGGAGCACAGCACTCGCCACCGGCGCGGAGGCCGCCGATGTACCGCCCGAGAGGCTGGGGCAGAGGCCACAGCCTCGTCGCCCGCCAGCTGCACCACTTCCCCTTCCCGACGCAAGGGCAGGCTCCTGCCATCCAGCGAGCTTCCCCAGCCTCCGGGCTATCCCCGCAGGTGCGGAGAGCAGGTCGGCGCCATCTTCGTCGCCGGGTTCGTGTGGGGTTCATCCCCGCGGGTGCGGGGAGCAGTGTTGCTGAGCAGCCACTTTAGGTCGGCAGGAGCCTGTTCTGAACCACTTTTACCGAAACCGGCATATCGGAAAAATGGTGTGGCAAGCCAAGAGCAGGTGGCGCTGCCGCCCCCGCTTCCCGACCCCAGACCTCTTATCTCCGGGTTTACCCACAGCAACCACCGAACGCGCGCCCAGTCGATGCCCGCACCCGACACCCGGCACCCAGCACACCGGAGCTACTCCGCACCACCGAACCGAGAACTGCCGGATTGAACTCCGGCTCTCGTGCCCTTGTGCTCAGCAGCGCAGCCCTGCGAGGGACCAGGGGCCCTCTCCCCAGACGCCGAGCAGGAACCCCGGAAGAGCGGGTGACCGAGACCGCAACGGTCTACGGCCGGACGCCAGCGCGGATCCGCCGGCGTGCGGACCCGGCGGCACCGCCGGATCGTCAGCCCATGGGGAAGGAAAGTCACGCCGGACCTGAAGACGCGGCAGGAAGCCCACCGCGAGCTCACCAGTCCCACTGGAAGCCGACCACCGCCTGCTCCAGGAAGGGGATGAACTGATGCAGCTCGCCCCCGGTCCCCACGTCGAGCGGTAGGCGGCGGACCAACTCGCCACCGGCGTAGTCGTCCCACACGCACCACCAGGACCTTCGGGGCGGCGTGCCTTCGAAGACGATGCGCATGTCCACGTTGTCGATCCGCATCCGTGCCGCGCGCCGCAGGTGGACACACGGTTCGGGCGTGGCGCGGTGGACCGTGGCGTAGTGCAGGGGAGCGCGGAACCTGTCAATGCGATCAAGGCAGGTGATGTGTTCTATCGCTGTGCTGGGATCGTTTGGTCGTCGTGGTGAAAGTCGGTGGGTTTGTTGATC
>NZ_JBITDP010000045.1:0-25693 GCF_044454405.1 Streptomyces sp. NPDC051555 | reverse complement strand
CTCGCGATGCGGCCCCCAACCCCCCCCCCCCCCCACCCGCCCCCCCCCCCCCCGCCGCCCGCGCCCCGCCCCCCCCGCGCGGGCCCGGGCCGCCCCCCGCCCCCCCCCCGGAGGGCAAACGCACCCGCACCCATCCCCCCACGCCCCCCGGGAACGACCGGCGATATCCAGCCACCCCGACCACCGCCCCCGCACCCCACCCCGGGCCCCCACCCCCACCCCCCACAAAACCGTCCCGGCACAATAACGGCAAGGTAACGGCCAGATACCCCCCGGCGACGCCCGCCCGTTCCGCACCAGGCCGTCCGCCACGGTTCACCGTCCGTTCACCCACCCCCGTCGGCCGCTTCACCTGATCTGCCTAATTTCGGAAGCGCACGGTGCGAGCCGCACGCCACTCGGCACGGCCCCCCGCGCAACCGACGTAGTCCTCTTCGCACGCCGCCCCGATACAGAAAGCGGCCGGCGGCTTCTGGAAGGAACACCCGAAAGTGAAGCTTCAGCGCAACAACCGGCTTCGTGCCTCCGTGCTCGGCGCGCTCGTCGTGTCCGGTGCCCTGGTCCTCACGGCGTGCGGCTCGGACGACAACACCACCAAGGACAACGCCACCGGCACGACGAAGCCGTCGGCTCCCGCCCCCGGCGACGTGAAGTGCGACGGGGCCAAGGGCCAGCTGCTCGCCTCCGGCTCCTCCGCCCAGAAGAACGCGGTCGACCAGTGGGTCAAGAACTACATGGCCGCCTGCTCGGGCGTCGAGGTCAACTACAAGGCCAGCTCCTCCGGTGAAGGCGTCGTCTCCTTCAACAAGGGCACCGTCGGTTTCGCCGGCTCGGACTCGGCCCTCAAGCCCGAGCAGGTCGAGGACTCGAAGAAGATCTGCACCGGCGGTCAGGGCATCAACCTGCCGATGGCCGGCGGCCCGATCGCGATCGGCTTCAACGTCGCGGGCGTCGACAAGCTGACGCTGGACGCCCCCACCCTCTCCGCGATCTTCAACGACAAGATCAAGAAGTGGGACGACGAGGCGATCAAGAAGCTGAACCCCGGCGTCACCCTCCCCGGTACCGCCATCCAGGCCTTCCACCGGTCCGACGACTCGGGCACCACCGAGAACCTCACCAAGTACCTCAAGGCCACCGCGCCCGACGCCTGGACCTACGACGCCGCGAAGAAGTGGCCGGCGCCCGGTGGCCAGGCCGCCGGTAGCTCCGCCGACGTCGCCGCCCAGGTGAAGGCCGCCGACGGCGCCATCGGTTACTTCGAGCTCTCCTACGCCTCGTCGCAGAAGATCAAGACGGTCGACATCAACACCGGCGCCGGCGCCCCGGTCGCGGCCACCGGCGAGAACGCCTCCAAGGCCATCGCCGCCGCCAAGATCGTCGGCACCGGCTCCGACCTCGCGCTGAAGCTGGACTACACCACCAAGGCCGAGGGTGCCTACCCGATCGTCCTGGTGACCTACGAGGTCGTCTGCGACAAGGGCAACAAGGCCGAGACCCTCGGCACCGTGAAGTCCTTCCTGAACTACACCGCGTCCGACGCGGGCCAGAAGGCGCTCTCCGAGATCGGTTACGCCCCGATCCCGGCCGAGATCAACGCCAAGGTCCGCGCCGTCATCGCGACCCTCTCCTGATCCTGACCCCCGGGACCACCGGGCCGCTCCTCCCCGTCCGGGGGAAGCGGCCCGGCCCCGGGGACCCTCCCCTCCACCCAGGGGAATCCGGTGCACCGCCGCCAGGGGGCCCGCCCCCCACACAGACCGGAAAGACCATGGCTTCCACGACACCCACCCAGACAGACACGGCTCCGCCGGTCTCCCAGAGCGGAAGGTCCACCGGCCGCGCCGGTGACAAGATCTTCTCGGGGCTCTCCCAGGGCTCCGGCATCCTGCTCCTGGTGATCATGGCGTCGATCGCCGTCTTCCTCAGCTACCGCGCGTCGATCGCCCTCTCGGACAACAAGGGGAACTTCCTCACCACGTTCGACTGGGACCCGTCGGCCACGCCCCCCGTCTTCGGCATAGCCGTCCTGCTCTTCGGCACCGTCGTCAGCTCGATCATCGCGATGGCCATCGCGGTTCCGATCGCCGTCGGCATCGCCCTCTTCATCTCGCACTACGCGCCGCGCAAGCTGGCCGGTCCGCTCTCCTACGTGGTCGACCTGCTGGCCGCCGTGCCGTCGATCATCTACGGCGTCTGGGGCGCGCTCGTGCTGGTCCCCTACCTCGGCGGGCTGAACCTCTGGCTCGACGAGTACTTCGGCTGGACCTACCTCTTCGACAAGACCCAGGTCGGCGTCGCCCGCTCGATCTTCACCGTCGGCATCCTGCTCGCGATCATGATCCTGCCGATCGTGACCAGCGTCAGCCGCGAGGTCTTCCTCCAGGTCCCGCGCATGAACGAGGAGGCCGCCCTGGCCCTCGGCGCGACGCGCTGGGAAGTCATCCGGCTCTCGGTACTGCCCTTCGGCCGCTCCGGCGTCATCTCCGCCTCGATGCTGGGCCTCGGCCGCGCGCTCGGCGAGACGATGGCCGTGGCGACCGTGCTCTCCCCGAGCTTCCTGATCTCCGGCCACCTGCTGGACCCGGGCGGCGGAACCTTCGCGCAGAACATCGCCGCGAAGTTCGGCGAGGCCAACGAGTTCGGCCGGGACGCGCTGATCGCCTCCGGTCTGGTGCTCTTCGTCCTGACTCTGCTGGTCAACGGTACGGCGCGGCTGATCATCGCCCGCCGCAAGGACTTCTCGGGGGCGAACGCCTGATGAGCCACGTACTCCAGGACCAGCGGCCCACCCGGGCCCGCAAGTCCGTCGCCCCGACCAGCCTCACCCGCGGTGGTCTCCCCCGCTGGGCCCCGGCCGCCATCGCACTGGCCTCGGTCGCCCTCGGCTGCGGCATCGGCGCCGCCTTCAGCCTGAGCAGCAGGACCCAGTGGGGTCTGATCGCCGCCCTGCTGTTCGTCGTCATCACGTACACGGCCAGCGCGGTCATCGAGAACCGCCGCCAGGCCAAGGACCGGGTCGCGACCTCCGTCGTCTGGGTCTGCTTCCTGCTCGCGGTCGTCCCGCTGGTCTCGCTGCTGTGGACCACGATCGCCCGCGGCATCAAGACCCTCGACATGTACTTCCTGAACCACTCGATGAAGGGCGTGACCAGCTTCGAGCAGGGCGGCGGCGTCTACCACGCGCTGCTCGGCACCATCGAGCAGGTCGGCCTGGCCACCGCGATCTCCGCCCCCGTCGGCCTGCTGACCGCGGTCTACCTGGTCGAGTACGGCCGGGGCAGGCTCGCCAAGGTCGTGACCTTCTTCGTCGACGTCATGACGGGCATCCCGTCCATCGTCGCGGGCCTGTTCATCCTGACGACCTGGATCCTGATCCTCGGCTTCGGCCCCTCCGGCTTCGCCGGTGCGCTGGCCCTGTCGATCCTGATGATGCCGGTCGTGGTCCGCTCCACCGAAGAGATGCTCAAGCTCGTCCCGAACGAGCTGCGCGAGGCCGCCCTGGCCCTCGGCGTGCCGAAGTGGCGCATGATCCTCAAGGTGGTCCTCCCGACCGCCATCGGCGGCATCTCCACCGGTGTCATGCTGGCCATCGCCCGCATCGCCGGTGAGACGGCCCCGATCATGCTGCTGGTCTTCGGTTCGCAGCTGATCAACGGCAACCCCTTCGAAGGCGCTCAGTCCTCGCTCCCGCTGTACATCTGGGAGCAGTACCGGGTCGGCAGTGACGCCTCCTACGACCGGGCCTGGGCCGCTGCCCTCGTCCTGATCGCCTTCGTCATGATCCTCAATCTGGTGGCTCGCGGCATCGCCCGCTGGAAGGCCCCGAAGACCGGTCGCTGACGCGACCCCCTGAAAGCGAAGTGACCCCTCATGGCGAAGCGAATCGACGTCAGCGGACTGTCCGCCTTCTACGGCACCCACAAGGCCATCGACGACATCTCGATGACCGTGGAGCCCCGCTCCGTGACCGCCTTCATCGGCCCCTCCGGCTGCGGCAAGTCCACCTTCCTGCGCACCCTGAACCGCATGCACGAGGTCACCCCCGGTGGCCGCGTCGAGGGCAAGGTGCTGCTGGACGACGAGAACCTGTACGGCCCCGGCGTCGACCCGGTCGCGGTCCGCCGCACGGTCGGCATGGTCTTCCAGCGCCCGAACCCCTTCCCCACCATGTCGATCTTCGACAACGTGGCGGCGGGCCTGCGGCTGAACGGCAGCTTCAAGAAGTCCGAGCTGGCCGACATCGTCGAGAAGTCCCTCCAGGGCGCCAACCTCTGGAACGAGGTCAAGGACCGCCTGAACAAGCCCGGCTCCGGCCTCTCCGGCGGCCAGCAGCAGCGTCTGTGCATCGCCCGCGCCATCGCGGTCGAGCCCCAGGTCCTGCTGATGGACGAGCCCTGCTCGGCCCTCGACCCGATCTCCACCCTCGCCATCGAGGACCTGGTCGGCGAGCTGAAGGAGCGCTTCACGATCGTCATCGTGACGCACAACATGCAGCAGGCGGCCCGCGTCTCGGACCGCACCGCGTTCTTCAACCTCTCGGCGGTCGGCCAGCCCGGCAAGCTCGTCGAGCTCGACGACACGGACCGGATCTTCTCCAACCCGTCCGTCCAGGCCACCGAGGACTACATCTCGGGCCGCTTCGGATAAGCCCCGCGAGGGGCGGGCCCGCCAGGGCCCCCACACACGTCCTGCGGTGCTGCATGGCGGTGCCACCGCAAGGCGAAAGGGCCGGCTCCCCCTGGGTGGGGGGAGCCGGCCCATCTGTCTTTCCGCCCGTCCGTCCGCACCCCGCGGGGGCGGACGGCGGCCTCAGCCGAAGGCCAGGTGGACGACCCAGAAGCTCAGCGCCGCGACGAGCGCCGCGGCCGGCATCGTGATGAACCAGCCGAGGATGATGTTCTTGGCGACGCCCCAGCGGACCGCGTTGACCCGCTTGGTGGCGCCCACGCCCATGATCGCCGAGGTGATCACGTGGGTGGTGGAGATCGGCGCGTGGAAGAGGAACGCCGAGCCGAACATGATCGAGGCACCGGTGGTCTCCGCCGCGAAGCCCTGCGGCGGGTCCAGCTCGATGATCTTGCGGCCGAGCGTGCGCATGATGCGCCAGCCACCCGCGTACGTACCCAGCGACAGCATCACGGCGCACGCGATCTTGACCCAGATCGGGATCTCGTCGCCCGCGGCCTGCACATCGGCGATGACCAGGGCCATCATCACGATGCCCATGGTCTTCTGCGCGTCCTGCAGACCGTGCCCGAGCGCCATGCCCGCCGCCGAAACGGTCTGGGCGATGCGGAAGCCGCGCTTGGCCTTGTGCGGGTTGGCCCGGCGGAACATCCACAGGATCGCGACCATCACCAGGTAACCGACGACGAGGCCGACCACCGGGGAGATGAACATCGGGATGACGACCTTGTCGACGACCCCGCTCCAGATGACCTGGGTGCCACCGGCCAGCGCCGCGCCCACCATGCCGCCGAACAGGGCGTGCGAGGAGGAGGACGGCAGCCCGAAGTACCAGGTCACCAGGTTCCACACGATCGCGCCGACCAGCGCGGAGAACAGGATCCACATGCCCCGGTTGCCGTGGGGCGTCTCGATCAGGCCCTCACTGACCGTCTTGGCCACCCCGCTGCCCAGGAAGGCACCGGCGAGGTTCATCACCGCGGCCATCGCCAGCGCGGCCCGCGGCGTCAGCGCCCGCGTCGAGACCGAGGTCGCGATCGCGTTCGCCGAGTCGTGGAAGCCGTTGGTGTAGGTGAAGCCGAGCGCGACACCGATGGTCACGATCAGCGCAAAGGTGTCCACGAGGTTCAGGACTCCTTGACCGCGATGGTCTCCACCGTGTTCGCGACGTGCTCGAACGCGTCGGCGGCCTCTTCAAGCACGTCGACGATCTGCTTGAGCTTGAGCACCTCCATGGCGTCGTACTTGCCGTTGAAGAGGTGGGCGAGCAGCTTGCGGTGGATCTGGTCGGCCTGGTTCTCCAGCCGGTTGACCTCGATCCAGTACTCGGTGAGGTTCTCCATCGTCCGCAGGTGGGGCATGGCCTCGGCGGTCAGCTCGGCCGCCCGCGCCAGGACCTCGATCTGCTGCTCGACGCCCTTGGGGAGCTCCTCCACCTGGTAGAGGACGACCAGGTCGACCGCCTCTTCCATGAAGTCCATGATGTCGTCGAGGCAGGACGCCAGGTTGTAGATGTCCTCGCGGTCGAACGGCGTGATGAAGGAGGAGTTCAGCTGGTGGAAGATCGCGTGCGTCGCGTCGTCCCCCGCGTGTTCCGCCGCCCGCATCCGTTCCGCGATCTCGACCCGGGCGGACGAGTCCGCTCCGAGCAGTTCCATCAGGAGCTTCGAGCCCGTGACGATGTTGTCCGCGGACGCGGCGAACATGTCGTAGAAGCTCGTCTCCCTGGGGGTCAGACGAAATCGCACGTGAGGTCCTCGGGGTGCATTGGATTCGGTCAGGCTGATGCTAGGCGCATCCTCCAGCCACGGCTAACCGGCAGTTCCCCAGTGTCCTCCATCAGGCAGAGTGAGCGGGTACGGACCCCTGCCGCCGCGCGCGGCGGCCGGTACCATATACCCATGAGGGGTATGCACCAGCCATGCCCACTGGACGCACCACGGGAGGACGCATGACGACCACCGAAGCAGCGGCGGCCGGCCCCGCGCAGGGCGACGGCCCCGGCGCCCCCGCCGTGCACGGCTACCACCACCAGAAGGACGAGCACCTCAAGCGCCTGCGCCGGATCGAGGGCCAGATCCGCGGCCTGCAACGGCTCGTCGACGAGGACGTCTACTGCATCGACATACTCACCCAGGTCTCGGCCAGCACGAAGGCGCTCCAGTCCTTCGCGCTGCAACTGCTCGAAGAGCACCTGCGCCACTGCGTCGCCGACGCGGCGGTCAAGGGCGGCACCGAGATCGACGCGAAGGTCGAGGAAGCCACGAAGGCGATCGCCCGCCTGCTGCGGACCTGAGTCCCGAAGCGCCGGGACTAGGGGCAGCAGATCGCGCCGAGCACCTCGTCGATCCGGTCCTGGCTGAGCCGCTCCTCGGCGGCGGTCGAAGCCGCGATGATCAGCTCGCCGCACAGCTCGATCTCGGCGAGCGCCACGTGGTCCTGCACCGTCATACCGCCTGCGGGAGTCACGCGTGTCACCTCTTCCTGCCGCCATCGGGCATCGGATCGCTGCGCTCCCAGCCTAAGGAGCACGACTCGCTGCGCGCATGACACGGATGGACCATTTCCGGATACCGGGTCATGGCCCGATCGCACCGCCCCGCGCCACCCCACCGCCTAGTCGGCGATCTTCCCTGCGAAAATGTCCCCGCTTGCGGGGAGAACGACCGTCACCGGCGTGCCGAAGCCGTAGAGCAGCGTGGTCGAGGAGACATCGATCACGCCATTGTTGACGTAGCTGAAGCGGTGCCTGACCTTGCGCAGCCGCCCCTCGTGGTCCAGGTACGCGTCGAAGGGAACGGCGTCATTGCTGAACCCTTTCGCCGCCGCCTCCAGCGCCGCCCGCACGTCCGGCGACGCGCTCTTCGCGGCCCGCCCGATGTCGGTGGTGCCCGTGTAGTGCCGGACCTTCGTCCCCGACAGGTCGCTCTCACCGACGTACGTCACCCCCTCGGCCCCGCGCAGCAGCTCGGCGGCGGTGATCGGATCGGTGGCCCCGCCGGTGACGAGGTTCCCGTCCGCGAGGGTCGTCGTGTCCACCCGGACCCACTTGTCGGCGGGCACGCCCGCACCCCGGTTCTTCATGAACAGGGCGCCGGGGGTGAGCAGCTCGGTGATCGGGCGGTGGCCCGGCTTGCCGGTGACGTCGGCCGGGAGCATCACCAGGAGCTGGCCCATCCGCTTCTTGAAGTCGACCCCGCCCTCGCCCCGGATGGTGACCCGGGTGCCGCCGGTGGCCATCTCCATCGCCGTACGGGCCTGGGCACTGCCGCTGCGGGTCAGCCCGTCGGCGGCGCCGCGCACGGCCGCCGTCGGATCGCCGGGTGGTCGCGCGTCGGCGCCCGCGGGGGCCCCGTCCGGACCGCCGCACCCACCGATCGTCACCATGGCCGCAACGGCCACGGCCGCCGCCCCCCGCCGCCTGTGCTGGTGCACCACCATCGCCTGCCAACCCCCAACGCATGAACGCGGCTTGCCCGAGGCCCCCACCCGCTCCGGTTAACGAGGCCCGGGGTTCGCCGTCACGGCCCCGGGCACTCCCGCACCCGCACCCGACCCGGGTACCGTGGTGACGTGGACCCGCACCCCTTCGCGCCCTCCGCCCCTCCGCTTCCGGCCGTACCCCGCACGCGCAGCTGCGCGGGGCCGACGCCGCCGGGCGCGCACACCATCACCACCTCGGAACGCGGCTCGTTCTGCCTGGCCGTCTGCAGCTGCGGCTGGCGCGGTCCGGCCCGCCGTTCCCGGGACCTGGCCCGCAAGGACGCGAGCGGCCACCTGACGGGGTAACCCGCCCCGGAGCCGCCCGGCTCCGATCCGGCCGGCCCGGCCGCCGCCGGCGCGTCGCCCGTTCGGACGGCCCCGCTGGCCGATCCGCGCGCGACCGGATGCCCTGGAGGGGAACCCCCTCTCCAGAGCGGAGCCCCCGTGCGCGGACGACGACCGGTACGACGACCACGCGGCCGTACGACCGCCCGCGCCGCGGCCCTCGCGGGGGCCCTGCTGCTCGCGCTGGCCCCGGCTCCGGCCTGGGCGAAGCCCGTCGCTCCGGCCTGGGCGAAGCCCGTCGCTCCGGCCTGGGCGAAGCCCGTCGCTCCGGCCTGGGCGAAGCCCGTCGGCACGGCCGACGGGCCGGGCGACGTGGCCCTGGCCATCGGGGTCACCTCCGCGGCGGCCGCGGCGACGGGCCTCTGGCTGCGCTCGCGCCACCGCCGCGGGGACACCGACGCCGAGGGGCACCAGGGCCACCGGGGACGCGAGGGCGGCGGCCGTTGACCCGGTCCCGCCCGCGCGCCCGACCCGCCGCGGTCCGCCTCTGCTTCGCCGGGGCGGCGCTGTGCCTGCTCTCGGCGGTCCTGCTCACGCTCTGGAACGCGTACGCCACGGGCTGAGCGCCCGAGCCCGCGCCGACCGGGTGCGGCTCAGGCGGCCAGGTCGTTCTCGCGGGGGTGGCCGCCCGGCGGGGTCTGGGCGTGCGGGAGGTCCAGCGGCCGGGGCACGCCGTGCCCCTTGGCCCGGACGATCCACCCCACGCGCGCCGACCCGGCCACCGCGCGCACCACCGGAGCGAGCAGCGCCATCGCGAGGGGCGCGAGCAGCAGGACCACCGCCGTGCCGAGCGCGAGGCCCCCGATGACGTCGGTGGGGTAGTGGACGCCCATGTACACCCGGCAGAAGCCCTGGACCAGGGCGAGCCCGATGCCGATCAGCCCCAGCCTGCGGTTCGCGATGAAGATGCCGACGGCGAGCGCCATCGTGAGGGTGGCGTGGTCGCTGACGAAGGAGAAGTCGCCCCCCTTGCCGGACACCAGCACCTCCAGCCCCTCGTGCTGGCGGAACGGCCGCGGCCGGGCGACGAATTCGCGCAGCGGCACGTTCACGAGCAGCGCGATCCCGGCGGCGAGCGGTGCCCACACCAGCGCGGTGAACGCCTCGATCGCGGCCGGCCCGTCCTGCTTGCGGGCCCCGCGCCAGCACCAGAGCACGAGCAGCACCATGGCGAGCGGCAGCCCGTACTCACCGACGAGCGCGATGGTCCGGTCCACGGCCGCCGGAGCGTGCCGGGCCAGGCCGTTGATGTCGTACAGCAGGCTGACGTCCACGTTCGGCCCACCGGTCGTGAGTCCAGCCATGGCGATGCGGCCCCTTGCCTCGGTTCCCCTGAGAACGCACCCCTGCGTGCGCCCCTTCGACCCCGGTGATCGACCACCGTGTCCATGGAACGCCCGTTCTGGCAGCTACGTTCCACTCTCCACCGAATGATCACTCCAACGTTATCCAAGAGTGACTCATCATCGCAGCTCAGGGCCTGGGCTTAACGGAGAGTCAGCAGAGCGGCGGGCCCGCGCCGCCGCCCCCGCTTACGGGGTTTTCGCGCCCGCGGCCGCGTCCCGTACCGGCGAGGCCGCCGCGCCGTCCTTGGTGACCCGGGTGGCCCCGAAGTAGTCCGGACTGTCGATCTTGTCGAAGCGGATCACGGCGCCGGTGTAGGGCGCGTTGATCATGTATCCGCCGCCCACGTACAGCCCGACGTGGTGGATCTCCCGCGAATTCGACAGGTCGTTGGAGAAGAAGACCAGGTCACCGGGGAGCAGTTCGTCGCGCGAAGGGTGCGGACCCGCGTTGTACTGGTCGTTCGCCACGCGCGGCAGATCGATTCCCACCGTCTTGTACGCCGCCACCGTCAGCCCCGAGCAGTCGAACCGCCCGTCCTGGTCGGGCGTACCGTTGCCGCCCCACAGGTACGGCGTCCCCAGCTGCTTCTGCGCGAAGTAGATCGCCCCGGCGGCCTGTTGCGAGGGCGCCACCCGCCCGACGGGCTTCGCGAAGCTCAGCGCCAGGGTCGTGATCGTCTTCACGTACCCCTGCGTCTCCTTGTACGGCGGCACGCCCTGGTACTTGATGACCGCGTACGCACCCGCGTTGTAGGCGGCGAGCATGTTCGACGCCGCGTCGCCCGGCACCCCCGCGACGTCCTTGGCCAGCTCGCAGTCGTAGGAAGCGGCGGACGGGATCGCGTCGTTGGGGTCCCAGATGTCCCGGTCCCCGTCACCGTCCCCGTCGACCCCGTGTCCCTCCCAGGTCCCCGGGATGAACTGCGCGATGCCCCGCGCGTCCGCCGGGCTCACCGCCTGCGGGTTCCAGCCGCTCTCCGAGTACAGCTGGGCCGCCAGCAGCGGCGGGCTGATCGACGCGCACAGGTTGCCCCACTTCTGCACCAGCGCCTGGTACTTCGCCGGCACGGCCCCCTGCGCGAGGCCGACCCCGCGCCCGCCACCGCCGAGACCGCCCAGCCCCGCGGCCGCGGAGTACGTCCCCACGACGAGCAGCATGACGAAGGTCAGGCACACCCCGACCCCGACCCCGCCCACCATCCAGAATCTGCGCACCCGTCAACCCTCCCCCATGCCCGTCCCCTCAAGGGGGGATTTCCCTCTGTTTCCCCCGTGTCGCGGCCCGTTACCCCACCCGGAACCCCGAACAGGCGATACGGCCGTACTTCTTGGGGTCATCCTCGACGTGGTAGAAGACCACCGTCCAGTCCCCCCGGTCGGACGCCAGCTCCGGCGAACCGGTTCCCTTGCCGTTCACGTAGCTGCGGAACTGCGCCGGATAGCCCAGGCTCAGGTACTCGCCGGAGTCCCAGTTCGCGTAGATGTCGACGGGCACGCTCGTATAGCCGAGGCTCCCGGACGCCAGCGATGACGGCGGTTTGACGGCCACCGAGACGTAATAGGGGGCCGGGCGCGGCCCCCGGTCCGGATCTCCCGCGCCCTTGGGCCGCATCTTCACCGTCATCGTCCTGCCGGGCACGCCGTTGGTCGACGAGGAGGTGGTGGAGCTCTCCATCCCGGTACCGGGGGCGTCCTCCTCGCCCACGAGCTCGTTGCACAGCCCGCTGTTGTACTTCGCCATCGCCGGATCCGGGTCCACCGCCCAGCGCTCCCGCGAGGTCCGGCTCTGCTCGATGTGGTCGGCGGGCGGCCCGGCGCCCTTCTTCTTCGCGTCCTTCGTGTCCTTCGCGTCCTTCGCGTCCTTCGCGTCCTTCCCGCCGGAGGGCCGCGCACCGGTGCTCGGACCCGCGGAGGCCGATCCGCCGGACGCGGCGCCCGCGTCGCCCCCGCCTCCCCCGCCCAGGGGGAGTTGCCAGTAGGCCACGGACCCCGCCGCGGCCAGCGCGAGCACGACCCTCACCCAGAGCCCGGCCCGCCGTCCCCGCCTCCCGGCCGCGGGGTCGGGCGCGAGGTCGGGCGCGAGGTCGGGCGCGGGGGCGACGTACTCCGTGGTGCCGTCCAGAGGCAGGGGGTGGGGCTGCTCCTGCCCGTGGTCCGGAAGCACCCGGGTGGCGGCGGGGGCCACCGCGGTCGGGGCCGCCGGGACCGCCTCGCGCAGGGCCGCCAGCTCCGCGTACACCGGGTCGTCCACCACCGCCCGCGCCACCGCGCACCGCCGGATCACCTCCGCCGGTGACGGCCGCGCCGCCGGGTCCTTCGCGACGCACGCCTCGATCAGGGCCGCGAGCCCCGGCTCCACGCCGGCCGCGTCCACCGGCTCGTGCACCGTCCGGTACCACACGCTCGCCGCCTCACCGGAGCCGAACGGCGGCCGCCCGGTCGCCGCGTACGCCAGCGTCGCCCCCAGCGCGAACACGTCCGCCGCGGCCTCGCCCGCCGCACCCAGCAGCACCTCGGGCGCCGTGAACCCCGGCGTCCCCGGCGCCTGGCCCTCCTGCGTCAGCATGGTCACCCCGACCCCGCGCGCTATGCCGAAATCGATCAACTGCGGCCCCTGCGCCCCCAGGATCACGTTCTGCGGCTTCACGTCCCGGTGCGTCACCCCCTGCTCGTGCACGCCCGCCAGCCCCTCCGCCAGCGCCGCCCCCAGCGCCCGGCAGGTGTCCGCGGGCAGTGCGCCCCGGCCCCGCACCGCGTGCGCGAGCGTGGGCCCGGCGACGTACTCGGTGGCCAGCCAGTACGGCGCCCGGTCCAGCGAGGCGTCGATCAGCCGCGCGGTGTAGGCGGAGCGCACCTCCCGCACGGTGCTCGCCTCGCGCCGGAAGCGCGCCAACGCCTGCGGGTGCCCGAGTATCTCCTCCCGGACCACCTTGACGGCGACCAGGCGCCCCCCGGGCGACCGCCCGAGGTACACCTGCCCCATCCCCCCGGCCCCCAGTCGGGCCACCAGCACGTGCACCCCGATCCGCGTCGGATCGGTCTCCCTCAGCGCGTCCATGCGCGAGAGCCTGTCACAGGCTCAGCGCGGCGCGACGTACAGGCTCTGCGCACTGCGCCCGATGGGACCGTCCTCGTCGTGCAGGCGGGCGTCGGCGAGGCCGATCCCGGCCGGATCCACGCTGGTTCGGGCCTCCACGCACGCCCACTCGCCCACCGGATGCCGGTGCAGATGGACCGTCAGGTCACCGTTGATGAAGACGTACTTGGCGAAGTCCAGCACCGCACTGATGCCGTTGCCGGAATCGGCCGCGATCAGCACCCGGTCCAGCGGGCGGACCTCCTCCCCCGCGATCAACGGGACCCGCATCCGCATCCAGCACGTGGCCGGGCCGGGCTCGACGAACGCGCCCTCGGTGAACCGGGTCTCCATCGCCGTGTGGTAGCCGGTCGACCACGGCACCGGGAAGAACGGCGTGCGCCCCACCGTGTCGGGCGGCGGCACGGCGGGACCCGACCGCACCGCCGGCACCGAGTCCTCGGCCGTACGGATCCGCAGCGCCCGGGCGAACATCACCGGCGCCGCCCCGGCGGGCGCGAGCGCCGCCTCGATCACCTCGGTACCGCGCCCGGCCCGCAGGACCGAAGTGGTGATCTCCAGCGGCCCGATCGGCACCGGCCGCAGGATCTCGTAGGTGATGCGCGCGACCCGCATGTCGTCCCGGGCGTCCGGGCGCTCCTCGACGGCCCGCCCCAGCAGCGCGGCGGGCGGACCGGCGTGCTGCGAGCCCCGGTCCCACGGCCCGCGCGTGTAAGCGGAGGCGAGGAACCGCCCGGTGTCGACCCGCTCGTAGAACCCCTCGACCGTCACGTCGTCAGCGTCGTCCATGGCCCGCACGCTACCGAGAGGTAACCCGGGGGCACCAGCCCCTCCCCAGGACGCCCGGCCGGGTCACGGACACCGGCGGGGGACAATGGAGCCGTGTCCAGCTCCCGCCCCGCCCCCGTACCCGCCCCCGTACCCGCACCCGGCCCCCGCCCGGTACCCGCCGCCGGCCCGGCCCTGCCCGTGCTCCAGGCCGACTGCGCGAACTGCTTCGCCCTGTGCTGCGTGGCCCTGCCCTTCGCCCGGTCCTCCGACTTCGCCGTGGACAAGCCCGCCGGCACGCCCTGCGGCAACCTCCAGCAGGATTTCCGCTGCGGCATCCACACCCAGCTGCGCGGCAAGGGCTTCCAGGGCTGCACCGTCTTCGACTGCTTCGGCGCGGGCCAGCAGGTCTCCCAGGTCACCTTCGAGGGCCGCGACTGGCGCGCCCACCCCGGCACCTCCCGCCGGATGTTCGAGGTGTTCCCGGTGATGCGCCGGCTCCACGAACTGCTCTTCTACCTCGCCGAAGCCCTCACCCTCCCGGCCGCCCGCCCGATCCACCCCGAGCTGCGGCGCGCCCTCGCCGAGACCGAGGAGCTGACCCGCGCCGACGCCGAGACCCTGGCCGCCGTCGACGTCGACGCCCGCCGCGCCGCCGTCAACACCCTGCTGCTCAAGACCAGCGACCTCGTACGGGCCACCGCGCCCGGCCGCAAGAAGAACCACCGCGGCGCGGACCTGATGGGCGCCCGCCTGTCCGGCGCGAACCTGCGGGGCGCCACCCTGCGCGGCGCCTACCTGATCGCCGCCGACCTCAGCCGGGCCGACCTGCGCACCGCCGACCTGATCGGCGCGGACCTGCGGGACGCCGACCTGAGCGGAGCCGACCTCACCGGCAGCATCTTCCTCACCCAGGCCCAGCTGAACGCGGCCCGCGGCGACGCCGCCACCCGCATCCCGCCCACCCTGACCCGCCCCTCCCACTGGTCCTGACGCCCCACGCCCCGTAGGCCCGAGTCCCCCACGCCCGCGGTCCCGCTCCCCGCGGCCCGGCCCGCACCCCCGTGCCGGGCCGGACCCCGGGCAACGGGACCGGGAGCCGCGTACAGCGCGCGCCTTGTCAGAGCCGGGCGAGGAACTCCGCCACCGCCGCGGTGAACCCCTTCGGGTCCTCGGTGTGCACCCCGTGCCCGGCGGGCAGCTCCACCAGCCGCACCCCCGGCCGCCGGGCCGTCATCTCCCGCGCGTGCCCCGCCGACAGCACCGTGCTGCGGTCCCCCCGGACGAGCAGGGTCGGCTGCCGCACCGCCAGCCAGTCCGCCCAGTGGTCCCCCCGTATCGCCTCGCCGGACGCCACGATGTCCTGCGCCTCGAAGGCCAGGCCCCAGCCGTCCTCGTACTCCCGCACCGAGTCCTCCAGGAAGCCCGCCGCGCTCCCCAGCCCCGCCAGCAGCTCCTCCCGGCCGTCCGCCCGGCGCGGCCACCCGAGCACGAAGGACAGGTCGTCGTCCACGACCGCCCCGACGTCCTCGACCACCACCGCCCGCACCAGCTCGGGCCGCCGCGCGGCCAGCTGGTAGGCGTTGACCCCGCCCAGCGAATGCCCCAGGACCACCGCCGGGCCCAGCATCAGGTGCTCCAGCACGGCCGCCGCATCCGCGACGTAGCCCTCCCGCGAGTACTCCGGCGCCCGGTCCGAATCCCCGTGCCCGCGCTGGTCCAGCGCGATGACCCGCCACCGCGGCGCCAGCTCCCGGGCCAGGCCCGCGAAGGTCCGCCCCTCCATGAAGTGCGCGTGCAGCGCGAGCAGCGGCTCCCCCGGACCGCCGAAGTCCGTGTACCGCAGCGCGCGCCCGGCCACCTCCACCACCCCCGGCAGCGGCCCGAGCACGTCCCCGACGCGCTCGCGCAGCAGCTGGTACTGCGCCCAGCGGCGCGGCCGACGGTCCACGGGTCGCCGTACGACCCGTCCCGGGGTCACGCTCTCGCCGCGCCGGAACTGCTCCCGGGTCAGGTCGACGCGTATGCCCCCGGCCAGCCGGTTCCAGCAGTGGTAGCCCTCCTGGCGGCCGTCGAGGAAGACCTCGCCCACCATCAGGTCGCCGCCGACGAGGTCCTGGACGACCAGCGCCGTGATGTCACAGTGCCCCCAGGCCGGATTGTCGACGGACCAGGGGATGCCCGTGATGTCCGAGGGGCAGGCCAGGTCGGCCGACCAGCCGGCCCGCAGGGCCGCCTCGATGTCCGCGAGCGTCCAGGGTGTCGTCGTCATGCCCCCAGGCTGCCGCACCCCACTGACAACGGCCCGGGTGCACGGGGGCGTTGGCCACCGGTACCGCGGCCGGGACCGAAGGCGGCTTCACCCATTCGCCACACCCGCCGGCGCCCGCCCGCCCCCCGACGGATTTCTTCGTACCGGCTCCCGCGCCCGCCCGCGCCGCCCCTGCAAGGCTTCCGTACCCCTCGTCCGCACCCGCCCCGGCGCACACCGCACACACGTGCGCCTTTCGCGCAACCACGCGCCCCCTCGCGGCCGTGACTGTCGGCTATCCACACCCCTACGTTGAGCCACGCAACCGGAAGCTGATCGTCAGCTACCCGCCCAACGGAGGTCCCCGATCATGCGACGCCTGTCCACCACCCTCGGCACCCTCGCGGCCGCCGCCACTCTCGTCCTCTCCCTCGGCGGCTCGGCCCACGCCCAGGTCCAGGCACAGGCGCACCACGGCGAGGGCCCCGTGGTCATCAACGGTCAGGCCGTCTTCGGCTACCACGGCTGCCTGCGCCACGGCGGCATCGCGCGGGTCGAGAACCACTCCGACAACCCGGTCGTCATCACCCGAGGCCCGCTCTGCCACTTCGGCTACCCGGTCGGCGCCATCCCCCCGGGCCACTACGCCCTCGTCCCGCCGTCGTCCAGCATCCTCGTCTGACCCCGGACCCCCACCCGGTCCACCCACACCCCGCTGGCCCCGCGCACCGGCTCGTGCTTCCGGTCGCGGCGCCAGCGACGGGCGTACGGACCCCACGGGTCAGGGCTTGACCAGCGCCGTCCAGCCGGACGGGCAGTTGAGCATCCCCATCGCCGTGTACGTGCAGGAGTTCTCGTACACGGTGCCCGCGGTCGTCAGCACCTTCACGTACACGCTGTTCATGCCCTCGGCCGCGATGGACACGCTGCACGCGTTCCGCGGGTGCCCCGGGTTCTGCGGCCCCGTCAGGTCGCGCCAGTAGTAGGCGCCCACCGGCGGCGGCGCCATCCTGCGCACACCGATGGACGTCTTGCCGTTCACCAACGCCGCGCTGAACTCCAGGTCGCCGTTGCCCCGCGTCGTGGCCACGTCGGTGCAGTGCCCGGGCGGACCGGCCGGACCCCGGTCGCCCTTCGGACCCCGGTCGCCCTTGGGACCCTTGGGCCCGACCGGCCCGCGCGGCCCCGGACAGCCGGACCCCCGCTTCGCGCCGGGCGCGGCCTTCGCACCCTTCGCCTTCTTCATGTCGTCGTCCATCCGGTCCTTGCCCTGACACTTGGCACCGGACGACGTAGGGGCGGCCCACTGCTCGGCGGCCGACGCGGGACCCGAGATCCCCGCGAACGCGAGCGCCAGCGGCACGACCAGCCCACCGGCCAACCACACGCGCCGGCCAGCCCTTGATGCAGAACCCATCCGTTAGCTCCTTGGGTCGTCTCTCATCGTGGAACGTTTCGCGCTCCGGCCGGAAGCAGGGGGAGCATGACCCACGGGCCGACAGAAGGTTGGTCCGACATTCCGTCAGTCGGTCGATATGTACGCGGGTTGGGTCAACGACACGCGGCCCCGATCCGCCGAACGGCGGCCACCCGGGCAGACCCGCACCCCGCCTCGCGTACGCCGAGACGACAATCATTGCCCGGGGTCACACCCCGTGATACACAGAGTGACCAGGTCAGTGGACGTGGGCGGGGCCCGGACCGGGAGATCAGGCAAAGAGAGCCGTCAAGTCGACATACGACGGCGATTTCATCAGCGAAGATAGGACGTGACCCCTGCCATCGGGCAAGGGCACCCGGAACTACCCATACAGGGGCGGTGAGTTACATGATCCTGGCAGCCGAAAAGGGCGACATCACCACCATCATCGGCGGAATCGCCCCGAACTGGGGCCCGTTCGGAAGTCTCGGCAATGAAGCGAAGGTCATGATCGAGGTGGTCATGGCCGTGGCGATCCTGCTCTGCCTGGGCATCGCGATCTGGGGAGCGGCCAAGCAGCGCATCGGCGCGACCGCCCTGCGCGACACCTTCAGCGCCGAACAGGGCAAGGGTCTGATCGTGGCCGGTCTGACGGGGGTGTTCATCATCGGCTCCCTCGGCACCCTGTTCACCATCGTCTACGGAATGGCCGTCTAGCCACGCCGCCGGCTCCCGACCCGATGAGGACCCAGCACACCGCGTCCACGCGGCCACCAGCGCTACCGTCGTACGACGCCGAGGGGGCGGACAGGGAATGAGCCACGACGACCAGTACGGCGGCACCGGCCCAGGCCACGGCGAGGTCGGCGGCACCGGCCAGACCCGCACGCGCCTCCCGGACTCCCCCTCGGACCCCTACCCGAGCACCCGCCGCGGCCCCCGCCCCTCCCGCGGCCTGGTCACGGTCGTCGGCGTGGTCGTCCTCCTGATCGCCGCCATCGCGTTCGCGAACCAGAACCAGGACTCCCCCACCACCCCCCCGACCAGCAAGCCCCCCACCTCCAACTCAACCTCGGCCACAGGCACCCGCCCGGTCGACGGCAAGAACGGCACGATCCCCCGCGGCTTCGCCCACGACGAACAAGGCGCCCAATCAGCAGCGGCGAACTTCGCCGTGGCGTTGAGTTCTGACGGGATGTTCGATCCGGCGCGCCGCAAGGCCATCATCGAAGCCGTATACCCGCCTGACGTGGCCGGAGCCCGGCAGGGCGAGCTGGACCGGGTCTACTCGGGGCAGGAGTTCCTCGCGCGGATCGGTCTCGACGCCACGGGCAAGGCGCCCAAGGGCCTGACATTCGTCTCCCGTACGAGTCCAGTGGGTACCAAGGTCGAGAAGCTCGACGCCGATACCGCAAGCGTGTCCGTCTGGTACTCCTCTCTCTTCGGCCTGGCAGGCGAGGGCTCCACGAACCCCGTGTCGGAGAGCTGGTACACCAACACCTTCGAACTCAAGTGGGTCAACGGCGATTGGAAGGTCTCGACCTTCACGCAGAAGGACGGCCCTGCGCCCGTGGGACGAGACCAGAACGCCGCCACCGCGGACGAGATGGCCAAGGCCGTGTCGCAGTTCGGAGGGTTCACCTATGCGCGCTAACCGCCGCCTGCTGGCGACCACCTCCCTGCTCGGGGGCATCCAGACCACAGTGGTCCTGCTCTCCGCACGAGCGTTCGCCGCCCCCGCTCCGACGCCCACGCCGACGCCGACGCCGAGCAACAACCCGTGCGACCTGATCAGGGGCCCCGCCAAGGAATTCTGCGAACGGGACAACGGCAACCCCGGCGGAGCCCCCCGCACGGGCCTCTCCCCCTCCGACCCCGCCGACGCCCTGAACCCCCTCGGCTCCCTCTCCAAGGGCTGCGCCGAAGCCGCCGCCTGGATCGTCGGCAAGCTCAGCCAAGCCGTCAACGGCACCGCGAAGGTCGACTTCACCAACCCCGCCTTCCTCAAGCAGTACGCCGTCGTCTTCGCCGCCTCCACCATCCTCACCCTCGTCCTGTGGCTCTTCGCCGTCGCCAAGCGAGCCATCCGCGGCGTCCCCTTCACCACCGCCATGTCCGAAGCCATCGGCTTCCTCTGGCTCACCGTCCTCGCCTCCGCCTTCACCCCCCTGATCCTCTACACCGTCGTGTCCGCCACCGACGGCGTCACCCAAGTCATCGCCACCGCCACCGGCGGCCAGAGCGACGTCTTCTTCGGCTCCTTCTCCGAGGCCCTCAAGAAGGGCGACGACATCGGCGGCGGCCCGATCATGCTGATCGTCGTCGCCCTCGTCACCGTCCTCGCCGCAGGCGTCCTCTGGCTCGAACTCGTCATCCGGGCCGCCCTCCTCTACGTCGGCGCCCTCCTCGGCGTCGTCGTCTACGCCGGGCTCGTCGACCGGAACCTGTGGGGCCACGTCCGCCGCTGGGCGGGCATCATGATCGCCGTCATCCTCGTGAAGCCGGTCATCGTCATCGTGCTCGGCCTCGCCGGCGCCCTCGCCGGCGAGAAGGGGCCGAATGCCTTCTCCGCCGTCGTCTCCGGCCTCGCCATCATCATTCTGGCGATCTTCGCCTCCGCGATGATCTACCGTTTCGTTCCCGGCTTCGGCGACGAGATCGCCTCCGCCCGCTCCAACCGCAGCAAGGCCACCGACGGCGCCCAGGCGGCCGCCGTCATCAGCTCCCCGGCCTCGCTCGTCTCCCAGGGCATCAAGACCCACAGCAGCCGCGGCTCCCACCGCGCGGGCGACGGCGGCGGGGGCGGACAATCCGCCCCCCGCCCCGCCAACCCCCTCTCCGGAGGCGTGGCCGCCCACAGCAGCCGCCCCTCCGGCGGATCCGGTGGCGGATCCGCCACCCCGCCGCCCCGCACGAGCACCGGCACGAGCAGCACGAAGAACACAGGAGGTGACGGGCGTTGACGACCCAGTCCCACCAGATCCACCCGGTCGCGCCCCGCCGCACGTATCTCATCGGCCGGGCCCGGCCGAACGCGATCGTCGGCAAGAACCGCGAGACCGGCGAGATCGCGCTGATCATCGCCGGTGCGTTCCTCGGCATGATGAGCGGACTGCTCGTCCCCGGCATCGCCCCGCGCATCGCCATGCTCGCGGGCTTCCCCGTGGTCGCCCTCGCCGCCGTGTACGTCCCGTACAAGGGCCGCACCTTCTACAAGTGGTTCGAGATCAACCGCAGCTTCAAGCGGACCCTGCGCCGCGGTACGGCGTACCGCTCGGCCGCCATGGAAGCGGGCGTCCGCGGCGTCGACGGTCGCGAGGTCGAGGTCGGCCCGCCCCCCGGCATCGGCCGGATCAACTGGCTCGCCGCCCCCTTCGGGCCCGACGAGATCGCCGTGCTCCTGCACGCCGACCGCCGGACCGTCACCGCGGCCATCGAGATCGAGGGCCCCGGCGTCGGCCTGCGCGACAGCGAGGACCAGGAAGCCCTCGTCGACCGCTTCGGCACGCTGCTCAAGCACGTCGCCAACGGCGACGGCTTCGTCACCCGCCTCCAGATGCTCGCCCGCACCCTGCCGGCCGACCCCGACGCCCACGCCAAGGACGTCGCCCAGCGCGGCGACGTCACGGCCCCCGGCTGGCTCCGCGACTCCTACGACCAGCTCCAGTCGATGGTGTCGACCTCCTCCGAGCAGCACCGCGCGTACCTCGTCGCCTGCATGCACTTCACCCGCGAACTCGCCGCCGAAGCGCACACCATCGCCCGCGCCTCGACCCCCCACAAGGGCCGCAAGCTCGACCGCGACGCGGGCCTCGCCATCGTCATGGCCCGCGAGCTCACCGACATCTGCGCCCGCCTCGCCGAAGCCGACATCCGCGTGCGCCAGCCCCTCGGCCAGGGCCGCCTCTCCTCCCTCGTGCACTCCATGTACGACCCGGACCACCCCATCGACCACATCCAGGCCATGACCAAGCGCAACGCCTGGCCCGCCGAACTCGACGCGATGGAACCCACCTACCTCCAGGCCAAGACCCGCGAGTCCTCGACCCGCGCCCCCTGGTGCCACGCCACCGCGTGGGTGAAGGAATGGCCGATGACCCCCGTCGGCGTCAACTTCCTCGCCCCCCTCCTCGTCCACACCCCGGACGTCATCCGCACCGTCGCCGTCACCATGGACCTCGAACCCACCGAGATCGCCATCGAACGGATGCTGACGGAGAAGACCAACGACGAGGCCGACGCCAGCCGCGCCGCCAAGATGAACCGCACGGTCGACCCGCGCGACATCGCCGCCCACGGCCGCCTCGACCAGCGCGGCGAAGACCTCGCCAGCGGCGCCGCCGGAGTCAACCTCGTCGGCTACATCACCGTGTCCTCCAGATCCCCCGAGGCCCTCGCCCGCGACAAGCGCACGATCCGCGCCTCCGCCGGCAAGTCGTACCTCAAGCTGGAGTGGTGCGACCGCGAGCACCACCGCGCCTTCGTGAACACACTGCCGTTCGCGACCGGCATCCGACGCTAGCCGGAGGGAAGAAGCCGCCATGCGAGATCCGCTGTCCGCGATGTCGGACGCCTTCACCAGCTTCCTCTTCGGAAAGGTCGAGACGACCCGACTCCCCGTACGCACCTCCACCGGCCAGGCCCAGGCCGTGTACCTGCCCACCGCCGCCCCCGGCCTCGGCGACTCCGGCGTCATCATCGGCCGCGAGGTCTACAGCGGCAAGGGCTACATCTACGACCCCTTCCAGCTGTACGGCCAACAGCTCCCGGCCCCCCACTGGCTGGTCCTCGGCGAATCCGGCAACGGCAAGTCCGCCCTGGAGAAGACCTACGTCCTGCGCCAGCTCCGCTTCCGCGACCGGCAGGTCGTCGTCCTCGACGCCCAGGGCGAGGACGGCGTCGGCGAGTGGAACCTGATCGCCCAGCAGCTCGGAATAATGCCCATCCGGCTCGACCCGGTGGCCGCCCTCGACGGCGGCGTCCGGCTCAACCCGCTCGACCCGGCGATCACCACCACCGGCCAGCTCGCACTGCTCCGCACGATCATCGAGGTCGCCATGGGGCACGGCCTGGACGAACGGTCCGGCTTCGCCCTCAAGGTCGCCCACGCCTACGTCAACGAGACGATCACCAACCGGCAGCCCGTACTGACGGACATCGTCGAGCAGCTGCGCCACCCGGAACCCGAATCCGCCGAGGCCATGAACGTCGGCATAGACGACGTACGCGCCTGGGGCCTGGACGTCGCCCTCGTCCTGGACCGCCTCGTCGACGGCGACCTCCGCGGCATGTTCGACGGCCCCACCTCCGTCGGCATCGACCTCGACGCGCCCCTGATCGTCTTCGACCTCTCCCACATCGACCGCAATTCCATCGCCATGCCCATCCTCATGGCCATCGTGGGCGTATGGCTCGAACACACATGGATCCGCCCGGACAGGAAGAAACGGATCTTCCTGGTCGAAGAGGCATGGCACATCATCAACTCCCCCTTCGTCGCCCAGCTCTTCCAGCGCCTCCTGAAGTTCGGCCGCCGCCTCGGCCTGTCCTTCGTCGCCGTCGTCCACCACCTCTCCGACGTCGTCGACGGCGCGGCCGCGCGCGAAGCCTCCGCCATCCTCAAAATGGCCTCCACCCGCACCATCTACGCCCAGAAAGCCGACGAGGCACGCGCCACCGGCCGCGTCCTCGGCCTCCCGCGCTGGGCCGTGGAGATCATCCCCACCCTCACCCCCGGCATCGCGGTCTGGGATGTCAACGGCAACGTCCAGGTGGTCAAACACCTGATCACCGAGTCCGAGCGCCCCCTCGTCTACACCGACCGCGCCATGACGGAATCCTCGGCAGCGCACCAGCTCCCCGACGAGCTGCTCGCGGCCGAACTCGAAGCGGAGGAACGAGCCCTGCTCATCGAACGGCACCGCAACGGCGGCCACGGCCCCGGCTCGGCGACCACGGTGGCCTGAGGATGGCCGACGCCCGCCGTACGGACGCACACGGACCCACCGGAGCACAGCGCGGCGGCATCCCCGACGGCCTGCTGCTCGCCCTGCTCGGCTTCCTCCTCGGCCTGGCCCTCCTGGTGTGGTCCGCCACCGGCCTCGCCGCCTGGTTCACCCGCGGCGCCTGGCCCGACACGGTCAGCTTCGGCAACACCCCCGGGGCGATCCGCGCCCTGATAGCGCAACCCCACGACGTGGCGGGCGCCTGGCCGGACACCGACCCGGCCGCCCTGTCGGGCTGGGGCCTGTTCTGGGGCACCTTCATCAGCCAGCTGCTCGTGCTCTTCGTCGCCACCGTCTTCGTGATCGGCATCGTCGCCCGCACGAAGTCCCGCCGCGCCCTGGCCCGCCGAGCCCCGGCCCCCGAACCGGCACAAGCCCCGGTGCCGGTGCCGGCGCCGGCACCGACCGCCGTCCCGCTCCAGCCCGCCGCGCCGTACGAACCCCCGCACCCCGCACCCCGACCGACCCCGGCGCCCATCGCCCACGCCCCGGCCCAGGCCCACGCCCCGGCCCGGGCGCCGGCCCCCACCGACGAGGCCTACCGCTACGGCTTCGGCTACCCCCCTGCGGCCGCCCCGCCGCAGGCCGCGGCAGCCGGCATCCCGCTACCGGCCCCCGCACCCACGACCGCGCTGCGGTACGCCGCCCCGGCCGAGCGCCACCGGGCCGCGGCCGACCGCATCCGCGCGGCGGAGGGCGCCGCCCTCATCGTGACCTCGTCCCCCGCCTTGTGGGCCGAGACGAAGGACGCCCGCGCCAAACTCGGCCCGGTCCTCCTCTACGACCCCGCCCACCTCTGCGACACCCCGGCCCGCATGCACTGGAACCCGGCCGAGGGCTGCGCCGAGCGCGACACCGCGGCCGCCCGCGCCGCCGCCCTGCTGGCGCCCGTACGCCCCCAGGCCCGCATCGACGCAGCCGTCGCCGATACCGCGGAAACGCTCCTGCGCAGCTGGCTGCACGCCCTGGCCCTCGACAGCAGGCCCTTCAAACAGCTCCACCGCTGGGCCCAGGGCACGGGCGCCCAGGAACCGGTCCGCATCCTGCGCACCCACCCCCACGCGGCGCCCGGCGCGGCGGGCGAGCTCGAAAGCGCCCTCACCGCCCACCCGGAACGCCGCGAGCAGGCCCAGCACCTGACGGCACGTGCGCTGAGCTGCCTGTCCTCCATCCACGTCCGCGAGTCCTGCAACCCGAACCGAACGGATTCGCTCACGCTGGCATCGTTCCTGACCGAAGGGGGCAGCCTGTACGTGGTGGGCGAGCCCCTGGAGGACCCGCGCACCCACCCGGGTGCGATGCCCCTGCTGACCGCACTCACCGCAAGCGTGGTCGAGCACGGCCGTCGCATGGCCGCACGGTCATCCCACGGTCGGCTCGACCCACCACTGTCGCTGGTCCTGGACGACATCGCCGCGGTCGCCCCGATCCCACAGCTCCCCGCGCTCCTGGCCGACGCCACGGGCCTCCCGGTCCTGGCCCTGTGCCGCAGCCGCGAACAGGCCCGCTCCCGCTGGCCCGAAGCCGACCTCCCGCTCGCAACCCACTAGAGGTCCGGATCGAGGACTTTCGATCAGGGACGCGCGATCAGGTACTCCAGCTCCATGGATCCCGAATCGCCGGCCATCGGCACCGTGGTCCCACTCGCCATGAACCCGAACCGCCGGTAGAAGGCCCCGGCCCGCGCGTTGTCCTCGTGCACGAAGAGCCGTACGCGCTCCAGCGCGGGCTCCTCCAGCGCCCAGGCCCAGTCCAGCGCGGCCCGGAACAACTCCTCCGTGAGCCCGGTCCCCCGCTGCTCGGGCCGTACGAACACGCCCACGAGGTGACCCTGCTCGACCGGGATCTCCCCACCGAAGAACCCCTGCGTCCCGGCCTGCTCGACGAGCACCGTAACGGACCCGACCCAGCGCCCGTCGGCCGCCTCGGCCACGAACTGCCGGGCCCCGCGCCCCTGGGCGCCCCGCTCGGTCCGCCCCTGCCAGAAGTCGTCCGGCTGCGCCGCGGCCTGCTCCGCGGACTCAAGGAAGGCGATCGGCGCCACCGGGTCGGCGAGCGCGGCCAGCCGGAGCTCCTTGACCTTCTCCCACTCGTCGGCCTTGATCTCACGTATCACGTACGGGGTGCTCTGGTTCATGCGCAAGATCCTAGACCGGCACCCCACCAGGAGTTCCACCCATTTCCGCTCCGACCCTTTCTGGTCCGGAACGCAGAAAAGCCCCGCACCATAAGGTGCGGGGCTTTCCCGGAAAAATTGTTCGGCGGCGTCCTACTCTCCCACAGGGTCCC
>NZ_JBITDP010000044.1:0-27172 GCF_044454405.1 Streptomyces sp. NPDC051555 | reverse complement strand
TCCCCCGCGAGTCGTTTCGGGCTTCGCCCTCACGACTCGAAAGATGGCCACCAAGGAGCGGAGGTGCTCGAACGGGTGAGGTTCACCGTAGCACCTGCATCAGCTAGATGCAGCATGTAGCCTTGGCGGAAGCAGGGCGGTTCCGGGGTGACCACCGGGCCGGCGTCCGTGGGTGTGTGGCGAGAGGGGATCGCATGTCTGGCGTTCAGCTTCGGGAACACCAACTGGAAGCAACTGCGCGGATCCGTAAATGGGCCGGGCCTCATGCCCGCCACGATATCCCGGCCCGGGGTGCCCGGGCCACCCTGGTGTCGGCAACGGGGTCGGGAAAGACGATTACGGCTGCTTCCGCCGCGCTGGAGAACTTCGGCGGGGGGCGGATCCTGGTGACCGTGCCCACGCTGGACCTGCTCGTGCAGACCGCCCAGGCATGGCGCCGGGTGGGGCACCGGGCGCCGATGGTCGCCGTGTGCTCGCTGGAGGGTGACGACGTCCTCAAGGGGCTTCGGGTGCGGACCACCACGAACCCGATCCAGCTATCTCTGTGGGCGGGTGCGGGGCCGGTGGTGGTGTTCGCCACGTACGCCTCGTTGGTGGACCGGGAGGATTGGAGCGGGCAGAGGATCCGGGGGCCGCTGGAGACCGCCCTGGCCGGCGGGGAACAGCTCTTCGGTCAGGAGATGGCCCCCTTCGACCTCGCCGTGGTGGACGAAGCCCACGGAACCGCGGGGGATTTGGGGCGCCCCTGGGCCGCGATCCATGACCAGGCACGTATTCCGGCCGCTTTCCGACTGTACCTCACTGCGACCCCCCGAATTCTTGCCGCCCCCCGCCCTCAAAAGGATGCCTTGGGGCGGGAAATGGATATTGCGTCGATGGTGTCCGACGCGGACGGCCCGTACGGTGAATGGATTTACGAACTAGGTTTGGCCGAAGCAATCGAGCGGGAAATCCTCGCCGGATTTGAAATCGACGTGCTGGAGATCCGGGATCCAGAACGCATTCTCGGTCTGTCCGAGGAATCCATGCGCGGGCGTCGTCTGGCGCTGCTGCAAACCGCGCTGCTGGAGCACGCCGCCGCGCTGAACCTGCGCACGGTGATGACGTTCCATCACCGTGTGGAGGAGGCAGAGGCGTTCGCCGCGAAGATCCCTGCCACCGCCGCCAAGCTGTACGCCACGGACGCCCCCGACGCCGCCCTGACCGCCGCGAAACAGCTCCCCGAGTCGAGCATCAAGGCCGAGCCGTACGAGTTGGAGGCGGACCGGCACGTCCCCGCGGACCGCGTCTGGGCGCAGTGGCTGTGTGGGGAGCACGCGGTCGCGCGGCGGCGCCGGGTCGTGGCGCAGTTCGCGAACGGCATCGACGCGGACGGGCGCCGGGTACACCGGGCGTTCCTCGCGTCCGTGCGGGTCCTCGGTGAGGGCGTCGACATCGTGGGCGAGCGAGGGGTCGACGCGGTCTGTTTCGCGGACACCCGCGGCTCTCAGGTGGAGATCGTCCAGAACATCGGGCGGGCGCTGCGCCCGAATCCGGACGGGACCGCGAAGATCGCCCGGATCATCGTCCCCGTCTTCCTGGACTCCGGGGAAGACCCGAAGGACATGGTGGCGTCCGCCTCGTATGCGCCCCTCGTCGCGGTCTTGAACGGGCTCCGCTCGCACTCCGAGCACCTTGTCGAACAGCTCGCTTCCCGGGCCCTGTCGCGCAGCGTCGACAAGCGGACCGTGCTGCGGGACACGGACGGCCGGATCGTCAGCAACGGCGGGGGCCAGGGCAACGGCGAGGAGCAGGACCAGGAGGAGGCCGACGCGCGCGCCGGGATCGAGTCCGCGCTGCTGCACTTCTCCAGCCCGCGCGATCCGGCGACCATCGCGGCGTTCCTGCGGACCCGCGTCTACCGGCCCGAATCGCTGGTGTGGCTGGAGGGCTACCAGGCCCTACGCCGCTGGCGCGCCGAGCACGAGATCACCGTCCCGTACGCGGTCCCCTACGACACCGTGACCACGGCCGGGATCACCACCACCTACCCTCTCGGCCGGTGGGTCCACCAGCAGCGCAAAGCGCGGCGGGCCGGTGACCTCGATAAGCACCGCGTCGAACAGCTCGACGCCGAGGGCATGGTGTGGGAACCGGGGGACGAAGCGTGGGAGATCAAGCTGGCCGTGCTGCGCAGCTACCACCGCGCCCACGGGCACCTCGCCCCCCGACAGGACGCCGCGTGGGGGCAGGGAGAAACCGCGGTCGCGGTCGGGCAGCTCCTCGCGAACCTGCGGCGGCCCGACGGCCTCGGGAAAGACAAGAAGACCGCGACCACCCGGGCCGAGCAACTTGCGGCCATTGACGCTGACTGGCGGTGCCCGTGGCCGCTCGACTGGCAACGACACCACCGCGTCCTCGCCCAACTCGCCCACGACGAACCCGGCAGCCGGCTCCCCACCATCGAACCCGGAGTACTCCTCGACGGAGACGACCTCGGGCGCTGGATCCGCCAGCAGCAACGCAACTGGGCACAACTGGACCCCGAGCAGCAAAGCCGACTGACCGCCCTCGGCATCAAACCCGCCGAACAGCCCTCTCCGGCCCCCGCAGCACGGCGCGGGACGGACCGGGAGAACAAGGCGCAGCAGGCGTTCCAGCGCGGTCTGACCGCCCTCACACAGTGGGTAGAACGCGAGGGTGACCGTGCCGTGCCGCGGGCGCACACAGAGCACGTCCCCGACGTCGACGTCGACGTCGACGTCGACGTCGACGTCGACGTCGACGGGCAGGACCAGGACGACGGCGTCCCCGTCCGGCTCGGCGTATGGATCACCAACACCAAGGCCCGACGCGACCGGCTCAGCCCCGAACAGCGCGCCGCGCTTCGGGCACTCGGCATGAGCTGGGCCTGATCCACGTCCCCGGCGCGCGGGGAGACCGCGCGGCCCCCGCCGCTCCGAGGAGCGGCGGGGGCCGGTGGGCGGTCCGGTCGTACTGCCCCAGAACGCGCTGGGCGCCGGGCCTCACCCGCACACCCATGCCGGCGCGGACTACCCCCAGCCTAGTCCGCGACCGCGCCCCGCACACGTCCAGCACGGGTGGCAACCCGCCCGAGACCCGTACGGGATTCGGGGCCGATGATCTCCCTGTGCGGCGTATCCGTGGCAGCCCCACACGAGCGGGGCCCTGGATCCCGATCCAGGGCCCCGATCACGCGTTACAGCTCGGCTACCAGTCGTACCGCTCGTCCGGATCGCGCTGCTCGCACTGGCAGTCGCCGGAGTGCTGCGCGTCCCACTGCGAGAGGATCGGATAGCCCTCCCCGTCCTCACCGAGCACCCGGTACTCCATCAGGTGACCGGTGGATGCCGTCGTGATCACGCTCACTGTGTGCTCCTCTTCCTGGACTCACACGGACACGTCCCCCTCGTACGGGGTCCCTCACTGACTCTTGCGGATGGTCCCCACGGTCACGTGGCTCACGCCGAGGAGTTCAGCGATACGGCGGTCCGACAGGCCCAACCGTGCAGCCCTTTGAACCGTCTCGGGCCGACTGGCGACCGCTTCCGCGATCGCTTCCAACTCGGCTTCGACCTCCTCGCGCGCTTCGGTCACCAACTCCTCCCGGAGCCTCTCCAGGTAGGTGTCCAGACCGGGGCAGACCGCGGTGGGGTGGTCCAGCCCCATGCACCCGGACAGGTTTTCGAGAATGCTCGCCTCGATCTCGGCGAGCCGCTCGTCGGTAGTCTCCGCCGTGATGCCGTGCTCGCTGACCTCGTCCCCGTTGGTCGCGGCCTCCAGGCTCCACTCCTGGACGATGTCGGCATTCTGGTCATCCGGCGCGTCCTCCGGGTACCGGCCGGCGATCAGAGCCGCGATCTCGGAATCCGCCGCCGCGGCATCCTCGCCCAGGACCGCGATCACGTTCTCGGTGGCATTCAGACCGGTCGTCCAGTCATCCAGCATCCGCTGAGCCAGCGGCGCGACCTCCCGCAGCAGAGCGTTGGCCGCCCGTCCCGTCAGCGGCGGAATCGACCACTGGTGATCAAATCCCAGCAGCACCGCCCGCGGCACCGCGTTGGGGCTCACCTCGCTGCTGTATCTGGCGGACAGCACCCCGAACTCCAAACTCAACTCGACATAGCAGGGCTGCGCCTCGGACTCCCGAGCAAAGTGCGCGTGCAGCTCAGTGTCCCCAACGTGCCGGATCTCCAACTCGGACTCACCCACGGTGCACTCCGTTTCGCCAAGGCGAGGACCATCCCCGCCACCGGTAAGAAACTTACCATAGGGTGGTAAGTTTCTTACCACCCCGAACGGGTCCGACTCGGAACGGGAACGGGTCGCGGTTCCCCTTGCCGCAACGGGGCAGTCCCCCCGCACCGCCCTGGAACACGCCACCCAGAACACCCCAACGGGCCCCGACGAGACCCTTACCCGACCCCGCAGTCACCGGGCGCTCCATTCGACGCCGATGATCTGCCTGTCCGGCGTACCGTGGCAGCAGGACCCCCGTTCCCGGGCAGAGGCAGGCAGGCATGGGCGACATCACCACCGCGACATGGACCACCCACGTCCACGGCGTGCACACCGAGGTACCCGCCACCATCGACAGCATCCGCGCCGCACTCCCCGCCGAGCAGCACGCCGCTTTCGACGCGGAGATCGGCTCGACCCCCGCCGAGGAACTCCACCTCGTGCTCGTCGGCTGGGCACTGACGACCACCGCAGCCGCCGTTGAGGATCAGGAAGTACTGGCACGACTTCGCCGCGGCGAAACCGTCGGCCGGCCCGTCGACCCCGAAGCAGGGGCCGCGTGAGCGGATACCGGATCGCGTACGCCCCCGCCGCCGAAGCATCCCTGGGCGCCATGGACACCCCCACCCGCGAAGCCTTCACCAAAGCGCTCGCGGTGCTCGCCCGGGACCCCTACGCCGCCGGGACCGCGATCGGCGGGGACCGCGACCACCGCCAAGCCGTCATCGGCCCCGCCATCGCCGTCTACTACGTCTCCGGCCCCGGGGTCATGACCGTGACCGTGGTCCGCATCGTCCACTGAGCCGGGCCAGGGCGGGGCGCACCGTGATCATCCGGCCGCCGCCTCACCCGGCGGTCTGCTCGATCGCCCTGGCGATGGAGTCGGCCAGATCCTCCGACTCGAACTCGTCCCCCACGTCGTCTCGGAACGCCTCGATCCGATCCGTGAGCGTCTGTACGAACGCCTCGAAATCGATGATCACGGCACCGCTCGGCGCGACGATCCCGCCCACCGTGCCCGTGCTCGCGCCCGCCTCATCGACGTCTTCAGGTCCGCCCCACTGCGTGTCCATCCAGCACCACCCCATTCGCTACGCGCACCACACGGCGCCCCACCAGCCTAGGAGATCCGGCACCCCACCCTCCCGCGCGCCCATCCACCACACCCCTACGGGGTGATCGTCATCTGCAACCCGCCGACCGTGTCCGCGCGGCGACGAGCGGGCAGGCACCGCACCGCATGGTCGACCCCGCAGAACAGATCGGACACCGGGATCCCGTAGTGCGCGGAGAGGCGATCGAGGTCGGCGAGCGTCCACGAGGAACCCCCCGTCGACCCGGACTGCTTGCGGGACACCTGACCCTGACTCAGCCGCAGGCCCTGGCCGAGATCGGCCTGCGACTCCCCCGTCGCGTACATCAGAGCAGCAACCGTCAGCCGCAAGAGGGCCTCTGAACTGGCCATATGGGCAACTCCCATCAAATATTCACTGGTTGCATACAGGGTAGCCCGGGCGGCGCCGGTGGGGAGGGAAAACCGGCCGACTAGGCGCGGGCCGGGCCCTACCGGGCGAGCGGCTCGACCGTGGCCCCGTCGATCTGCTGGCCAGCCTCGGCAGCATGCACGGAACAGGCTGTGATCACGCCGCCCACCCGGTCCGTGACCTGATGGGTCACCAGCTCCGCGCACGGCTGGTCCAGCCGGTCATACGGCCAACGACGGCCACACCCAGGGAAGTCGCACCAGCTCACCCCGGCGCTCGCGGTCAGGGTCGGGCCGTGATCAGGGCAGATCCCCCACGGAATAGCGCACAACGGCGCCACGTCCGGGACTGCATCCGGATCCAGCACCGCCTACGCCCCCTCGGCCCGGCCGAGGGCGTACACGAGCGCCCACGCCAGCGAATCCGCGTCCAGGTCCGCCTGCTCATCACGCGTCATACCCCGCAGTGTGCCCGCCCCGCCGCCCGCACCGCTCCGCCCACCGACGAAACTGATCAGCATGACCCGCCGCACCCTGGGCACTGGCCCCCACCCCACAACCACCCCCGAACCCGCAGCACTTCGCGGACGACTCCCCGCCGAACACGCCGCCCCCGCCCCCGCGCCCGAGGACCCCGCGGCGCCCCGCAGCACCGGCCGCCGCGCCCTCGGCACCGGCACCCCCCGAGACGGCCGCTGAACGACCGCCCCGGGCGGGCACGGGGCGCCGGTCAGACCGACGTCCCCACGGTCAGAGCGCGGACGCGGTCCGCGCAGTACACCCCGCCCTCGATGTGCTCCTCCATCGCCCCGCCAGCAGCCGGGCCGTGGTCCGGGCACCCCCACCGCGGGGTGACACCCCCGCAGTCATGCCCGGTGCACCCGCACTCCGCGCCCGCGCCCGCCGCGGCGTCCTCGGGCAGATCCACGTGGTGCACGACTCCCCCACTCCGAGCAGCAGTGCCCCGCATGCTCGCAGGCCAGGCCAGCGTGATCCGCAGGCCGCCCGCCCCCGACCGGTAGCTCTCGACCAGTCGCACCCGGCTCAGCACCGCCAGCGGCGACGTCCCGGGCGCGGTCAGCCGCTCCACCGACACCCCGAACTCCCCCGCACCCTCCAGCAGGGCCCCGAGCGCGTCGGCGTCCGCGTCCGTCGACCAGCCGGACAACTCGTCCTCTGCATCGGCGACGTCGGCGAGGACGACGTGCGGGTCATCGAGCTGGAGCCGGACCGTGCGGTACCCGGCGCCGACCAGGACCAGCGACGCCGACGGCATCGCCACGGGGATCTCGATCTTGTCGTGGGCGAGCAGCCATCCGACCGCCGCCGCCCGATCGAAGAGCGGGCGCAGCTCCGTGCCACCGGCCGGTGCGGGGAAGTCGGGGTGACGGCGGCGCCAGGTCACCGCCGCGGACCGACCGACCCGGGCCATCCGCGCGACCTCGCCCAGCTGCACCCAATCCCGTCCCGGGACCACCGGAGTCAGAGACGCCAGCGGGGACCGGCTCCCAGCGCGGGCCGCGCGCACCGCCCGCCAGTCCACCAGCGGGCGCGCCACCTGGAGCAGGGCAACGTCCTCGGCCGAGTACAGGGTGATCGTGGTGACGCCGCCCTGACGCTTGTAGTCGACGTCCACCGAGCCGATCGGCCGGACCCACCCGAGCCCCACCACGGCGTCGAAGTCGAGCCGGCGGACGCCGAGCCGTACCGCGGCCTGGTCCGGGCCGAGCGGCACGTGCCGGTCCAGGACGGCCGGGAGGTCCCGGCGACGAGCCAGTGCCGCTACCTGATCGGGGTGCACGTCCGGGTAGGCCGGCTCCCCGCCGAGGTAGACCAGCAGACCCGCCCGGACCAGATGCCCGACCGCCGCCGCAGTCACCCGCGGACGACACCGCAACGGCACCCCGAGCGCCTGCGTCAGCTGGTCCGCGGCCCCCCGCGCGCCCACGCTGCGCAGCGCCGCCCGGACCCTTTCCGCGTCGACCGCCTCCACCACCGCCCGCGACCACCGCCCCGGACCCGCGTCCGCCCCCGGGACAAGGCCCGAGCCGGTCGCCCACCGCCACGCCGCCACCGACACCCGCAAGCGGCCCGCCGCCTGCTGCTCGTCGTAGAACTCCCGCACCACCATCTGAATCGCACTCCAAACACACAGCGACAACCCGGCCATCGGATCGATGCCGGAAAGATGACGAAAGATCCTGTTTGTTGTCAAGAGCCCCTTTTCTGGGGCGAGTTGGGGGTGCACCGCACAAACCGCGTACGCGTACACGAGGGCCCGCGTCACCCGAACGGGTGGCGCGGGGCGCGCTGGCAGCCGTACGGCATACCCGGGCGCCGATTCCCGTGTTGGCCTGTGCGTGATCTCCAAGGCCATTCAGCAGGGGACCGGGCGTCACCGTCGGACCGACGGCGAGCCTCAGCAACCGTGTCAGCACTGCCGACCGGGGGAGTTCGAGCGGCACTCCCAGGGGTGCCGACCGCCATACCGCTCGCACCGGCGACCCCGTCCAGACGACCCGACGGCGGACGAGACGACGACGTCGATGACCCCGGCCGGGGTGGTCGACATGGAGGAGTGGAGACGTCGGCGCGCCAGATCGTGAGGCCGACGCCGACCCGCGCGGCAGCTAGGCAATTTATTCGAACATGTGCGCTACTGGAGGGAGGTAGTCCGCACCGCCGAGGAGCACACCGTGAGCACCCCCGCCAGACCCCAGGTCGCTACCTGGCCCCCCAGCCAAACCGGCCCCTGCGCCACCTGCGGCGCCCCCACATGCCGCTACGGAGCCCCAAACGCCAACCCCCTGTGCCCGAGCTGCCGCGCCGCACGCGCAGCGCTCTACGGCGGGCGCTGAGCCGTGACCGTCCTACCCCCGGACGCGGACCGACTCCGCACCGTGGTCACCTACCTGCGCGCCGAACTGACCCGCGCGGAGCGCGCACTCCTGGTCGCCGAGCAGGAAGAAGAGACAGCGGCGCGGCGGCGAACGCCGCGGGAACCGCCCGCGTGGCTGGTCGAGCACGGGATCGGGGTCGGGCGACCGCCCACTCAGGTCCACGCCGGAGACTGCTGGGCCACCGGCAAGAGGTGCGTCCCCGCGACCGCCGAGCAGCTGCGCGAACTCCTCGCCCGCGGTGTCCCCGGCTGCATCCACTGCCGGCCGGACACCGCGCTCGGAGTGCTGGAGTGAGCGGGCGCCCGCAGGGTGGGGGCATGGACGTCGTCCGCCTCGATGACCCGCTGCTGATCGAGTGGCGCGGCGGCGGGCCCACCGTGTGGAGCACCCCCTAGAGCACGCTGGCCATCAGGGGGTGTCACCCTCCCAGTGGAACCGGTGGTCGGCGTCGCCCGGGGCGGGGGCGTAGTCCGCGCGCCCACCGGGCCCGTACGCCCCTCTCGGAGCGATCAGCAGCGCGCCCACCGCCCGCTCCTCGCTGGTCCAGCCGGTCACGTCGAGCAGCTGCCCGTCGAGCGGGCCGCCCATCAGCTCGACGTACACGTGCCCCAGCTCCGGCCCCGCGGCCGGATCACCCGGATCCGCCCCGTACACCCGCCGCCCCGCCCCGTCGCTCACCCGGCATCGCGGTGCGCGCGCACCGCATCCGTGTACAGCTCGCGCGTCAAATCCGCGTCGCCGATCCCGAGATCGGCCAGGAGCTCGCGGACGTCCGCGAGCGCATCATCGAGCCCTTCGTCCTCGGTCATCGTCTCCACCTCGATGAACGTCGCACCGTCGCCGATCTCCGGGACCTGGACCACGGTGGCCAGCATGCGGCGACCCCGGACGACCACGTGGTAGTTCTTGCAGTGCTTCGTGAACGCGATCACCGGCCGGTACCCGAGACCCTGCACCACCGCGTGCACCGCGGCCGCGTCCTCGACCCTGGTCTCGTGCTCCGGCTTCGACCCCGAGGCCGCGTCCACCGCCGCGGACTTGTACGTCAGCACCGTGCGCGCCGTGCCGCTGGCGCCCTCCACCGTGCGCACCCGCAGTTCCGCGTCCCGCCCGGCCAGCTCCCCGGCCGCTGTGTCGTAGTACGTGTCCCGGTACACCTCCGACCGGCCCTTGGCCAGGGTCTCCAGCTGCGCCAGCAGTGCGGCCCGGTCCTGGACCCGCGCTTTCAGCTCCGCCTCGATCAACCCGTTCATCCCCTCTCACACCGTGCGCTGCGCGCCCGCGATCATCGCCTCGACCATCCGTCGATGCCCTCGAAAGAGGGGTCCGGATGGGGTGGCCGCCACCTTGTAGGTAGCCGATTCGTGTCCCTCCCAGCCCGCGTCAAACGCCCCGACGAACATCACGTCGTCAGCGCGGATCAGGCGCCACGTCGGGAGCGACGCGTACCGGTACACCTGCACGTCGCACACCCCCGACAACTCCCGCAAGCGATCCTCCGAGAGCCGGATCCCAGCAGCGAGCGACCGCGGGGACTCCCCGATCTCCGCCGCACGCTGCTCCACCACCGACGCGTCCGGGTCCAACAGCAGCACCCGCACGCGGACGCCGGCCCTCGCCAGATGCCCGCGCAGCAGCGAGTCGTTGAGGCCGATCAGCCCGAGCCCGCGCACGGCCAGGACGTCCAGCTCGGTCGCGGTACGGGCGTGCCGCTGGATCTCCTCGCGAGCCGCGGCCTGCGTCTCGTAGACCCGGACCACCTCCGGGTACACGGAGAGGTCGAAGCCGGCTCCCCCGTCGCGCCGCCCGCGGGCCGCGGCCAGGCCGAGCAGGCGGCGGGCATCGTCCGGCATGGATAAGCCGTCCGCGATCCGCTCGTACACGTCCAGTCGGGCCACCTCTCGGCGGTCGCGCATGATCTCGCTGACCCGGGCCTGCGTCATCCCGATCGCCCCCGCGATCCGCCCTTGACTCGCCCCGCTGAATTTCTGCACCGCGCGCAGCAGCGCGCCGACGTCGCGGGCGCGGAGCGCTTCGCGAACGTCGGGCCGCTCCCACGCCCACGGCGCGAGGACGGGCGGGTCGTGGGCAGCGATGGTCACGGCCGAAATCCCGTCGCTCATGCGGCCAACCGGCCGCTATCTCACCGTGAGATTACCGTCGGGGGATCGAGACCGGGGCCGCTTCGCGGACAGGCTGGCGACCATGAGCACACCTGTGTCGTGGTGCCACTGGCACGCCGGATCATCCAGTACCGCGCTCCCCATCCAGTACGCCGCCCGTGAGGACGGGACCGTCGTCCTGCTCTACGCGTGCGCGCCGTGCCGCGAGCAGCGGGGGCTCACCCCGCGGTGGCCACCACGGCCCCCCGAACCCGCACTCGGCCCCGCCGCCCCGGCACCCCGACCGTGAGCAGCACCGTGCCGTGCGCACGCGCTCCCCTCCCCTCGGGACGCGGGTTGACGTGGGATCAGAGCATGGGACGGGCGTGCGTCATCTGCGGACGCCCGCTCACCCGCGGGGCTACCCCCCGCGGATGGATCCGCGACCGCCAGGGCGCCCACCGGCTCGACACGGAGGTGTGGGCGTGCCCAGCACCGGAGACCCGGCCGTGAGCGCCACAGCGAGGATCTGTGGGCGCCCCTCCACCTGGGCGCATTCCCAAAGTTGGGAATGGGTAGGGTGAGATCCATGCTGATTGCCAGTATTAAGCCCCGCACCATGGGGGGAACGACCAATTCCGGGCTCCTCACGTACGCCCTGGCACGGGCTGGTCACCCTGTCGCGTGCTATGACGCTGACGAGTCCCTCCAGCTTGCGGCGTGGGCACGGGAGGTCGACGACTTTCCGTGCAGGGTGATCGAGGCAGACACCCCAGCCTTCGCCGAGACCATCTACACGGAGATGGACCACAGCAAGATCAACATCGTGGACGCGGGTCACGCCGAGAATCACCCCGACATCGTCGACAGTGTGCTGGAAGTCGCCGACCTCGCCATCGTGACGCTGTCTCCGACCGAGCCTGACTACGACCGACTGACCAAACCGGAGCGCGGCACTCCGCTCTCCAAACTGATCCGGCGGTCTGCGTCCCTGCGTGCCACCGGGCAACCCCCGACAACGGTCGTGCTGCTGAATCGCTGCCAGGCAGGGGCTTCCAGCCCGAAGAAGTACAGGGGCTACCTCACCAACGGTGGCAAATCAGGCACTGACCCAGTCTGGGATGTCCTGACCACACAGATCCCCCGGTGGGAGTCGCTCGCGTCCGCGGTCAAGAACCCCTGCGACAAACGAGAACGACGAACCCCCTACGACGCCCTTGTGACCGAGCTGACCCGGCTCGGTCACATCCCTGAGCCGCGACGGAACGTATGAGCACCGAAACCGAAGTAGACCGCCAGCGCCGGCCGGACCGAGCGCGGGCATTCGTCGCCGACCTGATCCCCGCTCCCGAGAACCTGGACCGCAGCGGCCCCCTGGACACACGCGAGCAACGGGACCTGGACCGGATCCACGCTGCCCGCGACCACCACCAGACTGCAAAATGGATGCGCGGCAAAAGCCTCGCCGCGGCGTTCAGCCGGAAGCTCTACCGGGGGGAGGATGGCCAGCGCACCCGCCAGGAGTACCTGAACGATGAGTGGGACGGCATCAGCGAGTCCGCGGCCTATCGCGAGATCAACGAATGGCCGTTGGCCGCGCAGATCGCGGAGCGGTTCGAACGGCCCGCCCCTGACTCCCACATCCGCGCGCTGGTCGACGTCGCCGCGGCACAGGGGCCCGAGCTAGTCGCCCGCTGGTACGTCATGCTGCGCAACCACGGCAACAAGGGCGGGCAGCGAGTCACCGCCGAGGTGGTCGGGAATCTCGCCGACTACCTCGGGTCGAGCACCGGGCCGGTCGGGCTGGACGCCATGTTCGTCCCGCGGCAGCTGCCCCCCGCCCCGGCCACGCCTGGGGCGACCACGCCCCCGGCCGACGCCAGCGAACCGGTCACGGGAACTACCCACGCATTCCCAAACTTGGGAAAAAGCGAGCGCCCCGCCCCTGCCGGGGACCCCGGCCAGTGGGAACTGAGCACCGCACACACCACCCAGCTCAGCACGTGGGTAACCACCGAGGCACAGCACGCCGACATCAGCCCAGATCGCGCGGCTGACCTCCTCATGGAGTTCCTCACCACGCATACCGACGTGATCCGGGGATGGCTGCACACCTTTGCCCGCCGAGATCAGGCATGAGCGGCTCCCCCCACTGCCGCGTGTAGACACCCCTGATCCGGGGCCGCGAGCGCGCCCGATTTTCCGCGGAAAATCGGACCCCCGAAAACGCCAAGAGGCCCCCGGCCCCCCTCATGAGGGGGGCCGGGGGCCTCTTGGCTCACATCACGTCGTCAGCAGGCGTGCCGCCGCCCCCACCATCGCGTCCACCGCGTCCACCGCGGCGTCCCGGAGCTGATTCACCTCTGGGAGCGACGGGGCGCCCCGCAGCGCGTACGCGGCGCGCACCGCGGCGTCGGCTCGATCCCGCAGGCCCGGCATGAGGACGGCTACCGACACCTGCGGTGCCGTCACGGCCGACCGCGTCACGTGGCTCGCGGACCGGGCCGCGGCCACCTGCTCCGCGGGCGCGCCGGACAGCCGCAGGTCCTCGCGGAGCCACATCGCGCGCCGATGATCCGCAAGGGCCGCCGCCAGATCCGCGAGCGCGGCCAACCCCCTGTTGACTATGGCCTGCTGCCGCTGCACCCGAGCCTGACGTGTCTGCCCCCACCACGCCATCAACCCTCCCAACAGGGTCCCTGCCAGCGCGATTCCCGCGCCGCTGATCTCGCCCATCGGTCGCCTCCTTCGTCGTCGTGTAGCGCCGGGTACGCCGCTGGCCCGGACCCCGAGACAGGGGTACGGGCCAGCGGCGGTGGAACAGCGATCAGATATCGGAGCGCAACCGCTCCCCGGTGTCTGCGTCGTACGCGACACCGGTAGGCGATAGCCGGACGTTCCTGACCGTCCCCTTGGCACCCTCGTGCCAGCTCGCTCCGCCGACCTCTATACGGACGATCACATCCGCAAGGGCATCCTTGATCGGAATCTCCAACTGGGGGTCCCTCGTGTACCGGTCGTCTCCCCGAGTGCTGACCGCGCTCTTGCCCGCCGCCTCGATGCGCAAGAGTTTGGCGTCAGTCTCGAAGTAGGTCCGCAGTTCGACGATGACTCGATCATGATCCTTGGTCCACCGGGCAACGACGTCTGCATCAACGCCGTCAACTAGCAGATTGGCACCAGACCGTCCCTTGTACGCCGCCGCAGTTTGCTGCCGCTCCTCGCGCTGCGCGTCGTCCCCTGCCATCTGCCAGACGCCCGCGGTCGTGACTGTCAGGGCCGCGATCACGGCCGCGTAGGGCCACATCCGGCGGCGCGACGGTACAGGCGACTGGCCGCCGTTGGCGACCGGGTCCGTCGGCCCGGGGTCGAGCGACGGCATGTGGGACGGGGGGCCGTCGTGCCCCCGCTCTGCTGCTGCTCTGGCGTCCGCCGCTTCCGCATCCCACCACTCCACATTTCCTCCCATGCGCGTGACCGTAGCGCGTAGCTGAGCGGCTGTCTCAGGACTCCCACAGAGATCAGCCACGGTCGCCCTGGTGGACAGCCACGACAGGGCCGGGGCGGAATTGATGCCGTGGGCCCGGATGTCGGCGCGCTCCCCGATCACGGCCAGCTCGGCAGCCTCCCCGCACCGGCCAGCGCGAGCAGCCTGAACGACGTCGTAGTGGCGACTGTCCACCACCGTGGGCGGCATGTCCCAATCCCACACATCCGGGCTCCGAATGGGCTGCCCCTCGTCGGGCGCGGGGGCCTTGAGCAAGTACACGCGGTCCCGGTCGTCCGGGTCATCGTGGTCGCCCCCGCCGTGGTCCTCGTCGGCCTGGTCCTCGTCGTGGTCCTGGTCGCCCTGGTCCTCGTCCACCTGGTCGTAGTCGTGGTCCTGGTCGTAGTCGTGGTCCTGGTCGTGGTCGTGGTCCTCCTCGGTCTGCCCTTCGCGTCGCTGGCCCGAGGTGTCGGTCAGGTCCACCTCCTCCGGGTGCAGGATGGTCGAGACGACGTCCACGTATCGGGGCCCGACCCGCCATACGGCCTGACCCGGATCCAGCTGCGGGATACGGGCGGTGGCCCAGTCAGGCAGTCCGAGCACGGCCCCTACCGCCGCGGCCTCGTCCACGGTCAGCCTGCCCACGTGCACAACCTCGCAGAGACGCGCCAAATCCTGAGCGGCGCCGGTGCCCTGGTCCGACAGCGTGTGCATCAGCACGTCCAGGGACAGGCCCAGGCGACGTGAATTTTTGAGCAACCGCTGGACCAACGACGCGGTGGCCGGCGCGAGCAGAATCGCCCACGCCTCCTCTAGTACGAGGTGCTTGTGGGGGGCCCTCGATTGGGGAATCCAGACCTGCTCCACCCAGCATGTGACGGCGGCCATCAGGGCGGGAAGGGCCGGTCCATTTCTGTCGAGTCGGGCGAAATCAAAATGGATCATGGGGAGGTTCGTCGGGGGCAGGGCCGCGGCCGGGCCATCAAACAGCCCGGCGAGTGCGCCATCGACGTACCGGGACAGGGCGATAGCGACGCGCTCACCCCAGGACTCCAACTTGCTCCGGCGCCACGTCCCGTCTTCTGGGTGTACCAGGGCCTCGATCAGACCCCGCATGTCCGTGGCCTTCGGGTTCTGTAGTGCGTGCTGGAGTGCGTGTGTGGCGTGCGGGTCCAGGGCGTCCGGCTCCACCGCAGCAATCAGCGAGCGGAGCAGCTGCTCGCGGACCGCGGGCGCGAACTCGCTCGACAACGGGTTCATCGTGAAGGTCCCGGCCTCGATGACCATGCCGCCCAGGGACCGAGCCAGGGGCCCCCACTCTCCGCGGTACCCGTCGTCGGTCCTCATGGCGCCGAGGTCGATGACGACGCTCTGGTGCCCGTATTCAAGGGTTTCCCGACGGATCCTGATTTTGCCCGTGGCAGATTTACCGGACCCCAATCCTCCCAGCGCCAACGAGTTGGTCGACGGAAGGATGCCGCTGTCCACGCGGACCGGGGAGAGCCTGAACTCGCGCCCATCGAGGACGGACTGACCGATCATGATCCCCGGGAAACCGACGTTCGAGGTGACGGCGGGCGCGGTGATCGCGACGTGGCTGGATGGCAGGCGGATCACAGGGTGGCCCCCTTTCGAGTGGTGACGGCGTGCGGGGTGGTCATGAGGTGTGCGCGGTGCTGCTGGCCGACCAGCCAATCCAACTCAAGATCGAGCCGATCCGTCAGCTGCTGGGCCTGGTGGCGGGCGTCCATGACGTCCCCCGGGCTGTCGCCCCACACGGTCAGGTAGGCGTCCAGGTCGACCATCACGGCCCCCTGGACCAGCTCCCCGTGCGTGGACTCGCTCTCCAGCTCCGCCGCGTCCTTTTGGACGCCGTCCGTGAGGATCGCGGCGGTCAGCGCGCCGCCCCACTTGGCGGACCGTCGCGATTGAGCGGGGGTGAGCGGCCGGTACATGACCGATACCGACCGGGAGCGGGCGTCCTCGGCGGCGCCCAGCAGTAGCCGGGTCATCAGGTCGCCGTCGGCCTTGTCGGGCCACCCCACGATGCGGGCGGTCGCCGCGTACTCTCCGTCGCCCAGGGCGACCCATCCGGGGGCGCGCTCGACCAGGTCCGGGACCGGCTCCGGGTCGACCGGGGTGAGGACCCCGAGCCCCGCGAGCTGCCCTTCGATCCGGTCGAGAATGCGCGCCCCGCCCACGGAGTGGGGCACGAACACGGACAGGGTCTGTGTGTGCGCGGTGTGGTCGGTGACGTCGGCGTGGTGGGTGGCCAGGATCTGGATCCCGTCTGTCCGGGCCTGGGCCCCGGCATACGCCAGGGCCCGCCCGAACGCAGCGTGCCACTCGGCCCGGCGGTGCGGATCCTGCATCGTGCCGTGCTCCGGGTACAGGGCCCAAGTGGCCACCTCCCCGGCCTGTGCGGTCAGCGAGTCCGGGGTGCCGCGCTCGGTGAGGTGCCGGTAGCCGACGGCGGCCCACCGGGCGATCGAGCGGGGGCCGGGCGCCACCCCGACCACCGCAGCAGCCGCGCCCAGCACCCCCCACGACCACACCGGCGGAGGGGTGATGAGCGTGGATGCGGACAGGATCCCCCCGACCCCGAGCACCGCCTTCGTGGCCGCGGATTCCGCGTTGGTGAGTCCGCGCTGGAGCGCGGGGAGACGATGACCGGGATTCAGGGAGTACATCAATACCTCCTAGGGGGTGCGGGGCGGGGGAGGGGTGCGGGGCGAGGTCCGGGGCGGGGGCGTTCCGGGGGAGGCCGGCCCCGAGGCCGGCCCCGCTCCGGAACCGGGCGCGGCGGGTGCGCCCGGCGCCCGATTCCTCGGCCCGGGGGCCGGGTTGGCGGCCTGTGCGTCAGCCCGCGCGCGGCGGCGTGTCTCGGCCAGCCGCTCGGTGCGCGGGGCGTCGCGCCGCACCCGATCTGCTGCGGACGCCGTGGTGAGGCGCCCCGGGCGGGACTGCCGCCGGATCCCGTAGGACCCGAGGACGACGCCCCCGTCCTGACTCACGCCGCGGCCGGGGGTGTCCACCGCGCGGGGGCCGCGCGGGGTGCTCTCGTACTCGTCGTACAGCGGGGCCCCCAGCCGCACCGCGCCCCGGACGAGCGGGCTGGGCGTGCGGCTCTCGACTTCCTTGCGGACGACTCCCGCGATGCGGGGCCCGAGGTACGGCACGCCGTGCGTGATCATCCGTAGCATCGCGAGGTCGGCCACCAGCAGTAGCACCGCGTCCAGCACGAGCGAGCCCTTGACCACGCTCACGAGCGGCACGACGAGCACCAGCATGAGCGGCGCGAAGAGCAGCCCGAGGAGTCGCACGACCCACAGGCGGACGCCCCTCGTGTCGCCCGAACGCGCCAGGCTCGCCAGCACCAGCGGGGCCACGAGCACGAAACCGATGATCGCGGGGTTTCGGGTCACGCACACCAGGAACGCAAATCCGAGCGCGACGACCAGGGCCGACACGATGATCAGCATGGCCAGCGGATTGCTCGAATCGGCCCCCGTTTTCATGTCGGCTCGGATGACCGCGAAAAGCGTCGACTCATCCGAGTCGAAAACTTTCAGGAACGTCGCGGATACCGCTTTGTTCAGTGCGAGCACGATCGCGGGGACCGACGCCGTCCCGGCCACGGCCACGAGCGTCCACCCGACCGAGAGACCCATCTGACGCAGTCGCGGAACGCCCTGCCAGGCCGTCAGCCCACAGACCACCACAACACAAATCATGATCGACACCGCTAAGTGCTGACCGAGCCACGCGAATTGGCTATAGACAGGACCGTCAACCGATTTAGGCGTCCATCCGTCCTTGGGCGCTAGAAGCGCTTTGATTCCGGAGATCAGCTTGTCGGCGAGTTCGCGGACGCTGCTCGCTGCGGTGCCTGTGACGTCGCCGTTGGGCAGTTTCCCTTTTCCGTCGTCACCGCGCTCGCAGAATTCGCGAGCTTTCCCCTTGATGAGGTGACAGGGGTCTTTTGTGGGCAGCATCGCTATCAGCCCTTCGGGTTGTTAGGGGCCTGCTGCGAGCCCTTCGGGGCATTGTTGGTCACGGACGAGAAAATGGTGCTGCCGTACAGGCCGAGGATGATCGCGACGAACAGGGTCCCGACCGCCATCATCCCCTTCCGGAGCGCCATCTTCGGGTTATTGATCGCCTTGAACGCCATCCCGATGGCGACGACGACGAGGACGGCCGCGGTCGCCTTGACGAGGATTCCGCCACCGGACGCAGCGATGGTCTTGAAGAATTCGTCGAATCCGCCGGACAGGTCGTGGTCGTCCGCCGCCAGGATGAATTCGCGTGCCATATCAGATCTCCGTTTTCTTCGATGGGATGGGGCGCCCGGCAGAGTACAGGTCGGGCATTGAATCGATGGATGAGTATCGGACGTTCACACCGGGACGGGGGGCTTCAATCATTTGCCCCCCGCCGACGTAGATTCCGACGTGGTGAATGTTTTCCGGGGTGGATCCGTAGAATACGAGATCCCCGACCTGGATTTGTTCGCGCTTGATCGGTTCGGATGCGGCGTACTGCTCCGCGGCGGTGCGGGGAAGGAAAATTCCCGCTTTGGCGTAGGCGTAAAGCATGAGGCCCGAGCAGTCGAATCCGATGATGCTTCCGCCGGAGCTTCCATTGGGTGAGCAGCATGATCCGGTGCTCGGTCCGTTTGCGTCGCCGCCGCCCCACGAGTAGGGCAATCCGATTTGGTCATCTGCGGCATTGATAGCCGTGGCGATCTGTTGATCGTTGGCCGTTCCGCCGCCACCGGATACCGGGACGTTGGCCATCGCATTGATGGCCTTGACATACGATTGTGTCTCTTTATACGGGGGCACGCCCCCATATTTTATGACAGCCGGTGGGCCCGCATTGTAGCCAGCCAGTATATTGCTCTGCCGGTCACCGGGGACGCCTTTTACATCCTTGGCGATATTGCAGAGGTAGCTACCTGCCGACGGGATCGCGTCTTCCGGGTCCCAAATATCTTTCTTGTGGTCGCCGTTGCCATCCACACCTTCGTCTTCCCACGTGGCCGGCATGAATTGAGCGATGCCCAGAGCGCCCACCGGCGAGCTTGCCCGCGGATTGAATTCCGATTCTGTTTTCAGGAGTGCAGCGAGTAGGTTCGGATTGATTTCCGGGCAGGTGTTCCCCGCTTTTTCCACGAGGCTTTTGTAGGCGTCCGGTACCGCGACGGACAGGCCGAGTGCCTGCCCCGCGGGCGTGGACCCGGCGGCCTGGACGAGCGCGGCCACGATGACGGCCACCGTGGCCCCCATCGCCAGTCCGGCCACGCCCACGGCGTTGGTTTTCAGGTTCCTCCCCCCCTTCCTCTGTTTTCAGGCGTTTTACCAGTTCAGCGGCACTATTTGTGCCCGCAGGGTGCCCGCTACCTGCCCGCTACCTGCCCGCTGGAGTCCGTCCTGTGGGCGGGTCCTGGCGGGTGGGTAGCGGGCACCCTGCGGGCGCGTAGCGGGCACGTAGCGGGCGTTGTAGCGGGCTCTCAGGACTCCACCACGAGTGCCGCGGCGAGGTCCTCAAGGTGGTAGCCGCGCTTGATCCCGTCCTTGCCAGAGGTGAGACCGAGGAGCTGCGAGAGCCCGGTTCCCATGGCACTGGGCGTAGTTACCGGGATCCCCATGAGGGGCGCCAGGTCCTTCGTCTCCATGAAGGTGACACCCTTGCCTTTGAGGATTTCTACGGCTTTTTTCAGTGGAGAGTCTGGGACAATAGCGATCTGTTTTTTCCGGCGCGCATTCGTTTCATCGACCAATTCCCACAGGAATTGATCGGGGAACTCGAATCCCCGAATTAGGGTGGATGCGCCTTGTACGAACAGAACGCCCTGGCCCTTGATTTCTGGGTTGAGTAGAGCGGGACTTATGGGTGCCACCGTGGAGAAGTAGGAGTCGCCCAGGATGACTTTCGCCGTCCCTTCGGAATCCACATACAGTGACAGGCGGTACTGGAATTGGGCGCGTACGTCGACCGGGATAGCATCCTTGTCTGTGCGCTGCGTCAGGAAGATGACAGAGATACCGCATTCCAGCGATTTCGCGACCAGGAATCTCGATTTGGCTTCAACCCGGGCGATCAGCTCTTTGGACTTCGGGGTACCGTTCGACTTGTAGAAGTCTGCCACCTCGTCACCGAAGAAAATGATTCTCCGGAATACTGGTGGGGGCCTGCGGTCGAGAATGGCCTGTTCTTGCTCGGCGTAGCGCCTTTCCATTTCAGCGATGAGCCAGTCAAGAAGCTTTTCCATGACGGCCGGATCACTGGATGCCTCGTATTTGAGGGCGAGTTTCGCGAAGGGTGCCAGGCCGGTTCGCTTGCCATCTAGCAAGACCAGGTCGAATTCGTCGCGGTAGATGACCAGCAAACAGGCGATAAGGCCACGCAGAAGAGTGGTCTTGCCCATCTGGCTCATTCCCGCGATTAGCATGGATGCTCGATCGAGGGTGGCGACACCACCGAGTTCGCCCGTTACTTCGTGCCCGAGCGGGATCCCGTCAAATGCCAGAATCTCTTTTCGGGTCGGCGGCTCGAACCGGTCGGTAAACGGAGGCCGATCCAGTTTGATCAGCGTGATTTCCCGTTCGTTGTTCCGGGATGTTTTCACCTTGAGGTGAAGCCTCGTCACGCCGAACATTGAGGCGACGGGCCCGAGTTTGCTGGTGACTTCCTCGTGGGTTCGCTTTTCGGGCAGTAGGAAATGGTATCGGGTGCCCACGGGAAGGCGCTCCGTGGTGACGTCGGTCAGACGGATGATCTCGTCTTTACCGATTACGCCTGCACGGACAAATACCCTGGTCAGCTCGGGGTGCGCCGGCTCGACGTCGGCCGGTTCAGCGGTGGTTTCCTGTCCAAGTGCCGCCGTTGGCGCCGGTTCTTTTCCTGCCGCGGGTTTGCTCGACCACCAGCGAATAACTCGGGTCTTCAGCCACCAGGCCCCCCAGCCGAGCAGAACCAACACGCCCACCGTGAGCATGACCGCAGCGATCCAGGGCAGACCCAATTTGATTTTGATGGTCATCAGGCCGGACAGCACCACGACCACGACGCCGATCGCTCCGACTCCGTTACCCCACATATCCTCAGAATCTTGGTCATTCTGTGATTTTTTAGCCATATCGCCCCCTTTCTTTTGGTTTTTGGATCACTGATAGTAGCGCCAACTTGCATTCGCTACGCATGAATTACTGGCCTGTATCGGGTCTGCACAGCGGGTCTGCGGATGCACCTCCGGTGCAATTCGCTCGCCGCGAATGGCTCGCCGTGTCTGGCCGGTCGACTGCAATTGCGTTCCGGCAGTCGCGACACGGTCCAACCCCCCATTCACTCGCGGGGGTTGGGCCGCATCGGTGTGTGCCGGATCAGGGTCAGGCAGGGGGCCAACCGTCGTCGCCCGGGTACGTGACGAGACCCTCGTCCTCGCTGCTCTCCTCCGTGTCGACGTCGTCCGCGTCGCTGCTGTGGCCGGGGTCCAGCTCGACCAACGCCGCCCACCCCTTGCGGACACGCCGCGCACTGCCCTGGTACCCGAGCCGCCAGAAGGCGGAGCTGGCCGCGCGGTAGGAGCTGGGCGGATCCGTCCGGTACCGCAGGTGCCGCAGCACCACGAGCAACTGCGCATCCGTCAGCGGCACGTCCTCAACGGGGACCGTCACACCCGCCACGGCGGCCAGTTCCGGCAGCGTCAGAGACGCGACGGGCGTGACGGGCGCGGGCGTGGGCAGCGCGCTGACCTGCGTGACGAGGGGCGTGACGGGTGTGACGGCGGGCGTGACGGGTGCGACGGGCAGGGCCGGAGCGCTCGGTGTCCACCCGTCCAGCGCTGGCATGACGATGTCCGTGGCCAGCGGCGGCAGGGGCATGTCCGCGAGCGTCTGTGCGGTGGCCTCTGCCTGCGTGTGCAGCTGCTCCACCGTGGTCTGCTGCGCGGTCAGCACGCCGCGCCGGTAGTCCGCCTCGGCCTCGGCCACGCGCCGGTTGAGGTCGGCCCCGACCCGGTACAGCTCGATCCGGTCGGCCGCGTCGGCCTGCATCTGCTCCAGCCGATCAGCGACCGTTTGGCGCCGAGCGGCGATCGTCTGGCGCGTGCGAGCCGACGTCCGGCGCCCGAGCGACGGCAGCACCACCCACCACGCGAGTTTCGTGGCGCCGATCGCCGCGGGGGTGAGGACCACGGCCAGGTCCAGCTCCGCGCCCGCGCGGTGCAGGGTCTCGATCAGCTCCACCGTGGGAATCGCGGCGATCGCCAGGGTGAGGACGACGCCCGCGGCCCGTACGCGGCGCGCCCGCGACCGGTCGGCCCCCGCCACGATTTCCGTGGCCTGGAGGACCACCCACAGGGCGTCCAGGGTGACCACGGTCGGTGTCGCCCACGCGCCGAAGTGGGGCACGAGGATGCCGTAGCTGACGCTGATGCTCAGCGCGGCGACGCCCGCCGTGATCGCGCCGAGGATGCCGAGGACGACTGTCCGCGGCTCGATGTTCGGGGATTTCATGCTGTTCCCTCCCTGGTAGGTGCCGTTGGTGTAGGTGCTCGGTGACCCCGGTCCCCGGTCCCCGGCCACAGGGGCAGTTGGCCGGGGACCGGGGTCACCGTCGCGGTCGGGACGTCGGCCGGGGCGACCCGGTACCGGCGCGGGCGCCTCACCAGTCGTCCTCGCCCCGGTTCCGCGCCATCGCGATCGTCATGTTCTCGGTCACGAAGCGGTGGTGATCATCAGGCGTGCACTCGCCCCGGTCGCAGGTCACTGCCTCGCGGATCACGTCCGCGGCCAGCTCCAGCGGCTCACGGGGGCTACTCACCGGACTCTCCGCGGGGGCGGGCCGCGATGTGCCGGGCGTCTGCTGCTGCCTGGCGGTCGAGTGCCTCGCGCAATGCGCGGGCCCGCCGCTCGGTCTCCGTCTCCGTCTCGGACGGCGGCGGGGGCGGGGGTTGTGTGCTCATGCGGGTGTCTCCTCTCGGGCGCCGAGTCGGCGCAGTACGTAGGCCACGGTCCCGGGGTCCAGCCGGATCTCCGAGCGGGTCACCGCGCCCGACTCCCCGTCTCGGGTGTAGGCGACCATCACGGCGCCCCGGGAGTCGGTGTGCACGGCGATCCTGTACGCGGCGCCGTAGGTCCGGACCGCCGGAATGTCGAACTCCCGCCCGTTCTCGACGTCGTCCTCCAGCGCCGTCATGCGGCACCGCCGAGCGGCAGCGGCTGTACCCGCCAGACGACCTCGGCGGCCCCCGGCACCCCGCTGCCGGGGGTGTAGGCCGTCCACCCGTCCGGGGGCGCGCCCTCGGCCTCGGCGGCCGATTCCGCGGCCTCCACCGAGGCGTGGACACTGTGCAGGGCGCCCTGGTGAAAGAGGGCGTAGACCCGAGTCGCGCGCGCGGTCTGTTTGCGGGCGATGTGGACCAGCTTCCGCAGCGCGGCCCGATCCTCGGTGTCCAGCAGCAGCTCGGGGCGCAGCGCGTGCAGTTCCCCTTCGGCGCGGGCGGTATCGGCGGTGGCCCGTCCGAGCGCCGCGCGGAGCGTCTCGACTGCACCCTCGGCACGGATCGCGGAGTCGCTGGCGGTTCCCGCGTCGATCAGCGCACGGATCTGCTCGTTACGGGCCTCGATCAGGTCGGTGTAAGCCTGGTCCAGGTCCGCGCGGATCCGGTCCAGGTCGGTGTGGGCCTGGTCCAGATCGGCGCGGGCCTGGTCCAGCTCGGTGTGCAGCACCGCGTACACGACGCTGCGGACGATGCGGAACATAGGTGGTTCCTCCCTTTGACACTCGGTAGATCAGCGGGCGTAACGGTCGTTGGTGGGCCCTGCGCACTGCGCAGGGCCCACGCTGACCGCTACCGCCCCTCCCGGACCCGGCGCAGCGCCTCCTCCATGTCGGTATCCGAGTCGGTCGGTTCCGCGCTCATTCGGCGCCCCCCGACTGCTGCGCCGCGATCCGCTCCCGGATCCGCGCCACCGCCTCCTGCGCGGCCTCGGCCGCCTTCACCGCCGCGTCCGCACGGGCGATCCGCGCGGCCACCTCGTCGTGGGTGTACGTCATCGCGCACCGCCAGACACGTCGATGCCGGGCACCGCGTGCCCGACCGTGATCATGCTCTCGCTACGATCCATGTGGGACCGCCCTTCCTGCTGCTCAGGTTGGGTGTCGTCCAGGCTCTGACCGGGGTTGCACCCCCGGTCAGAGCCGCAGTGGACGGGAGCTGACGGCTCCCCTCACCGCCCGCAGCGCGGGCGGATCGGGCAACGGGTCAGTTGCCGTTGCTGCTCGGGTACATCAGGGCGTTGGCCGCGTACGCCGCGGCCGTCAGCCGTTCCTCGGCGCCGGGCGCCAACGGATCGGCCACCACCTCAATGAGGGTCTGCCGCAGGGTCTCGTACGCCTCTGCTGCTGCCGCGTTGCTGTGCGGGGTCTCCGTCATATCGTCTCCCCTGGTCACGGGTCGGTCTCTCGGATGCGATCTCTGCCCTTGTCTCACCGCGCGATTTGGACGCCCGTCCGCCCCGCAAGGGCGGCATTGGCGCAAGGTACTGGCTGCTCGCGCGGCAGGGCCTGCGGCTTGTCGCAGATGCCTGTGGTGCTGTGTTCGTGCTGACGCCCGCCCTTCCCCTACACAGCCGAGCTGCGGTCCGGGGCGCGGTACGTCCTCGATTGAGTTCTCAAAACATGCCGAGCACTGCCATTCAGCCGCCATCACGCGGTGCCGTCCGGGCTAGACATCAACGCCCCTGTGACCAGGGGCTTCTGACGCCGTGGGATCAAAAATAGGGGGCACCGATCCTTATGTCAAGATGAAACGCGGCAATGCTTGACTAGCTAGAATGGGTGTCGAACACTGGGCTCACAAGGAGGAGCGAATGAATACAAATCAGATCGCCGCAGCACTCCGCAGGCGCATCCTGAGTGGGGAGTTCGCCTACGGGAGCCGTCTCCCGAACATCCGCGACCTGGCCGCGGAGTACGAGACCAGTCAGCAGACCGCCGCCGCTGCCTACGCCGCACTTGCGGGCATGGGCATGGTCAAGACAGTGCGAGGAAAGGGGGGCACCACCGTCACAGCTGGCCCCCCCGCCGATGCCCATCTCGGTACGTTCACGCCACCGGACCTGACGGCAGCTACCGCATGGAGGCCGGCCACCGGTACAGCGAGTGGCCACGAGGAAACCACCAGCGTCCGCCAGTTCCCGGCGCCAGCGTCGATGGAGGCATGGGGCATTCCAGCGGGGACGGAGGTAGTGGAGCGCACCCGACTCCGGACCATCGATGGAACGCCCGTCCAGCACAAGACCACGGTGATGACGGTCGACCTCGCCGGTAGGCGGCCCCAGGGGTACGACGGGGTCCCCCCCATGCTGGCCCCGGTCGGAGCGGCCCCGGCCGACAAGCCCGCGGGCGTCCGCATGGCCGAGTGGCTCGGTTGGGACGTTGCGCACACAGAAGCCGCGATCACGGCCGAGCCGATGGACGGGGCCGCCGCGGCTGCACTCGGGCTCCAAGAGGACGTTCCTGGATTCCGAATCGTCGCCATCGCGTACCGCAGTTCAGGCGAAACGGCTTTCGTGACGGTCACCAGCGCGCCGCTTCACCACCGAGTCACTCTGACCATCGCCGAAGTCGAGTAGTAGTACCCCGGAGAAAGCAGGAGGGTCCCCCACCGAGTGGGGGACCCTCCTGCTTTCTCCGGGGTACTACCTATTCACGCTCGGGAATAGGTAGGTGGTGAACAGAGGCTAGCGCGCCCTCTGAGAGCTCGTCTGACGGCTCAGCAGCCGCAGCACGGGCCATCGGTCCAAGTCGGTAAAACTTGAGCCCTACCGCCGCGTAGGCGACCGTCAGCCAGCGCGCTTCTACCAACTTCTTGACTGACCGTGAGCTAGCGGTAGAGGAAAGCCCCAGCCGCTCGCCAATGGCGCGCACCGACTGGGGTACCGCTTCACCTGCCGGAACCGCTGTGGCGTAGTACATCAGGACTCGAAGGTCTGCGCCCTGGAGATCAACCGCACGCATCAGCATGTCGTTGAGGTCGCGTGGGCTCAACCAAGGCTGCTCCATAGCCTGTGCCGTCATCACGTCTGCTCCTCAGGGGGCAAAGGGATCATCGGATGGGGTGAGTTCCGCACCGCAGCTCTCTGTTGCTGCGACCCTCCGTCGAAGCTGAACCTGGCGCTCACCCGAAAGAACCGGACCCGTCCGACCCTCTCAGCCTCAACGAGAAGTTTCGCAAGTTCCAAACGGTTGACGCACCGTGTCAGGGTCGAGCGTTTCATCCCCAGCATATCGGCGATGTCCAGGAACGATTTACGCACCGGCCCTCCCCCCGGGGGAGAGTTGAAGAGGTAGAAACCCAGCACGTCTCGGTCGTTCGTGTTGAGTCCCGACGACTTGTGCCAAACGTCCTTACCTACCGCCTTGTTGACGTTGGTGTGACGTCGGCTTCTAGACCATTCGTACCCCTCGTGCTCCGGACCATCAGGAATCTCGCCTGTCTGTCGATTGACAGCTGCGCGCGCCATGGACCCCTCTCCCGTCCCATGTGTCCCCCATAGGGGACCCGTTGCGCACCACAGTACCTCGGTGTCCCCCATAGGGGACACCGAACACGCCGATCCAAGGTGCGCAATGTTGCCCCCATACGGGACGGGTGGCCCTGCTAGGGTCAAGGTGTCCCGTATGGGGGACAGGTTGAGCCCCAAGAGGCTCATCGATGGGCCCCTTGGGGCTCATCAGCATCGCGCTGACCTGCGGCTTTCTTGATCTTCTCTATGTCTGTCTGTTCAGGTGGCCGCGAAGCGGACGCCCCGACCGCACCAGCCCATGCCGGGCCCAGCCGTTCCGCAAGGTTCACGGGTGGCCCTGCTAGGGTCAAGGTGTCCCGTATGGGGGACAGGTTGAGCCCCAAGAGGCTCATCGATGGGCCCCTTGGGGCTCATCAGCATCG